>NZ_JAERUC010000113.1 GCF_016745505.1 Streptomyces silvae | reverse complement strand
CGGCGAACCAGAACTCGAACTCGCCGAAGTTCTTCACGGCCGTCAGGTTGGCCACGGTGAACACCACCATGAACAGCAGCACCCAGAGCCACTGGTCCACCGCGGGCACCCAGGCGTGGGCGATCTGCGCGGCGGCCGTCGCCTCCACGGCGAGCACCACCACCAGCATGAACCAGTAGAGCCAGCCCACGCTGAAACCGGCCCAGCGGCCCAGCGCGCGCTCCGCGTGGACGGAGAAGGAACCCGACGCGGGCATCGCCGCCGACATCTCGCCGAGCATCCGCATCACCAGCATCGCGAGCGCCCCCGCGATCAGGTACGAGACGACGACGGCGGGTCCGGCGACCGCGATCCCGGCGCCCGACCCCACGAAGAGACCGGCGCCGATCACCCCGCCCAGACCGAGCATCGTCAGATGGCGCTGCTTCAGGCCGTGGGCCAGGGGCTCGGAGCGTACGGGGGAGTGCGTGGGGGGCGCGTCGTGCATGAGCTGCGGATCACTCTCGGATCATTTATGGGGAACCTACAGTCTCACGCGGCGGCGCCCCTTCCCGAATCGAGGACGGGGTACACCCCCACCTTCGTGACCAGCGTCACGCCGTCGAGTGATTGCGCGACGCTCTTTGTGTGAACCCGACTAAGCCTCCAACCACCGCTTTGTGGGCGGCTGATGGTGATCGGGGGATATGCCGTCGGCTAACGTCACCACGGGGGTCTCCGGCGAACAGGGCCGGACACTCCGGTCCGTCCCTGCCTGCCGACCTCACCCGCGGAGTCCCGATGAGTACTGCTGCCGCCCCCGTCCGCTCCGGAGCGGTCCTCGCCGACCTGCTGCCCGCAGCCCGGCACCGCTACGCCGTGGACACGGCGCTGGTCGTCGGCGGCGCCGCCCTCACCGGCATCGCGGCCCAGATCGCCGTGCCCGTGCCCGGCTCCCCGGTCCCCGTCACCGGCCAGACCTTCGCCGCGCTGCTCATCGGCACCGCGCTCGGCGCCCGCCGCGGCTTCCTCTCCCTCGCCCTGTACGCGCTCGTCGGCATGGCCGGCATGCCGTGGTTCTCCGAGGGCTCCTCCGGCCCCGGCGGCGCGTCGTTCGGCTACGTCCTCGGCATGCTGCTCGCCGCCACGGTCGTCGGCGGCCTGGCCCGCCGCGGCGGTGACCGGTCGGTCCTGCGCACCGCGGGCACGATGGCGGTCGGTTCCCTGATCATCTACGCGGTCGGCGTGCCGTACCTGGCGCTCTCCACCGGCATGTCGATGAGCGCCGCGATCGCCGCCGGCCTGGTGCCGTTCCTGATCGGCGACGCCCTCAAGGCCGCGCTGGCCATGGGTGCGCTGCCCGCCTCCTGGAAGCTCATCGGGCGTCGCGGCTGACGCCGTAGGCACCACCGAAGAGGCTCGCCGGGTCGTAGCGCGACACCAGACCGGCGAGCCTCTCGCGCGTTCCGGCGCCGTGGAACCCGTCGGTGCGGTCCCCGCCGCCGAAGGAGAAGTTCAGCGCCCGGCCCAGGGCGTACGGCGCCGTCTCCTCCGCCACCCGCGCGTACAGCGCCCGTACCGCCGCCACGTCCGTCCCGTCCAGCGGTGACAGCAGCCGCAGCAGGAAGCCCGCGTCCCGGTGGGGCACCGCGCTGTCGTGGGCGGGCGGCACGGCGAGGGCGCCGCCGAGGTGGTTGAGCTGGACGACCGTCATCATCGGGGCCTCCGGCCCGGTCAGCTCCAGCACCCGTGCGGCGGCCTCGGCGTCCAGACCGCTCAGCATCAGGCCCTGGCCGTAGTAGGCGTGCGGGAACGGCGGGTCGCTGTGGATGGTGTGGCTCTCGGTGTACGGCATCTCCCGCAGCGAGTCCGAGAACGCCGGCCCGATCGCGCGCAGCGGCGCCACCAGGGCCTCGCCCTCCGCGGCCGTCCCCGTGTACGCGACGCGCACCGAGACCACGTACCGCCCGCGCAGCGCCTCCGGCACCTGCGGCAGGTCGGGGTAGCGCATCGCCGACGGGGAGGACGTGCAGGTGTCCGGCACCGTCCGCGTCCACTCCAGATAGCGCCGCAGCACCTCCGGGGCCGCGTCCCCGTCGAAGGCCAGCGCGCCGCCGTACAGCCGGTCCACGGCCACCAGGCCGATCTCCAGCCCCGTCACGACCCCCAGCCGGTGTCCGCCGCCCCGCAGCCCCCAGAAGAGGTCGGGCTCCTCGTCCGGGGTGACATGGCGCAGCACCCCGTCGGCGGTCACCACGTCGAGCGAGCGGACGTGGTCGGCGGCGTAACCGAACTCCCGGGCCAGGATGCCCAGCCCGCCGCCCAGCGTGTACGAGACGGCGCCCACGCCGGGGGAGGAGCCGTTCAGCGGGGCGAGCCCGTGCGGGGCGGCCGCGGCGACGACCGCCTCCCAGGTGGTGCCGGCCCCGATCCGCGCGGTGCGGCGCTCCGGGTCGATCTCGACGCCGTCCATCCGGCGGGTGCTGATCAGCACCCCGCCCTCGACCGGGCCCGGCAGTCCGTGCCCGGTCGCGTGGACGGCGACGGACAGGCCGCGCGCGGCGGCGTCACGCACCGCGGCCCGTACGCCGGCGGGGTCCGACGCCTCCACCAGGAGGTCGGGGCGGAGGGCGAAGCCGGTCTGGAAACTGTCGATCGCGGGGGTGGTGCTCATGGGAAAGGCTCTCCGTTCGCTCGCGGGGTTCGCGGGGCGAGGGAGAGCCTTCCGGGTATACCTGACATCCGCCGTCAGGTATGCGCAGCGATCACTCGACCGGCGCCTTCGCCTTCCGGCTGCGGACCTCGCGCACCAGCGAGACGGCCACCACCAGCGCCGCGACCAGCAGCGACAGCAGCACCTGCTCGCGTCCGGAGTCGTCGGTCAGCATGTAGACCAGGACGAAGGAGATCATCGCGATCGTCGCCCAGGTCAGGTACGGGAAGAGCCACATCCGTACGACGAGCTTCTCGGGCGCCTCGCGCAGGATGATGCCGCGCATCCGCAGCTGGGTGAAGCAGATCACCAGCCACACGAACAGGGCCACCGCGCCGGAGGAGTTCAGCAGGAACGCGAAGACCGTGTCGGGCCACTGGTAGTTGAAGAACACCGCGACGAAGCCGAACACGACCGACGAGAGGATCGCCGCCTGCGGCACGCCCCGCTTGTTCACCCGGGCGAACGCCTTGGGCGCGTCCCCCCGCTGCCCCAGCGAGAAGGCCATGCGGGAGGCCGTGTAGAGGCCGGAGTTGAGACAGGACAGCACGGCCGTCAGCACGATGACGTCCATGACCTGGCCGGCGTGCGGGATGCCGATGGCGTTCAGCGCGGCGACGTACGAACCGTCCTCGACGATCGAGGGGTCGTTCCACGGCAGCAGGGTGAGGACCACGAAGATCGAGCCCAGGTAGAAGATCGCGATACGCCAGATCACACTGTTGGTGGCCTTCGAGACGGCCCGCTGCGGGTTCTCGGACTCACCGGCCGCCAGCGTCACGATCTCACTGCCCATGAAGGAGAAGACGACCATCAGCACACCGGTGAGGATGGCCCCGGGCCCCTCGGGGAAGAACCCGCCGGCGTCCGTGAGGTGGGCGAGCCCCGACCCCGCGTGGTCCGAGCCGGGCAGGACGCCGAAGACGGCGAGCAGCCCGACGACGACGAACGCGCCGATCGCCACGACCTTGATCCCGGCGAACCAGAACTCGAACTCGCCGTACGAGCCGACGGAGACCAGGTTGGTCGCCGTCAGCACCACCATGACGATCAGGGCCCAGGCCCACTGCGGCACGCCGGGGACCCAGCTCTCCAGGATCTTGGCACCCGCCGTGGCCTCGACGGCGAGCACCACGACCCAGAAGAACCAGTACAGCCAGCCGATGGAGAAGCCGGCCCAGCGGCCCAGCGCCTGGTCGGCGTAGGCGGAGAAGGAGCCGGAGCTCGGCCGGGCCACGGCCATCTCGCCGAGCATCCGCATGACGAAGACGACCATCAGGCCGACGAGCGCGTACGACAGGAGGATGGCCGGTCCCGCGGCGGCGATGCCGGCGCCGGAGCCGACGAAGAGGCCCGCTCCGATCACGCCGCCGATGGCGATCATCGAGAGATGACGGTTCTTGAGACCGGCCTGGAGCCCGTCCGGAGAATCCGGCTTACCCGGCTCGCCGGGCTGTTGGCCCGGTCCGGCCAGAGTCGTCTGCGACGTCATGGATCGAATCCTTACGTTTTCTGATCACGTGTGTCGGTGGTGCTGCCTCTGCGGGGGTGGTGCGAAGGCAAGGCCACGCATTCAAGCCCGCCCGACACCGGAATCGGAACCCCCTGATCCGGTTCCTTGACCCGATCGTTGCCCGTGTGGCCTTGCACACAGGACCGGGCCTGCACCGGAGGGCGGGAAAGCCCGGTGGGTCCCGACCCCGCTGACGATTACCCCGCCCGGTCCGTGCCACACTTCGCTCCATGCGCGTGTACCTCGGCTCCGACCATGCCGGCTTCGAACTGAAGAACCACCTCGTCGAGTGGCTCACCGCCCACGGCCACGAGGCCGTCGACTGCGGTCCCCACATCTACGACGCCCAGGACGACTACCCGCCGTTCTGCCTCCGTGCCGCCGAGCGGACGGCCGCGGACAAGGACAGCCTCGGCATCGTCATCGGCGGTTCCGGCAACGGCGAGCAGATCGCCGCGAACAAGGTCAAGGGCGTCCGCGCCGCGCTCGCCTGGAGCGAGCAGACCGCCGCGCTCGGCCGCGAGCACAACGACGCCAACGTGGTGGCCATCGGCGGCCGGATGCACACGGTCGAGGAGTCCACCAAGTTCGTGGAGATCTTCCTCGCCACCCCGTACTCCGGCGAGGAGCGCCACACCCGCCGCATCGACATGCTCACCGCGTACGAGACCACCGGCGAGCTCCCCCCGATCCCGGCCCACCACCCGCAGCAGGGCTAAGGGCGTGTTCTGACCGCCCGCACCCGCCTCCCTTGTGCCGCCGGGACCCCGCGCCCGGCGGCACAAGCGCGTTCCCAGGAGACACGCCGTGCCCGAGGGGCATACGATCCACCGCCTCGCCGCCGACCACCACGAACGGTTCGCGGGCCGTCCGGCGCGGGTGAGCAGCCCCCAGGGCAAGTTCTCCGAGAGCGCCGCACTGCTCGACGGCCGGACCCTCACCGGCGTCGACGCGCACGGCAAGCACCTCTTCCTCGGCTTCGAGGGAGCCGTCTGGATCCACATCCACCTCGGCCTCTTCGGCAAGCTCGGCTTCGGCACGGCTCCGGCTCCGCCGCCCACCGACACGGTCCGGCTGCGGCTGCTCAACGACGCCCACCACGCCGATCTGCGCGGCCCCACCACGTGCGCCCTGATCACGGACCCCGAGAAGCGCGCGATACACGACCGGCTCGGCCCGGACCCGCTGCGCGCCGACGAGGACGGGGAGCGGGCCTGGCAGCGGATCTCCCGCAGCCGCGTCACGGTCGCCGCCCTGCTGATGGACCAGAAGGTCGTCGCGGGCGTCGGCAACGTCTACCGCGCCGAGGTCCTCTTCCGGCACGGCATCGACCCGTACCGCCAGGGCAAGGACCTGGACCGGGCCGAGTGGGACGCGGTCTGGGCCGACCTCGGCGCCCTGATGCGCGAGGGCGTGCGAAACAACCGCATCGACACGGTCCGCCCCGAACACCTGCCGGAGGCCATGGGCCGGCCGCCGCGCGTCGACGACCACGGCGGCGAGGTGTACGTCTACCGCCGTGCCAGGCAGGGCTGCCACATCTGCGGCACCGAGATCCGTACGGCGGACCTGGCGGCCCGCAACCTCTTCTGGTGCCCGGCCTGCCAGCCGTCCGCGGCGGGCCGGTAGGGACGCCGCGGACCGCCCGCCCTCAGAAACCGTGCGGGCACCACGGCTGTACGTCCGAAGAGAAGGCCAGTGCGGCCGGGGCCAGCGCGCCCTCCCGCAGCTCCCGCACCTTCCCGGCACCGGCCAGCATCGTCAGTGAGACACCGCCCAGGTAGGCGGCGCCCAGATCGGCCGCGGAGAGCGCCAGTTCGGGCTCATCGGCGGTCCTGCGGCAGGTGACCGCGCCGTCCGCACCGGCGGTCAGCCGCCAACGCCCCTCGTTCCACGGGCAGAAGGCGTCCTCCACCTCCAGCACCACGTCGACCGGGGTCCGGTAGCCGCGGGCCTCCAGCGCGGCGGCCACGTCGACCAGCCGGACGTACAGCCCGTCCCGCACCCGCACCTCGCAGCGCCGGACGTCGGTGACCAGCCGGAGCACGGCGTCGTCCGGCGGCCGGTTGGCGCACTCGACCGCCGTGGTCAGGTCGATCCCGAACAGATGGCGCCACAGCGCCGCGTACGACGCGGGGTCCAGCGCCGCCAGGTCACGCACCGCCACCGTGCCCCGGGGGCCGGCCTCCTCCCAGGCGGGACGCACATGGAAGGTGACGTAGCCCGTCACCTCGCCGTCCCGCTCCGCGAGGACGCACTGCAACGGGGAGCCGCCGCCACGGGCACTCTCCGGATCGTTCACGGGCAGCTGCTCCCAGCCCGGACGGCGCAGCGGGGTGCCGGGCCGGTCCGTCGCCAGCCGTGCGTACACCGCCTCGCAGGCGGCGAGCGCCTGCGCGGGGGCCGACCGGCGCACCCGCACCCCGTCCGTGCCGGGAGGCAGCGCGAGGCCGGCCTTGGTGGTGTCGATCCGCAGCTTGGTCTCCACCGTGGCCGCGCCGTAGCCGAACCGGCCGTAGATGCCCGGCTCCGACGCCATCAGCATCGCGAGCGGCTCGCCCCACGCGCGGACGTCGTCCAGCTGGCGTCGCATCATCGACGTCAGCAGCCCCTGCCTGCGGTGCGTCGAGGAGACGCTCACCATCGTGACGCCCGCGGCCGGCACCGCCGCACCGCCGGGCACGGTCACCCGGAAGCTGTACGCCCCGGCCGTCCCCACGCACTCCGCGCCGTCCCAGTGGCCGATCGCACGCCGCGGCTCGGCCAGCGAGGCGTACATCTCACGGCTCTCCGGGGAGAACGGGACGCCGCCGAACGCCAACTCCACACAGCCGAACCAGGCATCCCATTCCGAGGCCGACAACGCCCGTAGTTCCGTGTTCATGAGCCCTGCTTACCAGGGCAAAGCCGTTCGGGCGAACCCGTTTCGAACACATTGTCACCGGGTCCCCCTGCACCGGAGGCCGTCGGGTGGATAAGGTCCGGGCAATGGCCCGTCGCAGAGGAGCAGACACCTACACCGCCCGGTGGCGAAGATCACTGCACCGGGCGCGCATCGCGCTGCGCAGGTCCGGGGTCGACTACTTCCGGGGTGACGGCTCCGACTGGATAGCCCTGGCCGGCCTGCTGATCATCATTCCGGTCATCACCTGCACCACGCTGCTGAACCCGGTCTGGTGCTCCCCGACCGCCCTGGCCCTGCCGATCGTGGCGGGCGGTCTGCTGCTGCGGCCGGCCAGTCTGCTGAGTCTCTACGCGACCGCGGCCACGGCCCTGATCGTGGAGTCCATCGCCCTCGGCCCCTACGCGGAGGGCCCCGCCCGGGTCACCCCGGGCACCGTCCTCGTCGTCGCCGCCTGCGGCTTCTTCGGGCTCGTACTCGCCCAGTTCCGGGCCAGGGTCGGGGTGCCGTGGCGGCGCGGCGGCACGATGCTCTTCGACCTGCGCGAGCGGATCCGGGTCCAGAGCGCCCTGCCCCGGCTGCCCGAGGGCTGGCACCGCGAGATGGCGCTCCGCCCGGCGGGCGGCCAGTCCTTCTCCGGCGACTTCGTCGTCGCCGCCCGTACCAACGGCGGGCGCACCCTGGAGGTCGTGCTCACCGACGTCTCCGGCAAGGGCATGGACGCGGGTTCCCGCGCCCTGCTGCTGTCCGGAGCCTTCGGCGGCCTCCTCGGCTCCCTGCCCCCGCACGGCTTCCTGCCCGCCGCCAACGGCTATCTGCTGCGCCAGGACTGGGACGAGGGCTTCGCCACCTCCATCCATCTCGTCCTGGACCTGGACTCCGGCGACTACGAACTCCTGTCGGCCGGTCATCCCCCCGCCCTCCAACTGCACGCGGGCAGCGGCCGGTGGGAGGAGATGGCCGCGGAGGGCCCGCTGCTCGGGGTGTACGACGGTGCGGAGTTCGACGCGGTGAAGGGCTCGCTGGCGCCCGGGGACGTCCTGATGCTCTTCACGGACGGCCTGGTGGAGGCCTCGGACCGGGACATCGCCGAGGGCATCGACCGGCTGACCGGCGAGGCCGACCGCTATGTCTCGACCGGCTTCGAGGGGGCGGCCTGGCACCTGATCGAGGCCTGCGCGAAGGACGTCAACGACGACCGCGCGCTCCTGCTGCTGTCCCGCCGCGCCTGAAACCCACGAAAGCGGCTGAAACGGTACAGGCGTCAAGGTGTGGACCCTGTGTCACCCGAACGTGAGAGTGCCCGGTGTCGGGTACGAGGGCCGGCCGCCCCCGCACCCGATCCGGGCTCCGTCACGCCGGTACCGACACTTTCTCCTCCTCCTTCTCCTTCACCCGGCCCCCGGGCAGGATCCGGGCCAGCCAGGTCGACCGTCCGGCGGCCAGCGGTGCGAGGACCGCGAGGACGAGCACGTAACCGGCGATGAACGGGGAGAGCCGTTCGTCCAGTCCGGCCCCCGCCGCCATGGTGGCGAGGATCAGCGCGAACTCACCGCGCGCCATCAGTGTGGTGGAGATGTTCGACGCCTCCAGCGGGCCGAACCCGTAGACCCGCGCGGAGAACATGCCGGAGAGCACGTTCATCGCCACCGTCAGCGCGACCGCCATCAGCACCGGCCACATCACGCTCGGCAGGTCCCCCGGGTTGATGGAGAGCCCGAACGCGAAGAAGAAGATGGCGCCGAAGGCGTCCCGCAGGGGGTGCACCAGCTTCATGATGCGGTCGCCCGAGCTCGTGCTGCCGAGCATCAGCCCCACCATGAACGCCCCGATGGCGTCGGCGACCCCGAACCAGTCGGAGACACCGGCGACGAAGACCGCGGCCCCCAGGAACGAGATGACCAGCAGCTCGTCGTCCCGCGTGTCGATCAGCTTGCTGATGAGCTTGGTGCCGAAACGGGCCGCGAGAGCCAGCAGCAGCAGGAAGCCGAACGCCTTGCCACCGTCCCGCAGTGCGGCGCCGAGTCCGTCGGAGTGGGAGAGGATCGGTTGCAGAGCGGCCAGGTAGAGGGCGAGGAAGACGTCGTCGACGACGATGATGCCGAGGATCGGCTTGGTCTCCGGGCTGTTCAGCCGCTTCAGGTCGACCAGGATCTTCGTCACGATCGCCGAGGACGAGATCCCGATCACACCGGCCAGGACCAGCGCCTCGGCATTGCCCCAGCCCAGGACGAACCCGAAGCCGAGCCCTGCGCCGACGTTGAGGATCAGATAGACGGTGCCCGCGAGCACCATCTTCCGGCCGCCCGCTTTGAGGTCGTCGAGGTGGAACTCCAGGCCCAGGTAGAAGAGCAGCAGCACCAGACCGAGCGCGGACAGCATCTCCAGGTCGTGCGGGTCGTCGAGGAGGACGACCCCGGGCGTGTGCGGGCCGAGGAGGATCCCGGCGAGGATGAACAGGGGGATGGTCGGCAGCCCGATCCGGCCGCCGACGCGGGCAAGGATGGCGGCGGCGAGGAACGCGCCCCCCATGGCGATGAGCGTGTCTGCGTGTCCGATGAGCCCGTCTCCTTCTTTGGGTCAAGAGTGCGTCAAGGAATCGTCAGTAATTAGTTTACCGAACGATTCAAGGTGCCCTCCCGAACCCTCCGAAAGACGGCGGAGCCCGGCGTACAGTCGGCCCATGCCGAACCCGTATCTGACGCTGTCCCAGGTGGAGGCGATCGCCCGCGAGGCCCATCGCCGGCAGACCGACAAGGCGGGGCGCCCGTACGCCGAGCATCTGGCCGCGGTGGCCGAGGGGGTACGGGTGCGGGGCGGCAGCGAGGAGCAGATCGCCGCCGCCTGGCTGCACGACGCGGTGGAGGACGGGGCACTGTCCCGGCAGTGGCTGGACGAGGCCGCGCTTCCCGGACGGGTAAAGGAAATGGTCCTCGCCGTCACCAAGCGGGACGGCGAGGACCTCTTCGCGTACACCGGGCGGATTCTCGCCACGCCCGGGGCGCTGCTGATCAAGGAGTCGGATCTGGCGCACAACGCGGACCCGGACCGGCTCGCGGTGCTGGAGCCGGCGACCCGTACCCGGCTGACCGAGAAATATGCGCAGGTACGGGGGCTGTTGGGGCTCGACGGGGGTGTCAGGCCCGCCGAACAGCGGGATCAAGCCAACCCCGCGGCCGGCTGAGACGCCGGCGGGACCGGCCCCCGGCGGGAGGGGCCGATCCGGACAGGCTCAGCGCTTGGCAGGACTGCGGCGGAACGCCCAGTCCATGTCCGGCTCGGTCGCGAAGCGCAGGACGCGCCGGACCGGCGGGGTGCAGAACAGCGTCACGACGAGGGCCGCGACGAGGGAGACGACGACGAGCCCCAGGGGGCCCGAGAGCCACTCGTACCGGTCGAACAGCCCGTAGTAGCCGGCGCCCTTCACCAGGAAGCCGTGCAGCAGGTAGCCGCAGATCGTCCCGGCGCCCAGCACGGTGAACCACATGTGACGGCGCGGGACCCAGGCGAGGAACGCGACCGTGAGGAGCAGCGCGCACCCGAACATCGCCAGGGTCATCACGGGCCCCGCCCACCACTGGAAGTCCATCTCCTGGGCGCTGTTGCTCCGGTAGAACCAGCCGAGCTGCATGCGCGGCGCCGCCCAGTACGCGAAGACCAGGGCGCCGGCGACCAGCGGCAGGGAGAGCAGCCGCACCTCGCGGCGCCGGACCAGCTGGAAGTGCTCCGGCTTCATCAGCAGGCCGAGCACGAAGAACGGCAGGAGCTGGCAGACGCGCTGCAGGTCCAGGTCGTCGCCGATCTCCGGCGTCACCGAGGCGAGCATCGCGATCCCGAGGGCGACCGGAAGCGGGTGGCGCAGCGACTGCCACAGCGGTGTGGTGACCCGCCAGATGAACAGCGCGATCAGGAACCACGTGAGGAAGAGCGGGTCGAGCAGGGTGATGGACGTGTCCTCCACGCCACCGGCGTACCGCCTGAAGAGCGAGTAGGCGGTCTCGAAGATCACATAGGGCACCACGACCCCGGTGACGAGACGCTTCACCTTGGGCGCGCTCATGTCGAACGACCGTGAGAAATAGCCCGATACGAGGATGAACGCCGGCATGTGGAACGTGTACACGATCATGTACAGCGCCCGCGTCGTGCGACTGCCGTCCATCACCGGCTCCCACGCGTGGGCCACGGCGACCAGCACGATCGCGAGGTACTTCACATTGTCGAAGTACGCGTCACGACGCTTGGCCGGTGCGGGCTCCGTGGCGCGGGCCGGAGCGGTCCTGGCGGTGGGGGAGGGGGCCTCCGCGATCGTCACGGTCTGCTCGTGTCTCGGCTCCGACTCCCGGCTCTCCGGGGTGATCGGGGCCCTCTGAATTTCGCTCGGAGCTTTGGACATCTCATGCACCTTAGACCGGTCGATCGGTATGCGTAAAACCCTCAAGAGATATCGCGTGTTCCCGGTCATTCAAAAACGAAACCACTGACAAGCGCCAGTTACGTACGGATTCATCCGGCTTAAATGGTGCATATCGGCGGGTTGTTGACGAGAGTGAATTTCGTCGCACGAACTGCTGGCAAATCGCTGTGAATGAAGTGTGGGGATATGGAAACGATCACACCGGCCGATATTCGAACTTCCCTGCGCACAGCGGCTTCACAGTTTTTCGCGACCGGCTGTCCCGCGCCCGGCGAACCTCCCGCCCCGCACGCGGCGGCCGCCCGCCCGGCGCCCCGCAACCGCCCGCCCGGCGCTTCGTGAGCGCCCGTCGTGTGCGCCGGAGCGTGAGGGGAGCACGCGAGGGCGTGCGCGGGAGCACGCGGGCGCGAGGATGGCGCGATCCGGTCATCTCTCTCCATCACCCGGCAGCAGCCACAGGGGAGTTGGTGGCACGATGGACACGACGGAGGTGTGCCGGCCGCACGCCACCGGGCCGGCAAGGCGGACCGACCAAGGGTGTGATCAGTCGTGGCCATTTCACTGTCTGTGGTGCTTCTGCTGGGGATCGTCCTGGTGGTGCTGATCCGCGGCGGATCCATCAAGGGCGGCCCGGCGGTCGTCGCCGTGCTCTTCGGCTTCTTCCTCGCCTCGACCGGCATGGCGCCGTCGATCAACAGATTCATGAACTCGATAGCCGACACGATCAACCAGATCAGCTTCTGAGGCCGCGTGGCGGTGCCCGGCCCGGCGGACCGGAGCCGACCGGGTGCATCAGGCATGGCCGGGCCGAGGAGCCATCCGCCGTACCTCGCCGGCGGAGGCGCCTTACCTGCCGGGTAATCGAGTCGAAGGCCCGGTCGTGGCAGGCTCCGGATCACGGAGCCCCGCCGACCGGAAGGACACCTGATGCCCGCCTACGCGATAGCCCACCTGCAGGACGCCGCCCCGCACCCGGAGATCGCCGAGTACGTCGAACGGCTCCCCGCCACCTTCGAGGCGTACGGCGGCAGCTTCCTCGTGCACTTCGCGCCGCACGAGGTGAAGGAGGGCAGCTGGCCCGGGGCCGTCGTCGTGCTCGGCTTCCCCGGCATCGCCGAGGCGCGGGCCTGGTGGGACTCGCCCGGGTACCAGGAGATCGCACCGCTGCGCTCACGGCACATCGAGGGCGACATCATCCTGGTCGAGGGTGTCCCCGAAGGCTACGACCCGGCCTCCTCCGCGAAGGCGATCAGGGACGCGCTGCCTTCCGGGTAGCGCCCGGCCATGAGATGTCTCCGCATGAGATGTCTCCGTCGGGCAGACGCACTCAGGGCCGGGTGGAGGAAGAATCCTCCACCCGGCCCTGGGCCGTTGGAGCGGGCGACGGGAATCGAACCCGCGTAGCTAGTTTGGAAGACTAGGGCTCTACCATTGAGCTACGCCCGCAAGCACCGCATCGCAGGTCCGGTGGACCGCGGTACGGGAAGCATCGTAGCGGGTCGGGGAAGGTGCGCGCACACCCGTATCCGGGTGTCCCCGCGACCGCCCCGGTGACTGCCTGTGAGAACCGGCCGACGCACCGCGCTTCTGCATGTACCCTACGTGTCGCACCGACGGGGTGTGGCGCAGCTTGGTAGCGCGTCCGCTTTGGGAGCGGAAGGTCGTCGGTTCGAATCCGGCCACCCCGACCACCAGCAAGATCGCATTGTGGGAGTCCTCCCCCTTGCCGTTACTATGCAAATTGCGTGCCCGTGTGTCTGATGTACCGGGCTCGATCCGCGAAGCCGCCTCTCGGCGGCCCAGCAGAACCCCAAGAAGTCAGCCACCAAGGAGACCGAACCGTGAAGAGCGCCGTGGAGACCCTGAACCCGACTCGGGTTCGGCTCAGCATCGAGGTGCCCTTCGAGGAGCTCAAGGACAGCCTCGACGCGGCGTACAAGAAGATCAACCAGCAGGTCACGGTGAAGGGCTTCCGTAAGGGCAAGATCCCCAACCGCGTCATCGACCAGCGGTTCGGCCGTGGTGCTGTGCTGGAGGAGGCCGTCAACGACGCCCTTCCGAAGTTCTACACCGAGGCTGTCAACGAGGGTGAGCTCAACGTTCTGGGCCAGCCCGAGGTTGACATCACCGAGCTCAAGGATGGCGAACTGCTGGCCTTCACCGCCGAGGTGGATGTCCGTCCCGAGATCGAGATCCCGGACTACTCCGGCATCGAGGTCACCGTGGACGCACTCGAAGTCACCGACGAGGACGTCGACAAGGCCGTGGAGCAGCTCCGTGAGCGCTTCGCATCGACCAACCCGGTCGAGCGCGCCGCCGCCGAGGGCGACGTCGTGACCATCGACCTGGAGGCCAAGGTCGACGGAGAGGTCCTCGAGGACGGCGTGGCCGCGGGTGTCTCGTACACCATCGGTTCCGGCGAGCTCCTCGAAGGCATCGACGAGGCCGTGACCGGCCTGGAGGCCGGTGGCGAGGCCACCTTCACCTCCGAGCTGAAGGGCGGCTCCGCCGAGGGCAAGGAAGCGGAGGTCACCGTCAAGGTCACCGCCGTCGCCTCGCGCGAACTGCCCGAGCTGGACGACGACTTCGCGCAGATGGCGAGCGAGTTCGACACGCTCGCCGAGCTGCGCGAGGACAGCCGCAAGCGCCTCGAGAACACCAAGCAGTACGACCAGGCCACCCAGGCCCAGGAGCGTGTCCTCGAGGAGCTGCTGAAGCTGGCCGAGGTCCCGATCCCCGAGAAGCTTCTCGCGGACGAGGTCCAGACCCGCAAGCACAACCTGGAGCACCACCAGCTCGGCCAGATGGGTCTCGACCTGGAGAAGTACCTCGAGATCCAGGGCAAGACCCTGGAGGAGTTCGAGAACGAGACCTCCGAGCAGGCGATCAAGGGCATCAAGACCCAGTTCATCCTTGACGAGCTCGTCAACAAGGAGAAGCTGAACGTCAACCAGGAGGAGCTCACCGAGCACCTCATGCGGCGCGCGCAGTCCTCCGGCATGAGCCCCGACCAGTTCGCCCAGGCCGTCGTCGAAGGCGGCCAGGTGCCGATGCTCGTCGGCGAGGTCGCCCGCGGCAAGGCGCTCGCCGTCGTCGTCGAGGCCGCCAAGGTCGTCGACACCAACGGTGAGATCGTCGAGCTCGAGGACGAGGACGAGGCCGCGGAAGGCACCGAGGAGGCCACCGAGGCCGCCGAGGGCGCCGAGGCGGCCGACGAGAAGAAGGACGAGAAGAACGAGGCCTGAGCCCCGCTCCGCTCGTTGATCTGATCTGATCCGCACGACGGGCCCCGGACGACATCAGTCCGGGGCCCGTCGTCGTATCGTCCCGCCTCCCGGGAGCGCGCCCGGGAACCCTTGCGGGGACTGCTCACCTTGCGCTCCCAGCGAACAGTTGGGGAAGCGGGATGGCGTTGTCCCACCTGCGCGTTAGGGTCCATGAAGAGGAAGGGTCGGGTAGTCCCGGCCCACCCGGTACGAAGACGCTGAGACGGCCGGAGCCGTCAGAGACGAGCAGGTGGATACGTGACGAATCTGATGCCCTACGCCGCCGGAGAGCCGTCCCTCGGTGGAGGCCTCGGTGACCAGGTCTACAGCCGACTGCTCGGCGAGCGCATCATCTTCCTCGGTCAGCAGGTCGACGATGACATCGCCAACAAGATCACCGCACAGCTCCTGCTCCTTGCCGCAGACCCCGACAAGGACATCTACCTCTACATCAACAGCCCCGGCGGCTCGGTGACGGCAGGCATGGCGGTCTACGACACCATGCAGTACATCCCGAACGACGTGGTCACCATCGGTATGGGCATGGCGGCCTCCATGGGCCAGTTCCTGCTCACCGGTGGCTCGGCGGGCAAGCGCTTCGCGCTCCCGAACACCGACATCCTCATGCACCAGGGTTCGGCCGGCATCGGCGGTACCGCCTCGGACATCAAGATCCAGGCCGAGTACCTGCTCCGCACGAAGACGCGCATGGCGGAGATCACCGCCCACCACTCCGGCCAGACCGTGGAGACGATCATCCGCGACGGCGACCGCGACCGCTGGTACACCGCCGAGGAGGCCAAGGACTACGGCCTCATCGACGAGATCATCACGTTCGCGTCGGGCATCCCGGGCGGCGGCGGCACCGGCGCCTGATCCGGGCGTGCACCACCCCGCACCCTCTCGTACGCCGAGACCTCCAGCCCACATGAACGCCACCAGGATGGTGAACACCCACATGAACAACTTCTCCGGCGCCTCCGCGAGCGGTCTCTACACCGGCCCGCAGGTGGACAACCGCTACGTCGTCCCGCGCTTCGTGGAGCGCACCTCGCAGGGTGTGCGTGAGTACGACCCGTACGCGAAGCTCTTCGAGGAGCGCGTGATCTTCCTCGGCGTCCAGATCGACGACGCCTCGGCCAACGACGTCATGGCGCAGCTGCTGTGCCTGGAGTCGATGGACCCGGACCGTGACATCTCGATCTACATCAACAGCCCCGGCGGCTCGTTCACCGCGCTCACCGCGATCTACGACACGATGCAGTTCGTGAAGCCGGACATCCAGACGGTCTGCATGGGCCAGGCGGCCTCCGCCGCCGCCGTCCTGCTGGCCGCGGGCACCCCGGGCAAGCGCATGGCGCTCCCGCACGCCCGTGTGCTGATCCACCAGCCGTCCTCGCAGACCGGCCGTGAGCAGCTCTCCGACCTGGAGATCGCGGCCAACGAGATCCTGCGGATGCGCACCCAGCTCGAGGAGATGCTGGCGAAGCACTCCACCACCCCGCTGGAGAAGATCAGCGAGGACATCGAGCGCGACAAGATCCTTACGGCGGACGACGCACTCGCGTACGGTCTGGTGGACCAGATCGTGTCCACCCGTAAGACCACCGCAGGCGCATCCGTCTGACGTCGGTCTTTCCCCTTGGCACATTCCACCCGCACGGCCCCGGCCGTGTGAACCGTGCCAAGGGGGGCCCGAACGGGGGGCCAGGCAAGGTACCGTCGGATAGAGGCACCAGGAGCCGCTGAACCAGGCTGCTCCCAGGCGAAGGGGAAGCACCTCGTGGCACGCATCGGTGATGGCGGCGACCTGCTCAAGTGCTCGTTCTGCGGAAAGAGCCAGAAGCAGGTGAAGAAGCTCATCGCGGGACCCGGTGTGTACATCTGCGACGAGTGCATCGATCTCTGCAACGAGATCATCGAGGAGGAGCTCGCCGAGACCTCCGAGGTGCGGTGGGAGGAGCTCCCCAAGCCGCGCGAGATCTACGAGTTCCTCGAGGGGTACGTCGTCGGGCAGGAGCCCGCGAAGAAGGCCCTCTCGGTCGCTGTGTACAACCACTACAAGCGGGTCCAGGCCGGGGAGAACGGCGGCGGCGCGAATCGCGACGACGCGATCGAGCTCGCCAAGTCCAACATCCTGCTGCTGGGCCCCACGGGCTCCGGCAAGACGCTCCTCGCGCAGACGCTGGCCCGCATGCTCAACGTCCCGTTCGCCATCGCGGACGCGACGGCGCTGACGGAGGCCGGCTACGTAGGCGAGGACGTCGAGAACATCCTGCTGAAGCTGATCCAGGCCGCTGACTACGACGTCAAGAAGGCCGAGACCGGCATCATCTACATCGACGAGATCGACAAGGTCGCCCGCAAGAGCGAGAACCCGTCGATCACGCGCGACGTCTCCGGCGAGGGTGTCCAGCAGGCCCTGCTGAAGATCCTGGAGGGCACCACCGCCTCCGTGCCGCCGCAGGGCGGGCGGAAGCACCCGCACCAGGAGTTCATCCAGATCGACACGACGAACGTGCTGTTCATCGTGGGCGGCGCCTTCTCGGGCCTGGAGAAGATCATCGAGTCGCGGGCCGGCGCGAAGGGCATCGGCTTCGGGGCCACGATCCGCTCCAAGCTGGAGATCCAGGCGAGCGACCAGTTCCAGGAGGTCATGCCGGAGGACCTGGTGAAGTTCGGGATGATCCCCGAGTTCATCGGCCGCCTCCCCGTGCTGACCTCGGTCCACAACCTGGACCGCGAGGCGCTGCTCCAGATCCTGGTCGAGCCGCGTAACGCGCTGGTGAAGCAGTACCAAAGGCTGTTCGAACTCGACGGTGTGGAGCTGGACTTCGAGCGCGAGGCGCTGGAAGCCATCGCCGACCAGGCGATCCTCCGCCAGACGGGCGCGCGCGGTCTGCGCGCCATCATGGAGGAAGTCCTCCAGTCCGTGATGTACGACGTCCCGTCCCGCAAGGACGTGGCCCGCGTGGTCATCACCCCGGACGTCGTGCGCAACAACGTCAACCCGACGCTGGTCCCGCGCGAGCCGCGCACGATCGGCAAGAACGACGGCGGCCGCCACGAGAAGTCCGCGTAGCGGCAGCGCACCACAGACGCCGAAGGGGCGCCCGGCCACCGGCCGGGCGCCCCTTCGCGCTGTGCGGGATCAGACCTTGGTACGGGAGGTGTTGTAGAGCTTGGCGGTCAGAGCAGCCACCTCGTCCTGCGACATGGACTTGTTGGTCATGGCCGCGCCGATGTCGACGCCGATGACCGCGCCGACGGTGCTGTAGTCGGACCAGATGCAGACGGGCATCAACATTTCCTTGGGGCCGTTCGCCACGGAGCCGTCGGCCTCGTCGTTGACGACCTTCATGTCCTGGCACTTCATCAGCGCGCCCTCGAAGCCGGCGGGCGTGACCTCCTTGGGGTTGCCCACCAGGGAGGTCTTGGCATCGTCGCTCGCAGCCATTCCCATCTTGGCCTGCGCGAACATGCCGTCGAGGGCCTTCGCGGGGTCGGAGACGTCGCCCCAGTAACCGAAGAGCATCAGCATCTTGGTCGTGAGCGGGTTCTTCTCGAGCTCGCCACTCGCGTACTGGGCCTCGGCCTTGTGGGGGCCCTTGATGCCCAGGGCCGCGGCTTCGGTCTTCTCCTTGCTCGTCAGCGTGTCCGAGGACGTCTTCGTGGCGTCCTTCTTGTAGTCGTCCACCGAGGCGGCCGGCGTGAGCTTGTACCCCTTGGTCGAGTCCGCGACATCGCCGTTGCCGCCGCCCGACGTCAGGAAGTACACCCCGCCCGCCACGACCGCCAGCGCCACCACGGCCGCGCCGATGATCAGGCCCGTCTTCTTCTTCGGGGCGCCGCCCGGCTGCGGGGGCATGCCCGGGTAGGCCTGCTGGCCGCCGTACGGCGGGGTGGGGGGCTGCTGGCCGTACGGGCCCGGCTGCTGGCCCTGCGGGTAGCCGTAGCCCTGCGGGGGCTGCTGCTGCGGCGGGACGCCCTGGGGGGCCTGCTGCGGGTAGCCGTAGCCGGGCTGGCCCTGCGGAGGACCCTGCGGCGGGGGGCCGCCGTACGGGCCGGGCTGCTGCCCGTACGGGCCCGGCTGCTGGCCGTACGGTCCGGGCTGGCCCTGCGGCGGCTGCCCGCCGTACGGGCCCGGCTGGTTGTAGCTCATTGCGCTGTCCCCTCCAGAATGCTTATGCGTTCCGAACATCCTGACGGAAGCGGCGCTCACATAGGGCATCCGGGCGTACACCGTTACTGAACAAACCGGTTTCAGTGCACGACTGTGACGCCCCTAAACTGTGTGCCGTGACCGAGAACGCAGCGCAGCAGCCAGCCAGCACCCCCGAACTGCCGACCCAGTACGCGCCGGCCGATGTAGAGGGGAAGCTGTACGAGCGCTGGGTAGAGCGCGGTTACTTCACGGCGGACCCGGAGAGCGAGAAGCCCCCGTACACGATCGTCATCCCGCCGCCCAACGTCACCGGCTCCCTCCACCTGGGCCATGCCTTCCAGCACACGCTCATGGACGCCCTGACCCGCCGTAAGCGGATGCAGGGGTTCGAGGCGCTGTGGCTGCCCGGCATGGACCACGCCGGCATCGCCACCCAGAACAAAGTCGAGCAGCAGCTCGGCGAGGAGGGCAAGTCCCGCCACGACCTGGGGCGCGAGGAGTTCGTCGAGCGCGTCTGGCAGTGGAAGGAAGAGTACGGCGGCAAGATCCTCGGCCAGATGCGCCGCCTCGGCGACGGCGTCGACTGGTCCCGTGAGCGCTTCACCATGGACGAGGGCCTCTCCGCCGCCGTCCAGACCGTCTTCAAGAAGATGTACGACGACGGCCTGATCTACCGCGCCGAGCGCATCATCAACTGGTGCCCGCGCTGTCTCACGGCGATCTCCGACATCGAGGTCGACTACCAGGACGACGACGGCGAACTGGTCTCCATCCAGTACGGCGAGGGCGAGGACACGCTGGTCGTCGCCACCACCCGCGCCGAGACGATGCTGGGTGACACGGCCGTCGCCGTCCACCCGGACGACGCGCGGTACGCGCACCTCATCGGCAAGCGGATCAAGCTGCCGCTCACCGACCGTACGATCCCGGTCGTCGCCGACCACCACGTCGACCCGGAGTTCGGCACCGGCGCGGTCAAGGTGACCCCCGCCCACGACCCGAACGACTTCGCGATCGGCCAGCGGCACGGCCTGGAGTCGATGACCGTCATGGACGAGCGGGGCGTCATCACCGTCGCCGGCCCGTTCGAGGGCCTCGACCGCTTCGAGGCCCGCTCGGCCATCGTCGGCGCGCTGCGCGGCCAGGGCCGGATCGTCGCGGAGAAGCGTCCGTACGTCCACTCCGTCGGCCACTGCTCCCGCTGCCGCACGACGGTCGAGCCCAGGCTGTCGCTCCAGTGGTGGGTCAAGGTCGAGACCCTCGCGAAGGCCGCCGGTGACGCGGTCCGCGACGGCCGGGTCGACATCCAACCCAAGGAGATGGAGAAGCGGTACTTCGACTGGGTCGACAACCTCAACGACTGGTGCATCTCGCGCCAGCTCTGGTGGGGCCACCGCATCCCCGTCTGGTACGGCCCCGAGGGCGAGGTCGTCTGCGTCGGCCCCGACGAGCAGCCGCCCACGGGCGAGGGCTGGACGCAGGACTCCGACGTCCTGGACACCTGGTTCTCGTCCGGTCTGTGGCCGTTCTCCACGCTCGGATGGCCCGAGGAGACCCCGGACCTCAAGAAGTTCTATCCGACCGACGTCCTGGTCACCGGCCACGACATCATCTTCTTCTGGGTCGCCCGGATGATGATGTTCGGCCTGTACGTCATGGACGGCGAGGCGCCGTTCAGGACGATCGCGCTCACCGGCCTGGTCCGTGACGAGCGCGGCAAGAAGATGTCGAAGTCCTTCGGCAACGTCGTCGACCCGCTGGACTGGATGGACACGTACGGCTCCGACGCCGTCCGCTTCACCCTCGCCAGGGGCGCCAACCCCGGCACCGACGTCCCGATCGGCGAGGACTGGGTCCAGGCCTCCCGCAACTTCGCCAACAAGATCTGGAACGCCACCCGCTTCGCGATGATGAACGGCGCGACGGTGGAGGGTGAACTCCCGCCCGTCGAGCAGCTCTCGGCCACCGACCGGTGGATCCTGTCCCGGCTGAACAAGACGGTCGCCGACGCCGACGCGTTCTACGAGGACTTCCAGTTCGCCAAGCTCAGCGACGCCCTCTACCACTTCGCGTGGGACGAGGTCTTCGACTGGTACGTCGAGCTCTCCAAGACGACCTTCTTCGCGGGCGGCGAGCAGGCCAAGGTGTCGGCCCGGGTCCTCGGCGAGGTCCTGGACGTCACGCTCCGGCTGCTGCACCCGATCGTCCCGTTCGTGACCGAGGCGCTCTGGACGACCCTCACCGGCCAGGAGTCCGTCGTCGTCGCCGACTGGCCGAAGGACAGTGGCTTCCGCGACGAGTCGGCCGAGAAGGAGATCGAGCTCGTCCAGCAGGTCGTCACCGAGGTCCGCCGCTTCCGCTCCGACCAGGGGCTCCAGCCCGGCCAGAAGGTCCCGGCCGAGCTGACCGTCACCGGGACGGCGCTCGCCCCGCACGAGGCGGCCATCCGCCAGCTGCTGCGTCTGCAGCCCGCCGGCGAGGGCTTCCACGCCACGGCGACGCTGCCGGTCGCCGGAGCCAGGGTCGCCCTCGACCTGTCCGGCACCATCGACGTCGAGGCCGAGCGCAAGCGTCTCACCAAGGACCTGGGCGCCGCCGAGAAGGAGAAGGCCCAGGCCACCGGCAAGCTCGGCAACGAGGCCTTCCTGGCCAAGGCCCCGGACAACGTGGTCGACAAGATCCGTGGCCGGCTCGCCAAGGCCGAGTCCGACATCGAGCGGATCACCGCCCAGCTGGCGAACCTGCCGCAGGGCTGATCCTCTGATCACGGAGCCCCCGCGCCCCCGACCGACCGGGAGTGCGGGGGCTTCGCCGTGCCCCGGAGGGAGCGCGGCAGCGGGCGCTGCGCGCGATGTCCGTGGCCATCCGTAGACTGGCCCTGTGAGTGAGCCCCGCCCTTCAGACCGGCACGACGCGTCCGACCCCGACGACACCTTCGCGGAGATCGTCGACGAAGAGACCCAGCGCGACCCCGACCTGGCGGTGATCGAGGCCGGGAGCCGGACGCTGCGCACCCAGTCGGGTCCGCCCCAGGGCGAGGCGGTCCCCGACCGCCCCTCCGACCCCGAGACCGACCGGGCGCTGCGCGAGGTGGAGCAGGAGCTCGCCGGACGCTGGGGCGAGACCAAGCTCGAACCCTCGGTGACCCGTATCGCGGCCCTGATGGACGTGCTGGGCGAGCCCCAGCGCGCCTACCCCTCGATCCACATCACCGGGACCAACGGCAAGACGAGCACGGCCCGCATGATCGAGGCCCTGCTGGGAGCCTTCGAGCTGCGCACCGGCCGCTACACCTCCCCGCACGTCCAGTCGATCACCGAGCGGATCAGCCTGGACGGCGCCCCGATCGAAGCCGAGCGCTTCATCGAGACGTACAACGACATCAAGCCGTACGTCGAGATGGTCGACGCCCAGCAGCCCTACCGCCTCTCCTTCTTCGAGGTGCTGACGGGCATGGCGTACGCGGCCTTCGCCGACGCGCCGGTCGACGTCGCGGTCGTCGAGGTCGGCATGGGCGGCACCTGGGACGCGACGAACGTCATCGACGCCTCGGTCGCCGTCGTCACCCCCATCTCGCTGGACCACACCGACCGCCTCGGCTCCACCCCCGCGGAGATCGCGGGGGAGAAGGCCGGCGTCATCAAGCAGGACGCCACGGTGATCCTGGCCCAGCAGCCGGTCGACGCCGCCCAGGTCATGCTCAAGAAGGCCGTCGAGGTGGACGCCACGGTCGCCCGCGAGGGTATGGAGTTCGGCGTCGTCTCCCGCGAGATCGCGGTCGGCGGCCAGCTGCTGACCCTGCGGGGCCTCGGCGGCGAGTACGACAACATCTTCCTGCCGCTCTACGGGGCGCACCAGGCGCACAACGCGGCGGTGGCGCTCGCCGCCGTCGAGGCGTTCTTCGGCATCGGCGCGGAGCAGGCCCGCAGCCTCGACGTCGAAGCGGTCCGCAAGGCCTTCCTCTCGGTGCTCTCGCCGGGCCGTCTGGAGGTCGTACGGTCCAGCCCCACCGTCGTGCTGGACGCGGCGCACAACCCGGCCGGCGCCCTCGCCGCCGCCGAGGGTGTCTCCGAGGCGTTCAGCTTCTCCCGGCTCATCGGGGTCGTCGGCGCGAGCGACGGCAAGGACGTGCGGGGCCTCCTCGAAGCGTTCGAGCCGATCTTCGCCGAGATCGTCGTCACCCAGAACTCCAGCCCGCGCTCCATGGACGCGGACGCCCTGGCCGCGGTCGCCGTCGAGGTCTTCGGCAACGAGCGCGTCCAGGTCGAGCCGCGTCTGGACGACGCGCTGGAGGCGGCGATCACCCTCGCCGAGGAAGAGGCCGAATACGCGGGCGCCGGAGTCCTGGTGACCGGATCCGTGATCACGGTCGGCGAGGCCCGGCTGCTTCTGGGAAGGCGCTGACCTGTGCGTACGCTCTGTGCATCGACGCTGATCGGTGAATTCTTCGTGATCGGTTTCGCCGGCCTCGTGGCGATGAAGTCCGACGACCTGTCCATGGCCACGGTCTGGACGGTCTGCGGCATCGGCATGCTGCTGTCCGTCCTGCTCTGCGGTGTGATCACCCGACCGGGTGGTGTGCAGCTCGGCTGGGCGCTCCAGATCCTGCTGGTGCTCAGCGGCTTCGTCGTCCCGATGATGTTCATCCTGGGCGTGATCTTCGCTGCCCTGTGGTGGGCCTCGGTGCACTACGGCCGCCGGATCGACGAGGCCAAGGCGCGGTGGGCGGCCCAGGCCGAGGCGCAGGAGAGCGCCGAGGCCCCGGCCCAAGGATGACGCAGCGTAAACCCGGCCGTAGGGCCGTTCGCGTACCCCTGTAATCTCGCCCTCACCCGCACCGGAAGTCTGCAAGGAGCCGTACATGACTCAGCGCACCCTCGTCCTTCTCAAGCCCGACGCCGTCCGGCGTGGGCTGATCGGCGAGATCGTCGGCCGCATCGAACGCAAGGCCGGATGGACGATCACCGCGCTGGAGCTGCGCACGCTCGACCAGGCGACCCTGGAGCAGCACTACGGCGAGCACAAGGGCCGTCCGTTCTACGAGCCGCTCGTCGAGTTCATGGCGTCCGGCCCCGTCGTCGCTCTGGTGGCCGAAGGCGAGCGTGTCATCGAGGGCATCCGCGCCCTGGCCGGCCCGACCGACCCGATCGCCGCCGCGCCCGGCTCCATCCGTGGCGACTTCGGCACGATCACCCGGGAGAACCTCATCCACGCCTCGGACTCCGAGGAGTCCGCAGAGCGAGAACTGAAGCTGTTCTTTCCGGGACTTTCCTGACTTCGGCTCCGCCAATCAGCGCTCATGACCTGGGCGACCGAAGTAATTCGGTCGCCCTTCGGCATAGGGTCACGTCTCGCGGGAACGCATCCCTCCGACGTAACGTCACCATGGGTGGAACGGGCAGCCGTTCCGCTCGCCATGGCGAAGGACCCTCGCGCTGTGTCCGTGCATACGGCACTACGATGGAAGCTTCCACGCCCGCAGCGCCAACCCTCGCCTACCTGAAACAAGCCATTCTTCGCTTCTGGGAAGGCCCGACGCATCCTCATGGGGAACAAGGGGAACTCAATGTCGTTCATCGGCCGTGACATGGCTATCGACCTCGGGACTGCCAACACGCTGGTGTACGTCAGGGGGCGCGGCATCGTTCTGAACGAGCCGTCCGTCGTGGCCATCAACACCAATACCGGCGGAATCCTGGCGGTCGGCGCCGAGGCAAAGAAGATGATCGGCCGCACGCCGGGCAACATCGTTGCCGTGCGGCCCCTGAAGGACGGCGTGATCGCCGACTTCGAGATCACGGAGCGCATGCTCCGCTACTTCATCCTCAAGATCCACAAGCGCCGCTACCTGGCCCGCCCGCGGGTCGTCGTCTGTGTGCCCTCCGGTATCACAGGGGTCGAGCGACGCGCCGTCATCGAGGCGTCCACGCAGGCCGGCGCGCGCCAGGTGCACATCATCGAGGAGCCCATGGCCGCGGCCATCGGCTCCGGTCTGCCGGTCCACGAGGCCACCGGCAACATGGTCGTCGACATCGGTGGCGGCACCACCGAGGTCGCGGTGATCTCGCTCGGCGGAATCGTCACTGCCCAGTCCATCCGGGTCGCCGGTGACGAGCTGGACAACGCGATCATCCAGCACATCAAGAAGGAGTACTCCCTCCTCCTCGGTGAGCGCACCGCCGAACAGATCAAGATCACGATCGGCTCGGCCTTCGAGATGGAGAAGGACGAGCACACCGAGATCCGCGGACGCGACCTGGTCTCGGGCCTGCCCAAGACCGTCGTCATCTCCGCGACCGAGGTGCGCAAGGCCATCGAGGAGCCGGTCAACGCGATCGTCGACGCCGTGAAGACGACGCTCGACAAGTGCCCGCCGGAGCTCTCGGGCGACGTCATGGACCGCGGCATCGTCCTCACCGGTGGCGGCGCGCTCCTGCGCGGACTCGACGAGCGGCTGCGCCACGAGACGGGCATGCCGATCCACATCGCCGAGGACCCGCTGGACTCGGTGGCGCTCGGTTCCGGGAAGTGCGTCGAGGAGTTCGAGGCGCTCCAGCAGGTGCTGGACGCCCAGCCCCGACGGTAGAACACGATGTTCCGCCGTACGGGCACTGCCGTCCCGTACGGCGGAACGTTGGTATACAGGCACGAACATTCCGACGAGGAAGGCACGGCCGCCGCACGTGAGGGACACACGAGAGAGCCGGCTGCTCCTGGTGCTGCTGATCGCCATCGCATTCGCCCTGATCACGGTGGATATCCGCGGTGGCGAGGAGTCACCGGTGGACGGAGCCCGGCAGGCCGCCGCCACGGTCTTCGGACCGGTCGAGAACGGCGTCTCGGCGGCGGTGGACCCGGTGGGCAACGCCATCGGCGCCGTACGGGACTCCGGTGACCGGCACGACCGGATCGCGGCACTGGAGCACGAGAACGCCGCGCTGAAGACGAAGCTCGGCAGCGACGACCGCAACACCAGCAAGGTCCGTCAGCTGGACACCATGCTGAAGAGCGCCGGGGCCGGCCAGTACGGCATCAAGGCCGCCGAAGTCATCGCCATAGGAGCGGCCCAGGGCTTCTCCTGGACGATCACCATCGACGCCGGCGCCAACGACGGCCTCAAGCGCGACATGACCGTACTGAACGGCGAGGGGCTCGTCGGCCGGGTCACCACCGTCGGCCCGAACACCTCGACCGTCCTGCTGGCCAACGACCCCGACTTCACCGTCGGCACCCGGATGGAGAAGACCGACGAGCTCGGCTTCGCCACCGGGCAGGGCTCCCGGCCGCTGTCGGTCCAGTTCCTCAACGGCAAGGCCGACGTGAAGAAGGGCGACCGGCTGGTCACCTTCGGCTCCAGCAAGGACAAGCCCTTCGTCCCCGGCGTGCCGGTCGGCGAGGTCGTCCGCGTCGACCCGTCCGGCGGTGACCTCACCCGCACCGTCTTCGTCCGCCCGTTCGTCGGCTTCACCAAGCTCGACATCGTGGGCATCGTCGTCCAGGCGCCCCGCGAGGACCCCCGCGACATGGTCCTGCCGAAGCAGCCCAAGAAGCCGGAGAAGCCCAAGCCCACCCCGACCGTCACCGTCACCGTCCAGCCCAACGGCGACCTCGTCGACGCCGAGGGGAAGGTCGTCGGGAACGTCAACGAGAAACCCGACGCCTCCGCTTCCCCCGGCGCCTCCCCGGACGCCGCCGGCGACGCCGGCACGGCAGCCGGCGACGCGGCGAACGACCAGGAATAGAGCTGATCCCCATGCGCTTCAACCGGACGCTGCTCTCCGCCACCCTGGTCGTGGTCGCCCTCGTCATCCAGGTGTCCGTCCTCGCCCGCCTCCAGCTCCCCGGGGCCACCCCCGATCTGCTGCTCCTCGTCGTCCTCGGACTCGCCTTCGTGTACGGGCACGTCAGCGGCGCCCTGATCGGCTTCGGCGCGGGCCTCCTCGCCGACCTGGCCCCGCCCGCCGACCACGCCGCCGGACGCTACGCCCTGGTCCTCTGCGTCGTCGGCTACCTCGCCGGACTGGCGCGGCCTTCGATCGGCCAGCTCAAGTCGGCCTTCACCCCGATGGCCTTCGTCGTCGCCGCGGCACTCGGCTCGACCCTGCTGTACGCCGGTGTCGGCGCCCTGGTCGGCGACACGGCCGCCCGCCATGTGGGCCTGGGCAGCCTGCTCTTCACCGCCGCGGTGTACGACCTGCTCCTCGCGCCGTTCACCGTCCCGCTGATCATGGCGCTCGCGAGACGTACCGAGAACGACCCGGTGGCCGACAGTTCCGGCAGCGGCGACGTCGCCGCCGGATGGCTGGCCACCGGCACCGGGCTGCGGATCGGCAGCCAGCGGAACGGGATGCGCCTGAGGGCGGCCCGCAGCCGCGCTTCACGCGCAGGAAGGATCAAGGGGGTCAAGCGGCTGTGAGGCTGTTTCCTTCCGGGGGCGACCCCCGTACCCCCGCCCGACCCACCAGCACCGGGGGCACCCCGTGAGCAACATTCCGGAGACGGGCCGGACCCCGCGGGTCCAGATCCGTCTCGTCGTGATCCAGGTCCTCGTCTTCTCCCTGCTCCTGACGCTCGGCGGCCGGCTCTGGTACCTCCAGATCCGCAACGGCCAGGAGTACACCGACGAGGCCAAGAACAACCACGTGCAGCAGGTCGTGCAGCCCGCCGTCCGGGGGGCCATCCTCGACGCGCGCGGCGTGCCCCTCGCCGACAACGAGACGCGTCTCGTCGTCTCCGCGAGCCGCACCGAGCTGATGAAGATGAAGGACGACGGCGTCGGTGTCCTCACCCGGCTGGCCGGCGTCCTGGACATGAAGCCCAAGGACGTCCTGGACAAGGTCCGGCTCTGCGACGCCAAGACCCCGCAGCCCTGCTGGAACGGCTCGCCCTACCAGCCGATCCCGGTCACCGACGAGGCCACCACGCAGCAGGCCCTCCAGATCCGTGAGCGCGCCGAGGACTTCCCCGGCATCACCGCCGAACCCACCGCCGTACGCCGCTACGCCGCACCCGGCAAGGCCAACACCGCCCAGGTCCTCGGCTACCTCTCGCCGGTCACCGACGAAGAGGTCACCAAGGCCCAGGACACCGACTCGCCGTACCTCCGCTCCGACCAGGTCGGCCGCTCCGGCCTGGAGCGCACGTACGACAAGGAGCTGCGCGGCAAGGCCGGCGTCACCCGGTACGAGGTCGACAACCTCGGCCGCGTCATCGGCCAGGCGCAGAACGACGAGGCCGAGCCCGGCGCCAGCGTCGTCACCTCCATCGACGCCCGGGTCCAGGCCGTCGCCGAGTACGAGCTGAACCAGGCGATGGAGACGGCCCGCAAGGAGATGGACCGCAACACCAACGAGCTGTACAAGGCCGACTCCGGCGCCGTCGTCGTCATGGAGGCCAAGACCGGCCGCATCGTGTCGATGGCCTCCCTGCCGACGTACGACCCCAACGCCTGGATCGGCGGGATCTCCGCCAAGGACTACGCGAAGCTCACCGGCAAGAAGTCCAACTTCCCGCTGCTGAACCGCGCCATCCAGGGCACCGCCGCACCCGGCTCGATCTTCAAGGTCATCTCCTCGACCGCCGCGGTCAACGCCGGATACGACTTCGACGGCAACTACCCGTGCCCGAGCTCGTACTCCATCGGCGGCCAGACCTTCAAGAACTTCGAGTCCCAGGGCTACGGCAGCATCACCATCGGCCGCGCCCTCGAAGTCTCCTGCGACACCGTCTACTACGGCCTCGCGCACAAGGAATGGGCGAAGGACGGCGGCAACAAGCCGAAGAAGAACCCGGCGGACTGGTTCTACAAGACCGCCCACCAGTTCGGCCTCGGCAAGGAGACCGGCATCGACCTCCCCAACGAGGTCTCCGGCCGCGTCCCCGACCGCCAGTGGAAGCAGGACTTCTACGACGCCAACAAGGCGTCCTGGTGCAAGCAGGGCAAGAAGGACGGCACGTACGTCGAGAAGATCGCGTACGAGGGCTGCATCGAGGGCAACAAGATGCGCGCCGGTGACTCCGTCAACTACTCGATCGGCCAGGGCGACACGCTCGTCACGCCGATCCAGATGGCGACCATCTACGCTGCGATCTCCAACGGCGGCACCCTGTACGACCCGACCGTCGGCAAGGCGATCGTCAGCGGCGACGGAAAGACCGTCCAGGAGATCGCGCCCCAGGCCCACGGCAAGCTGCCCTTCAAGGCGGACACGCGCGACAAGATAGACGAAGCCCTCGCGGGAGTCGCGACCCGGGGCAGCGCCGCCTGGCGGTTCGGCGGATGGCCCCAGGACAAGATCCCGATGCACGCCAAGACGGGTACGGCCGAGGTCTACGGCAAGCAGACGACCTCGTGGTTCGCCACGTACACCAAGGACTACTCGATCGTCATGACGATCTCCCAGGGTGGTACGGGCTCCGGAGCGTCCGGCCCCGCCGTGCGCAACATCTACAACGCGCTCTACGGGCTCGACGCGAGCGGCAAGCAGGACCTCAAGAAGGCGCTGCTGCCCGCGCCCCAGAAGACCCTGCCCAAGATCAAGCCGGACGGCCAGATCGAGTCGCCCAAGATCAAGCCGTACACCCCCGCGCCCGTCGACGACGGCACGCAGGCACTCGCGGGCGCCCTGCCCGCGACCGTGGGGAGGCGTGACTGATGGCGGGCTTCTCCGTCTCGCGCTACGCCCCCGAGGAACGCACCATCTGGGCCAAGCTCACCGCCCGCGACTCCGTCGTGCGGCGGCTGGACTGGCCCCTGCTCGGATCGTCCCTCGCGCTGTCCTTCGTCGGCTCGCTGCTGGTCTGGTCGGCGACCCGGGGCCGTGAGTCCCTCACGCACGGCGACCCGTACTACTTCCTCTTCCGGCACGCGCTCAACACCGGCATCGGCCTCGCGCTGATGATCGGCACCATCTGGCTCGGGCACCGCACCCTGCGGGGGGCGGTGCCGGTCCTCTACGGGCTGTCGGTCCTGCTCGTCCTCGCGGTCCTCACCCCGCTGGGCGCCACCGTCAACGGCGCGCACGCCTGGATCCTCCTTCCCGGCGGCTTCTCGCTCCAGCCCTCCGAGTTCACCAAGATCACGATCATCCTCGGCATGGCGATGCTGCTCGCCGCCCGCGTCGACGCGGGAGACCAGCTGCACCCCGACCACCGGACCGTCGCCAAGGCGCTCGGCCTGGCGCTCGTCCCGATGGCCGTCGTCATGCTGATGCCCGACCTCGGCTCCGTCATGGTCATGGCCGTCATCGTGCTCGGCGTGCTCCTCGCCTCCGGCGCCTCCAACCGCTGGGTCTTCGGACTCCTCGGCGCGGGCACCGCGGGCGCGGTGGCCGTCTGGCAGCTCGGCGTCCTGGACGACTACCAGATCGCCCGCTTCGCGGCCTTCGCCAACCCGGCGCTCGACCCGGCCGGCGTCGGCTACAACACCAACCAGGCCCGCATCGCCATCGGCTCCGGCGGACTCACGGGCACCGGGCTCTTCAACGGCTCCCAGACGACCGGGCAGTTCGTCCCCGAGCAGCAGACCGACTTCGTCTTCACCGTCGCGGGCGAGGAGCTCGGCTTCCTCGGAGCCGGACTGATCATCGTCCTGCTCGGCGTCGTCCTGTGGCGCGCCTGCCGCATCGCCCGGGGGACGACCGAGCTGTACGGGACGATCGTGGCCGCCGGCATCATCGCCTGGTTCGCCTTCCAGTCCTTCGAGAACATCGGGATGACGCTCGGGATCATGCCGGTGGCGGGGCTCCCGCTGCCGTTCGTCTCGTACGGGGGCTCGTCGATGTTCGCGGTCTGGGTGGCGATCGGCCTGCTCCAGTCGATCAAGGTGCAACGCCCGATGTCAGCCTGATCGCTCCACTCTGCGCATATTCGCGAGCGTCGCGGATAGGTTCGAGGTATGGCGGACTCGAAGCGTGAGGTCGAGCGTAAGTACGAAGCGACTCCCGAGACCCGGCTGCCCGATCTGACCCGCGCGGCCGGGGTCTCGGCGGTCGTCCACCGCGGCCTCAGCGAACTCGACGCCGTCTACTACGACACCGAGGACCTCCGGCTGGCCGCCGACTCCCTCACCCTGCGCCGCAGAACGGGCGGAGGCGACGCCGGATGGCACCTCAAGATCCCCGTCTCCGCCGGTGTCCGTGACGAGATCCAGGCCCCGCTCACCGACACCCTGCCGCCCGACCTCGGCGAGCTGCTCCGCTCCCGGGTACGGAACACCCCGGTGGCCCCCGTCGTCCGCATACTCTCCGCCCGCGACGTCCACCACCTCCTCGGCGAGGACGGCACCCTGCTCGCCGAGCTGAGCATCGACGAAGTCCTCGCGGAGCGCCTCACCGAGGAGGGCCACGGCACCACGTCGGCGTGGACCGAGCTGGAGGTCGAGCTGGCCGACGACGCCGACCCCGCCGTCCTCGACGCCGTCGAGCGGCGGCTCCGCAAGGCAGGCATCCGGCCCTCGGCCGCGCCGTCCAAGCTCGCCAGGGCGCTGGCCGGGACCGCGCCCGGTGCGCCGGGCACGGAGAAGGCGAAGGCGCCGTCCCCGCGCACCGCGGGCGACCATGTGCTCGCCTACGTACGCCGCCAGGTCACGGCCCTCGTCGAGCTGGACCCGGCCGTCCGCCGCGACCTGCCCGACAGCGTGCACCGCATGCGGGTCGCCACCCGCCGGCTGCGCAGTGCCTTCAGGACGTACCGCAGGATCCTCGACCGGCAGGTCACCGACCCTCTCCGGGGCGACCTCAAGTGGCTCGCCGCCGAACTCGGGGTCGACCGCGACCAGGAGGTCCTCGACGCACGGCTCCGCTCCCACGTCTCCCAGGTGCCCGCACCCCTCCTGCTGGGTCCCGTGAGCGCCCGGCTGAAGCTCACCTCCGTCGCCCGGCGGACCGGATCACGGCAGCGCGTCGCCGCCGTACTCGACGAGGACCGCTATCTGGCCCTGCTGGACTCCCTGGACGCCCTCCTGGCCGACCCGCCGCTGCTCCCCGCGGCCGCGCGTCCGCCGGAGGACGCCCTGCCCCGCGCCGTACTCAAGGACTACGAACGCCTCGCAGCCCGCATCGGGCACGCGCTGGAGCGCGACCCGGGGGAGGAGCGCGACGTCGCCATGCACGAGGCGCGCAAGGCCGCCAAGCGCGTCCGTTACGCCGCCGAGGCCGCCAGGCCCGCGCTCGGGAAGCCGGCGAAGAAGTTCGCCAAACGGATGAAGTCCGTGCAGTCGGTCCTCGGCGATCACCAGGACAGCGTCGTCGCCAGGGTCGCCCTGCGCACCCTCGCGGTCCAGGCCCACGGCGCGGGGGAGTCCGCGTTCACCTGGGGCCTGCTGTACGGCCGCGAGGAGGCCGCTGCGGCGGAACGGGAACGCGAACTGCCCGAGGTCTGGGCGCGGGCGTCCCGGCCGGGACTGCGGGCGGCACTGAAAGGCTGAGCACCGGGTTACGCTTGATGGTCACCCCTGCCAGCTACGAAGGTCCTCAGATGTCTGCCGAGTCGGTCTTCCCGCAGCTCGAAGCGCTCCTCCCGCATGTGCAGAAGCCCATTCAGTACGTCGGCGGTGAGCTGAACTCCACCGTCAAACCGTGGGACGAATGCGACGTCCGCTGGGCCCTCATGTACCCGGACGCCTACGAGGTCGGACTCCCCAACCAGGGCGTCATGATCCTCTACGAGGTGCTCAACGAGCGCGAGGGCGTCCTCGCCGAGCGCACGTACAGCGTGTGGCCGGACCTCGAGGAGCTGATGCGCGAGCACAAGGTGCCCCAGTTCACCGTGGACAGCCACCGCCCCGTCGGCGCCTTCGACGTGTTCGGCCTCAGCTTCTCCACCGAGCTGGGCTACACCAACATGCTCACGGCCCTGGACCTCGCGGGCATCCCGCTGGAGTCAAAGGACCGCACCGTCGACCACCCGATCGTGCTGGCGGGCGGCCACGCCGCGTTCAACCCCGAGCCGATCGCGGACTTCATCGACTGCGCGGTCATCGGCGACGGCGAGCAGGCCGTCCTGGAGATCACCGAGATCATCCGCGCCTGGAAGGCCGAGGGCCGCCCCGGCGGCCGGGAGGAGGTGCTCTTCCGCCTCGCGAGGACGGGCGGCGTCTACGTCCCCGGCTTCTACGACGTCGAGTACCTGCCCGACGGCCGCATCGGCCGTGTCGTGCCGAAGAAGTCCGGCGTGCCGTGGCGCGTGTCCAAGCACACCGTCATGGACCTCGACGAATGGCCGTACCCCAAGCAGCCCCTCGTCCCCCTCGCCGAGACCGTCCACGAGCGGATGTCCGTCGAGATCTTCCGCGGCTGCACCCGCGGCTGCCGTTTCTGCCAGGCCGGCATGATCACGCGCCCCGTGCGGGAGCGAAGCATCACCGGCATCGGCGAGATGGTGGAGAAGGGCCTCAAGGCCACGGGCTTCGAGGAGGTCGGCCTCCTGTCGCTCTCCTCCGCGGACCACTCCGAGATCGGTGACATCGCCAAGGGCCTCGCCGACCGGTACACGGACGACAAGATCGGCCTCTCGCTGCCCTCCACCCGCGTCGACGCGTTCAACGTGGACCTGGCCAACGAGCTGACCCGCAACGGCCGCAGGTCCGGCCTCACCTTCGCCCCCGAGGGCGGCTCCGAGCGCATGCGCAAGGTCATCAACAAGATGGTCTCGGAGGAGGACCTGATCCGCACGGTCGCCACCGCGTACGGCAACGGCTGGCGCCAGGTGAAGCTGTACTTCATGTGCGGCCTGCCCACCGAGACCGACGAGGACGTCCTCCAGATCGGTGACATGGCGGTCAACGTGATCGCCAAGGGCCGCGAGGTCTCCGGGCAGAACGACATCCGCTGCACCGTCTCCATCGGCGGATTCGTGCCCAAGCCGCACACCCCCTTCCAGTGGGCCCCGCAGCTCAGCGCCGAGGACACCGACGCCCGGCTGAAGAAGCTCCGGGACAAGATCCGCGACGACAAGAAGTACGGGCGCTCCATCGGCTTCCGCTACCACGACGGCAAGCCCGGCATCGTCGAGGGACTGCTCTCCCGCGGTGACCGCCGGGTCGGCGCCGTCATCCGCGAGGTCTACGAGTCCGGCGGCCGCTTCGACGGCTGGCGCGAGCACTTCAGCTACGACCTCTGGATGAGGAGCGCGGAGAAGACGCTGCCCGCCTTCGGCGTCGACGTCGACTGGTACACCACCCGTGAGCGGACCTACGAGGAGGTCCTGCCCTGGGACCACCTGGACTCCGGGCTCGACAAGGACTGGCTCTGGGAGGACTGGCAGGACTCCCTCGACGAGACCGAGGTCGAGGACTGCCGCTGGACGCCGTGCTTCGACTGCGGCGTGTGCCCCCAGCTCGACCTGGACATCCAGATCGGCCCCACCGGCAAGAAGCTCCTGCCGCTGACGGTCGTGAAGTAGTTCCCCTTCCGGCTTTCGAATGACAGCCCGGTGACGAACGCCCGGCCCGGGAAACCCCGGGCCGGGCGTTCGCGTCTCCCAGGGCATGGACCTCGACAAGCACCGCACGCCACCCCCGCCGTACGAAGGCGGGGAAGGCTGTCTGACGACCCTCGTCAGAATCCCCGTCAGGATCGTGGTGCTGGTCCTCGTCCTGCCCGTACGCATGCTCTGGGACCTGCTCGTCGCGGGCGGCCGGCTCCTGGAACGGGCGCTGCTGCGCCCTCTGGGCAGGGCGCTGGAGTGGGTGTACGACCAGGTGCTCACCCCGGTCGGCCGGGCCCTCGGGTGGCTGGCCGTCGCCCTCCTCCTATGGCCCTGGGTAGGCCTGTGGCGCTACCTCGTCGTCCCCGTCGTCCGGTACGGGGTCGTCGTCCCCCTGAAGTGGCTCCACTCGGCCGTGCTCACCCCGGCCGGACACGGGCTGCGGTGGGTGTACGACAAACTGCTCGTCCCGGCGGTGACCGGACTCGTCACCCTCCTCCTGGTGTGGCCGGCCGTCGGCGCCTGGCGGTACGTCCTCAGGCCGCTCGGCATCGCGGTGGACCGGCTGGTCGTCCACCTGGTCGTCGTACCGCTGCTCTGGTTCCACCGGAACGTGCTCACCCCGGTGGGGCACGGCATCGCGTGGGCGCTCCTGATGGCCGGAAAGGGGCTCGCCGCCACCGCGCGGGGAGTGTGGGCCGCTGTCGTGTGGCTGGTCATGACCCTGCTCGTGCTGCCCCTCGGATGGGTGTACCGGCGCGTCCTCGCCCCCGTCGGCCGGGAGATCGTGGCGGCCGTCGGGGTCGCCTGGCGGATCGCCGGATACCTCTCGCGTGCCGTCGGCCGCGTCCTGGCCTGGCTGGCCTGGAACCTGGTCGGCGCGCCGGTGACCTGGGTCTACCGCACGGTGTGCACTCCGGTGGGGCACTTCCTGCGCGACACCGTCTGGGCCCCCGTCAAGGCGGCCGCGCTGGAGGCGGGACGCGCGGCCCGCGGCGCTCTGGCCTCCGCCCGGGAGACCTTCCGCGCGGCGCGCAGGGACGCCTGGCGTGCGCTCGTGGGAACACCGCAGGTCACGGACGCGCGGGAACTCGAAGCGTCCGCGGCGCGTACCCTGGGTAGGACAACGACTGTCCCCAGCGCGGCGCCCGCATCCGAGATCTCCCTGCTTGCCGAGAAAACCGTCAAGCGGGGGTGAGCCGGAGCGGCACCCCGGGGCACCCCGTATTTCGTGGGCGGCAGCCACCGCGGCCGCCCCGCACCGAGGAGAAGAACCACTGGGCAAGCGACAGCCCGAAGGCCCGCCGCCCGCACCGGCGGTGCAGCGCATCCGACTGCGCTACACCAAGCGGGGCCGCCTCCGGTTCACCAGCCACAGAGACTTCCAGCGTGCCTTCGAGCGGGCGCTGCGCCGCTCCGAGGTGCCCATGGCCTACTCGGCGGGCTTCACCCCGCACCCGAAGGTGTCGTACGCCAACGCCGCCCCGACGGGTACGGGCAGCGAGGCCGAGTTCCTGGAGATCGCCCTCACCGAGGCGCGGGATCCGGACACGCTGCGCAAGCTGCTCGACGCGTCGATGCCCGAGGGCCTCGACGTGATCGACGCGGTGGAGGCCCGCACCTCCGGACTCGCCGACCGGCTGACCGCCTCCGTATGGGAGATGCGCCTGGACGGCGTCACCGTCCAGGACGCGGAGAAGGCCGTCGAGGCCTTCCTCGCGGCCGACACCGTCGAGGTCCAGCGACGTGCGAAGAACGGCATGCGGAGCTTCGACGCCCGCGCCGCCGTGGCCGGCCTCCAGGCCCTTGATCCACAGCCTGATAGGTCCGGGGACAGGCCCTGTGCGATACTGCGCCTGGTAGTACGGCACGTGACACCTGCCGTGCGACCCGACGACGTCCTGTCCGGTCTCCGCGCTGTGGCCGACCTAACGCCGCCGGTCCCCGCAGCGGTGACCAGGCTGGCGCAGGGGCTCTTCGACGAGGAGTCCGGCACGGTGACCGACCCGCTCGCGCCCGACCGCGAGGCAGCCCCGGCCGTATCCACGGCCGATCCGGCAGCCGCCGCGACGGTGCCGGAAGGTGCAGGTTCCGCGTAAGGCGGTCGTTGTAGCGCAGCCCTCGGACTCGGGAGCCACCTGGGTCGGGCCGCGCACCGCCCCATAAGACTTTCGCCAGGCCGTGCGTCACGCGTACGGAACCGGCGAGCCAGACATCAGCTCCCGTGCGGCGCCCGCGCCCCGGACGGCGGTATCGCGCACATCACGCGAATCGCGCCGGACCGGAATCAGGCGTGGCGCCCGGGAGCGCGACGGGAGAACCGCCCGCATGCACGAGCCGAACGAATCCGGTACGACCGGAAACACCGAAGACAACAACGCTCCCGGGGACAAGCTGCCGCCGCGCCGCAGGCGCCGCGCGGCGTCCCGCCCCGCCGGCCCGCCGTCCGGCGCGCCGGGAGCGGCCGCCGCCGAGGACGTCACGCCGGCCATACCGGCCGCTGCCGACGAGAGCCCCGCCGAGCCCGTAGCCGAGGCCGCGCCGCCGGCGCGAGCCCGTCGCCGTGCGGTCCGTAAGGCGACCGCTCCGGCGG
>NZ_JAERUC010000012.1 GCF_016745505.1 Streptomyces silvae | reverse complement strand
GACCGGCCGCCGACAACCTCTCTCACCAGGAGAACGAACGATGAACACGCCTCTCACCGTTGCAGAGCTGGCCCACCCGATCGCTCTCGAACTCGGCGGAAACTGGCGACCGCAGCCCGCGCGCCACGGCGTCCAGGAGCTGGACCACGCCGCCACCTTCACCCACATGGACGGCCGACAGCTTCACCTCTCCGAGCGGTTCGATGACCCCGGCCACCTGCACATCCGAGGGGCATTTCCTGCCACCGACTACCCGTTCCGCAGGGGCGAGCGCGACACCGTCCGAGTCGCCATGAACGAGGACCCGGCAGACATCGCGGCCCGGATTGCCGCCGACCTCATCCCCGTGCACCGTGACGTCCACGAGCGGGTGAAGGAGCACAACCGCGCACAGGCCGAGATGCGCCGAGACGTCGAGGAGGCCGCACGCGATCTCTCGGCGCGACTCCCCGGAGCGCGGACCCGGGTCGACGGCACAACCGCCTTTGTCTACATGAATCTTGAGCCGGGAGAGGTCCGTATTGGACTCGACGGCGACACTGTGAGCCTCGTACTCAACGACGCCCCCCGGATCATCGCCGACGCCGTCGTATTCGCGGTGAGTCGATTCCTTCCCCACGTTCAGACCCCCGAGGGTGAGCGCGGCGAATACGTCGATGGATATGCCCTTTAACCTCCCCCATGCTTCCCGGCGGCGCGCTCCCGCAGCGCGCCGCCCTCCCCCCTCACGCGGAAAGGCACCACGATGAGCGCCGACATATTCATTATCGAGCCGCAATGGATTGTTCAGGCCCCGCACCTCCGGTGCACCCTCAAACGCGCCCTTGCTCTCCAGGCCACACAGAATGTGTGGTCCGGCACCGAGCACATCAACAACGCCGTGGCGATGGTTTACGGCGATCAGCTTCCGGACTCCGGTCGATGGGAATTGACCCGGTCACAACTCTGCACACTCAAAATCGCCATTGAGTGGCGCAGGGCCAAGCGCGCGGCCAGCGACAAGAAAACCGCCCCCGATGTCCTCGAACACTGGACACAGATAGAGGATGAGGTGATAGCCGCATATCGGGCCGTGAGTAACGAAGCAGGGTTGTACTGGATTTAGAGGGTTGCCAATCACCCAAGAACATGGTTTAATTAGTGGTGTCGGAAGGGGGAGGGCAACCCCCCGACCGACGTCGTGGGCCAGCCGGCCCCGGCCGATTTCTCACCAGGAGGACCGCGACATGCCCCGTAAGCCGAAGATGACCGACGAAGAGCGCCGGGCCTACTCCGCCAAGATGCGCGGCGAACTCGAAGCCGTCATGGATCGCGCATACGGCGCGATGGTCGGCAGTGAAGAATTCTGGGCCGCCGTCATGCGCACGGCCGCGAACCTGACCCACCCGGACCGCGACGACCGCAGCCCCACCAACTGCATCGCCATCGCCGCCCAGTACCCCAACGCCACCCACGTACTCAGCTCCGGAGACTGGCGAAAGGTCGGACGCTTCCCGGCCAAGGGGTCCACCTCCCTCCGCATCTGGACGCCGATCAAGCGGCGGACCGAAGGGGCTCAGGAGGCCACGGCCGCAGCCGCCGACGGCGGGCAGCGAGACGCCGCCAGCGAGGCCGCCGAGGGCGAGACGCGCAAGGTGTCCGGCTTCAAGGCCGGGCCGGTTTTCGACATCAGCCAGACCGACGGCGACGCCTACGAGCCGCCCGCCGCCGCCCCGCTCGCCGCCGAGGTCATCCGCGATGTCCTGGTGAACCAGTATCGCGACCAGTACCACGAAGACCCCGAGCGGGCCGGAGGGTTCGACTTCACCCAGGACGCCCCCGACAACGCCGTCCGCATCCTGCTGTACGGCCACGCGTGGCGACGCATCACCGAGGAGGACGCCCCCCTTCCCGGCCAGCACGCGGCCGAAGTCGCCTCAGCCGCCCACGTCGCCGCGCTCATCCTGAACGTCGCCCCGGGTCCCGCCGTCATGCCGCCGCTCGCGGGCATCATCACCCAGGACAAGAAGCCCCCGGTGCACGAGTCCGCCGTCCGGGTCATCGAGACCGGCCGCGCCATCGCCCGCGCCGTCACGATGGCCGCCGAGCGCCGCCGCGAACTTGCCGTGACCGGTTGACCCAGACCTAAGAACATGGTTTAATTAATGGTGCCGGAAGGGGGAGGGCAACCCCCCGACCGACACCCCCGCCGGGGCCGACCGGCCCCGGCGGAATCTCTCACCAGATAGGACACGACATGCTCACCACCGACAAGAAGCCCACCGTCCAGGACTTCCCCACCGCGACGCTCGTGATCGGCGGACCCTGGTTCCGGGGCCACCAACTCGACACCCGCCCCGCCGTCGTCGTCGGCCCGTTCGGCGGCCCGGAGTTCGCCGACGAGGCCACCATGTCCGTGGTCTGGTTCTTCACCCTCGGCGCCCCGCAGCCGGGCGACAGCGTCCAGGCGATGTTCCCGCACGAGCTGACCCCGCTGGACGACACGTTGACCACGATGCACGGCGACACGTTCCGCGACATCGTCCGCAATCTGCGACGGGGACGGTTCGCCTACGACGACGGGGACGCGCTCCGCGCCGCCGTCCGTCAGGCGTGGCGCGAGCGGACCGGACTGGCCGACGCCGACCCGGCCGCCCGGCACACGCTCCACCGCAGCTGACCAAGGCCCCGCCGGTCCGGGGGAGGGCAACACCTCCGGACCGGCAGGCCCCCAGCACCCCAGCGGACACCCCTTCGGGGCGGCAGGACAGGTCCGGTGCGTTCACCGCCGCCGGCCGACTCCGCCGCAGGCGGCTCCGCCGACCGACGACGGGCACCGGACCGCAGCGGACGCGCCCCGCGGGGGCGCGACAGCCCCTGTCGTCGCGCAGGCGCGACGACCCGCGAGCCGATCGTCCCTCACGGCCCGCGCCGGTGGTGCAGCGCCGCTGCCAACGCACGGTCCGCCCTGCGGCCGGACCACAAACTCTCACCAGAAAAGACCAGTTCAGTGACTATCGAGATCACCCACACCCGCCGAGAAGGAACCCTGATCGAGGGGACCAGCCGGGGCGACGGATCGGCAGAGATCCTGCGACTTCGCGAGTACGGCCGCACGCAGCGCCAGCCCTTCCGCTGGAGCCGGAACCTTGACTGCTGGTACCTCCCGCACAGCCGCGACCACGCCACCTACACCCCCTCGCTCGAACTCCTCGCGCAGCGACTCCGAGACGCGGGCTTCGAGGTCACGCTGACCATTGACAACGCCGACCGCCGGAGTTTCAGCGAGGCCGAGGAGGAGCGGGAGGAGAAGGCCGAAGGCCGCGCGGATCGGTTCGGCGGGTACGCCGCCAGCGCCGCCCAGTCCTCCGAGGCCGCGTGGAAGACGAGCCACGACATATCCGAGCGGTTCGCCTTCGGTCAGCCGATCCTCATCGGTCACCACTCCGAGGGTCGCGCCCGCCGCGATCACGCGCGGATGGACGACACGATGCGCAAGAGCATCGGCGAGAGCGACCGCGCCGCCCACTGGACCGGCCGGGCACAGGCCGCCGCGAACTACCAGCAGTTCAAGAAGGACCCCGGCCGCACGCTCCGCCGTCTCGACAAGCTGCGGGCCGACCTCCGCGCGGTCGAGAAGTGGCAGCGCGGCGAGTCCGCCAAGGGGTTTTCCCGGAACCCGGCAGACCCAGAGCTGGAGATCGAGCACCAGGAGCTGACCGAGGAGATCGCCCACTGGGAGAAGGTCATCAAGGACGCCGAAGCCGAGGGCTTCAAGGTGTGGTCGAAGGCCGACTTCACCCGCGGGGACTTCGTTCTTTACCGCGGTACCTGGTACGAGGTCCTGCGGGTCAACCCGAAGTCGGTGACCATCCCCCACATCCACAACGGCACCGGCAAGCGCATCGTCCGCGCCACCGGCAACCGGCACGACGACTGGACATGGACCGCCCCCTACGACGACGTGTCCGGCCGCAAGAGCGCCGCCGAGATGCAGCAGCCGCCCCAGGCCGAAACCGCGGAACAGCACGAGCAGGCTGAGCAGACCGCGCCGGTCGAGGAACCGGTACCGGCGGCGAAGCCGACTCCCGCGGCGGCCCCCGCCGCAGGTACGAACTGGCAGGACAGCATGGCACTTGTGCTGATCGCCTCCAAGGGCTCCAGCCGCTCCCGCAAGCGGCGTGCCCTGTGGGCGATGACCCGCCGCGAAGCACAGGCCGTGTGCGGCGACCCCCGCACCTCCGGCCGCTCCTACATGCTCACCTGGACCGACCGGCCCGGCACCGAGGGCGCCGACTGGGAATGGGTCCCGGACAACGGCAGCCACGCCCCAGTCCTCAACGAGCTGGGCATCACGCCGCGCCGCGAGTGGATCGCCGCGCCGCAGGCCCCGGCCGCCGAAGCCGCGTAACGACGCCCCCGCCCGCCCCGGCGGCCGAGCGTGCCGGGGCGGGCCCCTCTCTCACCAGAACAGGGCACCACCATGACCACGCAACTCCTCGAACGACCCGCGACCATCACCGCCCCCGACACCGAAGCGGGCAGGCTCATCGTCCCCGCGACCGCAGGCACCACCACCGTCCCGACGTACCGCGTCGGCACCCCCGACATCCAGTGCCGATACCCCGTGATCGTTGGCGAAGACCAGGTCATCGGCCGCGCCTACCGGTGGCACCGAGACTGGCTCGTCCTCACCACCGCAGGCGAACGCAACCTCCGCCGCCCGCCCAAGGGGACCCCCGGCACCGACATGGCCGCCGCCCATCTCGCCGAGGAGTACGCCGCCGGTCGGATCGGCACCGTGCCCCTGGAACAGGTGCTCGCCGAGGCCCCCACGCCGTTGTGCGGGCCGGTGCCCCTCCTGCACCCGCGGATGCCAGTCAACGATCGCAACATCGAAGGCGCGCAGGTCGCGTTCGCGGGACTCCGGGCCCACCACTGGCGGGCAGTCCTCACCGGGTTTCCCGGCAGCGATAACCACTGGTTCCTCAGCTGTGAACTGTGCCCGTGGGAGGGCCCGAAGTTCTGGTCGCACCTGCGCGGGCGCAACGGAGAGCCGCCGAGCGCGCGCCGTCACAAGGGCGGGTGCATCGGAGAGGACAAGGTCCGCCGACTGATCCCCGCCTACCACTAGCAGCCCGACCTAGGGGCGGCGGCAGCACGCCGCCGCCCCTGCCCTTCCCGAAGGACAGCACCGTGCCGACCCGACACACCCCCGAAAGCATCGTCATCGCGGACACCCCCGCCGCCATCCTGGAATGGGCCGCCCGCCACGTCGAACACGTCGGCATCCACCAGGGCCCGCGCCTCTTCGACGGTCCCGGCCGTACGGCCACGTTGCCATGCTGGCCGCGGGGCGCACTCCAAGTCGCCGCCGGCCACGGGCGGGGAGCCGCCGGCCGGACGTACGACTGGGACCGCATCGACCGCGCCCGCGACCAGGCGTTCGCCATCCTCGCGGAAACCCTCGCCGGTCACCCCGTCGCCGCCGACGACCCCACCGCCGCCAAGGCCCTGCACCGCGATGTCATCGACCGGTGGAGCGCCGAGCCCGGCCGTACTGCCGCCGACGCCGCCCGCGCTTTTCGTACCGCCGCCGCTCGCGCCGAGTACGCCCTGTTCTGACCCCCGACGCCCGCCAGAATCCCGAGCCACCGAAGGCCCACGCGATGGACGAGACGACAGAAGACCGCAGCACCACCAGGACACCGAGCCGCCGAGGAGCCGCCACCCCCAGCCGGGACGGCGTCCACCGACTCAGCGTTCCCCTCCACCCCCGGCTCAGCGCGACCGAGCTGATCCGCGTACTCCTCGCGGCCCCCGGGGAAACTGACCTCTCCGCCCTCGACCCCATACAGGTCCGGTCGCTCATCGCAGACGTGCTCACCAAGCACGGCTATGACGTGCTTGACCGGTCGCCGTACTACCCGGAGCTCGACCGCCACCAGGACGCCCGCCGCGCCGTGCGCCGTGCGTACGGGCCGCGGTTCCTCGACGCCCCCGACGAACAAGCCGTGCTCGCTGACCCGCTCCGCGAAGTGCTGGCCGCCGGAAGCAGGACGTCGTGACCGCCACCGTCGCCGAGCCGATCGGAGCACGGGCACGGCAGACGTACTACTGGCGAGTGCGCAACGCACGGACACGCCACCGGCCCGAGAGCGCGGCCCAGGCGTGGCACATCCAGCCCGGACATCCCGGCGGCGCGTACAGCGATCTCGGCCACGAACTGGACCCGCCCGCGCGCCACACCCCGACCCTGCTCTCCCGGAGCCGGCTGACCGGCCGCCGGGGGGAGAAGCAGGAGTTCCGCGGCGGGTGTCTCGCGTGCCAATGGGAGGGCCCCGTGCACTGCGGCGACGGGTTCGGGGACGGTGACAACGAGGCGGTGGAGGAGGCGCACGACCATGCGTTCCCCGGCTGGAGGACGCTGCCGCCGATCACCACGGTCGAGGACCGATGGGCAGTGCCGCGGAGCCGGAGCCGCTGGGCTCAGCTCACCGCCCGCTACCCGGCGGACTGGATCGACCAGGGCGCTCCCGTCGTGGCGTGGAGCCGGTACCGCCGTGAAGCGCACGTTCCGCCGCACGGGAGACGCCCCCGCTACGAACTCCGCGTCACCCGACCACCGAGCAGCCGGCGCCACCGCCCCGCAGATCAGGGGGCCCTCTTCTGATGACCGCCGTCCGCCGGAGCAGGGCCCCACCCGCTCAATCCAAAGGTGGTTTAATTACTTCGTTACCAGCGGAGCGGGCAACCTCCGACCGGCCGTGCGTCCCACGGGGCGCCACGCACCCCAGACAACAGATGACGGCCAGCGCACAAGGGCAACAAGGCGCTGGCCGTCGGTGTCTCTCACCAGAAAGACCACACCATGCTATGTGACCGACACCCCGACTGTCCCCAGCCAGGCGACATCGCCCAGCTCAAGGGGGGTAACAGCATCGGCGCTGATCAGGCCGACACCTTCGTCATCGTCGAGGACTTCCCTCCGACCGGCCGACACCTCGTGCTCAACCGGCCCGTCGACCACCCCGGCCGCGCCGACTGGGCCGCCGCCGTTCCCTTGGCCGACATAGCCACCCTCACCCGGCTCGAACCGGCAGGCACCCGTACGTGGACGCCGGCCCCGGACCCGGACGACATCCAGTGACCGCGCCGAGCGGGCACGACCCCGACCAAGAACAGGAGACGACCGTGTCTTCCAAGACCGGCCGCACGCTCTACTCACGCGCGGACCTACGCAAGGTCCACGGCATCAGCGAGCCGACCCTTCAAAACCTCTGGACCGACCGGGAGAACAACGGGCACCCGCCCGTCGCGGACACCATCGACGGCGTCATGCACTGGGACGGCGACGCATGGGCGACGTGGCACCACGAGCTTCAGCGGCAGCGCGCCGCCGCAAACACCACCAACCCGCCGAAGCTCGACGGCGACCCCGAAGAGATGGTGGGCCCGGCCGAGGCGGCGAAGATTTGCGGGTTTGCCGACTCCGCCACCGTCTCCCACTACGTTAAGAACCCGCCAGAGGGGTGGCCGGCACCGGACGACTGGGACGAGCTTCCGACCCGGCGCCGCCCGAAGTGGAAGCGCTGGAGGCTGTGGCAGTACCTCGCGGACCGCAAGGGCCGCGGGCACGCCGGCGGACGGCCCACCGGCCGCCGCGGACTGGCCTACCCCTACCAGGGAGATGAGCGGCTGACCCTTGCCCGGCAGGCCATCGCGGCGAACCCCGGGGCGAAGAACGCCGACCTGATCCCCGAGCTTCAGGGGCAGACGGAGAAGACCTACTCCCGCCCGACCTGGAACCTGATCCTCAAGTCCGCTCGCGAGCACCCCGAGGAGTGACCCGTGCCCGACACCCGCTGTCCGCGCTGCGGCGGCCCGCTCGGTGAACGGCCCGCCCGTTCCCGGCTGACCACCGACCGCGAGGTCTTCATCTGCACCACGTGCGGTACGGAGGAAGCCGTGCGCGAAGCGCAAGGTCAGGCGCCGGTGCCCTTCGGCGAATGGCCCCTGACCACATAGCCGTCGGTTGAGAGGCCACACGGCGAACGCGAAGGTCCCCGCTCCGGAGCGGGGACCTTCGTCATGTCACCAGGTGCTGGCGGGTCGGGCAGGGCCCAACCAAGACCGCTCGCCCCGACAGCAGGCCGACGGATCAGCGGCTACGGGCCCTCCGCCGGTCGGGAACCCGATCCCGCTCTCCGGCCGATCGCCCGGGTGCAGCGGCGGAGTCCCACGTCCCGGCCCGAATCGGCCCTCCACGCCGGGCCCGTACGCCGGGGAATCCGAGGCCATCCAGTACGGGCCCAACACCTCAGCGAACCGGCGGGAAGCCGCCGGATTCGGGGTCTGCTCCATACGCGGACCAACGACACAGCCCCGCGTAGGTACCGCACCGACATCGGATCGTCACACCACCTCAGCGCGTACGGCACCCCAGACCATGCACCTCGCGCAGAGGTAACAGTCCAACAGAACATCAGGCTCCAGGAGCCTGATCCGCAGGAGCGACGAGGTCGATCCGAGTGCCCGAGGTCCCTCTCGTTGATCATGATCTTGAATTTAGAGGACCAAGGTATCGTCACTTCGTGACGATACAATCAGCCAAGACGACCGAATCTGACCGGATGAAAACGGGGGGTGAGCGGGCCGATGGGGTGGGTGACCATGATCGGCCCCTCCGACGAGCAGGTTGAGTACCGCCTTACCGGCGGCCACGGCTGTGGGAAGTCCCTAGCGGTCGACGCCGCCCCTCTCGTCGCCGCCGTCGAGGCCAAGGCCGAAGCTGCTGGTGCCCCCGTCGCCTCCCTGCTCGGCAACCGCGAGGCCAAGCGCGCCTTCTTCCGCGCCCGCGGACTCATCCGCAGCAAGGGCACCGCGCGGTTCACCGGCTTCGACGCCGTCGAAGTCGCTGCCGCAGCCGGACTCGACGCCCGCGACCTCTACGGCGAACAGGCCCTTCCCCCACGGCCGACCGACGGACAGGTGGAGTACCACCTCGATGCCAGCGAACGCCCCCTGGTCTGGATCGGAAACGGCCTCACCGCATTCGACATCACCCCCGGCAGCGTCCTCGCCCCCGAGCACTTCCAGGCCGCCCGACGCCTCATGCATGGCGAGGACCCCCGGAACGGGCAGACTCTCGTAGAACCCAAGCTCGCCATTGCGCCGGCCGCCAAGCTCCCCGCTGCCCCGCTGGCCCGTGCCATCCGCCGCGCCGCCGCCGAACGCAGCGTGAAGCCCGTCTCCCTGCTCGACTCCAAGCGCAAGCAGGACGCCTTTCGCAGGATGGAGAGCCAGCTCAAGCGGTTCGGGGAATCGCACCGCGTCCCAGCCTCCACCGTGCTGAAGCTCGCCGATGCTGTCGGCATCGACGCCGTCGACCTGTACGGCGAAGACACGCTGGAGAAGGCCGTGGCCGCTGAGGCGGGCGGCCACCTGGACGCCCGTGCTCTGCTTCGCGCCGTCGAGGCCCGCGCCACCGAGACCGGACAACAGCCCGGCGACCTGTTCACCGCCGCGTCGATGAAGCGGCGGTACACCCAGACTGAAGGCGAAGGCGAACGCCGTCTTCGGGATCTGCCGATGGACGTACGCGAAGCCGTCGCCATGGCCAAGGCAGCGGGACTTTCGCCCGAGGACGTGTGGGACGCCGAGGAGATCAAGGCCGCTCTCCTCGAAGGCCGAGTGCAGGTCGGCAACTTCGGCGCCGACGTCACCTTGGACCTCGCGAAGTCGAAGTCCGCGTTCCTCGCCTACGCCCCGGAAAAGATCGCCGCTCAGGTCGAGGGCATCTACACCTCCGCCGGCCGCGAGTCCATCACCGCCCTCGAACGGTGGACCGCCTACGCCATGCGTGGTCACCACGGTGACGGCGACGAAGCGGAGACCGTGGAGACGAGCGGGTTCTCCGGCTGGATGATGGTGCACCGCGCCGCCCGGCCCGTGGACGGTGCCCCGTACGGCGACCCCCACTTTCACCTGCACTTCACCCTGGCCAACATGGTCAAGGGCGCCGACGGCAAGTGGTCCACCATGGCCAGCGGAGGCCGTGACCTCCACCGACACACCCGCGCGACCCAGTCCCTCATGAACGCCCGTATCCGCCGAGAGCTGACCGACAACTTCGGCATCAGCTTCCGTCGCGAGGAGAGGACCGGCGCATGGGAGATCGCAGCGATCCCCGAGGCGACGATCCGCCTGTTCAGCAAGCGCGACAGCCAGGTCCGGGCTCTGCTGACGAAGCTGGGAATCGACTACGACAGCGCCACGACCCGCGAGCGTACCGCCGCCTCCACCGCATCCAAGGCCGCGAAGAACGGCGAGGCCGCCGGAGTCGGGGACGACGTCCTTCGCGCCTACTGGCAGGCCGAGGGGCGTGCTGTCGGTGACGACCCCGACGCCATCGCAGCGAGCGCGATGGAGCGGGACCGAGCGGACCAGAACCCCTCTCTGGACGAGCTGTGCGCCCAGGTCTTCGACCCTAAGACCGGCCTGACCAGCCACTCCAAGGAGTTCACCCACGCCGCCGCCATCGCCGCCGTGCTGGACGTCCTCCCGTACGGAGTCGCGAACGCCGAGGAAGCCGAACAACTCACCACCTCCGTCCTCCGTCACGCCGGATACGTGGTTCAGCTGAATCCGAAGGGCGCTCAACACTTCACGCACGCCGACCGGTACACCACGGCGGACATCGTGGCGGCGGAAGCGCTGATCGTCTCCGAGGCAACGAACCGGCTCGGCACGCAGGCCGCCGTCGTCAGCCGCGACACGGTCGACATGACCTTGTCCACCGTCGAGGCCCAGCACGGTGGCACCTTCGCGTTCTCCGGCGAACAGCGCGCCGTCCTCGAACGGCTGCTCACGGCCGGGCACGGAATCGACGTAGTCGTGGGCATCGCCGGAGCGGGCAAAACCACGATCATGGACACCGCCCGGCAGGCATGGGAGGCCCACGGTCTCGTCATCGCCGGCTTGAGCACGGCCGCCGTCGCCGCCGCGAACCTGAAGGCCGAGGCAGGCATCGAGTCGCGCACCCTCGCGTCCTGGCTCACCGGCATCCGCAACGGCGGCCCCGGCCTCACCGGCGTCGACGTGCTAGTCGTGGACGAAGCCGCCATGTGCGATGACCGCGACATCGCCGAACTCCTCAGCCACGCAGCGATGACCGGCACGAAGGTCGTCGGCATCGGTGACCCGAAGCAGTTGCACTCGCCCGGCATCGGTGGTTCCTTCGCCGCCGTGCACCACATCGTGGGCGGACTCAGTCTCAACGAGAATTTCCGGCAGAAGGACGCGATCGAGCGGCGGGCCCTGGAGCTGTGGCGCGACGACAACCGCGTGGAAGCACTCCGCACCTTCGCCGGGACCGGCCGCGTGCACGCCCTCGCGGACAAGGACGCCACCCTCGCCGCGATGCTCACCATCTGGGCCGACAAGCGCGCCGCGCACACCGACGACCACACCGCCGTGCAGCAGCTCCTCATGCTCGCCGCCACCAACGAGGTGGTGGAGGAACTGAACGTCGGGGCTCGTGCCCTGCGGAAGGAGAACGGCGACCTCACCGGTCCCGAGCACGCCTACGCGCTGCCCGGCGGCGGTGAGCTGATGCTGTCCGTCGGTGACCAGGTCCTCCTTCGGATCAACGACTACCGGGGCAAGCGGACCCGAGGCGAGAACGAAGACGTGCTGAACGGCCTCCGCGGAATCGTGCGGGCCGTGGACGAGGAACGCCGGGTGTTGATCGAGTGGCGGGAGAAGACCGCCGACGGCCACCGTGACGTTGCCGAATGGGTCGAGGCCGACTACATCGCACAGGGCGGACTCAGCCTCGGATACGCGATCACCGGCCATAAGTCGCAGGGGCTCAGCGTGCAAGAGACCCTGGTCTACGGTCCCGGAGCCCAGGCGAACGCGCTCTACACGATGATGAGTCGCGACAAGAAGGAGTCCCACCTCTTCCTGCCGCTCTCCGTCTACGAAACCGACGCCGACCGCGCCCGCAGCGGCGACGCACTCACCGAGCAGGAACAGCTTGACCGCGCCGTCGCCGGCCTCATCCGCGAGATCGAGAACGGCACCGAGGAACGCATGATCCTCTCCGAACTCCCCAAGAACGCGGTGCCCGCCCATGTTCGCCAGGCGGTAGCGGATCTGCCGATCCCGCGCGGCCCCGGTGCGGGAGAACTACACGACGCGGACGCCCTCCGAGAGGGCGCGGAGCCCGAGGTCCGATCTACCCCGGCCACGGCCGGGCGGCGGGAGGCGCTGACTACTCTTCCTGAAGCGGCGCCGACGGCTGATCGTCCGTACGCCCACCTCAGTAACTCAGCCCTGCGCGACGCTGTGCGCAAGGCGGCGACGGCGGCTCGCGCCACCAGCACGGCGGCCGAGAAGGCGGAGGCCGCTGCGGACCGTGCCGAACGGGAGGCTGCTGCCGGATCAGGCCCGAACTCGCTTGCACTCCACCGCCGCCATCAGGACGTTGCCGAACGGGCCGCAGCCATCCGCGAATTCCGAGCGCTGGACAGCACGATTGCTGAACGCACCGCCCGACTGAACGGCACACAGGCCCGTATCGAAGGTCTCGAACAGCAGCTGGCCGCGACGGGGCGCTTCGGGCGTCTGACACTCCGTGGGGACGATCGAGCTGCGGTCGAGGCAGATCGCGAAGGACTGCTTCGTACCCACGAAGAGACCGGTCGGAAACTGGAGAAGATCAACGCGCGACTCCAGGCTGCTGTCCAGATGGCCGGGCCCACCGGCGAACACGAGCCCGTGCTCACCGAAGCGAACATGTCACAGCAGGAAAAGGCCGTACTCCTACACCGTGCCACGGGGGAGGACAACGCAGCAGCCAAGCGCCTTCGGACCGAGGCGACCAAAGCTCGAAGCACTGCTCACGGCGCTACCTACCGGGTGACGGGCCTGCGTAATGAGTTGGCCTCAAGGGCTCAGATGGGCATTCAGCTCAACGCCGACGAACTGACGACCACACCTGCATCCGAGCCCCTGACCCTAGCCCTCTATGCCCCACAGCTGCACCACGACGATGTACCGCAAACGTGCGACGATGCGCCAGATGAGCTCACGCCGTGAACTTCGCTAGGTGCGTCTTCCAGTCCATCTGAGTAGGCGCTCTACAGAGCACGCAGTTCGCTCTGGACCATGGCGCTGGCCTCCCCTCCGTACACCGCGCCGCGCGCCAAGAGGTCGAAAGCCCTGCCGTAGGTCGCCACATGCTCGGGGTCGGTGGTGGTTGGAGAGTCGGCGAAGTTCTCGATCTCGACGCGTGCACCGTCGAAGATCCCGAAGCTGTTGCCGGGGTAGATGTCGAGCTGGGCGCGGTCAGGGATCACGCCCAGCGTGAGCCCGGGGAGGGCGAATGCTGCAAGTAGCCGTGCAAGTTGGCCACGCATGACTTCGGCACCTCCGATGTTGCGCCTGAGGGCCCCTTCGCCGAGGAGTACGTGATACGTGCGCTCTCCCGTTCCGATAAGCGAGGCTCGGGCGGTGCGGGCGGCCACACCGTCTTCGATGTCGTCCGGGAAACCGTGGAAGTCGACCACCAGGCGCAGGATGGCCCGAGCGTAGTCCGGAGTCTGGAGATTTCCCCAGACGATGTTCTGGCAGTACTGCTTGGTGTCCTTGGTCTGGCGGACCAGTTCAAGGAAGGCTTCCTGAGTAGGTCCCATGCCTTCCTGATGCCATTCAGCCCACGGTTTCGAGGGATCGCTTGGGGGCGTCACCTGGTCGGTTCCTTTCGACGAGTGCTGGTCAGTCGGGACTCTGCTACATCACGACGACGCGCGGGCGGGGTCAGTCTGTTCTGCGGGCAGAAACTTTGCGGCCTTGGCCACAAGTTGCTCGTGGAGGAAGCCGAGGGCGTCGTCGGGCCGCATTCGGGCCAGGGAGACCATGCCGGTGATGACTACGTCCGCGATTTCATCCTGGGCGTCCTGCCAGGTGTGGCTGTTGCCCTTTCGTGGATTGAACCCGCGGGCGCCCATGACGGCCTGGGCCGCTTCCCCGGTCTCCTCGGAAATCTTCAGTACTTGGAGCGTCCACTGCTCCTCCAGCGACAGGCCCCGCTCCGTGTCGTGTGCGGTGAAGCGGGCGGCCAAGGCGTCAATGATGTTCCACGTGTCGTTCTGCATGGGCGGTGGTAGCTCTTTGCTTGTGGTGATGGGTGGGCGTGGACGCACCTATGCGGTATAGGGAGTCACCGATCCTTGGCCAGCGCGACGAGTTCAGCGAACAATCCGCCGCCGCTCACGAGGTCGTCATATGTCCCGTGTTCGATGACGCGGCCTTTGTCCATTACAAGCACTCGGTCGGCGAGACGTGTGTTTTCGAGTTGATGGGTGACGACGATCGTCATGCGGCCGGCAGCGATCCTCTTGATCTCAAGGAAGAGAGCGTGCTCCCCCCGCGCGTCCATCTGAGATGTCGGCTCGTCCAAGATCAGGAGCGGCGTCTGGCGGTACAGGGCTCGCCCGCACACAAGGCGCTGCCACTGACCGCCGGACAGTTCAGCGCCACCGAACATCTCCCTGGTAAGGAGCGTGTCCAGCTGTTGGGGCAGCTTCTGCACGGTGTCGCGCATCCCCACAGCGTCGACGACGTCCCACACCGCGTCGTCGTTGAAGGTGCGGGGCTGGCCGAGGGTGATGTTCTCGCGCACTCGCAGGGGCCAGCAGGCAAAGTTCTGCGGGACGAGCGCCGTCCGGTTCCACACGGCGTCGGGGTCCGCTTGGGCCAAGTCAACGTCGTCCCAGAGGACGCGGCCCTTGTCGGGGAGCAGAATGCCGGTGATCAGCTTGGTCAGAGTCGACTTGCCCGAGCCGTTCTCGCCGACGACGGCCAGGATTTCGCCGCGGCGCAGGGAGAGGGACACCCCTGCAACAGCGGGTTCGTCCTTCCCGGGGTACTGATAGACGGCCTCGTCGATCCTGATCTCTTCGATGACTTCTGGGATCATGAGCTCGCCGCGCTTGGGCGCCAATTCTTCGGCCATGTCGAGGAAGGCGCGCATGTCGGCCAGGTAGAGCGAGGTGTGGAACAGCGCGGCTCCGTAGATCACGAAGTTGCTGAGGGCGGCGAGGGTGGTCTGCACGGCGATGACGGCGGTAGCGGCGACGGGTAGTCCCACGCGACCGGTGGCGGCGAGCCACGCGAGAGTGGCCCATGTGCCGCACAGGAAGACTCCGCCGAGGGCGCTCGTGGCGAGAGTGATGCGCAGCAGGCGGGGAGCGGTGGTGAGCGTGCGTTGGTCGATGCGGTCCGAGAGAGCGCGGTACCAGTAGATGAGGTAGCCGGTCATGCCGTTGGCCCGGACTTCGTCTCCGTGGCGGGAGAAGGTGGCCCACGATCGCATGAGGGCGCGAACGTTACGGTCGCCGACGTTGAGGTAGTGGGTCTCGTAGTCGACGCGCGCGGACAGGACCGCCCCGGCGCCCGCCGGAATGACGGCCAGGAGCAGCAGAGGCAGCATCAGGGGGTGGAGAGCCGTGATGACGGAACTGGCAGCGATCATCCGAATCAGCGCGGACATGAAGCGCTGGGCGTCCTGGACCATCATCGAGGTGCGAGTTACACCGATCTCTGCGGCTTCCTGCCTGTCCTTGAAGCCGTCTTGGCCGTAGGCGGAAGATTCGACTCGGCACACGGCGGCTACCAGAGCGACGTCTGCCTCGGTCATGAGCCGCGGAGTGATCCGGCCGTTGGCGTAAGAGGACAGGGCTCCGCTGATACGGCCGACGCCGGCAGCGGCCGTGACGACGATCAGGGCGGGCAAGGCGTCGTGTAGGCGTTCGGATACCTCGTCGTTTCCGAGGATGTGGGTCATGGCCTGTGCGGTGAACGCGAGGACGACAGCGGCCGCGATGCCGGTAAGGAACTGGCAGGCGAGGAGGAGTAGGGCGGCCACTCTGTCGACGGCCCACGCCATTCGCGCGGTGCGTCCCAGGACCGATGGGAGGCGGCGGCACATAGCGCTGAAACTGGCGTCTGCCAGCGGATTCTGGCCGTGCTTGCCGTTGTAGGTGATGGTGGCCGGGGGTGGAGGGGGCGGCGTCTCGGGGGATTCGGTCGAGGCGGCAGTCACAGTCACCTGGTCCCTCCTGTGGGGATTGATGCCGCGCCTGGATGGCCCGGCAGTGCACGGAATAACGACGCTGACGAGGAATCGAACGCGCTCGATTCCGGACGCGTCGGCGCCCTTATGCAGCAACGGAGTGCGCGTGTGCGTGCCGCTACGAAGCCGCGCGCGGCATCGGGGAGTTGGCCGAATCGCCGACGCCCGAAACGCCTGTGGCGGATGAGGCTTCGAGGACTGTCCAGCGCGAGGGGCGAGGGCATGAAACGCGCTGGATTAGAGAGAGGGAGGTGCCTCCGGGCATCGTGATTGCGGCAATCACCTGCCCCTCGGCGGTCAAGACGCCCGCCGGGTGCGTGCTCGGTCATCAAATGGCTTCCGATGCCGTCGCCTGCCCAACCCGCGCGCGGATTGTTCGATCGCCTTGGCGCACCGCCTCGGTGAGCTGGACCCCTTCCCGGGCGGGTAGCTGGCCAGCTCGGAGAGCGCAGGAGCTGAGAAGCCGAAGGCACTGCTTCCTCTCGTCATCCGTGGCCAACTCGCGGGTCCATGGGTGGGAGAGCGCATCCCGTGCGGCGTAGCCGTCCTCGGCCCTTGCGGCGCGGCGGCAGAGGTCCGTCACGATCTTCCTGGCAGCGGAGTCCTCTGGTGAGCTGACCAGATCCAGTACGGCCAACCCAAGCCGAGACCGGAAGGACGTCAGTCCCTCCGGCTCAGGCAGTGCGAGGTAGGTGTCGACGAGGTTGTGGAGGGGGCGCCGCCACCCCAGGTCACTGCTGCGGAGGCAGAGGACCGTCAGGCAGTCCGTGACAGCGGCTTCCCAGATGTCGCCCGGTTCCGTGTTGGCCAGGAGGTACTTGACGTGCGTTGTTTCTCCACTCAAAAGCGCTGCAATGACCGCTACTTGGCGCCCGTCGAGCATTCGGCGACCGAGACCTCGGTGCCGTTGAACGTGCGACAGTGCTTCGCCCCAGCGGCCGGCACTGGTCAGGGAGCGGGTCCCGTCGGCCAGTACAACAGCCCACAACCAGGTGGTGACTTCGCGGCGGTCCTGTGCTGTGGACACGAGGCTTGCGGGAACGGTCACTCCGTCGATGCGGGCGGACCGGTCAGCAGCGACCGAGTTGAAGAGAGATTCGAGCTGTTGGTGTCCCGCGTCCGCGTTGCCGGTCCTGAGTTGGAGGCGAACGAGGTTGACGACGGGTTCCAGGGCCCGGATCGCGTCTGCCGCTTCGAGAGGGGTGGCGCCCAGGTAGACGGCGGCGTGCTGCCGGCACCAGGTACGGGCCGCCTCCGTGTCGCCGACGTCGGAGGCGATCAAGGCAGCTTGGTTGTAGACGGTGGACGCTGTGCTGAGGTCGCCGTGAGCTGTCGCGGAGTCGGCGAGGAGGGACAGCGCATGGATGCGCTGGGGTAGTGGAAGGCACGAAGGGCGTGGGCGGGCGACGAGCGGGAATCGTCTCGCGAGGGTGTCAGGAGCCTTCCACATGGTTTGCGGCGCTCCTCTCGATGGCTGGGTCCTGTCCGAAGATCACGGTTCTCGCGGCGGCCGTGAGGGTCGCCTGCGTGGTGTAGGGCAGGCCGAGTCGGTTCCAAGCGAAGAACACGTGGTGAGCCAGCACATCTCGTAGCCCTCGGTGGAGGTGCCCGGTCTCGTTGAGGCAGGCCAGTTCGCTGCCGACCTCCACGTATGCGCGAGCCCATTCAGCTGCATGGGCCAGCGGCCCGCCCGGCTGCATCGCGTACTGTGGGTCGACGCGCAGCAGACGGTGTACGGCGTCGTGGAGCTGTCCACCCTGGAGTGAGGCGGCCTGAGGAGACTGCGGCCGGTGTGCGGCGACGCGGGCCCAGACGTCGCCCTGCTCGTACCAGTCCAGTTGGGCGGAGCGCATCATGAGCCCGCACAGCATCAGGGAGGTCTCTCGGCGGTGTCGGCCGGTGTCGCTTTCCAGGAACCCGACGAGGCCGAGGGTGTCGCGGTGAAAGAAGCGATGGGCGGAGGCCATGGCCTCGTCGCCGCCGAACGCGTGGTGTTCAGGCTCGTAGATGATCTCTGTCCAGCTCTTGATGTGCCCCTCAGCGGTCAGGCCGTCGAGAACTGTGCTCATGTGGTCGCGTCCGGTGGCGGTGCTCTGATAGCGGATGCGCCAGCAGGGGTGCTTACGGATGATGAACCATGTGCCGAGTGCGCCATCGCGCTCGGCCGCGCGCAGGAGTGGGGTAATGCGGGATATGGCCGTGGCCTCGGCTTGTTCCCAGTGGGAGAAGGCGACGTTGGCCTGGCACCAGTGAGGTGTGCTCATGAAAGGTCCTCCGGGGTGGTCACGCCAGGGCGAGGAAGGTGTCCCAGTACGGGGCCGGTGCGCGGCCTGTGCCGAGGGTGTGCAGGGCCAGCGCTGCACCGGCGGCTCCGTCGAGGAGTTCCGGATCATGTGGTCCGTCGTCGAGTGCGCGGATCAACCGGGCAGCCAGATAAGGAAGTTCGGCGGTGACCTCGGGGTTGCCCGTGTCGGCACCTATCCGCCACGCGGCCTGAAGAAGACCGGCCATCCCATGGCACAGCCCGATCTCCGGCAGTTGGCCCTGTTGCACTGGGTCGCGCAGCGCCGAAAGGATCGCGCGCTCGGCGGCCTGCACCCGATCTGCGTCTCCCAGAGCGAGTCCGGCTAGTTGCTGGGCGCGGGCGGTGCCGCTGACCCCATAGCACCAGGAGGGCCGCGGGCGAAGACTGGAGTGGACTCGGCGGTCGGCTACTTGCTGCTCGGTGACCTGGCCGGGCCACCAGGGCTGGGCGTCGTCACCTTGCCGCCAATGGTCGGTCCAGGCGCAGATTCGCTGGACAGCGTTGGCCATGCCAGGCACGGGCACTCCGGAGAGCAGAGCCTGCGAGAGCACGGCGAGGGTTGAGCCGATGCCGTGGGCGAGGCCGAAGTTGCCGTGGCCGCCCGGATAGTCGGGATGGGGTGCGCCGGTGGGCGCGACGTTCATCCACCAGGGCGGCAGCCCGGTCGGTTCGGACAGGGGCTCGGTGAGCCGCACCAGGTAGCTGAGGGTGTCGCGGGTGATCTCGTGGTGAGGGTGACGGCTGAGGTGGTAAGCGCCAAGCCCGGAAAGACCCTGGATCAGGTCGAACTCCTCCATCGGAGGACGTTCACCGCGGTCGATGCGTTGGTGGGCGGCGCTGAGACGGGAGCGGGTGACGGCGAGGGTGGCTGCGTCCAGGCGCTCCAGGAGCCGCAGGTAGCGGCTTGATGCGCTCGCCGCGCGGTGCGTGATAAACGCCAGGGCGGGAGCGCCGAAGTACAGGTTCGCGTTGGCCGCCGCACTGATCGCGCCGTCCACAGCCGCAGCCAGCCAGGCGTGCGCGGTGTCCCAGTCGCCGTGTCCGGTACGGGCCCGCTCGATGTGCAGCAGGGCGATGCCTGACGCACCTCCGGCGAGCGACTGGGGCCAGGCGCGGCCACCGCTGGGGCGATCGCCCGGCCAGATGCTGGTCGGGTCGGCCAATGCGTCGGCCAGTTTGTCGGCGGTCGACAGCGCGACGGGGGCGTGGGCTGTCGTAGTCACGGTGTTCTCCCTACTCGTGCCCTCCAGCTCAGGGCGGCGGCCCTGGCCAGGTGAAGGTGCGTGATCTCTTCCGGCAGGCCGGGCCCGCACATCCGTACGTGGTGGAGGTGCAGCAGGTCAGGCAGGAGGCCGCCGGGGTCTTCGTTGCAGTCCGCGAGCACGTGGGCATAGTCGGCCAGTGCTCTCCGCCGCTTGGACCAGGCCACGGCGGTCTGCTTGTCCAAGCCCGCGGGGTGCGTGTGCACCAGGTCGACGGCTTGGCGGTAGAGGGTACGGGGCGGCGGGTCCGGCGCGGTGCGGGTGTGCTCGATGAGCCAGTGCATCGCCGTGGACTGGTCGCCGAGCAGGCCGGTGGCGATGTCCACCATGCTCGCGGCGGTCATCGCATGGGCGTCCGGTGCGCCCTTCGCTCCTTCGGCCGTGAGCTGGGCGAGCGCGGCGGCGGAATCGGCGGCGAAGTACGACTCGGCCGCGTCGAGGGTCGCGGGTCCCCCGAACCGTGCGGTCTCCGGGTGGTAGGTCTCCACGCTGGTGTGGGTGATCAGATCGTGGCGACGAAGTTGTTCTGTCCAAGCGCCGATGTGCTCGAAGGCCGTGCCCAGGGTGCCAGGCGCGCAGGTCAGGCGAAGGCGGAGGTGTTCGTCAGGGTCGGGATAGCGGATGAACCAGCAGAGCGGGTCACCCAGCTCGCTGAGCAGCGTTGGCAGGTGCCGGGTCAGGATGGGATCTTGCCGGTCACGGCGTCCATGCAGCTGAAGATAGAGACGGTTCCCGCTGCCGGGGAGGTGCCCGTGCTCACGGTTGACGACGTGGGCTGTCGGTCGCACTGGGGCCCGTTTCTGGTGCGCGACCAGCGGGATCACAGCCTCGTGGGCCCGGCCACCGGTCCAGCCCAGGTCTACGGCGCGGGGAGCGGGGTGCAGGATCGCCGTGCCGTCGCGGTCTAACTGAGCCCGCAGGAGCGCCCGGTGGGAGGGCTCCGTCAGGTCTAGGGCCAGGCCCTGGTCTGCTTCGGCCAGGTAGACCCGCTCGGGAAGGTTAACGTCTCGGCACCATCGGGCCAGGGCCTCTCCCCACTGCGGCCATGACGCCGGCCCGGCGGGAAGGTCATCGCGGGTGAGGCGCCAGCGGGCCGGGGACAGGATCGTGCGGCCGTAGCGCAGCGCGGGCAGGAACGGCAGGTTCGAGGCGGCGGTGCCCCACAGGAATCCGGTACAGGGGACCGTCAGTGCCACGGGCGCCTCGGCCAGGAATCGGGTGAGCGGGTGAGAGTGCAGGCCCAGGTCTACGGCGTTCAGCAACAGGGTGTGTACCGGCCGGCGCCGGGAGAGCGAGACGAGGTGGATTTGTTGGGTGTCGGCAGTGACGGCCAGGTCCGTGACGGGAATGATGGTGGTGTCCTGGCTCTGGTACTCACCCAGCGAGATCACGAAGTCGGCCACTCGGGGTGCACGCGCGACGTTCTGGGCTCGCGCGGACAGGGGGGTGGCGCTGATCTGCGCGACGAGCGCGCCGCGGTGTACTGCCGGCAGTCCGGCGTACGTGTCGGACATGCGACGGCGGTCTTCGGCGGGCAGCAGGTGCAGAAAGCGCCCGGCGGTCGCTCCCGCCGACCGGGCCACTCCCACGACGTGCAGGGCGAACTCGCCACGTTGCAGGGCGGAGATGTCTTCGGCGTCGATGCGTACGGTCATCTCGGTGCTGGGCTGGACGGGACGCCCGGGATCGGTGGTGGCCAGGTCCTCCAGCTCGGCGTCATCGAGGGTGACTTCGACATTGCCCTGCGCGGCGGCGGCCTGGGCGAGCTTGATGAGGCGGGCGTCCCGATCGGGCAGTGGTGAGAACTCCGGCTTGATGTTGGCTCCGAGGTAGCCGGGCGGGTACCCGAGGGCGTCGATGGCGTCCAGAACGGGGACGACTGCGCGCGGCCCGTACCGGTCGAGGAACCGGGCGTGCCATTCGGTCCAGCCGGTCAGCGCAGCTCGTGGTGCGAGCCGGGTCAGCGCCCTCGCTGCCGCAGCCACTTCGTGGGGCACGCTTTCGGGAAGTGCCAGGTCCCAGTCCAGGCGGAGATCGAGCGCCGTCATGGGCGCCGCATGGACTTCGATCCGCTCGTGGACGGGCAGATGATGCACGTGCTCGGTCAGCCCGGCGAGGGGGTCAGGCGTCGTCATCGACGGGCGCAGGTCGGTGAGGAGAACCTGCTGCTCGACCAAGCCCGCGAGGAGCTTGCTGATGGCCACGGCGGGGGCGCCGGGGAAGTCGGTGGCGAGCTTCGCAGCGAGGTCGCTCCACCGGATCGGAGCGCGTGCACCGTCCAGGGCTCCACGTACGGGCCCGGTCAGTCGTACTCGTACGTGCTCTGGGCCGACGTCGCGCTTTCCGCTGGGGCGGTGCTCGATCACCACGTGGCCGTCCTGTTCGACGGCGAGGGTGGAGGTGAGCAGCATCAGATGCGGTTGCAGCGCGGGGTGCTGCTCGAAGCGTTCGACGAGGGCCGTGCTGTGTTCAGCGTCTGCTCTGGCCGTGTGGTGGTGCGCGGAACCGGTGCGCAGCGAACCCACGGCATCTATTCGCGCGGTCGCGACTCCAGCGAACAGACCAAACGGCGTGGCGCGGGTGCGGGCGCGCAGCAGGTAGCGCAGGACAGCGAGCACTGTGCGGCGTACTTCGGAGTCCGGCAGCGGGTGGTCGGCGCCGATCTGTTCGACCTGACGCGCGAGGTCCGGGCTGGCAGCGTTGACGGCGGCAGCGAACTCGAGGTTTTGCCAGGTCTGGTGAAGCCACGCTCGCCATGATGCGGGTCCTGCATTCGTGCCGACCAGGGTCGGCCAGTCGGCTGGTTCAGGGCTTCCTGCAGCGGCTCGGATCAGCGCTGCATCGACGTGCCGGTACATGTGCCCTCCTGTGGCCGCGCAGTGCCCGACCTCGCCCGTGCAGGCGTGGCCGGGCACCGTAATAAGGGGGTCGGTGCTGCTTACGGGCAGCTCGTGCACGCGGTGGCGCACGTCGAGTTGCAGCCGTCGCCCGTCAGGCGGATGAGCTGGTCTGCGGCGGGGCCACCTTCGACGATGGTGATGTCGAGCTCCCAGTCCGCCGTCTCACCGGACGACTTCGGGGTGACGACCGACTGCGCGGGCGTCAGCGGGCGCTCCATCTGTACGGTCATGCGTTGCCTCCTTGGGCAGTTGACTGGTAGTGCACGGTCCCGAGGCCCGAGAGCCCCGGAGTCTTAGGCCCAGGTCGCCGTGACGACGCCGTGGCGTCGCAGTGCGGCGCCCTTGGGCAGGGGGGCGGGAGCAGGGCCCGGCAGGTAGCGGAACGTCGCAGCTCCCCGCCGGCGGTAGTTCTGCGCCCAGCGGCGGAGCAGGTCCGCGTACACCTCGGCGAGCGCTTCGGCCTGCGGGCCGTGGGCGATCACGCCGCTCTCGAACCCGTCGGTCTCGCTGTTCTCGCGGCGGGTGCGGTAGGCGATGCTGTCCCCGCTCACCAGGGCGGGCACGCCCTTGAGTGCGGACGCCTCCACGAGCCCGCTCGCGACGATGTCCTCGGAAGCGTGGAGCCGGGCCGGGCTCGGCAGGTTCAGGGTGAGAAACAGTTCCAGCTCGTCGGGCAGGTCATACGCAGCGCCGGACCAACGCTCCAGCCGGGGCATGCTCAGGGCCGCGCTGAGCGCTTCGCGCTCCAGGGGCACACGGTCGTCGTCCGTCTGCAACGCGACGCCTTCCCGCAGCATGACCTTGCGCTCCGCGGCGGCGCCTTCGCCCTGCATGGGCACGAAGTGCGCCAAGCTGTAGGAGCGGCTGACCAGGTTGTTGCCCTCACGGTCGAAGGCGATCGAGCGAGTGGTGCCTCGGACCTTGAGGGGCACGACGATCCGTCCCTGCTCGGCCAGGCCGCCCACCCAGGACGGCGGGATGTCCCAGGCTTCGACGGTCACGATGATCCGGTCGTACGGGGCACCCTCAGGAACCCCGTTCTCTCCATCAGCCACTACCGTCTTGACCTGGGTGTATCCGGTGGTATCCAGGCACTTGCGGGCCCGGTCGATGACGTCGCTGTCGATGTCGACGGTGGTGACGTTTCCCGTACTCCCGACAAGCTCCTGCAGATAGGCGGCGTTGACGCCACCGGACCCGACTTCCAGGACATTCATGCCGGGCCGGACCTCGGCCTGTTCCAGCATGACGGCCTGGAGGTGGGCCGTAGACATGACGCTGAGGCTCAGACCGTTCTCGTCCGTCTTGACCGGCACGGTCTTGTGCAGATCGTAGGCAAGCTCCGGCGGTGCGTCGGGGGCGAACAGATGCCTCGGCACCGCTGCGAACGCGGCGGCGACGGCCTCGGACTTGATCCCGTCTTGCTCATGCAGGGCGCGCAGCATGTCCTCACGCAGTGCGTCGGGATCGCGGACGGCGGAGGTGTCAGTGGTAGTCATGCGATGACCTGATTCGTCGAAGGGCTGGGGCGTGGTGCCGGCATGGCGCTGCGGCAAGGACGCTAGTCAGGGCTCGGGTTTCCGAGGCTGACTACGCGCCGCGGGCGCGGATAGCGCGTGAAGTGGCTCGATATGGGTTCCAGATGAGGCGGCATTACCCTTCTCTCTCTCGTTCTTGATCATTTCGGTGCGGGGAGGGACCACAGGGAGACGGCTCCTCCCCACACGCTTCCTCCGGCACCGAGCCGTCCTTTCAGGCTGGGAGCCGGGTCGTGCACTCACCTGTCGTTGCGACTGGCGAGCGGTCGAGAGGGCTGGCCGTAAGCTCCCCCACGGAACGCGACCGGGGCGCGCTCTCCCGGCGCCGCCTCCTCGTGACGCTCTCGGGTCCTCGTGCACGGGCACGAAGGTCCACGCGACCGAGAGGAGACCCCAGTCCTTGGGGGTCACTCCCGTTGTGGTGCCTGGACTGAGCGGGAGCGGACTTGCTCGCGGTAGACCTCACCGAACGCGCGGCTCAGCGCCTGGACGAGCCGAGCAAGATTCTGTGCGCGGTGGGCGGCTGACCGTGGGGCAGCGGTCTGGGCGAGAGGTCTTAGGTAGAGGCGCCTGCTGGCCTCGCCAAGAGTTGCCCGTGCACCGATGCAGAAGTCCGCGGGGAGGCCGAGCAGCTTGGCTTCCAAGTCGTCGGCGACGATCCGGCCGAAGTCCGTGAACTGCTGTGCCATGGCGAGGGCGTTCTTGACCGTAGGGAGAGCGGGGCTGTCTACGTCCCAGGACAGCGCTGCTTCCACGAGGGCCAGGACCTCGACCTTGTCGGGAACCGGGGAGGTGAGTGAAGTCGTGTGCTCATGTGCTTGGCCCGACCCCACAGAAATCCGCGGACTTTCAGATCTCGGTGACGGCAGGTTCAAGGCGGACAGAGCGATTTGTGCGCTACGTGCTACGGTCCGCAGACTCTGGCACCGCCCCGTGCTGCGAGGGATCTCATGACGTAGTGGAATCAGCGGAGCCATGAGATCACCTGATCTGCCGTGAGGATCTGGCACTGCCACGCCCGCGTGACGATGTGAGCGGGGTTCTTGGATCCGAGGTTGGTCATCAGGTCCCGCCCGTCTCGGCGAACGATGTTGACGGGCCGCTTCAGCTCGGTGGCCATCTGCGCGGAGCGCATTCCCCTCGCGATGAACGGGATGAGTTGACGCTGCGCAAGGGGCAGGTACAGCCCTTCTGGGGCGAGCAGCTCCGGGCGGTCGATGGCTTCGGTGGCGTAGCCGACGGCAATAGCGGTGGCGTTATCGCTCACTCCGTGCAGCTTCCGCTTGGCCAACTTGAGGTAGCCGGCTGCCGTGCCCTCCCGGATCTTGAGGCCGTGGGCGACGACAGCGATGGTGCTGCCATCGCGCAGACCCTCGATGATCTGTCGTTCCCTGGGGGCGAGGGTGATCCTCGCGATCGTTGTCACTGCTGTACTCCTCTCTGGCGGGTACGAGCGATATGGAGGCACAGCTCAACGAACCGCGCCTCATCAGCGGCTACCAAGTCGTGTATGGCGGGGTCTGGCCGACGGCGAGGGGAGCGAAGCAGTCCAGCGGATATGAGCGCGCAGAGAATCGCAGCGAGGGTGATGCGGAGGGTGTTCCGCCCAGCGCTGGGGCGCTGCGGCTCCCGTCGGGGGACGTGTGGAGCCGTGTTTTCCCAGCGCCGGGCGGGGAGTCGGGCCGCAGGGGGAAGCAGCCCGACGTCTGGGGTGGGGGAATGCGTCATGAGGGGTCGACCTCCCTCAGCACGGCGAGTTCGCCCATCAGGTCGAGGACGGTGAGGATCGAGCTGGCGAAGCGCACCAGGTGCCCGTGGGCACCCTCCGGGCCGGGGAACTCGCTGCTTCGGGCCATGACGTCGTCCATCTCCGATGGGTAGGTCTTCAGCAGGCGCGCCACCACATCATTGAGCGTCGGGGCCACGTCCCTCAGCCGGGCCGAGATAACCGCGCTGTCCTCAGGGGAGAGGCGCGCAGCGTTCTCGCCGAGGACGGTCTCCAGGTCGTCGTACAGGGCGACGGTGACCGCGTCGGAGGCGAGGAAGCGGCGCAGGCCGAGGTCGACTCGGCTGGCTGTCTCCTCGTCGTTGGCGAATGCTGCGACGGGTAATGGTGCAGTGCTTTCGTACATCAGGGCGGTCATCAGTTCCTCCCCGAGGAGAGGCGGAAGACGCACCACGTGGTGTGGCCGTCGTCGCTGACTCCCCAGTTGTGGGCGAGGACTGCGACGAGGAAGAGGCCGCGGCCGGACAGGTCGTCGTCTTCCGCCTGGGCGAGCTGGGCCGGGTTCGGGTTGCCGTCCGTGACCTCGATCCGGAGTCCGCCGTCGGCGCAGACGGCTTTCAGCCCTACGTCGCCGTGTCCGTGCCTGATGCCGTTGGTCACGAGTTCCGACACCGCGAGGATCACGTTCTCGGCGGTCGACTCCGGTACTCGCCAAAGTTTTAGGTAGGCCGCAGTGATCTTGCGCATGTCTGAGACGCGGCACTCGTCCGGGGTGAAGGCGACTGCGAATCCGGAGCCGATGCTCTGCTGCATTTCACACGCGGTCACGACTACTGCAGACGTTGCGGGGCCCATCATGCTCCTCCCAGTTGAGAGCAATGGGAGAGGATGTGTCGTGCAGCGCTGTTGCGTCGCGCACTTCGCACCTCGCCGACGGGCACTCCGTACGTGAGCTCGGGTGCCTTCGCCGGCGGTGTCACTCGACGCTTCGCCCCTGCGCTCTCCGGCGTCACGAGCGCCACGAACCCGCCGTAGTGAGCCATCAGGTCGAGCTGGAGTTCGTACTCGTCCAGGTGCGGGCTGATGTCCGTGTGAGCCAGAGCCACGACGCCATCAATGTGCCCGGCGTGCACCAGATGCAGCACCCAGCGCCAGCCGGGGCGGTGCATCGGGTCCGTCTTGCGGAGCCGGTCCGCAATGCATAGATCGGCGCCGATCCGCCAGCCCTCGTCGGTGGCATAGGCACGGGGCGCAGCGAACGAGGGCGCTGGCCGCTCCCGCAACGGGTTTAAGGAGTACAGGCAGACACGGGGGGTTCGGCCGTGAGCTTCGAGGTGCGCGAGACGGTGGTCAAGGACTTCACGACGCGCGACCCCGAGCCTCACGATCGGATCGGGCGTGATGCGGATCTCGTCCGTGCGCCACCGCAGAGAGGCCCGACGCTCGGCTTCCATCCATGCCGGCGCTTTGCGCGGTCGGGCGGGCTCCGGGCTCCACGGTTCCGGAGGCGCATACAGCGGCCACTGGTAGACATAAGCGGCTCTGTCCAGGTACTCCGTCAGCCTGTCGGCAAGAGCGAGCGGCATTACGACCTCCCCAGGGTGAAGCGGTTCCACGGCAGGCCGATGCTGGCCAAGCGGTCGGCGCTCGCTGTGTCGGTTGTGCCAGTGGAGGCGTTCATGTGGAGTGCTCCCGCTCGTCTGGTAGCTGGCCTACAAGAGCGAACCGCCAATCCGCTGAGCCCGGAATGGGGTCAAGGGCTTGGAGGTGGTCAAGGTGGTCAAAGATCAACAATGACCACCAGGTTGGTACGTCGCCGTGCTGAGTTGCCTTCTACGCCGATGTGCGGTGTGACGGCTGATACTCAGTCAACGACTCTCGGTGACCGAGCGACAGGAATAGTCCGAGGTTCGTGCATCCCTATAGACCGGAAGACTTTGCGTTCCCATTGCCAAGTTTCTGGGCAGCTCGGTAGTGGCGGTACTACTTTCAGTGCATGGGAGTGAACGTCATCCTGAAGAAGCGGATGGATGAACTCGACTTAACCCAGGACGAGTTGGCTGATCGCTGCAACCAGGCACTTCTGGAGATCGCAGGCAGGCCTGGGGACATGTCGTCGCGCACGATCCGGAACCTGCTCAACGGGACGACTCGGCGGCCAATCGGCCGTACTTGCGCTGCACTTGAGCGTGTGTTCGGCTGCCCCGTGGCGGACCTGGGGTTCCACACCCCCAGCACCATGCAACATCCTCCGGAGGGCCCCGTGCGGCGTCGTGACTTCATCGTTGCCACCACAGGAACGGCGGCCAGCGCTGTACCCCTCGGAAAACAGCGTCGTTCGGTAAGCATGACGGACGTGGATCGAGCCTCCGCCGGCATGAACAAGCTCGTCGAAGCGGACGACCGTCAGGGCGGACACCGATCCCTTGCTGCCGCAGCCATCGACGGCCGGGCCAAGATCCTGGAACTTCAACAGCGAAACGCCAGCGAAAGTGTGCGCCGCGCCTTGTACGCCCTCGCCGCCGAGTACACGACTATCGCGGCCTGGGCCTGCATCGACCTGAGGGAGCTGGACACAGCGCAGGCACACCTCCACGAGTCCACTACCTTCGCGGGACTGTCCCAGGATTCCGCGACCGGAATGCGGGTGTGGATCAACGTTGCGATGCTCGCCTACCAGCGGAAGAACTGGCCTGAGCAACTAGCGGCTGCCCAGGCGGCCAACGCCTCGAAGGCGGCTCGTAGGGACCCCTTCTTCAGCTCCATGGGGCGGGTACGTCTCGCGCTTGCTCACTCATCACTCGGCGATCCAAGAGCGGCTAAACGGGCTCTGGAATCAGCGCAGGAGACCCTGCGGAAAGCGGCACCGGACGAGCGGCCTCGCTGGACTGCGTTCTACGGTCCAGCTGAGCTCAACCATCTTGCCGCCGTCATCCTCAACCGCAACGGAGAAGCGGCCCCCGCCGAGGCCATGGCCCATCGAGCCCTCGCCAAGATCCCGGCGGAGTTCCAGCGCAACCGAGCCCTGGCGACATGCCAACTCGCCCTCGCGCAGCTCCGCCAAGGTGAGCCCGAGCGGGCAACGGAGACCGCGGCCACTGTCTTCCAGACCATGGATGGCGCTCCTCTTCCAGGACGGATGCGCACCCTGATCGGGGATTTCCACCGAGACCTGTTCCGGCTGGCGCCCTCCACGGCGTACGCACGGGACTGGGCAGACCGTATGCGAGAAGAATGGAGTCGAGTGTGACCAGGCTGATCGACCTGCGCCACTACAACCATGGAAGCCTCCCCGAGGGCTTCAAGCAGATGCTGATCGACGTGCACGCCGATTCCTATGCCGAAGCGATGGACAACGAGTTCAACCAACGATTCCCGTGGTTCGTCGACCACTGGTCCGGCATGGACGGCTTCACGTGCGTCGTCGCCTTCGAGGATGAGGAGCCGACGGGGTTCGCGTACGGCGCGCCGCTGCAAGTCGGCCGCGAGTGGTGGCGCTCGACTGCGTTCGAACCGAACAACGGCTACACCGCGACCTACGCAGTCTCCGAGGTCATGGTGCGGCCGAAGTGGCGCAAGCAAGGAATCGCGGATCGACTGCACGAGGCGCTGCTGAGCAGGCGTAACGAGGATCTTGCTGTACTCCTGGTCGACGTGACTCACCCAAAGGTGCAGGACCTCTACGAACGGTGGGGTTACCGCAAGACCGGTGAGCAGCAGCCGTTCGCCGACTCTCCGGTCTATGCCGTGATGGTTCGGGATCTCCGTTCCTAGCGCCGAGGCACGGGCTTCAGACCGGGTGACTTTGCGACATCTTCTCTGCGCCAGTGCTTAGTTGAGCACTACGTTGAGTGTCTGCCCCTCCCCGTGCTACCCGGCGGGGCGGGTCGGTCAACGTGGTCAAAGATCGTTTTCTGGTTCGGGGGCGCAGAATGGCGCGCGAGAGAAATGAGCGGCTGGCCTCGCTCCTCTTGGAAGCGGGCTGGTCACGGGCTCAGGCCACCGCCGCATACAACCGTGTCGCCGCCGAAACGCTGAACGGCGAAGTGCTGGAGAACTCCAAGATCGGACGCTCCCACGTGAGCATGTGGGTGGGAGGCGTCCAGGCATCAGGGGTCGCTCCCGCTATCTTGTGCCAGGCGCTGTCCCGTCGATTGAAGCGTGAGATCACGCCACAAGAGATCGGGTTCGCAGCCGCCACCTCGCCAGCGCAGGAGGCGCTGGACTGGCGCGTCGATCCTCTGATCGCGCTGAGCGACTTGGGGAATGGCGTGAACACGGACCGGCGTCGACTGCTGGCAGGCGGCGTGTACTCTGCGGCGTCTCTGATCTTGCCGGACGCGGAGTGGTGGCAGGCCATGGCCGAGCCACCGGTCGAGGAGACCGCGGCTCGGAAGCGGGTCGGCCACGGGGACGTCGAGACCGTACGGGAACTGACCCTCGCGTTCTCGCGCATGGACCAACGGCGCGGAGGCGGACATGGCCGGCGGGCCGTCGACGAGTACCTGAAGAACGACGTTCACAGCTTCCTCCGAGGACGCTTCGCCGACGACGGGACCCGGCGCGCCATGTTCTCTGCCTCGGCAGAACTGGCCTACGTGTCGGGCTGGATGGCCTTTGACAACAGCGAGCACGCCATTGCGCTCCAGCGATTCAACATCGCGGTAAAACTGGCAGCCCGGTCCGGCGACGCACCCTTGAGCGGGCACATCCTGAGAGCCATGGCCCACCAAGCCCTCGACATGGGGTTTCGCCACGAAGCTCTCCAACTCGCGCGGGCTTCGGTGCACGGGCAGCGGTACGCAGCCGCCACCCCGCGAGAGCGAGCGCTCCTGGGCGTGGTGCACGCGCGGGCTCTCGCAGCGAACCGACACAACGACCGGGCGGCGAAGGCCCTGTTGCGAGCCGAAGATGACCTCTCCAACGCACACGACGGGATCAAGGAGCCCGACCGGACGTTCTTCTTCGGAGAGGCGTCCCTCGCCCATGAGACGGCCTGCACATTAAGGGACATGGGCGATCAGCGGCGGGCAGTGAAAGAATTTCGCCGCTCCGTGCGTACACGCGGTGCTGCGTTCCGGCGCACGCACGCGGTCACCCTCGGGTACATGGGCGCGACGCAGATCGCCCAGGGCGGCGTGGAAGAGGCGTGCGCAACGTGGACCAGCGTCCTGGACGCGATGGAGGACGGGATCTACTCCGGCCGCGCGCGGCAGAGAGTCATCGACATGCGACACCTGCTGTCGCCCTACCGCAAGCGCGGCATCCCCGTGGTCGGGGTACTCGATGCCCGAGCTGCCTCGTATCTTGCCCAAGTAGATTGATCGCCAGCGTCTGTGCATTCGAGTCGAGGGGGACGGGCCCGTGGCCTTGGAGATCCAGCCGATCGGGGAAGTCATCGCTGGTCGCAGCGAGGTGGCCGATGACTACTGGGGCGGAGTCGAGTCCGTGATCCAGCTCAACAAGGACGAGTTCCCCATCGACTCCGTTCAGGGCCTGGAGGAGTTCTCCCACTTGGTGGTGGTGTGGCACTTCGATCAGTCGTCGCCCGACGACGTCGAGTACCACGCCCGGAGCCCGCGCGGTAACGCGCAGTGGCCTGCCACGGGAACGTTCGCGCACCGCAACCATCGGCGCCCTAACCAGCTTGCGCAGAGCTTCCCTCGCTTGTTGGAGGTCGACGGCCTTCGGCTCCGAGTGACCGATCTGGACGCGGTGGTCGGGACGAAGATTTACGACGTGTCCCCGTTCTTCAGCGAGATGGGGCCGCGCGGCCCAGTCCGCGAGCCCGTCTGGCCGAGCGAGATGCTGGTGGACTACTGGGCAAGAAGGAGCTGAATCGGCCGCACGGGAGGCTTCGGCTGGCTGGCAAGTGGTCTTCCACATGGGGGCGCTACAGACTGGGCCCTTCGAACTCATCTGCAACATCCGGCTCTTGAGGCGGGAGGGCCACGGCATCGGTCGACGCTAGGTGGGACCCATCGCGCGAGCCCGTCGTCACCATTTCAGGCGTCGGCCCGTCGAGGGTGTCGCAACCAACCTCCTTGGTGATGACAGTCTCGGCACGATCCAGAGTCAGCAGCATTGGGCCGTACGGACCCATCGAATAGCCAGTGTGGTGGCCGTGTAGGTGCAGCTCTTCCACGGCCTGAACGCCGGCCTCGACCGCCGACACGTTGTCCGGCTGAACGAGTGCGTGCAGTTCCTCCTCCCAGACCCATCCCAAATCGCGGAGGACGGTTCGAGCCTCCTCCTGCTCCCAGCCGCTTCGCGCCACCAGTCCGTAACGCGGGTCGGTCGAGAAGACCATGCTCGGGTCCGCCATCATCCGGCCATCTCCTGGACTCGTTCCGAAACTCCCGCCCTCTCGTCCTTGGCCGTGGGCCAGGCCGCGAGCTGGAAACGCGCCGGACGGTCGTCGTGCCTGCCGACGCGGCATTCGTCGCCTGCTTTGCCCAACGACTTGTTCATTCGGGTGAGGAAGCGGTCGTACTGCTCGTGCCAGATCACGGACGAGCCCGCCTCCGCGTACGCGTCTCCCCTGGCGAAGGCCAGGGCCGCGATCTCGTATGCCAGGCCCTCGTGCTTCGCCCAGCAGGGCGGGATGACGTCCTGCGGCTGCCAGGCGTACGTCCGGTTCAGCCAGCGGCACACGGAATCGAGCCACGCGGGCATCGGCTTGATCAGCTCTGCTGACAGGGCGCCGATGTCCCACGGGACGGGACCGTCGGCGGCCACGGACTCCTCCGTGCTCCGTTCCGCGATGTACTCCAAGATCAGTGCGGGCGGTTCGGGAAAGGGCTCGAAGTGGGTCAGGGTCTCGATCATGCGGCAGCCGCTCCTTCACGGCCGGCCCACGCCACCGCGTGGGCCTTGGCCTGGTTCCTCTTCTCCGTAGCCCGCCGGGTCCGCTCGGCTTCATTGGCGGCTCGAAGGTCACGGACGTGACCCTCGATCTCGGCCCAGGAATCCCAGGTCCACATGCCGTCGAGCCGGGAGACGATCGGCGGGAGGTTGTCCGCGAGGACCAGGGCGTGCCCCTCGGGGAGGCCCTTGATCTCGTCTCCTCGAAGGACGGGTTCGAGCGCCATGTGCGTGGCCGTCGAGTGGCCGCCGCGGTCTCCGCCGGACGTGGTCTTCGTCGTGCGCTCTCGCTCGACCTGACCACACAGGTCGGACATGTCCTTCAGGAAGTCCGGGTCCTTGTCCCCGGGCAGGACGATGACGTTGTTGGTGAAGGCCGCCAGCTCCTTGGCGGTGTCCTCGCCGAAACGGGCACGAGCCGACGCCCACGCCTGGAGGCCGTAGACCACTGTGATGCCTCGGCCCCGACCGTCGGCGACGCGTTGGCGGAGGGAGGGGATAGGCGCGATGTTCGGCGCCTCGTCCAAGGCCGCGAGCAGTGCGGGGTCGAGCCGCCCGGCCGGGGACGCGAGGGCGTGTGCCTCCGCGAAATCCAGAAGGTCTTCGGCTATCGCGGTGGTCAGCGGCGCGACGCTGTTCACCTCGCTGTCCTTGCCGAGGAGATAGAGGGTGCCCCCGGCGTCGAGGAACGCGCCGAAGTCCGTGGGGTCCCCTCCGTCTCCCTGAAGGGCATTGATCACCGACTGGTGCATGAAGGGTTCGAGAGCCGCGTCGAGGGTCGAGGCGGTGTTGCCGACGGTGCGGCTGTCGCCAGTGGTGGCCGTGCGAAGCATGTCCGCCCAGCCGGGGCCGGCGCCCGGGTGAGCGTTGAGGATGCCGAGGGGTGCCGGGTCGGTCAGCTTGCGGGCCCAACGCAGAACCCAGTCGAGTGAGGCGCCGTCGAGGGCGGCGGCGTGGAAGAAGGCGGCGAGGATCTTGGACGCCTGCCCCTTGTAGAAGGCGCTGCCCTCGCTGGACTGTGCCGCACCGTTGGGGGTGCGCGACCCCGCGACGAACGCCTTCCCGCGCATCATCGCCACCTCCGTGTCGGCTGCGCCGTTGATCGGCGTCCACCGGAAGCGCGGGAGGCTCGGCGCGATGTTCTGCGGGTCGAAGACGGCGACGGGGCGACCGTCCCGCTGCCGCGCGTCGAGGGTCAGTTCGACCAGATCGGGCTTGGTCGAGGTGGCCAGGACCGGCCCGGCCCAGCGGCGGACGAGCGGGGCGAAGAACCGCAGAGTCTTTCCACTGCCCATCGGGCCGATGACCCGGCATGCCTTGTCGGCGCGGGACCACAGCTCGACGCCCTTCGGGCGCTGCGACGTGCCCAGCGAGTAGCCGAAATCGTGAGGATCGAGGGGGTGGTGCATGACGTACTCCGGAGGGAGGTGGGCGGGTGACAAGGAAAGAGGGTCAGCGACCGGCGGGGCGGTCCTTCGCGAAGCTCACCCCGGTTGCGCGGCTGGGGTGGCGGTCGTCGCTGGTGAGGGAGGGGCGGATCTCGGTGGCCTTCAGGACTGCTTTGGCCGACATCTGGCGCTTGAGCTGTCCCTTGCTCGCGAATCCGGCGTTGCGCCGTCCGCGGTTCAGCAGGAACCAGAGCGTCACCAGGGCTACCGCGCACACGGCCGTCACGGCGTACAGGACAAGGGAGATGCCGCCGGGCATGATGTCCATTACTCGGCCCTCCGGGCGACGCGGGCCGCCAGGTAGCGCATCCGCCGGCCGCACAGCCGCGACATCGACGCGTCGGGCCCGGCACAGCGCGGGGGCGCGGTGTGGAAGGCGCTGTGTAGGTCCTCGGCGGCTCGCCAGATGTGGGCGACGGCCGTACGTACGCGTCCTCCAGCGGCGGAGTAGTCGCCGTGGTCCAGGACGAGGGCCAGTTCCTTCATGCGCCGTGCGAGGTCGAGCGCTTCGGCGTGCAGCTGGTCGATGTCCTGTCGCACCGCGCGCTCGTCGGCGGGAAGCGTGGTGTGGTCGGTGGTGGCGGTCATGGCGGGGGCTCGTTCCGAGTCTGTGTGGAAGGGGTCGGCGGTCGAGGGGCGGTGGTATCCGCTCATTCGGCGTCCGGGGAGGTGCTGGTCAGGTCGGTCATCGAGCCGGAGGAGAAGCACAGGTGCTGTTCTGCCTCCACCAAGAGGTGCTGGACGCCGGGGTAGATCACCTCGCCGACCTTCCACAGCGCGATCCCACGGCGCAGGCGCATGATGTGCTCGGCCGTCCAGGACGGCAGACCCAGCCGGGCCACCGTCGCTTCCGCCTCAGCCTTCTTCTGGCTGTAGATCACGATGGTGTCGGCCATCTTCAACGCCGCTTGGGTCTCTGGGCTGTCGTCGATGTCGGACAGGTGATGGACGATGAAGATGCAGCTCAGCCCGTATCCCCGCGCGAATTTCAGGAACTTCTCAAGCAGCGAAGCGAGTTGAGGGGTCCCGAGGATGTGCCAGGCTTCCTCGCAGACGAGGATGCGCTTGCGCTGCGTGTAGCGGCGGCAGCCGGAGCCGGGGTTCGGCCCCAGCTCCCAGGCCCCGGAGTTCGCGTCGACCACGACGCGGTCGTGCTGCCCCGGCTCCGTCCCGCATTCGCACAGCGGGCGCAGCCAGACCTCTTCGAGGAAGACCGAGATCACGGCGACGAGGATGGTCATGGCGACGCCGCCCGACGGAACCTTGGTCAGGTCAAAAACGATCATGTCGGCGTCGAGATCCACGCCCAGGCTGGTCGGGCCGTCGAGCATGCCCGTCAGGTCGCCGGTGTCGTCCTGTTCGCTGCCGCAGAGCCGGTCCAGGACGTAGGACGCCTCCAGGCCGTCACCGAGCAGTTCGTCCCGCGTACGCTTCTTGGCCGTCGCGTCGGACTCCTCCGGGGATCGCAGCGCGGCGGAGACGTCGGCCAGGACCGGGGTGCGGCCGAGTTCTCCCGCCCGCTGGTGGGCCCTGCGGATCGCGATCCGCAGGGCAGAGCCGGCGAACTCGTCCAGGGCCTTGCCGAGACCGAGTTCAACGATCGTCCGCACCAGCTCGACTTGCCGCTTGCCCGCGATGGCCGGGTCCATCGGGTTGATACACGAGGCACCACGGCCGCCACCGGGCGCGAACTTCACCGGGGCCTTGCCGGTCAGCGAGCGGCCGAGCGCGGCCCACTCGCCTTCCTCGCGCTCCTTCTGCTCCTTGGTGTCGAGGACGACGACCTGACGCCCGAGGCGGATCTGCCGGGCCGCGTACGTCTTGGTCAGGGCCGACTTGCCCCGGCCCGTGTCCCCCATGACGATCATGTTGCCGCCGGGCAGACAGTCACCGAACGCCGAGAACGGGCAGTAGATGAACGCCTTGCCCGAGTACAGCTCCCGGCCGATGATCGCGCCCGCCGTGCCGAGGGTCGGCGGGGCGATCGGCAGGTACAGGGCCTGGCTGGTGGTCGTCTCGGTGTAGAGGGGACGGCGCACCGTCTCGTACATCGGCGACAGCGGGGCGAGGCCGAGGAGGTCGGTCACTTGATGCCTCCAGCGAGGGGAAGGGTCGTGGCGAAGGCACGGGCGTGTTCGAGGTCAAGCCATTCGATCCGCAGGTGCGCGTTGCGGGCGCGGGAGGCGGTGGTGCGCTTGGTGCGCTCCAGCTCTTCGGCGCTGCGCGAGGAGATGGTGATGTAGCCGACGACGGCGGAGCCGGCCGCGCCGGAGGAGGCCAGGGTCATGCCGCGTGACCCGGTAGCGCTGGCGGCGATCTGGTCCCGCGGGTCGATGTTCTTGCCGCGCTTCCGGTCGCGGTCGATCTCGGCCTGGTTGTTCGTGTCCTCCGCGAGCATCCGCTCCACGGCCTTGTCGTTAGGTTCGAGCTGCTGCGTGATGGAGATGGTGCGGATGACGTCGGGCATCCCGATCAGCAGAGGCGAGAGGAAGTCGGGGCCGACAGGGCTCGTGGGCCATCCGACGACGGCGGCCGTGGCGTGGTACCAGCTGTCCGTGGAGCCTGCCGCGCGGGTGGCAACGTGGGCACCGTCGCGGACGTCGACGTTGCGGGGGAAGGCGTGCGCCTGTCGGAGGTCGGTGTCCCAGATGGCGTGGTCAGGGTCGTAGGAGTTGCGGATGAACGCGGTCATCCGGCCTTCGTCCAGGGGTGCGATCACGGAGAGGTCGGCGTCCTCCGCGCGGGACCACAGCTCATCCAGGTACGCGGCCATGGCCGCGGCGATCCCTTCGTCACCAGTGCCGCGGGCGGCGCCCTCGGCCGCCAGGTCGCGGGTGAACCGGGCGTGGATGGTGATGTAGTAGCGGTGTTCCTCGGCGCTGGTGGAGACGGCGTTGGCCAGTACGTCGTACGAGTCCTTCAGCCACTGCGGGGCGTCCGTCGTCGCGGCCGACTCGTCGCGCTGCGCGATGTAACGCTGGTGGGCGTAGGGGTCCGACTTCATCTGCCGGGCCAGGACCTGGATGCGCTTCACCGGGTGTTCTTCGACGTTCCCGAACGCGTCGAGGAGTTCGCCCCAGCGCTCCAGGGCCACGATCTGCTCACCGACTTCCTTGCCGCCGAGGCCGGGCGAAGCGATCTCCAGAGTGGCTGTGACGCACCCGGCCTCCGGCTGGAGGACTACGACGGCCTGCTGACCGCGGACCGTGACAGGAACCCACGTCATGCCCGTGACGCCTTCCGGTTCCACAAGAGCGGCGTCCGGGGGCGTGCCGTTGCGGCGCACGCCGGCTTCGACGGCCGGGGACACCCACACGCCGCCGGTACGGCGGAGCGCCTTGCGGTGGTAGCGGTTGATCCGCCACCAGCGGTAGAAGGTGCGCCGCTGGGACGTGCCCTTGGGCCGGTACGGGGCGTACACGATGACCAGGGCGAGCAGGATCGGCAGGACCAGGCACGTTGCGGCGATGGCCGTCACGCCGTTGAAGAGGTAGCCGAAGAGGATGCCGGTGACGGCGCCGCCGCCGAGGACGACCTGTTCGCCGAGGTCTCGGCGGCCGACCAGCCCTGTGGGGCGGTGCTTTCCGAACTGATACGTACGAGTCGACATGGAAGGTCACTGATCCTTGCTGGGGTTCGGTCGTCCGGGTGCCTGGCCGCCCGAGGGCCGCGACGGCGGCGGGGGCGTGACGGAGGGCCCGGAGCCCGAGGTGGTTCCTGATGCGGGGGACAGGGAGGCGGGCGCTGGCGGGCCCGAGGTTCCCGCGCCGGTTGACGGCGGGAAGGACAGCTGTGCTGTGCTCGGTGCCCCGCTGGCTTCCGGTGCGCGTCCGGCCGAGGCGTGGCCACCGGCCGAGGACCAGTCCGGAGAAGAGCTGACGACCGGGTCGGAGGTCGCTCCCTGGGGACGAGCGGCGGCCGGTGCGCCGGACGTTCCGGCGGTGTCCTCGCCGCCCTGCTGGCTTTCGGGCTGTTCGGGCTTGCCGCCGCCTGCGGCGTCGGTGCCCTGCGCACCCGGGGAGCTGGTGGCCTTGTTCTTCGCCATGTCGACGCCGGCCTTGGCAATGGCGGCCCCGGCCGCGACCGGTCCGGCCACAGCAGTTCCGCCGCCCATCTTCGCGCCAGCGGTCTTCGCGCCAGCGGTCTTGGAGCCGCCCACCAAGGAGTCCTGGACACGAGCACCCATCGCCCTGTTGGCGTGCTGGGCGGGGCCGTCGATCGCGGCGGCCGGGCCGGAGGACTGTGCACTCTTCCGGTCATGGTGGAGGCTGGCCATCTCGTCGCCGAATGCGGGCACCCACTTGTAGAGCGTGGCGGACGCGAAGACGGCGAGCAGGAGGATCAACGCGCCGACCAGGGTCTTGGAGACCGCGTCGGACATGCTCCCCGAGGTGTCGCTGAGGATCGCGCCGCCCAGGCCCAGCAGAGCGAACAAGATCGGCTTACTCAGGCCGATGGCGAAGATGGCGCCGAACCACTTCTTCGACTTGCCCCACAGGTCGCGATCGACCAGCCCGGCGTTAACGATCGGCCCGAGCGCGACGGCCACGTAGATGGCCGCGCTGCGGATCAGCAGCTCGATCCACATCAGCAGGGCGCCGCACATCATGATGAGGTTGACGACCAGCAGCTGTCCCACACCCTCCGTGGGGTTGGCCGCCATGACCTTGAGGATGTTCTCCAGGAACGGTTTGAAGTTGCTCGTCGCGTACGGCTCGAAGACGGCCGTGACTTCGTCGATGGCCTTCATCAGCAGCGCGATCGCGCCCGGCGTCAGGGCGTTGACCACGAACTGGAGGAGCAGGAAGCCAATCGCCTCGGACACGGCGGTGGTCAGGGCGACTCCGCGGACCGCTCGCTTGGCCACGGCGATCAACCAGAGGGCCACGGTGAGCAGGCTGGAGGCCGCGAAGATGATCGCGTACTGCTTCAGGAAGCCGGGGCTCGTCAGGTCGATCTTCGTGGTGTTCTGGATCAGCTCCAGCATCTTGCGCAGGAACCAGATGTTCGCCTCGGTGAGCTTCTGGAGCAGGAACCCCAGCGGGTCCTTGACGAAGTCGATGGCCGCCTTCGCCTCACACACCATCGGGATGTAGCAGAAGGGATTGGCCACCGCCGAGGGCACGAACACGAACCCGATGACCACGTTGACCATCGCCACCGCCTGGAGGCGGCGGCGCCAGCGACCCGGCGCTCCCCGCTCGATGGTCAGCAGGCCGGGGGCGTCGTCACGCAGTCGCAGGCGCATTGCTGGCACCCCCCACGTCCGCGAAGCTGTCGGCCGGGGCCGCCTCCTGCATGGCCGGCGGAGACGGCACGAGCGGTTCGGACGGCGTGACGGCCGTCGTCTTCCAGGTGCCGTCCTCCCAGACCAGATCCACGGTCATCCGCAGGAAGGCGACCTGCGGGCGCTGCGTCTCGTCCTTCCCGGCGACGCCCCCCACCGACGCCGTCCACAGCTCCACGCTCGCGGCCTGGTCGGAGTAGGAGATCGAGCGGGTGGCGAGCGCCGCCGTCCGCGTGATCAGCTCGCTGCCGTCGACGGTCGTCCCGTCCGCGCCGACACCGCGGTTCTCCATGACCAGACGAGCCGTCGAGTCGGTGTCCGAGGTGACCGAGTGCAGCACGCTCGACGCGGCCGTGGCCGACAGCATCCGGTGCCGCCAGTCCTCATCGGTGAAGAACCGAGGGTCGCCGTAGAGCATGGTGGCGCTGACGGCAGCGGCACGCGCGCCGCGCTCGTTGTGTCCGTACGGTGCCGGGAATCCACTGCGGTCTTCGGCGCCGCTCAGCACGGGGTCTTCTGCAGCGGCCGGAACGTAGTCCGAGAAGTCGCCCGGTACGTTGGATGCCTGCCGCACGTCGATCGGAGCGACCAGTCCCGTCGAGGCCGAACTGTCCTTCAGCTTCCAGTCGTCGGACTCCCAGGTGAGGGTGACCGTCACCGACTGGAAACCCGTCTTCGGTGTCGCGTGCCCGGCCGTGCTGCCGCGAACCGTCGTCGTCCACAGCCGCACCATCGCCCCGTGGGCGTCGAAGCCCAGGACATGCGCCGAGAGGACACCGGTACGCGCGACGGTCTTCTTCACGGAGACCTTGGAGGTGTCGCCCCGCAGGGAGGCGACCGCGTCCTCGGCAGCGTGGTCGGCCTTCTTCACCGCCGCATCAGCCGAGCCCTTGGCCGCCATAACTGCCACCGCACGGTGCCGCGCGTCCTTGTCCGCGAGAAACTGCGAGCTCCCGCTGACCGTCGTGTAGTTGGCCGCTGCCGCCTTGGCGCCGGATCGAGTGTGCGGGTAGCCGACGGGGACGCCGTGCAGCTCCCGCACGCCTTCCCCGCTCGCCTGCGGAGCCGAGTGGGCGGGTGCCGACTCGGAGGGTGCCGTGGCCGGAGGGGTGCCCGTCGTCATGCTGACGACCACCCCGGCCGCGGTGACCACGGCTGCGCCGCCAGCCGCGATGCCCCAGAGCTTGGCCGACGAGCGGCGCGCTCCGCTGGCTTTCGAGGAGGAAACGTTCCTCCGGGATCGGATAGGCATGGGTTACACACCCATGCCGTACGTGATGGCGAAGATGGTGCCGAAGCTGGCCACGAGGAAGACGCAGGTCAGGCCGCCGACCATCATGCCCTTGCCGCGCGAGCTGTCCATCGTGGAGTGGCCCTCACCGAACCACCCCTTCGACTTGCCGACACCGGCGAGGAAGGCACCGGCGCCGACGACGAGGACGACGGCGGCGATGACACCCAGGATGACCTTCGCCGTGCCGCCGAGCTTCCCGAAGGGGCCCCAGTCCGGCTTCACGCCGGACACAACATCGGCTCCGGCGGCGAGGGTCGTGTGCAGGGAGGGATCGGCAGCGGCAGAAAGGAGGTTGTGCATGGTTTAGCCCCTTGGTGCTGTGAGGAATGGTTTGGGATGCTTTGGCGTGATTAGCCGACGTGCCGCATCGCGATGATCTGCGGTTTCCAGTAGCTGAGCGGCTTGATCCGCACCTGAGCCCCGGTGTGCGGTGCGTCGATGACCTGGCCGCCGCCGATGTACATGCCGACGTGCTCAGGGCCGGCGCTGCCCGGGACGCTGAACAGCAGGTCGCCCGGGACGAGTTGGGAGACGGCCTTGACGGCGGTCCCTGCGTGGACCTGGTCGTACGTGGTTCGCGGCAGGTTCACTCCCGCCGCTGACCAGGCCATCTTGGTGAGCGAGGAGCAGTCGCAGCCGCCCACACCCTCGTACGGCATGACGCAACTGCCGCCCCACCGGTACCAAGTGCCCAGGGCCGTCTTCGCGGCCGAGATCGCGCGGGCGGCGCCCTTGCCGGCCGGTGCGTCCGGGCTGACGGCGTCGGCCCATTTCGAGGCCAGAGCGCGGATGCTGCGCACGTAGTTGCGGGTCTCGGGGTACGGGGGGATGCCGCCGTACTTGATCACCGCTCCGCCGCCCGCGTTGTACGCGGCCAGCATGTTGTCCGTCGAGTCGCCCGGCACCTTCTTGACCTCGTTTGCCAAGGTGCAGTCGTACGCGGCCTGCGCGGCGATGGCGTCGGCGGGGTTGCGGACGTCCTTGACCCCGTCGCCGTCGCCGTCCTTGCCGTGCTGGGCCCAGGTCCCCGGCATGAACTGGGCGATCCCGAGAGCGCCGACGGGTGACGTCGCGCCGGAGTTGAAGTGGCTTTCCGTGTAGAGCTGAGCCGCCAGGAGCGAGGCTGTGACCTGCGGGCACTCGCCCGCGTGCTTGTTGATCAGCTCACGGACCCAGCCCGGCACGGGAGCGTCCGTCGTGATGCCGCCACCCGGTCCGGCTTCCTGCGCGGAGGCGCTGTCGGCCCCTCCGAACGTGGTCAGCATGGCGACACCGGTGATGAGCCCGGCCGTGACGAGTCCCAGGCCAGCTTGCGTGCCCTTGTTCATCGCGGCCCCGTCACGCCCAGGGCAAGGCGGTGACGCGCCAGCCCATGGAGGTGTGCTCCAGGCGGAGCGCGAGCTGTTCGCTACTGCTGCGCGTGTGACCGGACTTCGGGGCGGTCGTGAGGGTGTAGCTCACGCGGACGAGAGCGGAGGAGGCCGTTGCCGCAGGTGCGCCGTCGGGGACGACTGCTGACGTGATCTTGGCCGTCTGATGTGCCTTCTCGGCCCGCAGGGCGGCCCAGGCGGCGTCTTGACTCGGCCGCTTCTGGGCGAGCACGCCAGCGAGTTCCCCCGAGGCGAGCCGGGCTGCCCGAGCGCCGGCATCCGCGTACGAGCTGTCGGCACCGTCGCGGGCATCGTGCTCCGCGTAGGCCGTAGTGAAGGCCCGCGCCGTCCGCTCAACGTCCTTGGGGAGTCCGGTAGCTGACGAGGAGGAGGTAGCGCTGCTGTGCGGCGTGGCCGTGTCGGGGATGCCCGCCGAGACGGAGTGCGGCTGCGCGGACACGGTCGAGGCCGCGGAGGCGTCGTTGGTCGAGCTGGAGCAGCCGGTCGACAGAAGGGCCAGGGAACCAGCCACACCTATTGCGGCTGATATGGGTATGAAACGGGTGGATCGAGGCATGCGGGAACCACAACCTTGGTGCAAGAGATTTCGGAAGTGCGAGCGGCGCGGTCCCGCGGGGGCTGGGGGCCGCGCCGCCCCTTCGCAGGAAGGAGGGGGATTCCTCCTGCGGGCTTTACCGGCGAATGCCGGGGAAATCGCAAAGCAGGCCGGAGCGTATAGCTCTATCTGCCTGTCTCATCTGCGAGAGAGTTCGATCTTGTTTCGCATCTGCGAGACGGTTGAGCTGACGGGCGCGTTACTCATATCAAGGTCATCAGCCCCTTCCGTGATTCGGGCGAGATCGTGAGCAGATCTCTACGGCCGGAAAACGCCTTGTGGCGTTGGCCGTGCCTGAATCCTTGCAGGGGTCCGCGGACAACTCGAATCACGAAAAAAGCCGGAACTTAATTCCAGGAATTAAGTTCCGGCTTTCGCTCAGGGGGAGGCTTTGCGGGCCCTATGCGGCCCCGTGGCGCAGGTGCTCAATCGCCACGCCGAGCCATGGCGCGGCCGGGCCGGAAAGAAGCAGGGGTGCGCACGTGCTGTACGAGAGGACGACAGCGGACGGCTCAGCAGCGACTCCGGTCAGAAGGGTGTGCTCGAACGGCATCCACTCACGAGCCCTCAGCGGCAGGAGCCGGACCCCGGTTGAGGTGAGCACCACTCGGGCGGCGGTGTGATCGCGCCACTGCGGAAGGGCGGCATCCTCCGCTTCCTGGTGCCGACGGGCATCGAGACGACCGTTGCTCACCCACCGCCGGCCGAAGGTCGGGTGATCCTCGAAATACCCGCTGGCCGAGGTCGGGTAGTCGACCTCTGTCCCGTAGAAGCGGGCGGCGGAGCACGCCACGTCCGCGAAGGCGACTTCACCGGCCGCAAGTGCAACGCCGTCCGCTTGGACCGGCACAAGATTGCCGCCGCCCTGGAGGTGAACCGTGAGGGCGGACGCTGCCTGTACGGCATCGGCGCGGACGGCGTCCTCCGCCCGGTCGCGTCGGCGAGACCACATCGTCGTTCCTTCCTGATCAAGCTGACCGGCCGGGGCATGCACGGCGCGAGCCACGCAGGCCCCGGGCCCGTCATGAGATGAGATCACCAGAGGGCGGTGGAGGCAGCGGCGGGTGTCCTCGTAGCCTCGTCGTCCTCTTCCTTCAGCCGGGCCAGCAGCACACCAAGACGGTCGTTGCTGATCGCCTGGTGCTTGCGGACGGCGTCCCCGACAACCTCGCGACTGGTCCGTCCGGCCCGCTCGGTAGCGGCCCGCGCGATCGGCAGCAACTCTGCCAACCAGTCGTCGTCCGCCTCCCGGTCCTGGGGGCACTCCGAGTCGTCCGGGACGGACGGCTTTTCGCCGTCCGTAGGGGTCCGGACCGCCGTGGGGCCGGAGGATTTCGTGCTCTCCGGCACTGCTGTGGCCGGCGCGTGGTCCGCAGGTCCGCCGCCCGGTCCGTCCGCGCTCCTACCCTCCGTCTCCTCTCCGTCCGCTCCCGCAGACGGGTGAGCCGCAGCGTCCTCCGTACGTGGTTCCACGTCGGGCAGGGGCTCGGCTTTCCGCAGGTCAACGGTTACTGCGGCGGCATCCTGCGGCGCGGACGGACCGCTCGTCAACCGCCGCAGAGGCATCGGTGCCGGTGCTTCCAGCGGACGAGGACCCTGCTGGACCGTGACGCGTTCGAGCGTCGGAGACTCCTCGCGGACCGGTCCGGGACCAGTGTCAGCCCGGTCCGGGACCGCCCGCTCAGCCGTCCGCGCCATCAGGATGTAGAGGTGGACCGATCCGGCCAGTGCGAGGGGCGCGAGCATCGACAGCACACCGACGACGCTGTCCGTAAGGTGCAGCGCGGACCGTCCGGCCTGCGGAGAATCGTTCAACGTGATGGCGTGCAGAGCGTTCGCGCCGAGGCTCGCCCCGGTCGCCGCGAGAAACAAGAACCAGGCGTAGAGCCGTGCGGCGAACCGCTGGTGCCGAAGGAGCACGATCGCCCGCACGCCGTAGGCAATGAACCCGTCGATGAACACCGGGAAGAGGTAGGACAAGGTCTCCCTGGCGTGGATCGCGAGGGCGATCTGACGCAGTGCGTCGTACGAGAAGGCGAAGCCGGCCGCGCCGAGCAGGATGATCGCACTGCGGTCCCAGGCCGTCATTCCGCGCAGGCTGTAGCCCTCCTGCTGTTCGGTTCCCGCCGCCGTGTCTATGTGCGCGTGTGACATCAGAGGTTGCCCCCGTCGCGCGGGCTGATGTCCTGCCAGGCAGGGGTCTGCGAGAGGAGCTGTCCGAGCTGTTCCAAAGACGTGACCTCGTGCACGTGCTGACTCGGGCAGCTCACGCACGACACCCGCAGCGAGATTCGTTCCGCGCCGCCCTGATCGGTGTAGTACAGCTCCAGGTGCTGGCCCCCGGTCGTGTCGAGCGACGCGAAGGCTTGCAGGTGTTCCTCGAAGCTGAGAAGCCCCAGTACCTCCCAGTCGAGCGTGACTGCGGCGTCCCCCAGGAGGGTGCGTGCGTACTTGGACGCTGCGGTGATCGACCTCGGACCCCAGGTGCGGAACGCGGCCTCCCGAGCGGTCTTGCGCCGCTCCTTTGCGGTGGTGAGGTGCTTGGCCGCAGCAAGCATGATCGGGTGACTCATCAGGGGCCTTCCAGAAGATCGGTAGTGCAGGGTGCGGTGCTGCCGCCGGGCTCATTGGCGAGGCGGAGGAGAACGTCCGCGTGGCACGGAGCGTCAAGGGGGCATGTGCACATCAAGTCGAGCCCGCGCAGGACTCGGGCGAAGCGGGCGGCGTAGTGACGTCCGACCGGGCCCCGGAGCGTGGCGGCGAAGAGGTCCACCGACTCCGCAGCGTCCATCGGAGGACCGAGCGGGGACCGCACCCCGGCTGTGAACGGGTTCGCGTACCGGCTGCGAGGACCGACGTATGCACAGGCTGTGGACAGCGCTGCGGCGTCGCGGGAGGCTCCGCGGAGGCGGACGGGCATTACGCCGCCCTCCCACCACGGCGCCGATCGGCGCCGATCATCGGCACGAGGGTCGTGACCATCTCGGCCAGACGGCTCGCTACGCGGGCCCCGACGAAGTCGCTCAGGTCCGGGCCGTTCTCATCACGGGCCGGAAGGTTGGACGTGATGATCGTTGGCAAGCAGTGGTTGTACCTGAAGTTGATCAGCCGGTACGTGACCTCTTCGGTCCATTCCGAGGTCTTCGCCGTGCCGAGGTCATCGAGGAGCAGGTACTGAACCCGGCTGAGCCGTTGCAGCTCGTGTTCTGCTGCCCCCATGACCTGTGACGGGCGCAGGTTGCCGTACATGTCCGCTGAGTTCACGGCGATCAGCTCGAACCGGTCCGGTCCGCCGGCCGCGATCCTCCGCAAGGCCCCGTACGCCTGGTGCGTCTTGCCCGTCCCCGTGAGACCGGTGAGGAGCAGAGCGCCAGCGGCAGCGTTGTCCGTGAGTGCCCGGTCCGCCCAGCTGACGACCTCCGGCAGCGTGGCCTCAGCATCACGGAAGCGGGGAGGGGTTGCCCGCTGCCAGCGGCTCACGGCGTAGTCGGCCCGAGCCCGGCAGTGCCACTCGCGGTCTCCCGGGTTCTCTTCCGGTGCCTCGTCGGCGGGGTTGACGTCCGGCACGGCCTGAAGTCCTTTCGCAGCGAGTATTCGTTCCATTGCGCGCATCGACCTGGCGCTGCCCGCGCGTTCCGGCTCTGCCATGATCAAAATCCGTTCTGGTAAGCGCTGGGGGCAGCGGTGTTCTGAAAGGGAATCCAGCCTCCGGACTGCCGACGCAACGGCACGACATTCCCCGGGGAGGCTGCTGCGGGAGCGTGCGAGGGCAGATCAGCCCAGATACGCAGCAGATAGCGGGCGGACTGTGGCGGGCGGTCGGCGTTCCATCGCCGCGCCACCATCTCGACCAGCCGTTCATTTCCCCAACGTGCTGCGAGAGCTGTTACCCGATCCCATTCCGATTCGGTCAGTCGCCAGCCGACGAGCATTCCAGCGCTTGTTATGGCTGTTACCAGGTCCTTGGCTCCGTCCGGAACCTTCACCGAGTCCTGCTTGACGGTGCTGTTCTCTCGGTACGACCCCAGCAAGCTAGCTTGCTCTTTGGTGGTGGTAATACTCCCGTAGGGAGTATTACCACCACGCACGCGCGAGGAAGAAACTTCCAAATCTGCGTGGTGAAACTTCCCACTTCCGGCTTCCGGAGCGGAGTATTGGGAGGGAAGTTCCTGGAACCTAGTTCCCTCTTCTGAATCTTCAGGGTTGGGAGTAGGAAGTTCTTTCTCTGAACCGACATGGCCAACGCCATTGCTGCACAGCAGTATCGAGTAGGCATTCGGGTTGGAAGCACCCCCTCCCCGCTCGTGGCTCAGTTCTCCGAGCTTCGCCAGCTCTCCGAGGCACTTTGTTATCGAACGGGGAGTAAGACGGGTAAGCGTCGATATCTCTTCCAGGGTCAGCGTCGCCTTGCCGTCGTCGCTCGCCTCACGGGCCAGCGCCAGCATGACGAGGCGCGAACCCCGGCACGACTTTGACTGTGACCAGACTAGTTCGGTCGCTATGTCGCTCATCAGCGTTCACCGCAGCCTATGAATATGCGACGGCTGAGGGAAAGACCAAAAGACTGGTCGTCTTCCGGGACGTAGCCGTTTTGATGCGGCTCCGGGGTGAGATACAGCGTTTCGGTGGGGAGGTAGAAATCGTGGGCGCGACGCCAGTCGGCTGCTCTGCCGAAACCGCGCCTGACCATTCGCGCCACTTCCTCTTCGGTCCTGCGGTCGATGAGCATGCGGTAAAAATCCGATTCGAAGAGGTGGGTAACAGACCGACGTACGGGAAAGACCCGCACGAGGACGGCCGTAGGTGCAATTCCTCGGATCTCAGCACCGATGTTCGTACGGCGAAATCCGTAGGGGCTGTTCTGAAGCATGGGAGAACTCCCGTAAGCGCAGGGTCCGCCGTGCGGAAAAATCGTATCTTCGGGAGCGGAGTCAGGCAGCTACGACGTGGAGCAGGGGCGTGCCCTGCCCGGCCTGAGACTTTCGGTAGCGACGGGCGAGTTTCAGCAGATACTCGTGCGTCACGCCAAGCCCGCGGGCGACGGCGGCAGCGTCCAGTGAGGGATCAGTGGCGAACCGCGCAATCACCGCGTCCCGGGCGGGCTTTGTCAGAGGTGAGGTGCACCCTCTAAGGGCGCCTTCTACGGCTTTCTCGGTGTCCCGGTCTTGCCAAGCACGCCGCAACTCTGAGCGCTCCGAAGCCAGAAGGCCGCCCCGAATGCCGTACTCGTCGTCATCCTTGAGGGATTCCACCAGGCACCGGGCAGCGACGGCCACAGGGCATGACGCGCAGAAATTGCGAGGACGATTGAGGGAGATTCCCAACTTGGCTTTCACCACGTCGGGGTCTTCCCGCGGGCCGTCTGCGAGAGGGACGAACATGTTGATGTCCTGGTTGGCGCATCGGGCTGATTCGGCCCAGTGCTTACCCGGAGCTCTCTTCGACTCCTCCAGGAGGGGCAGCCAGTTTCCCTGGTGCACAGCCTTGATAAGGCTGGATATGTCAGTGCTCATTTGTGTCTCGCGATGTTCGCAGCGCCGCGAATTGTTCCATCGGGCGCGAGAGGAGATCAGGAACGCTTACGAGAGCGCTTGGACGGCTGAAGCGCCATCAGTACCGACTCGTCATCCCTCTGGGTCCTTGCGCCAGGGCTGACGAAGTGCATATCGGAAATCGCGTGGAGGTCGTCCTCCGTGAACTGCACGAATTTCCCGAACTTCCGGTGCGGGAGCGTCGATATACGCTCACGAAGCCACTTCTCGGGAATGTTCAACCGTTCAGCGGCTTCGCTGTACCCGATGTGCAGACGCTTGTCGCGGGACTCCGTAGCCTGACTGCCCAACAAGGCGTCCAGGCCGCCGGCCTGAGCCAAGAGACCGACCATGGCCGCGAGTCCCTGCAAGTCCACGGCCGGGCCCGCGTTCGCCGGTGCCACGGCCGCCATCACGCCTCCAGCCCGCGCAGTTCGGCGGTCCGCAGGTCGAAGGCATGCCCGCCGGAGGCCGCCCATCCGGCCTGGGGGAACGAGCGAATGATCCACCGGGCGATGGTCAGCGCCTTCGCCCGAGGGACACGAAGGGTTCGTCCACGGGCGTTCACGGCGGTCAGCCCGAGGTGGGGCCACAGGGTTCGAGGCCCCTGAAGTCGAACTTGTACGACAGCGGCTTCCGGCAGCATGGACGACAGTTGCGCCGCCAGCCGTTCGGCCGGGCCCGAAGGGATCTCCACCTTCGGGTTGCAGCCCGTAGTAGGGGACATGCGACACTCCTTTATGTGGTACGCCGCTCCGTCGTGCCGTGCGAAAGGACACGGAGTGGCCGTGCGAGTGACCAGCGCCCTTGTCGGGGGCCGCGGATCACGAGCTGTCTGGCGTCCGAGAGGTGCGAACTCTCGGACGCCGATGGCGTTTTGAGGGAGGAACCGCGCCCGAGTGATGCGCGGTAGCCCCTCTCCACCAAGTCGGTCCACGATGCGAACCGCAGGTGTGCGAAGGCTGAGAGGGGTGCGAACCCCCTCGTTTTTCGCTAAGATGAAACTATCTTGGTTCGCATCAAAAGTCAACAGTCCGAGGATTCCTCGGGTCACCCAAAAAACGAGGTCCGATGCCAGCTCGCCGTTTCGACAGAGAACGTGTGCGTGCGGTACGTCGAGCCGCCGACGTCTCGCAGGCCGACGTGGCGTCCGCCCTCGGTGCTGCGGACTCGACCGTGGCGGGGTGGGAGTCGGGAGCGACGACACCCGATCAGGAGAAGTTGCCTGCTCTCGCCAGGGTGCTGAACCGGGGTCTGGACGACCTGTTCCCGCGCGAGGGCTTGCCCGATCTGACCGACCTACGGTGCGACGCTGGCCTCTACCGGTACGAGACGCGGGCGGTCATCGGAACCAAGAGCGATGGGCCGGTGGCTGGAGCTGAGCAGGGCGTACGACGGCTCAAGGACCGGTACGTCCCTCTCCTGGCGGCTGCATATGGGGTGACCGAGGACGAGCTGAAGCGCGCCCAGGACCGGTCTTTCGGAGAGGCTGACGAGGACGCCGCCGAGGCCGAGAAGGTGCCGGAGACGCTGGCAGAGAAGATCACTCTCCTGCTGGAGCGCTCCTATCCGGGCAGAAGCGCTCCGGGGGATCAGGAGATCGCGGACTCGGTGAACGCCTACGCGGGCTCCCAGGTCACATCGGCCGAGGACATCGAGGCCCTGCGGACGGGTGGAGATGACGCACCGGTGCCCGTGGTCCTCGAAGGTCTGGCCAACTTCTTCGATGTCTCCAAGCTGTACTTCGAGCCGAACGAGTCCGTCGCCCGGCAGGTCTATGAAGGACTCCGCCTCATGTCGGCGGCCAAGCAGGGCAAGGTGGGCCGAGTCCGGGCCCGCGGACTGAGCGCCGAGGGCCTGCCGGCCGATGTCCTCTCGATCCTGAACGACCTCGCCAGCGAGCTGGACAAGAAGGCCGGCCCAAGCACCAACAACTAGTGCCGCACCAGGCGACGTTCGCCCTGGGATCTGGTGATCGTCAGGGCGTATAGGTGAGCAGGGTCAACTGCACGCCGAGCTGATGTTCTGGCTCACCGTGCGGGACACCGTCCGCGCCGAGGAACAGATAGAAGTACTGCGTCGTCAACGGCCTCGACCGCGAAGTCTCGCCCGCAGCGGAGCCGCTCAGGGCCCCAGCAGAGTAGAAGTGCGGCAGCCACTTGGGGCCCACGATCGCTTCCACCCAGGCCCGCGCCTCCCCCGGGTCGACTTCCTGGCGAGTGCCGAGCTGCTTGTGCCGCGCGGCGACCGACAGTGTCAGCACAGCCCCTTCCCGGCCAGGACGGTCCAGGAGTACGGCCTGGTCGATGATGTCCCCGACGATGGTGAGGACGGCATGCCGGTCGATCACCGAGCGCACCGGTCCGAAGCGGTGCGGCACCGTCTTTCCCTCCGCCCGCAACTGCTCCAGCACGTCTTTGGGCAGTACAGAGGCCAGGCCGCTATCAGCCGGCTCCGTAGAGAACAGGTTCCGGCGAAAGCGCCGCAGCTCATCCTCCTGCTTACGCAATACAGTACGGATATCCACAGACATGCCGTCTACCGTACAAGCCGACCTAATACGCATCTAATCGCCAATTGTTCCTGGAGTGGCACTGGTGCCCTGTTCCCCGGACCCGCGAGGGTCAGGAAACAGGGCACCAGGGTGAGGTTCTTACTGTCCCGTGCTGTTCGGTTCGTGGCGCACACCGGAGGCGAACACGGTTTGGACTCCGCTCAGTGCGGAGAGATCCGCGAGCGGGTCACCGTCCACCAGGAGGAGATCCGCTCGGAAGCCGGGAGCGACCTTCCCCGTGATCTCGCCCAGGCCCAGGGCAGCAGCCGCTTGCGACGTCGCCATGTCGATGATCGAGGCGTTCGACAGCCCCAGGTGCGAGTAGAACGACAGGGCCTGAGCAAGCCCGTCGAAGCCGGCACGCTGTACGCCTGCATCTGTCCCCGCGATCAGGCGGACTCCGGCGTCGGCCATCTGCCGCACCAGGTCGAACATCGCGTTGGCGCGCTCCTCGCCGAAGAAGCGCGGGAGCATCTGCCAGTGCGGGCTTACGGCAGGGCAGACGGTGATGTCCTTCGCGATGATCTGCTGAACCACGTCGGGCCGGAAGTCCAGGCCATCGCTCGACATCCAAGTGCAGTGCTCGATGGTGTCGACGCCGGCCTCTACGGCTGAGGCGATGCCGTCGGCACCGTGCGCGTGGGCCGCGACAGGGACGCCCGCTTTGTGGGCTTCCTCCACAAGGGCGGCCAGTTCCTCCGCCGTGAACTGTGACTGATGGCTCCTGGGGCCGTCCTTCGTGAGACCGCCGCCGGTGACCATTGCCTTGATGACGCCTGCCCCGGCCGCGAGGTTGCGCCGTACGAGCTCGCGGATCTCGGTTTCGCCGGAGACTTCGCCGCCGAGGAAGTGGCAGTGTCCGCCCACGGTGGTGGCCGGGGTGCCCGCGGAGACGATCCTCGGTCCTGGTGTGCGCCGATCGCTGATCTCCGCAGCCAGACGAAGCGCCAGTCCGCCGCGGTCGCCGAGATCGCGGACGGTGGTAACGCCACTGCGCAGGAGCTGTTCGCTGCGCCGCCGCATGTCCTCGAACAGGGCTTCATCCGTCGAGCCCTGGAGGGTGGACACAGGGTCCGGCCCGCCATCGAAGGCCAGGTGAACGTGAGCGTCGATGAGCCCCGGCAGCACGGTTCCGCCGAACTCGAATCGAGGCACGTCGGCCCCGGCCCGCTCCTCGATCTCCTTGCGCGGCCCGACGGCAGAGATCGAGTCGCCCTCGATGAGAACGGCACCGTCTTCCAGATAGGTCCCCGAGTCGACGAGCACTCGTCCACCGGTAATCAGCATCGTGACTCCTTGATCTTGCGAGGTCATGCGGCTGCGCGCAGTTCGTCGGATACCGCAATCAGTTGTTTCACATCCGACTCGCGGTCGCTCCCCAGCGCCATCGCGAGTGGGACCGCGCGGCGGGGCGCGGGGACTCCCTTCTCGATCCGAGCGGAGGCCCGGCGGAGACGGGCGGCAAGCTCGGCGGAGTCGAGGTTGAGGACTGTGCTGTCGTCACCCTCGTCCAGCAGGTACGGGCTGATGTCCACCAGGCCGTCGCGGCACTCCATGATGCGGCGGTGGTAGCGCCGGTGCACGCCACGGGCCCGCCATCGGTCCAGTGGAGCAGGGGATGCCGGCCTCAGCACGTTGTCCGGATATGCCTCCGCCAGCAGCTCCCACAGAGGCGAGAGGCGACGATGATCACGCCGGTGTCGAAGCCAGAGTCGTAGGGAGGAGATTCGCGCTCGGGCTCCGGAGTAGGTGACACCTGCGGCGAACAGCAGGATTGATGCGACCAAGAGGAAGGCCACGGCCACCATAAGGGGGTGTGGCACGTCCACATCTGCTGAGCGGACGGCGACGATGACGGCTCGAATCGCGCACGCTACGGCCATCGCTCCCAGGCCGACGGCGGTCATCCAGAGCCCGGTGGAGTGCGGGCGTCGGGACATGCGGGCGTATTGGCGAGTCCACCGGAACGCCATGCCGAGGGCGTACATGAGGTAGAGGCCAGCGCCGCCGTAGAAGAAGGCGATCTGGGGAATCGTCATGTCGGCTGTGCTGAAGCTGCCGGCGAAGACCTCGTGTGGCACCGATACCGCAGCCACGGTGATCGCGACTGCGACGATTCCGACGAGTACGGCTTCCTTGCGTGCCCGCCGACGTCCCGCTTCTTCGTCAGCGGCGGAGTAGAGGTAGAAGCACATGAGGAAGTAGACCGTCAGGAGCAGCAGCACGTTCTGGATCAGCTTCGCCGTGCCGTGGCCGGCGACGGTGTCGACTCCGGACGCACCGCCGGGCATCGCTACGGGATACGAGAGCGCAGCGCAGAGCAGGCAGAGGGTGACCGCGCGAAGAGGTGCGTCATGCGGGCTTCGCTTCCACTGGTAGAGCTTCCAGACCAGTGCGGTCAGGAGCCCCAGGAGCAGGAGTTCCACGAGTTACAGCCATCCTCGCCGGTCGCCAAAAGCCGCCTCGACCCGACGCAGGGCGGGGTCGTCAGCCGGAGGAGTGGCGTTTGCGAGCAGGGCCGACCACTCCAGGATGATCGTCGCCACGAGTTCGACGGAGCACTCCTCGCCGTCGTCGTACGAGCAACGCTGGGCGACACGCTTGATCGCCTCGGTCCCGAAGACCGGCAGCAGGGTGGCCCACCCCTCCACGTCGACGGCCGCCGCGTCTTCGTCAGGGGCGGTATCTGGCGTATCCGTCTCCACCTCGCGGGCGGAGTCCTCGGCTGCCCTCTCGTTCTCCGCCACGAGGATGTGTCCGACCTCGTGCAGGATGATCCCATCCTGGTGCAGCTCGGTCGTCTCCTGCTGGTAGAGGATCACGTCGTAGGTGTCGTACTCCGCCCACATGCCCGAGGGGCCGGGCTTGGGCAGCGGAGCTGCACGCAGAAACAGCGGGCGCCCGCGCCGTCGGCTCAGCTTCTCGCAAAGGTCGTGAACGTCGAGCGGGGGAGTCACCCCGAGGTCTTGCAGCTCCCGCCGAATCAGACGGTGCAGATCCTTCTCCACCGTCCGGGCTGTGGCTGTACGCCAGCGCCCAAGGCGACGGCGGTTGACTCCGTCCTGAGCGGGAACCTTGGGCTCCGACGTGTCTCGACCACTCTTATCCAACCACACTGAGTAATACCTCCAACCGGCTCTGATGGCTCCCCCGAGCCGGGCGACACCGCGCCCATGTCGATGACGACCGGCTCCCGGCGCCGGAACCGACCGCGGTCGGTGCTCCTGCGCCCCACCAGACCCCCTCGCAGGGGAAGGGATGCCAGGGCATCCAGGGCTTCCCGCCGCTCTCGGATGTCACGTATGCGAATACGCGCTGACATCCCGAGCGGGGCTGCCCCGTGGAGCTCCCGGGAACCTCTTTGGACAGTACGTGACGCTTCAGGCAAGACATGGCCTGAAGAACATGATCGATTCGTGTAGACGGCAGGTAATTTCGACCGGTCAAAGTGACGTAAAACAACCTTGTTCAATCCCGTACGAGCCTCTGAACTGCGTTTTTAATGTCTGGCGTGAACGGATCAACTTTTGCGAGTCGATGGGCGACTCCGTTATCAAGCTGAGACTTTAGGTCAGGCGAGGGGGCGCGCAAACGGCGGCGAAGTGGACAAAATGGCTGACGGGAAGGGGTGTGGCGGCGGTCACTCTGGGGCAGTTCGGGCAACTGGGGCGTTTACGCTTTCAGCCATGTCGAACGCGATATCCACCCAGCCGGATAGTTACCTGGAGTTCTGGAATGAGTACCATCTGTGCACATTGACCACGCTGCGGCCCAATGGGCGACCGCATGTCGTGCCCGTCGGTGTGACGGTGGATGTCGACGCTGGAATGGCCCGGGTTATCACCCGCAAATCGAGTCGTAAAGTGGCCAACATTCTCGCGGGTGGGGGCGAAGCCCGCGTGGCCCTGTGTCAGGTCGACGGAGGCCGGTGGGCCACCCTCGAAGGGGTGGCGGAGGTGTGTACCGACGACGATGTGGTCGAAGACGCGGTTGCCCGTTACGGAAAGCGATATGGCCGTACGCCGGCTCCGGACCCGGAGCGGGTCGTCATCCTGGTCTCGGTCGAACGGGTGTTGGGCCAGACCTTGGGCGCCCGACCCCAGCCAGCCCAGGCCGCTGCGTAGCGTCGAGCGATCCACGACATAGGCATATGCACACCCTGTGCCGCCGAGTCTTCAGGGCACCGGGCTCAGCGGCTTGGGCTGGCACCATCTCCTGTGCGCGCTCAGCGACTTGCATGGGTAACCCACGGCACTTGGTCAAGGAGACGAATCTCTTTTTCGCCACGGACACCGTGCTGGGCATGTTGCCTGAATCGCTGGCCGGTGTCCTGACCGGGCGCCCATCGGGATCGCTTCCTCGTTCGCCCGAGGTCGGCTCTGGGACCGATGATGCTACGGCGACCGCTACGGCAGTGCATTCAATCTGCCGATCCAACAAAGTACCGAGCAGTTGGAGCTCGGCGACCGGCTGCTGTTCACCGACGGCATCACCGAAGCCCGCGCGTTCAGCGTGGAGCCCTTCATCGACTTCATCATCCGACACCACACCGACAACCTCCCCGTGGACGAGACGCTGCGCTGTCTCAAGGACGCCGTCATGGACTACCACCAGGGACGACTGGAGGACGACGCCACCGTCCATGTCTGCGAATGGCACGGCCCGCGCGCCTTTGATGGGGCTCCTTGAAAATCCCCACCACCCACTCGGGGTGAGCCAAGACCTGCTCGATGGATCTCCCCACTCACGACGGTTAGAGCGGGGCCGCCGCATCACCGTGACCAATAGGCGCGAGTTCAGGGGGCGAGCAGCGGACCGAAAGTCTGCTGTGCGATCTCCTCGGCCTGCGCCTGGGTGACTACACGGCCGGGGATACCCGGGTGACCGTTGATCCAGGTTTGGGCGGAGGCGGTGGAGGTGAAGAAGTTCAGCGCGTCGCAGCATGCGGTAGCCGCGGGCCCGCCGCCTGGTCGCTGACCGACGAACACCACCGCGTCTTCCGGCTCCCAGGTGGCCGCCTCGCCCCGGGTCGTGATGGTGACCTGCTCGCCATTCACCGGGTCCGAGGAAGTGATCACCGCATCCGCTTCCAGCATGGGGGGAATTCCGAGTGCGTCGATCGCGCACATGGACCACACTTTTACACCGCCATCGATCTGTACGCGGTGGCGGGTCGGTACGGCGCAGAAGGGGTACGCCGCGTGGATCTGCCCGGCCTCGTCCAGGGTCAGGAAGTCCTCGGCGGCCAACTCGGCCAGCAGCTCTCTGGCCGTCCGGCCCGCCTGTTCGGCTACCGGCTCCAGCACCTCGGGACCGGGGGCCGTCCCGGTTTCGGCGAAGTACCGCAGCACCGCCTGGTGCACCGCCCGCAGGCCCTGCTCGGCGGGTGCACGGCGTCCCCGCCCGGCCCGCCCGACCGCATCGAGAGCGTCTCTCTCACAGCAGTCCACCGGTGCGGCAGCGCTCACCTGGCTGGCACCGGTGAGGGCCTCGCGCAGCGCGGCCACGCTGGGGGCGCCGGTAACTTCGCCGCCGGCGTCCCGGTACAGGCGGCACGACACGCTCGGCACCGCCCCGGCTGACGCGAAGGGGTCCACGCCGTCTAGAAGGATTGTCGGCGAGCCGTTCATCCCTCGCGTGGCGGCCTGGTCCGGGTCGTGGATCTCGACCAGTTCCGTCTGCGCCGCCCGCCCCGCCAGGGCCACGGTGATCCGCTCCAAGGCCAGTGGGGCGTTCGGGCACTCCGGAACCGTCAGCACCGTGATCCGCATCCTGCTCACCCTCCCAGCTCATCATCCTGCCCCGATGCTAGACCTTCCAGCGCACTGGAAGGTCAAGCAGTAACGTGGAGGCATGCGCATCGGCGAGCTCGCGGCGGCCAGCGGGCTGACCACCAAGACCATCCGCTTCTACGAGCAGACCGGCCTGATGCCCGGCCCGCCCCGCACCCCGAGCGGCTACCGCGACTACCCCGAGCAGGCGAAAGCCCGGCTCGACTTCATCCGCGACGCCCAGGGGGCCGGCCTCAGCCTCGCCGAAATCCGGTCCGTCCTCGCCCTGCGTGACGGAGGCCAGGCCCCTTGCGCACACGTCACCGCGCTTATCGACCAGCACCTCGCCGACATCGAATGCCGCTTGGCCGAACTGACCGTCACCCGCGAGGCACTGCGCGGGCTCGCCCGGCGTGCCGCCGCTACCGACCCCGCCGCCTGCACCGAGGACGAGATCTGCACCATCCTCGCCCCAGCCGACGACCCGAAGGTCGATCGTTGAAACTCCCCACTTCGTTGAACCCCCGGAGCGAGTGAGGCGAGGAGCATCCCTTGCCGTTTCCAAGGATTCCCATCGCCTTGACAGGGCGATACGCAGAAGGGCGGGTTGCCCGTCTGGCCGGGGAGCCCTGGGGCCGTCAGCCGAGGGCCTGGAGCAGTTCGTTGCACGCTTGTTCGCAGGAGTGACAGGTTTCGGCGCACAGGCGGCAGTGTTCGTGCATGCTGGCGTGTGAGGAGCATTCGTCGGCGCAGGCTCTGCACGCGGTGGCGCAGGCGGTGAGCATGGCGCGGGTGACGTTGGCGTCGTAGCCGGTGTGCCGGGAAAGTACGGACGCGGTGGCGTTGCAGATGTCGGCGCAGTCCATGTCGGTGCGGATGCACTTGGTGAGATCGCCGACCATGCCCTCCGATAGGCAGGCGTCCGCGCACGCGGTACACGCTTGGGCGCAGGCGATGCATTCTTCGATGCAACGGGTGAGCTTCTTGCGGTCGACGTCGCCCAGGTCGGCCGGGTATGTGGCGAGCATGTCCTTCACGGTGGTGGACATAAGGATGCCTCTGTCTCTCCGTGGGACCGGCGGATCCGGTTGGTCGCCTCGCGAGTCCCCGGTATACCTCCAGCTAACTCCCATCAGCGCGAACGCGCCCGGCGCATGTGAGGTGCACCGGGCGCGTTGCGGGTAAGAGGTCAGTGGTAGGCGTGGACGACGGCGTGGCCCTTGCCGCGCCCGATCATCCACTTGTTCACCGGCGTCGTGATCAGGAACGCGACGACGAATCCGCCCAGGAGCGCCGACCAGAACAGCCCGTCCGACAGGTGGGCCTCCATCGCGCCGGGGGTCAGGGCGATGATGCCGTTGTCGACCAGCTCCATCACGGCGATCGAGACGGTGTCGGCGGCCAGTGCCACCTTGACTGCGCTCTTGAGGTCCAGGCCCGCCCGGAGAACCGCGAACAGCGTGAACGAGTAGCCGAAAAGGAACGCCAGCGAGATTGCCAGGACCATGGTCTCCACGTTGCCCCACAGCAGCGCGGTGCCGATCACCATGCCGAGGATCTCGCCGATGGCGCAGCCGGTCAGGCAGTGCAGGGTGGCCTTCGCGGCCATCGGCCAAGACGCGCCCTGCGCGTACTTTCCGTGGTGATCGGCGTGCGCGTGGTGGCCCTCGTGGGTGGCCGGGTCGTGTCCGGTGCCGGTTCGGTGAGTGCTGTGGTCCATGACCTTCATCCCCATTCCCGTCCAGTGTGGTCCGTTCGCCGGGCTCCACATATCAACCGTATACCCCCTAGGGGTATTCCTCTAGTGGTCTTCTGCCGCCTGTGTCGACTGGTGGAGGATCTTCCAGGTGCGCCCGGCGTCGCTGGAGTGATAGATGGTGTCGGTGCTGTCGGCGGCCAGCAGCCGCTGCGTGGTCACTGCGGTCAACACGGTGGGAACACCACCGCCGGGAAGGCGGCCGTGCTCGGTCCAGTTGCGACCGCCTTGACTGCTGAGCACGCGGCCGTCCGCCGCGAGGGCGACGAGCATGCCGGGCCCGGTTGCGTCGACGGCGATGAGGGCGGGGGCACCGGGAACGGCGTCGAAGGTGCGCCCGCCGTCTGTGCTGCGCTCAAGGCCCTTTCCCGTGGCGGCCCACACCGTCTCGGGGGTTTTTCTGTAGGCGGCGAGGTCGAGAAGCGGCTGTTTGGCGCGCTTGTTCCAGGTGCGGCCGTGGTCGGCGCTGGCCCACAGTCGACCGCTCTGGCTGTCGAATCCGTAGAGGGACGCGCCGGCCTGTTGGAGGGCGTGGAAGTCTGCCTCACCTTCGGCGGAGAGGGTCTTCCAGGTGCGGCCAGCATCGGTGCTGCGGATCAGGCCCAGGTGGGGCGAGCGGGCATCCGGGTCGGTCGGGGAGGGGTGGCCGCTGGCCAGAAAGGTGGACGGACCGGTGACGGTGAAGCCCATGGTGTCCTGGTAGCGGTCGGCCGCCCGAACCGCCTCGCCGTCGCTGAGGCGGAAGACTCCGAGATGGCCCGCGGCATAGACGGTGCCGTCGGCCGGGTCGACGCCGAGGCCGTGCAGATGCCCGGTCCCAGGATCGGCGGCCGGAGTGCCGGCGTCCGTTTCGGGGCCGGTGCAGGCGGCGAGCAGCAGGGAGGCTGCGGCCAGAAGCGCGGCGCGCCCGCGGCGCCGGGGTATGTGTACGGAGGCGATCACGTGCGATCCAAGCTGTTGAGGGGAAGCCGAAGGCGGATGGGGCTGCACGGGCAAGGGCGGACGTCGGTGGGCGCCCGCCCCTGCCGAGGTGCGGTCAGTTCTTGCCGAGCAGCTCGTTCATCTGGGTGATCTCGGCTGTCTGGGACGTGATGATCGCGTCTGCCATCTTCTTGGCCGGCTCGTAGGAACCGTCGGCCTTCTCGGTCTCGGCCATCGATACGGCACCTTCGTGGTGCTTGATCATCATCTCCATGAAGGCGGTGTCGAACGCCTTGCCCGAGGAGTCCTTGAGCTTGTCCATGTCCTCGGCCGTCATCATGCCGCTCATGCCGTGCTCGGAGTGGTCCATGGCACCTTCCGCGGGCACCTCCTCGCCCCACGAAGTCAGCCAGCCGGACAGCGTCTTGATCTCCGGGTCCTGGGCCTTCTTGATCTGCTCGGCGAGCGCCTTCACCTCAGCCGACCCGGCCCGGGACGGCGCGAGGTCGGCCATCTCGACCGCTTGGCGGTGGTGGGGGATCATCCCCTTGGCGAAGGCTACGTCGGCCGCGTTCTGCTGGCCCTGTGAGGCCGACGCCGAGGCAGACGGGGACTCCTTGCTGTGCCCGTCGTGTCCGGCCGAGCTGTCACCGTTCCCACCGCAGGCGGCGAGGACGAGGGCGGCGGCTGCCGAAGCGGCCACAGCGGCGGTACGACGGACGAGGGATCGCTTGCTGGTCATGGTGCAACTCCTTGTGCGCGCGGCTGTTGCGCGGCGGCGCGCGAGGGATCTGGGATGAGGGCGTACGAAGGCGCGGCACCGGTCCCGGGAACATCCGGGCATCGGGGTGCCGTGCGGGCCGCTCTATATCCGCAGGAGTTGCAGCTCGGACAGGTCGGGAGGCGCTCGGCAGCCTTCGGCGAGCCGCGCCGTGCCCGCCACCGGAGTGCAAGCGGCAGGCGTGTCCATGAGGGCGCTGGTCAGTGCGGGCGGCGCGTACGCGGAGCCGATTCCGGCCGCCGCGCATGTCCCGTCCGCGTGGTCGAGATGGTCGTTGCCGCCGTCTGTGTGGGAGCACCCACTGCTCAGGTGCGGTGCGTCGGCCACTTGAGCCATCGCCATCTCGTGCGTGGCATCCGATCGGCCTGCCGGTGCCCCTCCGGGGCCCAGGGCATGCATGCCGAGCAGGCCGGTCAGCACGGCCAGCATGAGCAGCACGAACAGCCGCCCGGTGGGGCGGCGGCTGGATCCTGTGCTGCCGGTCATGCGCCCATCCTATGAGCAGCTGCCCACGAACCGCTTACTGGCCGGCCGGATGCTACGGCAAGAGCCGGGGCGAGGGCGTGACGGGCGGCTGGACTCTGCCTGGGCGGCGCGACGCCGCTCGCACCGCGAGCTGCTCACACCGCCCTTCACCAGGACGCGACCAGGCGGGTCAGGGTGCGGTGTTCGCTGACTCGTCGGCGGTGCTTGACCGTTCTGCGGGATGCGCCGCCGTCGAGAGACGCTCTCAGTCGGCTGACCTCTCGCGGAGATGGTCATTGCTGCCCGTCTGTGGTCCGCAACGCCGCCAGGACGGTTGCCGTCAGAACGTCGGGGGCCGCCGCGCTGGTGAGCCGCCCCGCCTGGACTTCGCCCGCAGCGGCGTGCATCAGCTGATAGACGACGGTGACCAGCCAGTCCGCCGACAGGTCCCTGCGGATCGCGTCTTCTTGCTGACCGCGCAGGATCAGGTCGCGCACGGGGCGGAGGATGCGGTCGTGTCGGCCGCGAATGACATCCGGGGGTAGAGCCGCCGCGGCGGCTGCGAAAGCGGAGAAGTTCCGGTCGAGCACCTGCCAGGACGAGCGCATCAGCCGCGCCAGTGCCTCATCGGCGAGCCCGACGTCACCCGCTTCGGCGTCGAAAGCGTGAACGGCTTGCGCGACGGAGCGCTCCAGTGCTGCCTCGAGGAGGCTCTCGCGTGTGGGGAAGTGGGAGTAGAGCGTCACCCGGCTCACCCCCGCCGCTCGTGCGACGGCCGCCATGCTCGACTGCGGGTCCACCAGCAGGCACTCCACCCCCGCGTCGATGATCGCTGTCGCATTGCGCTCTGCGTCCGCCCTCCGACGGGGGGAACTCTCGTCCGCCATCGGCACCTCCGTTGAAGTAGTCGTCGGCGCCAAACTTTACAGTGCTGTTCACATTCGGTCGAGCGGCGCGTACCTTATCCCTGACAGAAGTGTAAAGTTTAGGGAGATCCTCCGTGGACCCACGGCACACCACATCGGCGTCACAGCACGTGCACCACCCACACGAGGGGCCGCCGTCGCCTGTTCACCGGCATCGCTGGTGGGTGCTCGCTCTGCTCTGCCTCGCACAGTTCATGCTGATCGCTGACGTGACGGTGGTGAACGTTGCCCTGCCCACGATCGGTGCCGAACTCTCCCTCTCCGGCTCCGCGCTGACGTGGATCGTCACCGCGTACACGCTGTTCTTCGGCAGCCTCCTGCTCCTGGGCGGACGCCTCGCGGACACCCTGGGCAAACTCCGCATGTACCTCGTCGGACTGTCCCTCTTCACCGCCGCCTCCCTCGCTTCGGGCCTTGCCGCGAGCGGTCCTGCACTCATCACCGCACGATCCGTCCAGGGCGTCGGGGCGGCCCTCCTTTCCCCGGCCGCGATGGCGCTGGTCACCGTCCTGTTCGACGGCCCCGCCCGGCACAAAGCCCTCGGTCTCTGGGCGGCGATCGGCGGCGCGGGCGCCGCCGCGGGCGTGCTGCTCGGCGGGGTACTGGTGTCCGGACCCGGCTGGGCGTGGATCTTCTTCATCAACATCCCCGTGGGCCTGTTCGCCCTCGTCGCGGTACCGGCGCTGCTCGGTGGGACGCACCGCGCGGCAACTCCGGCCCCTTCCCGTAAGCGCCTTGACCCGCTGGGTGCTCTGACCCTGACCACGGCCCCCGCTCTCCTGATCTACGGCCTCGTGGAGTCTCGCGACCGAGGCTTCGACACCGCCCACGTCTGGCTACCCCTGGTTGGCGCGGCTGTCTTCACCGTCGCCTTCTTTGCCGTGGAACGCCGCGTCGCGGTGCCGCTCGTACGCCTGGAAGTTCTCGCCCGGCGCAGCCTGCTCGCCGGCGCGCTGGTGATGCTGGCCGCAAGCGGCCTGCTCATCTCCGCCTTCTTCCTCAACTCCTTCTACGTCCAGCACATCCTCGGCGAGAACGCCCTCACCACCGGACTGGCCTTCCTCCCCGTCGCCGTCGCCGTCACCCTGGGCGCCCACCTCGGCGGAACAACGGTCGGCCGCATCGGCTGGCGCCTCACCGCAGTGGCGGGATTCGCCCTGACAGCGCTGGGCGCACTCCTCCTCGCCGGCCTCACGGCCGACAGCGGACTGTGGACGGGCCTCACCCCGGGCTTCTCTCTCATGTCCTTCGGCCTCGGCACCACCTTCGTCTGCGCCACCACCGCCGCCATGAACGGCCTCGGCCACCAGGACACCGGTCTGGCGTCCGGCCTTGTCACCACCGCACACGAACTCGGCGCCGCCCTTGGAGTCGCCGTCATCGCGATGGTCGCGGGGGCGAGCCTGGAAGGGGCGGGCGACCTGAGCGGCTACGCAGCCGCCTTCACGACATCCGCCGTCATCGCCGTGGCTGCGGGGATCTCCGGCTGGTTCCTTCTTCCCGCCGGTCGGCCGGACCTCTCGCAGGGCCGCGTTATGGCGCACTAAACCAGCACTAAACCGTCGATCGTCGCTGCACAGCGGGTCGGCGCATGATCAGCATTCGCCGGTGGGCTGCACCGAACGCGGCCGACCAGGTGGCGGCGGGCGCGCGAACCCCTCTGGGCGGAAGATCGGGCCTCGCCCTCGCGGAGGACCCGTCCTTTCGATGCGACCTGCGCGGTATACGCATCCCGTCCGTGAGCCTCCGCTGCGTCGCCGAAGCGGTCAAGATCCATGAGGTGGACCTATCCACCCGGCGTCTGGGGGTCAGTTGCAGCAGGTTGGGTCGTCTGGCCGGAGCGCCGACCATCGGTCGGAGGCTCGGCTCGCGCGTACCACCAGTCACTGGTCCGAGCGTCACCCCCACGAGTCCGCACCCTGGATGGATGTCCCATCGGGTCAGCCGGTGAAGTGCCACTTGCGCCCAACGGGAGGGGGGTACGCAGGTCATGGCCTGTTCGAGCAGCTCGGCTGGGGCGCGTAGGCGGCGAGAGTGATCTGTGCGATGAACTCCGGGGCCTGTTCCGCGGTCATGGCGCCGCTCCTGACGTCCGCGGCCGTGCCCTTGAGGACGTGGTGGAGGGCGCTGGCCAGCCAGGCGGCGGGAAGGTCGTCACGGAACGCGCCCTGTGCCTGCCCTCGCACGATGAGTTCGCGCACACGCTGTTCGGGTCCGGCGTGCAGTTCATGGATGCGTCCGGGAGGCAGGACCTTCTGAGCGGCCTCCAGCATCGCACCGGACTGCGCGATGAGCAGCCAGCTGGAGTCGATGAGCTCGCGCAACGACTGGGCCGGCTCGCCCGTCAGGTCCAGCCCGGACAGGACCTCTTCGCCGCGTTCCAGCAGATGTGCCAGGGCGGCTTCGACGAGACCCTCCCGGGAGGGGAAGTGGCCGTAGAGGGTGACTCGGCCGACGCCCGCGGCCTGCGCGATCTGTACGACGCTCGCGTCGTGGTTGCGGCTGAGGCAGTCGATGGCCGCGTCCAAGATCTTCTCGACGCTGTGCTGCGCGTCGGCGCGACGCGCTCCTGGCCGTGTCGAGCGAGGCATTTCACTCCATAAGTCGAACAGGCTTGTACGAGTTATAGTAGCGTCCATAACTCGTACAAGCCTGTTCGACTTACCTGCAAGGGGGCAGACCGTCGTGAGCGAAGCAGAGATCTCCACCAGTCCCACCCGCACACCGGATCCACGTCGGTGGAAGATTCTTGGCCTGGTCGGCGTCGCGCAGCTGATGCTCATCCTGGACGTCACGGTCGTGGCCATCGCGTTGCCGCACCTGGGAGCGGACCTCGGTCTGGAGCGCGAGGCGCTGACCTGGGTCGTGAGCGGGTACACCCTGGCCTTCGGAGGTCTTCTCCTGCTGGGGGGCCGGGCTGCGGACCTGTTCGGCGCGCGGCGCCTCGTCCTTCTCGGCCTCGTACTGTTCGCCGGCGCCTCCCTGCTGGCGGGTCTTGCGGAATCGGGAGGCATGCTGCTCGCCGGCCGGGTGATCCAGGGCCTCTCCGCGGCCATGCTGTCCCCGGCGGCCCTGTCGTTGGTCGTGACGCTCTTCGAGGGCGAGGAGCGCAACAAGGCCCTGGGGATCTGGTCGTCCCTCGGTGGCAGCGGCGCCGCCCTGGGCGTGCTGCTGGGTGGCCTGCTGACCGCGGGGCCAGGCTGGCCGTGGGTGTTCTTCGTCAACGTCCCCGTGGGCTTGGCGCTGGTCGTCGCACTGAGGGCCTACCTGCCGCCACAGCGGCGTGCCACCTCGGGGCGCCTGGATGCCGTGGGCGCGATCCTGGTCACCGCTGCCACCGGCACCCTGACCTATGCGCTGATACGCGCCGGCGACAAGGGGTGGATCACCATGGCGACGGCGGGTCTGGTGGTTGCGGCTCTGCTGCTGTACTGGGCCTTCGCGGCCTGGCAGCGGCGGACGGCGACGCCTCTGATGGACATCCGCCTTCTGACGCGTCGGCCGGTGGCCACGGGCACGCTGCTGATCCTGGTGGCCACAGCTCTGATGATCATGGTGTTCTTCCTCGGCACCTTCTACCTCCAGGACCACCGCGGACACGGGCCGCTGGCAACCGGCCTGTTCTTCCTGCCCGTGGCACTGGCAACCATGATCGGCGCGAACGCCGCCGGCCGCGTCATCGGGCGGACCGGATCCAGGACGCTGGGAGTGGCGGGCCTGCTGGTCGCCGCCGCCGGGATGACTGCTCCCGCCCTGTGGGAGAACACGGCAGCCACGGTTGCGGGTATCGCGGTGGCTGCCGCGGGCACGGGAGTGCTCTTCGTGGTCGCCTCCGCCACTGCGCTGGGCCAGATCGAACCGCACGAAGCGGGCCTTGCTTCGGGCATTCTCAGCACGTTCCACGAGTTTGGCGCATCGCTGGGAGCTGCTGTGGTCTCAAGCATGGCCGCAGCCGGTATCGCCGGAGGTGACGCAGCTGCTTTCGCCCCCGGGTTCGCCGCGGGCGCGGTCGTCGCTGCCGTAGCCGCGCTCCTGACCTTCTTCCTGACCCCGAAGAAGCCTTCCCCGTGACCAGGCACGGCGCTTGAACCGACGGCAACCACGCCCCTGCGGGTCCCTAGGAGAGCCCGCCCGGGCACTCGCTTTCCGCCCCTGCGCGAGCTCTTGCTCCGTCTGCGCCACCCCTCGGTGACCGGTCAGTCCGCAGGCCGGCGGGAGGTCGATAAGGACGCAGGTACGAGTCGGCACTGCGGATCGCCTGGTGATCAGCTCCGACCAAGGCCGTACCTTCTGCCTGCTTGCCGAGCGCCGGAGGCGCATGCGGCCGAACGACCGGTCGCTGACATCCTGGTGGCCCTCGTATCGGGCAAAGAGACATAGCTGAACAGCTGTTGACGGGCGGGCCTGGGCACCCGGGGCCGCCTGCCGCTCCCCGGAGTGGGCGGTGAGGCCCGGCTCCGTTGCACGACTAGCAGACCGTTCGGTACTCCAAGGCAGTCGTGAGCGCGCCGATGGGTGGCGCCCCAGGCCGGGTGTGACGCACGTCCTATTTTTGCGCTCGTCTCGGACCCCTCACGGAAGCCGTCGTCTGCTCATCACCTGTGCTGTTGCCGATACGCGTGTCCGGACAGGACCGTCTGTTCGGGCTCTGTTCGAGGCCGGGGCGGCGAATGGACGGCAGCATGAGCGACTAGGATCACGGCATGGTCACGGCTTGGTCGTCTCCCCGTGTGGCACGGGCCCGCTCGTCAGCGGGTCCGCTGCGCATGCTGTGGGTGGCCGTCACGCTGTTCACCTTCGTATACGCGCACGGGGTGAGCCAGGAAGCGGTCAGCGCTCACCTGGACGCTAGCGTGACTGCGTCCGCTGTGGACGTGGGCCACGGCCTCGCTGTCGAGGACGGGCCGGCTGATCACCATGGTGGTGAGCATGACGGCTCGTCTCATACGGCTGCGGAGTGCGTACCCGGTCAGCCGCAGCAGGCACCGACTCTGGATGTCCCGAGCCTCTGCGCCCTGGTCGTGGCAGACGCTCCTGCACTGCCGCGACCTACTCCGATCGCCTTCGGTGACGTCGCGGCAGCCAAGCAGTTGCCGAGCACGTCGATAAGAGCCACAGTCCTGCAGATCTAGCACCGGCGACCTTCCCCGGCCTTCCACGCCTTCCCGTGTGACATGACTTCGGGCAGCCCTCTGCGGCTGTGGGCGCGATGAGGCCGGTCGTCGCTGTCTCTCTCCTTGCTCCGACGCGCCGCGTTGTGTCGCGAGGCAGGTTCCTGCGACGTCGCCCCTGCCATGGAACGTCCCGCCCGCCGCTGCGCTGCCCTTGGGGCGCGCGACGGCCGCCTGCGGAGGAACTGTGCCGTCCCCCACCCGTATTCGCCGACGTCCCGTGATCGCACCGGTACAGCAACGGCTCATGGCCCTGCTCCTGAGCGGCTTGCTCCTGAGCATCCTCGGCTGTGCGCTACCGCTCCACGAGCCCAGCGATGCTCACGGCGTGCCCCGCGCGGTCTCGGCTGCCCAGCAGGGCGTTGAGCAACTGCCGCACGCTGCCGCACCCGCTGACTCGTCCTGCTCGCCGGCCGGCGCGGACACCGCTGTGGTCGCCGGCCAGCAGACGCGTACGCCGACGTCCGCCGCCACCGCCCCCGAAGCGACAACGGGGTGCTCGCCGTCAGCTGACGCCGGCGTTCGGCAGGCACAGGTGGCGGTGCCAGGAGCTGGCTCAGGCCGAGAAACCTTGTGTTCGCTCTGCCGGTGGCGGAGGTAGGCCGCCTCTTCCCGCCGCAGCATGCCGCGGCCGTCGCTCCGCCCGTGGGACCGGATCACCGGTTCGGGGCCGGGCGGCGTGCGAGAGACCAGTACCCGACGCGCCATTCACCGAATGATGAGGGCCGACTGATGCACTCTCCGAACGTCACCCATCCCCCCAAGCCCGGCCACGCCGCCCTGTCCGGCCTGGTCGGCAACACGCCGCTCCTGCACGTCAGCGAGCCCTTCGCTCCGGTCGGACGGGGGTTCTGGGCGAAGCTGGAAGGCTTCAACCCCGGCGGCATAAAGGACCGCCCCGGTCTGTACATGGTCGAACGCGCCCGAGCCCGTGGCGATCTGAAGCCCGGAGCGCGGATCATCGAGTCCACCAGTGGCACCCTCGGCCTCGGCCTGGCCCTGGCGGGCATGGTCCACGGCCACCCGGTCACCCTGGTCACCGACCCGGGCCTGGAGATGTCCATGACCCGGCTGCTCACCGCTTACGGCGCCCAGGTCAACGTTGTCTCCGAGCCCCACCCCACCGGCGGCTGGCAACAGGCCCGCCGCGACCGCGTCACCCAACTCATGAAGCAGTACCCGGATTCCTGGTGCCCGGACCAGTACAACAACCCCGACAACACCACGGCCTACACGCCGCTCGCGCTGGAACTGGCTACCGAGCTCGCTCACATCGACGTTCTGGTGTGCAGTGTCGGTACCGGCGGCCACTCTGCAGGCGTCTCCCGGGTGCTGCGGCAGCTCTACCCGGATCTGAAAGTCGTGGGCGTGGACACCGTCGGCTCCACGATCTTCGGCCAGCCCGCCCGGCCACGGCTGATGCGCGGGCTCGGATCCAGCATCTACCCGCGCAACGTCGCCTACGACAGTTTTTCCGAAGTGCACTGGGTCGCCCCGGCCGAAGCGGTGTGGTCCTGCCGTCAGCTGGCTGCCTCGCACTACGCGACCGGCGGATGGAGCGTCGGCGCGGTCGCCCTGGTCGCCGGATGGCTCGCCCGCGAGATGCCCGAGGACACCCGGATCGCGGCGATCTTCCCCGACGGGCCTCAGCGCTACCTCGGCACCGTCTACGACGACGACTACTGCGCGGCCCATGGTCTGCTCGACAGCCCGCCTGCTGCCGAGCCCGACGTGATCGGCCGCCTGGACGAGAAGGAAGTCACCCGATGGGCCCGGTGTACGAGCGTGGTCGACCCGCTCACCCTCAGCAGCGACGACGTGCGTGACCGGACCGGTGCAGGGGAGGCGCGGTGAAGAGCACCCTCGCGCAGGTCCGCACCTACGAGCGCAGTGTCCAGCTGTTGATGGTCAACCAGTTCACCATCAACCTCGGCTTCTACATGCTCATGCCGTACCTCGCCACCCACCTGGCCGGGCCCCTCGGGCTGGCCGGGTGGCTCGTCGGTCTGATCCTCGGTGTCCGCAACTTCAGCCAGCAGGGCATGTTCCTGGTCGGCGGGACCCTGGCCGACCGGTTCGGGTACAAGCCGATGATCATCGCCGGTATGGTGCTGCGCATCGTCGGCTTCGCGACCCTAGGGCTCGTGGAGTCGGTCCCCGCGCTGATCGCCGCCTCCGCCGCCACCGGTCTGGCTGGTGCGCTGTTCAACCCGGCCACCCGCGCCTACCTGGCGGCGGACGCGGGGGAACGGCGAGTGGAGGCGTTCGCGCTGTTCAACGTCTTCTACCAGGCCGGAATCCTCCTCGGCCCGCTGGTGGGAATGGCGCTGACCGGCATCGACTTCCGCGTCACCTGTCTCACAGCCGCCGGGATTTTCGCGGTCCTGAGCATCGTGCAGATCCGGGCTCTGCCCGCGCGCAGGGCCGACGACACGAAGTCCGGGGCGGACAGCCGCCGGGGTGTCCTGGTGCAGTGGCGCGGCATCCTGGCCAACCGGCCGTTCCTGCTGTTCTCGCTCGCCATGGTCGGCTCGTACGTCATGACCTTCCAGGTCTATCTCGCGCTGCCGCTGGAGGTGCGACGTCTGGGCGGCGAGGGCCAGTTCGGCACGGCTGCGGTGGCGGTGCTGTTCGCCGTGTCCGGGCTCAGCACCATCCTGGGCCAGACGCGGGTGACTGCCTGGTGCAAGGCCCGTATGGAGCCCGGCCGCGCACTCGTGTGGGGCCTGCTGGCCATGGGGCTGGCGTTCGTACCGCTGCTGCTGGCCACGGCTGTGCCGGTTCCGGACGGCGGGCTTGGCCTGTGGCTGCTTGCCGCGGTGCCACCCGCGCTGTCCGCACTGCTGCTCGCCCTGGGCACGATGATCGCCTACCCGTTCGAGATGGACACCATCGTCCGTCTCTCCGGCAACCGCCTCGTCGCCACCCACTACGGCCTGTACAACACCATCTGCGGTATCGGCATCACCGTCGGGAACCTCCTTACCGGAGCCGCCCTTGACGCTGCCCGCAACGCCGGGATGTCCGCGCTGCCGTGGATCGTCCTGTCCCTGCTGGGCCTCGGCTGCGCAGCAGCGCTGTACGGACTCGACCGCACCGGCCGCCTCGCAACGCCAAAGTCCGCATCCGAGTCCGTACCTGCAACCGCCTGACCCGAACGGTCGTGGCAAGTGCGGGGGAGGCCGGGTGCCACCCGACCTCCCCCGCACCGGGTCGACCCCCCACCTCGGGGGCACTGATGTGCCCCCTGCCCAGCCGGTTACTGCGAACCCTGGGCGCCGCAGCGCCGAGCGGTAGCGAAATCCCGCCTTTTAGGCCGCCTGGGCGCCCACGCCTGGCCTCAACGACCCCACCTAACAAGGAGCAACTGGTGCCCACCTCCCAGCTCGCGGACCGCCCTGCCACGCTCGAAGGTCCCGCACAGAGACCCGGGCGAGCGGCCCTGCGCAAGGCCCGTTCACGGAAGAGCGCCCTGCTTGCGCGATACCTCGGCTACGTTGGCTACTTCGTCGGGGCCGGACTGATCAGCGGCGCCGTGGTCCACCACCCACTCGACCCCACCCGTTACACCCGCATCGCCGGGTACGGAGTCTTGGTCTTCCTCGCCGCCACAGTCCTCAACGAATTCGTCCTCGCCCGGCACAAGCCGGCCCTGCCGCGGATGCTCGTCGTCATAGGAGCCTCGCTGCTGCTGTCCTTCGGAATCGGCATGCTGAGCGGCGGTCTCCAGCACTTCGAGGACTTCCCCGCACGCGCGGCCGTCCTCATACCGGCCGGCATCGCACTGTCCTTCCTGGCATACGTGATCAAGGACGAAGGAACCTCTTGGCGCCGCGTCTTCGGCCTGGCCGGCCTCTCCGTCCTCATGGTGGTACTCATCAGCTTCTTCGGACTGCGCCAACTGGCGTCCGCGCTGTCCGAGCAGCCTGGCGCAGGTGGCCACAGCCACGGGGGCGGCACGGAACCTCAGTCCGAAGAGCAGCAGTCGCAGCCTGATCGGCCGGGCCCCGCCGGATCCCCGGAGGGGAGTGTCTCGCCGGCAGCAGGGGAAACCCCAGCGGAATCTGGAATCGATGACGGGCACAGCCACTGACGCGCTGGTGTTACGCGGCTGCTCTACGCGACGCGCGCTACTGGCAGGCCGTGGGCGTCTTGTGACCTCGCATGTCGTTTTGATGCTCAGTGCTGATGGCCGCCGACTTCGGTCTCGGCCGCCGGCTCGTCAAGCTGAGAGGTGTCGGCTGGCGCTCCGGCGTGGACGGTGAACGCCGCGGTGCGAACGGTGCCCTTGTGCTTGAAGTCGAGGAAGAGGCGATAGGCCGCAGGGCTGGGCGCAGTCGCGGTGAAGGAGACTTCCGGGCCGGACTCGGTGGTGCCGTCGCCGGGTTCGCCGTGGGGGTGGACGTGCAGGTAGGCGAGGTCACCGTCGCGCAGCGCCACAAGGTGCCCGTACGCGCCCAGATAGGGCTGGAGGTCGGTGACCGGGCGCCCGTCCTTGCTGACCCTGAGCGTGAGTTCTTCCGCTGTATCGGGACGGAGGTTGCCGTTCAGCGTCACGGAGTACCCGTCGACCGTGGCGGTGCGGGATGGCTTGGGCAGTTCTGCGGGCTTGTACGCCCCGGAGACGGCGAGGTCGGCCCCGAGTGTGAGGTTGGTGGCGTTCTTCGCCGTGGGGGTGAAGTCCGCGAAGACCCGGTAGTCGCCGGCGGCGGGGAGGTCGACGGGGGTGCTCCAGACGCCGTCCTTGGCCCTGGTGGGGTGCAGGTGCTGGTATGTGGCCAGGTCGCGTGAGGCGACGATGAGGTGGAGTTCCTTGTCGTGCTCTCGCTGGTAGGCGGTGACCTGTCGGCCGGACCTGTCGCGTATGGCGAAGCGCAGTTCACTTGTCTGTGCCGCCTGCACGCGAGGGGTTTTGAGATCGAGGGTGTATCCGGCCTCGGAAATCTGGAGCCCTCCCGCCGGTGGGGCCGTGTGGCCGCCGTCGCCGCTCCCGCTCTCCGGTGGGGCGTCCTTCGCATGCCCGGCATGGGTGGCGGGTTCGGTGCCACCCGCGATCGGGTCCACGGAGCCGCCGAGCCCGTACGCGGCGCCGAACGACGCTGCGAGTGCGGCGGTGAATGCGGTGATCTTCACTGCGGTGTTCATGGCTGCTCCCTCTGGGGTTCGTACCCGGCGGGCCTCTGGGTGGCCTCGCACTCACGAGCTTATACCCCTAGGGGGTATAAGCGACCGTCTCTCGTGGCGCTTGCCAGAAATACACCCTGGGGGTATACATGGAATCAGCACTGATACCCCCTAGGGGTATAAGGATCCGAGGAGGAACTCATGTCCTGCTGTACTCCTGATGGCACCTGCTCGACCAGCACCGGCGAGGCTGCGACCGCCGTCACGGACGCCACCGTCACCGTCTACCGCGTCTCAGGCATGACCTGCGGGCACTGCAAGACCGCCATCACGAAGGCGGTCGGCGAGCTGGACGAGGTCCTGGCCGTCGACGTGGACGTGACCGCCGGCCTGGTCACCGTCACCACCAAGAGCACGTCCGACGACGCAGCGATCGCGGCAGCGGTCGACGACGCCGGTTACGAGCTCTCCGGCCGCGCCTGACCCGCGCCACAGTCCACCGGCCGCCGGGGCCCTGTTCGCAGGCCGGGCCCCGGCCACCGCCCCGTAGTTCCGTCCGAACGAGGAGCAGGAAATGTCCACCACGACTCAGGGCACCGCCCAGGTCGAGCTCGCCATCGGCGGCATGACCTGCGCCTCGTGCGCGGCCCGTATCGAGAAGAAGCTCAACCGTATGGACGGGGTCGAGGCCACCGTCAACTACGCCACCGAGAAAGCCAAGGTCAGCTTCGCCGATGACATCTCGGTGCAGGACCTGATCGCCACCGTCGAAGCGACCGGTTACTCCGCCCAGGAGCCCGCCCTTCCGCGGGCCGAACAGGACGGAGCGACGGGCGGTCCGAGCGAGGACGAGCGCGCGGACATCGAGCTACGGCCCCTTCGCCAGCGGCTCGTCACCGCCGTTGTTCTCGCCGTACCCGTCATCGCGATGGCGATGATCCCGGCTCTGCAGATCGAGTACTGGCAGTGGCTCTCCCTCACCCTTGCCGCGCCCGTCGTCACCTACGCGGCCTGGCCCTTCCACCGCGCCGCGTTCACCAATGCCAAGCACGGCGCGGCCACCATGGACACGCTGATCTCGGTCGGTACGTCGGCCGCATTCCTGTGGTCGCTGTGGGCGCTGTTCTTCGGGACGGCCG
>NZ_JAERUC010000112.1 GCF_016745505.1 Streptomyces silvae | reverse complement strand
GGAGGCCGGGTTCCCCGCGCGGGGAACCCGGCCTCCTGTGCGTGCCGTTCCACGTGAGGGGGCCCGGGCGGCGATCGCCACCCGGGCCCCCTCACGTGCGTGCTCCTACTGTCCGGCGTACTTCTTGCTGACGGCCTCGTAGATGCCCTTGGCCTCCTTGCCCAGGCGCGGGCCGGCCAGCCAGCCCGCCGTCACCGGGCCGATGGAGGTGTTGGAGACCAGCGCCGGCTTACCGTCCTGGCCCTTCGCGACCCAGCCGCCACCGGAGGAACCCCCGGTCATCGTGCACCCGATGCGGTACATCGTCGGCTGCTGCTCGAAGACGGCCAGCCGGCCCGGCTGATCGGTGCACTGGAGCGCCTTCTGGCCGTCGAACGGCGGGGCCGCCGGATAGCCGGTCGCCGTCATGCTGTCGATCTCGGGGACCGCCGGGGCGTTGAACTCGACCGGAAGGGCCGAACCGACGGTCTCCTCCAGGGACTTGCCCGTGGAGCCCTTCTCCGGCGCGACCTGCAGCACCGCGAAGTCGTACGGGGCGCCCTGGCCGCCGGTCGCGGCGCCCTGGTCGATCCACTGCTGGGAGGTCTGCGCCCACTGGCCCCACCACACGCCGTACGGAGCGATCTCGTCCTTGGACGCGTTCTGCAGCTCGGCCGTCGACATGCCGCTGTCGTTGTACGAGGGGACGAACGCGATGTTGCGGTACCAGCCGCCGTTCTTGCCCGCGTGCACGCAGTGCCCGGCCGTCCAGACCATGTTGGACTTGCCCGGGTGGGCCGGGTCCTGGACCACGGTCGCCGAGCAGACCATCGAACCCTCGGGGCCGTCGAACAGGAGCTTGCCCGACGCGGGCGCACTGTCGTGGTACGGCGTCTGCAGGCCGGCCGCTCCGACCGGTGCGGGGGTCGGGTCCGTCACGCCCTCGTCGCCGGAGATGTCGGGGTCGACGGGGTTCTCCGGGGGCTTCTCGGCATCCCGCATCCGGTCCGGGTCCCAGAGGTCCTCGATGATGGGGTTGACGTAGTCCTTGGCCTCACGCAGCCAGGTGTCCTTGTCCCAGTTCTTCCACTCGCCGTCCCTCCACTTGTCGAGGTCGATCCCGTGCTCCTTGAGCCGGTCCTTGAGATCGTCCGGGATCGCGACCTTCCCGTCGGAGGACTGGCCGGTGGAGCTGCTCGGCTCGCCGATCGCGCCGTCCTCCTCCGGCCCGCAGGCCGAGGCGGTGAGCGTGAGGACGGCGGCAAGGGCGGCCGCGGCGAACACCCGAGGGGTGCGGCGGGCGCTCCCCCCGCGGCGTGCGGTATCGATCGGGCGCATGGGTCGCATCTGGTGATCCCCCTGGGACTTCGTCACTGACTTCGTTACCGCACTGCGGACTTGGGCGGTGCGCCGCACGGCCCGCGGGCCGTGGCGCAGACTCCCGGAGCGGCGGCTCCTTCCCGAGTGCGGCCCCTACTATGCCGGTGCCGATGGGGACGGCGCGCGGCAGGGCCACGGTTCCGGCTGCGCAAGGATCTTCCGATTTACCCGTGATCTTCGGCCTTCCGCGTCGTTGGTACGTACGGAGGACACCCGGACAGCGTTCATCGGCGCACTCCGCCCCCAGGCCGACGTACCGATGCGCAACGCAACTGTTATCGCAGGAGGACCGAACAGCCGTGGCCGTGACCGAACCAGCTCCGGTGACACTCCCCCTTGCGCACGAGGGGATCCTGCGGCGCCAGGCACTCCGGGAATCGGCGGCCCGCACCTACGCGCGATCCCTGCCGATCGTGCCGGTGCGCGCGCGGGGCATGACCATCGAAGGGGCCGACGGCCGGCGCTATCTCGACTGTCTGTCAGGCGCGGGCACCCTGGCCCTCGGACACAACCACCCCGTGGTGCTCGAGGCCATCAGGAAGGTCATCGACTCCGGCGCACCGCTGCACGTCCTCGATCTGGCCACACCCGTCAAGGACGCCTTCACGACCGAGCTGTTCGCCACCCTTCCCCGGGAGCTGGCCGACAACGCCCGGATCCAGTTCTGCGGTCCTGCGGGCACGGACGCCGTGGAGGCGGCCTTCAAGCTGGTCCGGGCGGCGAGCGGCCGCAGCGAACTCCTCGCCTTCACCGGCGCGTACCACGGGATGACGGCGGGGGCCCTCGCCGCTTCGGGCGGCGCCACGGACGTACGGGTGACACGGCTGCCCTTCCCGCAGAACTTCCGCTGCCCCTTCGGCGTCGGCGGTGAGCGGGGCGCGGATCTCGCCGCGCGCTGGACGGAGTACCTCCTGGACGACCCGAAGAGCGGCGTGCCCGCCCCGGCCGCCATGATCCTGGAGCCAGTCCAGGGCGAGGGCGGGGTGAATCCCGCCCCGGACGGCTGGATGCGGCGCATGCGGGAGATCACCCAGGAGCGGTCCGTCGCCCTGATCGCGGACGAGGTGCAGACCGGCGTCGGCAGGACGGGTACTTTCTGGGCGGTCGAGCACAGCGGTATCGTGCCCGACGTGATGGTGCTCTCGAAAGCCATCGGCGGCTCGCTGCCCCTCGCGGTGATCGTCTACCGCGCCGAGCTCGACCTCTGGCAGCCGGGCGCCCACGCGGGCACCTTCCGGGGAAACCAGCTCGCCATGGCGGCCGGCGCCGCGACTCTCGCGTACGTACGGGAGAACGGGCTCGCCGAACGTGCGGGGACGCTGGGCGCCCGCATGCTCGCCAGGCTCCAGGCACTCGCCGCGGACCACCCGAGCATCGGCGACGTCCGCGGCCGCGGTCTGATGATCGGTATCGAACTCGTCGACCCCGAGGCCGAGCCCCTCACCGTCACCACCGAGAACGGCTCCGCCCCACCGCCCGATCCCGCCCTCGCCGCGGTGGTGCAGCAGGAGTGTCTGCGCCGCGGCCTCATCGTCGAACTCGGCGGACGCCACAACGCCGTGGTCCGGCTGCTCCCTCCCCTCACGCTCACCGACGAACAGGCGGCGGCGGTCGTCGACCGGCTCGCCGACGCGCTGAGAGCGGCGGAGCTCTCCCCGTACCGCCGGGCCGCTGCCGGGCCGACCCGCTGATCCCGGACCCCTCACAAGGAAGACCGCCGTGAACCCCACCCCTGCGCCCGAGGCCGACGGCCCCCTCACCAGCCAGCAGCGAGGACATGACCTGCCGGAGGGCCCCCTGGCCGTCGAGTCGACGACCGTGCCGCGCCAGAAGGCCGGTCCGCACGGAACCCCGCGTCCCGGGGCGAACACACCCGCCGGCACCGTCCCGGCGGACCGCCCCGGCCCCACGGAGCAGGATCCGCTGGACCACCCGGACCCGCTGCGGGCCGCGGACTCCGCCGGTACGGAGAATCTGCTGCGCTGCTGGACCCGGGAGAACGACCTGCCCCGCCCGCACGGGGACACCCTGCGTATCCCGCTCCCGGCGAGCGGTACCGCCCTGCTCGTCCCGGTCGTCCACTGGTCCGCGACGGGCTGGCACCGCTTCGGGACACCGGCCCTGGAGAACGCCCCCGAGGGCGCTCCGGGGGCCGACGCCGTCACCGTGGCCGCGCTGCTGAGCCGCGAGAGCGAGCGCAACGCCGCGGTCGACCTGGTGGCCAGGGTGGCCGACTCCGTACGGCACACGGCGGCCTTCATCGCGGCCAGGCGGCGCACCCCCAGCGCGTCGTCCGAGGCCGACCTCTTCCTCACCGCCGAGCAGTCCCTCGTCCTCGGCCACCCCCTGCACCCCACGCCCAAGAGCCGCGAAGGCCTCTCCGAGACCGAAACGCTCCTCTACTCACCCGAGTTGCGGGGCTCCTTCCCGCTCCACTGGATGGCCGTGGACCGTTCCGTGCTGGCCACGGACTCGGCGTGGACCAAGGCCGGCAGGCCGGTTCCGGCGGAGGCGCTCCTCGCACCCCACGCAGAAGGGCTGAGCCTCCCCGAGGGGACCACGGCCCTGCCGCTGCACCCCTGGCAGGCCGCGGAGGTGCTGCGCCGTCCCGAGGTCGTCGCCCTGTGCGAGAAGGGACTCCTGCACGACCTCGGACCGTACGGCCGGCACTGGCATCCCACCTCCTCCGTGCGCACCGTGCACCGTCCCGGCTCCGACCTCATGCTGAAGCTGTCCCTGGGCGTCCGCATCACCAACTCCCGCCGGGAGAACCTCCGCAAGGAGCTGCACCGCGGCGCCGAGGTCCACCGGCTGCTGCGCACCGGTCTGGCCGACCGCTGGCAGGAGGCCCACCCGGGCTTCGACATCGTCCGGGACCCCGCCTGGCTGGCCGTCGACCAGCCGGACGGCAGCCCCGTCCAGGGGCTCGACGTGATGCTCCGCCACAACCCGTTCGGGCCGGCCGACGACGCGGTGTGCATCGCCGGACTCACCGCCCCGCGTCCGTGGCCCGGCCGCTCCGGTACGCACTCGCGGCTCGCCGACACGGTCTCCTCGCTGGCGGCCCGCACCGGCAGGACGATCGGCGCGGTGTGCGCCGAGTGGTTCCTGCGCTACCTCGACCGCGTCGTGCTGCCCGTCCTCTGGCTCGACGCCCACGCCGGTGTCGCCCTGGAGGCCCACCAGCAGAACACGCTCGTACTCATCGACCCGGACGGCTGGCCCGTCGGCGGCAGGTACCGCGACAACCAGGGCTACTACTTCAGGGAGTCCCACCGGGACGCACTGGAACGCCGTCTCCCGGGCATCGGCACCGTGAGCGACACCTTCGTCTCCGACGCCGTCACGGACGAGCGCCTCGCCTACTACCTCGGCATCAACAACGTGTTCGGGCTGATCGGCGCCTTCGGCTCCCAGCGGCTCGCCGACGAACAGCTGCTGCTCGCCGCGTTCCGCCGCTTCCTCGAAGGCGCCGCAGGGCTGGGCTCCTCCCTGCCCGCCTACCTCCTGGAGACCGGCCAGCTCCGCTGCAAGGCCAATCTGATGACCCGTATGCACGGACTTGACGAGCTCGTCGGACCGGTCGACACCCAGTCCGTGTACGTCACCATCGCCAACCCCCTCCGCAGCGACCGGGCCTGACCGTCCGAACCACGAGAGGAGAGCGCCACGGTGCATCAAGCCGATGCCCCCACCGGGCCCGGTGCCGTCCCGTCCGACGCCACCGGCACCGAGGACACCCTGGAGCTCCGGCTCACCGAGGAGCTCCTCGCCCTGCTCGGTGACGGCCCCGCGGTGACCGCCGCGGAGGCCGACCCCTCCGCCCTCGTGGGCGACCCCGGCGCCTGGCGTCCGGTCGCCACCCCCGCCGGACCGTTCCAGCTCGTCACCGTGGAACCCGGACGCGATCTGGCGGTGATCAGCCGCTGGATGAACGATCCGGCGGTCGCCGCCTTCTGGGAGCTCGCCGGACCGGAGCAGGTCACCGCCGAGCACCTTCGCCGTCAGCTCGCGGGGGACGGCCGCAGCGTCCCCTGCCTCGGGCTCCTGGGCGGCAAGCCCATGAGCTACTGGGAGCTCTACCGCGCCGATCTGGACCCGCTCGCCCGGCACTACCCGGCGCGGCCCCACGACATGGGGCTCCACCTCCTCATCGGCGGGGTCGGCAACCGGGGGCGGGGCATCGGCACCGTACTGCTCAGGGCCGTCTCCGACCTCGTCCTCGACAACCGGCCGCTCTGCGGACGGGTCGTCGCGGAGCCCGACCTGCGCAACACCCCGTCCGTGTCCGCCTTCCTGAGCGCCGGTTTCCGCTTCTGCGCGGAAGTGGACCTTCCCGACAAGCGGGCCGCCCTGATGGTCCGCGACCGAGCACACCGTGACCGCCTGTGAACCACTCGCCGCACCGCACAGCCCGCTCGAACCCCATCGGTCCCACCCGGAGGAGTCCCCGTGCCGACATATCCTGCGAGCCATCATCCGGCGAAGCCCCATACGCCGCTCGACACCCCGGAACTCAACCGGACCGTCTGGGACCGGGTGTCGGCGAGGCTGCTCGCCAAGATGCTCGGTGAGTTCGCCTACGAGGAAGTCATCGAACCCGTGCCCCGGGCGGACGGCGGCGCGGGGCGGACCGGCGACTACACCCTGCCGCTCGACGACGGCGCGACCCTGAGCTTCCACGCCCGGCGCGGTGTCTACGGGAGCTGGCGCGTCGACCCCGCGACGATCCGGGAGGCCACCACCGGAGCACACGGGGACAGCGGCGCCCCCTTCCGCGACCCGCTGCGGTTCCTCGCCCGTGGCCGGCGCCTCCTCGGGCTCGACGGGGCCACGCTCGGCCACCTCGTCCGCGAGCTCACCGCCACCCTGACCGCCGACGCCCGCCTCGACCACACCGCGCTCACCGCGGCGCAGCTCGCCGAGCTGCCGTACGCCGAGCTCGAAGGCCACCAGACCGGGCACCCCTGGCTCGTGGCGAACAAGGGCCGTCTCGGGTTCTCCGCCGCGGACGCCGCCCGTTTCACACCGGAGGCGCGGTCCGCCACCTCACTGCCCTGGATCGCCGTCAGCACCCGCATAGCGGGGTACCGGGGAGTGGGCCGTGTCGCCACCCCCGGAGACCTCTACGACCAGGAACTCGACCCGGGCGTCCGGGAATCGTTCACCGACATCCTGCGCGGACGGGGCCTCGAACCCGCGGACTACCTGTACCTCCCCGTGCACCCGTGGCAGTGGGACGAGTGGATCGTTCCGCTCTTCGCCCCCGCGATCGCGGACGGCGAGATCGTGCCCCTGCACGAGGACGACGACCTCCGGCTACCGCAGCAGTCCATCCGCACCTTCACCAACGTGGGACGGCCCGACCGGCACACGGTCAAGCTGCCGCTGTCGATCCTCAACACCCTGGTCTGGCGCGGCCTGCCGACCGAGCGCACACTCGCCGCCCCGGCGGTCACGGCGTGGGTCCAGGGGCTGTGCGACGGCGATCCCTTCCTCCGGGACACCTGCGGGGTCATCCTGCTCGGCGAGGTCGCCTCGGTGGCCGTCGAGCACCCGCTCTACGACCACCTCCCGGAGTCGCCGTACCAGTTCAAGGAGATCCTCGGGGCGATCTGGCGGGAGCCGCTCCAGCCGCGGCTCGCACCCGGGGAACGCGCCCGTACGCTGGCCTCGCTGCTGCACACGGACCCCGACGGCCGGTCCTTCACCGCGGAGCTCGTCGCCCGCTCGGGGCTGACCCCGACGGCCTGGCTGACCCGGCTCTTCACCGCGCTCCTGCCGCCGCTGCTGCACTTCCTGTACCGCTACGGCACGGTGTTCTCCCCGCACGGCGAGAACGCCATCGTCGTCTTCGACGAGAACGACGTGCCCGTGCGGCTCGCGATCAAGGACTTCGTCGACGACGTGAACGTCAGTGCCAGGCTGCTGCCCGAGCACGACACGATGCCGCAGGACGTCCGCGACATCCTGCTCACGGAGGAGCCCTCCTTCCTCACCCAGTTCATCCACTCGGGGCTCTTCGTGGGGGTGTTCCGCTATCTGTCCCCCCTCTGCGAGGAACAGCTGGACGTACCGGAGGGTGAATTCTGGTCACTCGTCCGGGCCGAGATCCTGAGGCACCACGCCCGGTTCCCCGACCTCAAGGAGCGGTTCGAGATCTTCGACATGCTGACGCCGAGGATCGAGCGCCTCTGCCTCAACCGCAACCGTCTGCATCTGGACGGCTACCGCGACCGGCCGAACCGCCCGCACGCCGCCGTCCACGGCACCGTCCCCAACCCGCTGCACCCCTCCGCGTGAGTTCGGGACCGATCGATGCTGTCAGTGGGGCGCCGTAGGGTGGTCGGGCTATGACGAAGCCATCTCTCCCCGAGCTCCTCCACGCCGCCGTCACCGCCGTCGGCGGTACGGAGCGCCCCGGCCAGGTCTCCATGGCCGAGGCTGTCGCCGAAGCCGTGGACGACAACGCCCATCTGCTCGTCCAGGCCGGCACCGGCACGGGCAAGTCCCTCGGCTACCTGGTGCCCGCGCTGGCCCATGGCGAGCGGGTCGTGGTGGCCACGGCGACGCTGGCGCTCCAGCGCCAGCTGGTCGAGCGGGACCTTCCGCGTACGGTCGACGCGCTGCACCCGCTGCTGCGCCGGCGCCCGCAGTTCGCGATGCTCAAGGGCCGGTCGAACTACCTCTGTCTGCACCGGCTCCACGAGGGGGCGCCGCAGGACGAGGAGGAGGGCCTCTTCGACCAGTTCGAGGCGGCCGCGCCGTCCAGCAAGCTGGGCCAGGACCTGCTGCGTCTGCGGGACTGGTCGGACGAGACGGAGACCGGCGACCGGGACGACCTGACGCCGGGCGTCTCGGACCGGGCCTGGTCCCAGATCTCCGTGTCCTCGCGGGAGTGCCTCGGCGCCTCGAAGTGTGCGTACGGCGCCGAGTGCTTCGCGGAGGCGGCCCGGGAGAGGGCCAAGCTCGCCGATGTCGTCGTCACGAACCACGCCCTGCTCGCCATCGACGCGATCGAGGGCGCCCCCGTGCTCCCCAAGCACGAGGTGCTCATCGTCGACGAGGCCCATGAGCTGGTCTCCCGGGTCACCGGGGTGGCCACCGGCGAGCTCACCCCCGGCCAGGTGAACCGAGCGGTGCGCCGTGCGGCGAAGCTGGTCAACGAGAAGGCGGCCGACGCCTTGCTGACCGCGTCGGAGGGGTTCGAGCGGGTCATGGAGCTGGCGCTCCCGGGACGCCTGGAAGAGGTGCCGGAGGACCTCGGCTACGCGCTGATGGCCCTGCGCGATGCCGCGCGCACGGTGATCTCCGCGCTCGGCGGCACCCGGGACAAGTCCGTCCAGGACGAGGACGCGGTGCGCAAGCAGGCCATGGCGTCGGTCGAGTCCATCCACAGCGTCGCGGAGCGCATCACCCAGGGCTCCGAGTACGACGTCGTCTGGTACGAGCGTCACGACCGCTTCGGGGCGTCGGTCCGGGTCGCACCGCTGTCCGTGTCCGGGCTGCTGCGGGAGAAGCTCTTCGCCGACCGCTCGGTGGTGCTGACCTCGGCGACGCTCAAGCTCGGCGGCGACTTCAACGGGGTGGGGGCGTCCCTGGGGCTCGCGCCTGAGGGCACGGCGGGCGACGACATCCCGCAGTGGAAGGGCCTCGACGTCGGCTCGCCGTTCGACTACCCGCGGCAGGGCATCCTGTACGTCGCCCGGCACCTGGCCACGCCCGGCAGGGAAGGGTCCCGCACGGACATGCTCGACGAGCTCGCCGAGCTGGTGGACGCGGCGGGCGGGCGCACCCTGGGCCTGTTCTCGTCGATGCGGGCCGCCCAGGCGGCGGCCGAGGAGCTGCGTGGCCGCCAGGACAAGCCGATCCTGCTGCAGGGCGAGGAGACGCTCGGGGAGCTGATCAAGAACTTCGCGGCGGATCCCGAGACCTGCCTCTTCGGGACGCTGTCGCTCTGGCAGGGCGTCGACGTCCCCGGACCGAGCTGTCAGCTCGTGGTCATGGACCGGATTCCGTTCCCCCGGCCCGACGACCCGCTGATGAGCGCCCGGCAGAAGGCCGTCGAGGACGCCGGTGGCAACGGATTCATGGCGGTGGCGGCCACCCACGCGGCGCTGCTGATGGCCCAGGGCGCCGGCCGGCTCGTCCGGGCCATGGGGGACAAGGGCGTGGTCGCGGTGCTCGACCCCCGGCTGGCCAACGCCCGGTACGGGAGCTATCTCCGCGCCTCGCTGCCCGACTTCTGGTACACCACGGACCGTAATCAGGCGCGACGCTCGCTCGCGGCCATCGACGCGGCGGCCAAAACGACGCAGTGAGCAGGGGCGGGCCGTCGGGAAGCGCGGGCGGCCCGCTGTGCGGGCTGCCCGGTGACCCACGTCCAGCGGTAGACACGTCAGGGCCCCGGGATCGGCGCAGGGATCCCGGGGCCCAGTCCGAACCGGCGGAGCTCACACCCGCCGCAGCACCGCCACGACCTTGCCCAGGATCGTCGCCTCGTCGCCGGGGATCGGCTGGTAAGCGGAGTTGTGCGGGAGCAGCCACACATGGCCGTCCTCGCGCTTGAACCGCTTGACCGTCGCCTCGCCGTCCAGCATGGCCGCCACGATGTCGCCGTTCTCCGCGACCGGCTGGCGCCTGACCGTCACCCAGTCCCCGTCCATGATCGCCGCCTCGATCATCGAGTCACCGACGACCTTCAGCACGAAGAGCTCGCCGTCACCGACGAGCTGGCGGGGGAGCGGGAAGACGTCCTCGACGGACTCCTCGGCGAGGATCGGTCCACCGGCCGCGATCCGGCCGACCAGCGGCACGTACGACGCGGCGGGCTTCCCGGTGGTGTCCGTCGGCTGGGTGCTGGGCTGGTCCGAGCCCCGGACCTCGTAGGCGCGCGGCCGGTGCGGGTCGCGGCGCAGGAAGCCCTTGCGCTCCAGAGCCATCAGCTGGTGGGCGACGGACGAGGTGCTGGAGAGTCCCACCGCCTGACCGATCTCGCGCATCGACGGGGGATAACCCCGGCGCTGCACGGAATCCCGGATCACCTCGATCACGCGCCGCTGCCTGTCCGTGAGCCCGGAGCTGTCCGCCCGGATTCCGGGAGGTCGTCCGGGCAAGGAGCGCGCGGCCCGTGCGGGCTCGGGCCCCTCCGCGTTCATGACTGAGTCATTCATGGCATGCACCGGCTCAAGTCGGCTCTGGGAGCGGTGGTCCTGGGCAGTGATGGTGGCACTGTCTGCGGTGGTGGTCACGTCGGCCCCTCTCGAATGGTCTCCCTAGTTAGGCAACGGTAGTAGCTTTCGAAAGGTTGCGCCAAACACACGTTCGAGTGAAAAACAAATAAAGGGCCCTCGTGCGCTGACCGAGAGGTGTATGAGCTGGAGGCCGGTGAGCGCCGGGACCGGGCGCCGCCGCCGGAGGCCACGCTAGCGTTCCGCCGGTCCGCTCCCACGCGCGGGGGTGCGTCCGCGCGTGGGCCGGGAGTGGGCCCGGAGGTGCCGCCGGAGGGCCCCCCGGCCTCTGTGTCGGATGGCCCCGGAGCCTCGGCGGCCGGGTCTTTCCCGTACCCTCGTGCCGGGCCGTAGGCTGCCCCCCGGCCCTCGGGGAAGCGCGACACGCGCGGGGGCGCAGGCGGAGTAAAACCCTAGATGTAGTGGTTGCCTTGCTGTCGCCGCCCATAAGTAGTGGTACCCGGTCCGTCAGGGCCGAGTTCATCGCCTATGCTGGTGACCGTCCTCAGGGGCCCTGAACAGGGCACGGAGGGCTATTCAGTCGTGCTGTGTAAGGAGGGTTCGGAGACATGCACTGCCCCTTCTGCAGGCACCCCGACAGCCGGGTCGTGGACAGCCGCACGACGGACGACGGGACGTCGATCCGACGGCGCCGTCAGTGCCCCGACTGCTCCCGTCGCTTCACGACGGTGGAGACCTGCTCGCTGATGGTGGTCAAGCGCAGCGGCGTGACCGAACCCTTCAGCCGCACCAAGGTCATCTCGGGGGTCCGCAAGGCGTGCCAGGGGCGTCCCGTCACCGAGGACGCTCTGGCGAAGCTCGGCCAGCGGGTCGAGGAAGCCGTGCGGGCCACGGGGAGTGCCGAGCTGACGACGCACGACGTGGGTCTGGCCATACTCGGCCCCTTGCAGGAGCTCGACCTCGTCGCGTACCTGCGCTTCGCGTCGGTGTACCGGGCGTTCAACTCCCTCGAAGACTTCGAGACCGCTATCGCGGAGCTCCGTGAGCAGCGGCCCCGCGAAGAGCAATGCGGGAGCGGCGAGACCCTCGAGGTCCCCGCCCCCGCCGCAGTCGCCGCTGATTGATCACCGAGCCGGCCGGCAGGGACGGCGGAGCCGGCGGCAGGCGGCACCAGACCTGTTCCGAGACGCCCCACGAGGCGTCCGGAGCATCAGACACACACTGTGCCCTGGGAAGAACTGGGCACTTCAGGGCGTTTTTGCCCACATATGGGAGGCGGCATGACAGAGACGGCGAGCGGCCCGGCACGAGGTTCCCGCACCAAGGGAGCCAAGTCGACTGCGACCAAGCAGGGCCTGCGCATCGAGCGCATCCACACGACTCCCGGCGTGCATCCGTACGACGAGGTCGCGTGGGAGCGCCGTGACGTCGTCATGACCAACTGGCGCGACGGCTCGATCAACTTCGAGCAGCGTGGCGTCGAGTTCCCCGACTTCTGGTCGGTGAACGCGGTCAACATCGTCACCAGCAAGTACTTCCGGGGCGCTGTCGGTACCCCGCAGCGCGAGACCGGTCTGCGACAGCTGATCGACCGGATCGTCAAGACGTACCGGAAGGCCGGCGAGGACTACAACTACTTCGCTTCCCCCGCCGACGCGGAGATCTTCGAGCACGAGCTGGCGTACGCCCTCCTGCACCAGATCTTCAGCTTCAACTCGCCGGTGTGGTTCAACGTCGGAACGCCCCAGCCGCAGCAGGTCTCGGCCTGCTTCATCCTGGCCGTCGACGACTCCATGGAGTCGATCCTCGACTGGTACAAGGAAGAGGGCATGATCTTCAAGGGCGGCTCCGGCGCCGGCCTGAACCTGTCCCGCATCCGCTCCTCCAAGGAGCTGCTCTCCTCCGGCGGCAACGCCTCCGGCCCGGTCTCCTTCATGCGGGGCGCCGACGCCTCCGCGGGAACGATCAAGTCCGGTGGCGCCACGCGCCGCGCGGCCAAGATGGTCATCCTCGACGTCGACCACCCCGACATCGAGAACTTCATCGAGACCAAGGTGAAGGAGGAGGAGAAGATCCGCGCCCTGCGCGACGCGGGCTTCGACATGGACCTGGGCGGCGACGACATCACGTCCGTCCAGTACCAGAACGCCAACAACTCGGTCCGCGTGAACGACGAGTTCATGAAGGCCGTGGAGTCCGGCGGCAAGTTCGGCCTGCGCGCCCGCATGACCGGCGACGTCATCGAAGAGGTCGAGGCCAAGTCCCTCTTCCGCAAGATGGCCGAGGCCGCCTGGGCCTGCGCCGACCCGGGCATCCAGTACGACGACACCATCAACGCCTGGCACACCTGCCCGGAGTCCGGCCGGATCAACGGCTCGAACCCCTGCAGCGAGTACATGCACCTGGACAACACCTCGTGCAACCTGGCGTCGCTGAACCTGATGAAGTTCCTCAAGGACGACGGCGAGGGCCACCAGTCCTTCCAGTCCGAGCGCTTCGCCAAGGTCGTCGAGCTGGTCATCACCGCGATGGACATCTCGATCTGCTTCGCGGACTTCCCGACGCAGAAGATCGGCGAGAACACCCGCGCCTTCCGCCAGCTCGGCATCGGCTACGCCAACCTCGGCGCCCTGCTGATGGCGACCGGCCACGCCTACGACAGCGACGGCGGCCGTTCGCTCGCCGGCGCCATCACCTCGCTGATGACCGGCACGTCCTACCGCCGTTCCGCCGAGCTCGCCGCGGTCGTCGGCCCGTACGACGGCTACGCCCGCAACGCCGAGCCGCACCAGCGCGTCATGAAGCAGCACTCCGACGCCAACGCCACCGCCATCCGCGTGGACGACCTGGACTCGCCGGTCTGGGCCGCCGCAACGGAGGCCTGGCAGGACGTGATCCGCCTCGGCGCCAAGAACGGCTTCCGCAACTCCCAGGCCTCGGTCATCGCCCCGACCGGCACCATCGGTCTCGCGATGTCCTGCGACACCACGGGCCTGGAGCCCGACCTGGCCCTGGTCAAGTTCAAGAAGCTCGTCGGCGGCGGCTCGATGCAGATCGTCAACGGCACCGTTCCGCAGGCCCTGCGCCGGCTCGGCTACCAGCCGGAGCAGGTCGAGGCGATCGTCGCCCACATCGCCGACAACGGCAACGTGATCGACGCCCCCGGCCTCAAGACCGAGCACTACGAGGTCTTCGACTGCGCCATGGGCGAGCGTTCCATCTCGGCCATGGGCCACGTCCGGATGATGGCGGCCATCCAGCCGTGGATCTCCGGCGCGCTGTCCAAGACGGTGAACCTGCCGGAGACGGCCACCGTCGAGGACGTCGAGGAGGTCTACTTCGAGGCGTGGAAGATGGGCGTCAAGGCGCTCGCGATCTACCGCGACAACTGCAAGGTCGGCCAGCCCCTCTCCACCAAGAAGTGGGAGGAGAAGAAGGACGAGGTCACGGCCAAGACCGAGGACACCATCCGTGCCGCGGTCGAGAAGGTCGTCGAGTACCGTCCGGTCCGCAAGCGTCTGCCCAAGGGCCGTCCCGGCATCACCACCTCCTTCACGGTGGGCGGCGCCGAGGGCTACATGACCGCCAACTCCTACCCGGACGACGGTCTCGGTGAGGTCTTCCTGAAGATGTCCAAGCAGGGTTCCACCCTCGCGGGCATGATGGACGCCTTCTCGATCGCGGTCTCGGTCGGTCTGCAGTACGGCGTGCCGCTGGAGACGTACGTCTCCAAGTTCACCAACATGCGCTTCGAGCCGGCCGGTATGACGGACGACCCGGACGTGCGGATGGCGCAGTCGATCGTCGACTACATCTTCCGCCGCCTGGCGCTCGACTTCCTGCCGTTCGAGACGCGGTCCGCGCTCGGCATCCACTCGGCCGAGGAGCGCCAGCGTCACCTCGACACCGGGTCGTACGAGCCCGACTTCGGGGACGAGGAGCTCCACTCCGAGAGCCTGGCGCAGTCCGCCCCCGTGCAGAACCAGCCGCTGAAGGCGGTCGAGGCGCCCGCGGAGAGCGCCGCGGAGAAGCCGGCGCCCAAGGCCGCGCACACCTCGGCCGAGCTGGTCGAGATGCAGCTCGGTATCAGCGCGGACGCACCGCTGTGCTTCTCGTGCGGTACGAAGATGCAGCGCGCCGGGTCCTGCTACATCTGTGAGGGCTGCGGCTCCACCAGCGGATGCAGCTGACGGCTCAGCCGGATCGCACCGTTCGGCGTAGCTGAACGCGAGGCGTGATCCCCGGAAGGGAGGGACACGGGCCATGCGCCCGGGTCCCTCCCTTCCGGCAGTTCGGGACGGCCGTCACGGTTGGCTCCCTTCGGGACGGCC
>NZ_JAERUC010000111.1 GCF_016745505.1 Streptomyces silvae | reverse complement strand
CAACACGAACAGCGATTTCACCACGGTTGGCGATGAGCACCTTGCGCACGATGACTCCCTCCTTGAGAACAAGCTGAGTTTAGGGACTACCGACACGGCCGTACGACCCGTCCCCAATAGTGAACTTGCCCACACGGAGTGTGATCCGAGGCTTGCTCGGGTCGCGAAATCCCTTGTCGCACCACGGTACGCCGCGATCCTCAACCGCACAGTAGCCACGAAGTGTGGCCCAAGTCTCTGTCCGGACGTTCAACGCCGCGCGGCGTTTCTTTGTGGACTCCCTACGAACGGACGAGGGAATCTTTGCCGCCGTGCCGAAGCGGCGGTACGGGCGTGCGAAGTGTGCACGACCTCTTGTCCCTGCCATTACCCTCCCCCAAGCTCTTGAAGAGCAGGGGGGACCTCCACGTAGGGTCCGCGCTGTACCGGACGTACTACAGGTAACAAGGGGTGGGTGCCGTGGTGCGCAGACCAGTGGCCGTCGTGACCGCGATCGTTCTGTTCGTGGAGGCCGTGGGCATCGTGCTCGTCAACGGCGTCCTCGCGACGGTCGCCGACAACCAGAGCATGTCCCTGGCCGGGATGGATCCGGACGCCATGGTCACCGGCACATGGGTGATGGGCGGTGTCTCCGGGGCCCTGCTGGTGCTCTGCGGGCTCATACCGCTGCTGGCCGGGATACGCGACCGGGCGCCCGGCCGCCTCGGCAGGATCGCCCTGATCGCCTGCGCGGTCGTCCACGGGGTGCTGGGCGCGCTGGCGGTGGGGCTGATCGGCTGGGCGGCCTTCGCGTTCCTGATGGTCGTCCTGGCGTTGATCGTGCTGACCCTGGTGGCGTTCGACCGGCGTGAGCCGGAAGAGGCGAAGACCGGCCCAGGAGCGGCCCCGGAACCGGTCTGAGGCCCGCTGACGGTCTGCTCGCTCAGACCCACAAGTCGGTGACGGAGACGCCCAGTTCGCCGAGCAGCCGGCGCAGCAGCGGCAGTGAGAGTCCGATGACGTTGCCGTGGCTGCCCTCGATCGACTCGACGAACGGCGCCGAGCGGCCGTCCAGGGTGAACGCCCCCGCGACATGGAGAGGCTCACCCGAGGCGACGTAGGCCGCCACCTCGGCGTCCGTCGGCTCGCCGAACCTGACGACGGTGGACGCGGTCGCCGACGCCGTACGGCCGGTGGCCGTGTCGATGACGCTGTGGCCCGTCTGCAGGATGCCCGACCGGCCGCGCATGGACTTCCAGCGGGCGGTGGCCTCCTCGCTGTCGGCGGGCTTGCCGAGCGCCTCGCCGTCCAGCTCCAGCACCGAGTCGCAGCCGATGACGAGCGCGCCCGAGGCCTCCGGGCGGGCCGCCACCGCGGCCGCCTTCGCCTCGGCCAGGACGAGCGCCAGCTCACCCGGGGTCGGAGCGGTCAGCGCGTCCTCGTCGACACCGCTGACGATCACCTCGGGGGCGAAGCCCGCCTGCCGCAGGAGGCCGAGACGGGCGGGGGAGGCGGAGGCGAGCACGAGGCGGCGCTGATCAGTCATACCCGCCATCGTAGGCGGGCCCGAAGGCCCCTCAGCGGGTGCCCAGGACGAACATCGCGACGACCATGGCCAGCGCGAGCAGCAGCCCCGCGCGACGCATCATGTCCTGGGCGTCGCGCAGTTCCTTGGGCGGCTTGTTCTCGGGGTCGGACCACAGCATGGTTCCGATGGTGCTCCGGAGACGACAGCGGCGCCTGAGTACGCGTACTCAAGCGCCGCCCGGCCCGCTCTCAGGAGGGCCAGTACGTCCGCGCCCAGGAGCGGGGCCCCGGCCGGAGCGCGCCCCGGCGGGCGATCCGCCCCGGGTCCGACCACTGCTCGGGCGGCAGCGGTGCCCCGGACGGCTCGGCGGTCACCGCCGCCGCTCGCGCCCGGACCACGGCGAGGGCCGCGGCGAGCTCCTCCGGCGTCGGGTTGCCCCGTACGACCTTGATCATGGTGCCTCCCGGTGGTTAGAGGGGGATGTTGCCGTGCTTCTTCGGCGGCAGCGACTCGCGCTTCGTACGGAGCTGGCGCAGGCCCTTCACGAGGTGCGCGCGGGTGTCGGACGGCATGATGACCGCGTCGACGTAGCCCCGCTCGGCCGCGACGTACGGGTTGAGGAGGGCGTCCTCGTAGTCCGCCATCAGCTCGGCGCGGGTGGCGTCGCGCTCGTCGGCGTCCGCAACGGCGGCGATGGTCCTGCGGTGCAGGATGTTGACCGCGCCCTGCGCGCCCATCACGGCGATCTGTGCGGTCGGCCAGGCCAGGTTCAGGTCGGCGCCCAGGTGCTTGGACCCCATGACGTCGTACGCCCCGCCGAACGCCTTGCGGGTGATCACCGTGATCAGCGGGACGGTGGCCTCGGCGTACGCGTAGATCAGCTTGGCGCCGCGCCGGATGATGCCGCCGTACTCCTGGTCGACACCGGGCAGGAAGCCGGGCACGTCGACGAAGGTGATGACCGGCACGTTGAACGCGTCGCAGGTACGGACGAAGCGCGAGGCCTTCTCGCTCGCGTCGATGTCCAGACAGCCGGCCAGCTGCATCGGCTGGTTGGCGACGATGCCGACCGGGTAGCCCTCGACGCGCCCGAAGCCGGTGACGATGTTCGGCGCGAACAGGGCCTGGGTCTCCAGGAACTCACCGTCGTCGAGCACGTGCTCGATGGCGGAGTGCATGTCGTACGGCTGGTTCGCCGAGTCCGGGATGAGGGTGTCGAGCTCGCGGTCCTCGTCCGTGGTCTCCAGGTCGGCCTCCTCCGGGAAGGCCGGGGCCTCCGAGAGGTTGTTCGAGGGGAGGTAGGACAGCAGGGACTTGACGTACTCGATGGCGTCCTTCTCGTCGCCCGCCATGTGGTGGGCCACGCCGGACGTGGTGTTGTGCGTACGGGCGCCGCCCAGCTCCTCGAAGCCGACGTCCTCGCCGGTGACCGTCTTGATGACGTCCGGGCCGGTGATGAACATGTGCGAGGTCTGGTCGACCATCACCGTGAAGTCGGTGATCGCGGGGGAGTAGACCGCGCCGCCCGCGCAGGGGCCGACGATCAGGGAGATCTGCGGGATCACACCCGAGGCGTGGACGTTGCGGCGGAAGATCTCCGCGAACAGCCCGAGGGCGGCCACACCCTCCTGGATGCGTGCGCCGCCGCCGTCGTTGATGCCGATGACCGGGCAGCCGGTCTTCATCGCGAAGTCCATGACCTTGACGATCTTCTCGCCGTAGACCTCGCCGAGCGAGCCGCCGAAGATCGTGAAGTCCTGCGAGTACACGCAGACGGGGCGGCCGTCGACCGTGCCGTAGCCGGTGACCACGCCGTCCCCGTAAGGGCGGTTCTTCTCGATGCCGAAATTGGTGGACCGGTGCCGTGCGAATTCGTCGAGCTCCACGAAGGAGCCCTCGTCGAGCAGGAGATCGACCCGCTCCCGGGCGGTCAACTTGCCCTTGGCGTGCTGCTTTTCGACGGCACGGGCGGAACCTGCGTGTGTGGCCTCTTCGATACGGCGCTGCAGGTCCGCGATCTTGCCCGCGGTGGTGTGGATGTCGCTCTGCGGCTCGGACATCGGGTGGCGGCTCCCTGCCTGGTCACGGGGACGGCTGGTACATCTGGTGCATCCAGTACCGTGCTCGACGGCTGTCTGCTCGTCGGCGGGTGGTTGCTACTGACCCGTAGCGTATCGGCGCGGATACGGTTCGGCAGTGCGTCGTTGGCCACACCTAATGTGGGTTGCATGACACCTCCGGATGCGCCGCACAACCGCTGGTCGGACCTCGACAGGCCGCCCCTGAACGCCACCGCGCTGCGCCGCGGGCTCCTGAAGCCCGAGGGCCTGTGGACCTCGCTCGACATCGTCGAGGCGACCGGCTCCACCAACACCGACCTCGCGGCACGGGCCTCCGGCGGCGGCCTGGCCGAAGGCGCGGTGCTGGTCGCGGAGGAGCAGACCGCGGGCCGTGGGCGGCTCGACCGGAGCTGGACGGCCCCGCCCCGCTCGGGCCTCTTCCTCTCGGTCTACCTCACCCCCGGCGACGTACCCGCCGAGCGGTGGGGATGGCTGCCGCTGCTGGCCGGTGTCGCCGCCGCCACGGGCCTCGCGCAGTCGGCGGGCGTGGACATGGCACTGAAATGGCCCAACGACCTCCTGGTGACCATCGGCGGCACCGAGCGCAAGACCGGCGGCATCCTCGCCGAGCGCGCCGGCGACGGGGTCGTGGTCGGCATCGGCCTCAACGTGTCGCTGCGCGCGGCCGAGCTGCCCGCCCCGCACGCCGGTTCGCTGGCGCTCGCCGGAGCCGTCTCCACCGACCGCGAGACCTTGCTCCGGGCCGTCCTGCGTTCACTGGAACAGTGGTACGTGCAGTGGCGCGACGCGAACGGCGACGCCGCCGAGAGCGGCCTCCAGGCCGCCTACGCGGCGGGCTGCGCCACGCTCGACCGGACGGTGCGGGCCGAGCTGCCGGGCGACCGCACCCTCGTCGGCGAGGCCGTCGCGATCGACGGCGACGGACGGCTCGTGCTGGCCACGGGCGACGGCCTCCAGGAGCCGGTGTCGGCCGGGGACATCGTCCACCTGCGCGGGGAGGAGGGCGGTCTCACCTGATCCACCGGCCCCGCACACACGCGTGGTGCCACGCGTGTGCGGGACGCCGGATCAGGTGAGACCGCGCCACCGGGGACGTGAGCCAGGGCACACCTGCCGTATCGTTGAGGCGATCCAGCGACAGATCGGCAGGGCAGTGCGCAGGGAACGGGCAGGAGGCGGCCGGTGACCGTCGACGACACGAACTCCGACGACGGCGCGGAGCCCTCGTCGGGACCGTCCGTCCACTCGACACCGCATCACGAGGTCGACCACACGGCCGAACCGACCGACGACCCTCTCGCGATCAGGCTGGAACAGCTGATCCTGGGGGCCGACCGTCGCTACACGCCGTTCCAGGCGGCCAGGACCGCCGGGGTCTCCATGGACCTGGCGTCCCGCTTCTGGCGGGCGATGGGGTTCGCCGACATCGGGCAGGCCAAGGCGCTGACCGAGGCCGACGTCCTGGCACTGCGCCGCCTCGCCGGACTCGTCGAGGCCGGGCTGCTCAGCGAGCCCATGGCGATCCAGGTGGCCCGGTCGACCGGGCAGACCACCGCCCGGCTCGCCGAGTGGCAGATCGACTCGTTCCTGGCGGGGCTGACCGAGCCCCCCGAGCCCGGGATGACCCGCACCGAGGTCACGTATCCGCTGATCGAGCTGCTCCTGCCCGAGCTCCAGGAGTTCCTGGTCTACGTGTGGCGGCGCCAGCTCGCCGCCGCCACGGGCCGGGTCGTGCAGACCGGGGACGACGAGGAGATGGTCGACCGGCGGCTCGCCGTGGGCTTCGCCGACCTCGTCGGCTTCACCCGGCTGACCCGGCGGCTGGAGGAGGAGGAGCTCGGCGAGCTGGTCGAGGCCTTCGAGACGACCTCGGCCGACCTGGTCGCCGCGCACGGCGGGCGGCTCATCAAGACCCTGGGCGACGAGGTCCTCTTCGCCGCGGACGACGCGGGCACGGCGGGCGAGATAGCGCTCCGGCTGGTCGAGGTGATGGCCCAGGACACGACGATGCCCTCGCTGCGGGTCGGCATCGCGTTCGGCACGGTCACCACGCGCATGGGCGACGTGTTCGGTACGACGGTGAACCTGGCCAGCCGGCTCACGTCGATAGCGCCCAAGGACGCGGTGCTGGTCGACGGCGCGTTCGCCGCGGAGCTCATCAGGAACGGCGACGCCCCCGCCTCCGAGGCCGAGGAGACCGCCGCGGCGGCCGAGCGGGCCCGGCTGGCGGAGAAGGAGGACCGCCGCCCGGACGAGGAGCCCCCGCACCCGTCGTACCGCTTCGGACTGCAGCCCATGTGGCAGCGGCCGGTGCGCGGTCTGGGCGTGGTGGAGCCCTGGCTGCTGGCCCGGCGGGGCAAGCCCTCGACCTGACGGACGGGTGCCGGAAAGGCCTGCCCCTAGGATTCCGGTAACGCTCGTTAACCGGAGGGGTTCAGTCATGGGTGTCACGTCGGAGCAGCGGTTCGGGGAGTTCGTCGTCGTACGGCGGCACGAGGGCCAGGACCACGTCGCGGAGCTGGTGCTCGACCGGCCCGAGGCGATGAACGCCGTGAGCACCGCGATGGCGCGGTCCATCGCCGAGGCATGCGCCGCGCTCGCCGCCGACCAGGGGGTGCGGGCCACGGTGCTCACCTCCAGCCATGAGCGGGCCTTCTGCGTGGGTGCGGACCTCAAGGAGCGGAACTCCTTCACCGACGCCGAGCTGGTGCGGCAGCGGCCCACGGCGCGGGCCGCCTACACCGGGGTGCTGGAGCTCCCGATGCCGGTCGTCGCCGCCGTGCACGGCTTCGCCCTCGGCGGCGGCTTCGAGCTCGCGCTGGCCTGCGACGTGATCGTGGCCGACCGCACGGCCGTGGTCGGCCTGCCCGAGGTGTCCGTCGGTGTCATCCCCGGAGGCGGCGGTACGCAGCTGCTGCCCCGCCGGATCGGGGCCGCGCGCGCCGCCGAGCTGGTCTTCACCGCCCGGCGGGTGGAGGCGGCCGAGGCGCGCGAGCTGGGCCTGGTCGACGAGCTGGTGGAGGCGGGCCGGGACCGTGAGGAGGCGCTGGCGCTCGGCGCCCGGATCGCGGCGAACTCGCCGGTGGGGCTCCGGGCTGCCAAGCGAGCCCTGCGGCTGGGCCAGGGGCTGGACCTGCGGGCCGGTCTCGAGGTGGAGGACGCCGCCTGGCGGTCCGTGGCCTTCTCCGGGGACCGGGCCGAGGGGGTCGCAGCGTTCAACGAGAAGCGGAAGCCCAGCTGGCCCGGTGAGTGAGCCCGGGCGGCGGAGCCCGGGAGCGATCTGAAGATCATCAGCGCTGCCAACTGATCAAATCATCACAAACCTCCCTAAGCTGGGGCGATGGGCGGTGATGATGCGCGGCTGCGCGCCGTGGTTGCGCTGGCACAGACGATGGCGGCGGCCTACACCCCGCACGAGTCCTGGCACGCCGCGGCGATGGGGGCGTGCGAGGCGCTGGGGGGCAGTTTCGCCGCCCTCTCCGTGTGGGAGCGGGACCAGGGCAGGCTGCGCGTGCTGGTGAACGCGGGGGAGCGGGCCGAGGGGGAGGAGGAGTTCCCCGAGGACGAGGCCTACCCGGTGCACCAGTTCCCGGAGATCACCGAGTTCCTGCACGAGCGCTGGGCGGGCGGCGGTGAGCCCGACGCCTGGGTGGAGACCGCCGACGGCGCCCCGGCCGCCGGGGCGCCGGCCAGGGGCGCCCGCCCGTACTGCCACCAGCGGGTCGCCGCGCTGCGCCGGCGCGGGCGGGGCTGCTGCGTGGTGGCGCCGATCGTGCTGCACGGACGGGCCTGGGGCGAGCTGTACGTGGCCCGCCCCGCGGGGGTCCCCGTTTTCGACCGGGACGACGCGGACTTCGCGACCGTGCTGGCCGCCGTCGTCGCGGCCGGCATCGCGCAGACCGAGCGGCTGGAGGAGGTCCGCAAGCTGGCCTTCACGGACCCGCTGACCGGCCTGGCGAACCGCAGGGCCGTCGATCTCCGTCTTGACGAGGCGGTGGACCGGTACCGCACCGAGGGAGCCGTGGTCAGCCTGGTGGTCTGCGATCTGAACGGCCTCAAGACGGTCAACGACACGCACGGCCACGCGGTCGGTGACCGTCTGCTGGAACGTTTCGGCTCCGTGCTCTCCCTCTGCGGCGCGATGCTTCCCGGAGCCCTGGCCGCGCGCCTGGGCGGCGACGAGTTCTGCCTGCTGGCCGTCGGGCCCCCGGCGGACGACGTGGTCCGGGTCTCCGAGGAGCTCTGCACGCGGGCCGTCGCCCTGGAGCCCGGCGACGGCGTCGCCTGCGGGGTCGCGTCCACCGGTGACGACATCGGCCCGGTCCAGTCCGCGCGCCGGCTCTTCCGGCTGGCGGACGCCGCCCAGTACCAGGCGAAGGCCGCGCACTCCCGCAGGCCCGTGGTCGCCGGGCGCGACGGTGACGTGATCCGGCTCGCGGACTCCCCGCCCCGGTCCCCCCACGACCGCCGCAGGCTGCGCGGCAACCCGCCCGGCGGCGATCGGTAAGGGGTCAACCCCGCGACCACTGGTGACATGACGGCTTTCAGTCCGTACGCTTCTGAATATGGATATGCATACAGTCGTGGTGGGGACGTCCGGAACCACCGCCGAGGACGTCGTCGCCGTGGCCCGCGGGGGCGCCAGGGTCGAGCTCTCTCCGGCCGCCGTCGAGGCGCTCGCCGCCGCCCGGGAGATCGTCGACGCCCTCGCCGCCAAGCCCGAGCCGGTCTACGGCGTCTCCACCGGCTTCGGAGCCCTGGCCAGCCGGCACATCAGCCCGGATCTGCGGGCGCAGCTCCAGCGCAACATCGTCCGCTCGCACGCGGCGGGCATGGGCCCCCACGTGGAGCGCGAGGTCGTCCGGGCGCTGATGTTCCTGCGGCTCAAGACGCTCGCCTCCGGCCACACCGGCGTACGCCCCCAGGTCGCGCAGACCATGGCCGACGTGCTCAACGCGGGCATCACCCCCGTCGTCCACGAGTACGGTTCGCTCGGCTGCTCCGGCGACCTCGCCCCGCTCTCGCACTGCGCCCTGACCCTGATGGGCGAGGGTGACGCGGAGGGCGCCGACGGCGTCGTACGCCCCGCGGGCGAGCTCCTCGCCGCGCACGGCATCACCCCCGTCGAGCTGCGCGAGAAGGAGGGCCTCGCCCTCCTCAACGGCACCGACGGCATGCTGGGCATGCTCGTGATGGCCCTGGCCGACCTCAGGAACCTCTACACCAGCGCGGACATCACCGCCGCGCTCTCCCTGGAGGCCCTCCTCGGTACGGACCGGGTCCTCGCCCCCGAGCTGCACGCCATCCGCCCGCACCCCGGGCAGGGCGTCTCCGCCGACAACATGCTGCGGGTGCTCGCCGGGTCGGGCCTGACCGGCCACCACCAGGACGACGCCCCCCGGGTCCAGGACGCCTACTCCGTGCGCTGCGCCCCCCAGGTCAACGGCGCAGGCCGCGACACCCTCACGCACGGCGCGCTCGTCGCCGACCGCGAGCTGGCCTCGGCGGTCGACAACCCGGTGGTGCTTCCGGACGGCCGGGTCGAGTCCAACGGGAACTTCCACGGCGCGCCCGTCGCGTACGTCCTCGACTTCCTGGCGATCGTCGCCGCCGACCTCGGCTCGATCACCGAGCGCCGCACGGACCGGCTGCTGGACAAGAACCGCTCGCACGGCCTGCCGCCGTTCCTCGCCGACGACGCCGGGGTCGACTCCGGGCTGATGATCGCCCAGTACACGCAGGCCGCCCTGGTCAGCGAGCTGAAGCGGCTCGCCGTACCGGCGTCCGTCGACTCGATCCCGTCCTCCGCGATGCAGGAGGACCACGTCTCCATGGGCTGGTCGGCCGCGCGCAAGCTCCGTACGGCCGTCACGAACCTCGCGCGGATCGTCGCCGTCGAGCTGTACGCCGCCACCCGCGCCGTCGAGCTGCGCGTTGCCGAGGGGCTGACCCCTGGGCCCGCCGCGCAGGCCGTCATCGGCGCGCTGCGCGCCGCCGGGGTCCAGGGCCCGGGCCCCGACCGCTTCCTCTCGCCCGACCTGGAGGCCGCCGACGCCTTCGTACGGGAGGGGAAGCTGGTCGCGGCCGTGGAGACGGTGACCGGCCCGCTGGCCTGAGCGTCCCGGCCCGTACGCGCGAGGGCTGCCGCACCCCGGGGGATGCGGCAGCCCTCGCGTACCTCAGAAGCCGGTGCCCTGCGCCGAGCCACGGCGCATCGAGTACACGACGAACCCCGCGCCGACGCACAGGGAGGCCGTGCCGCCGATCAGGTAGGGCGTCGTGTCGATGCCCGTCCCGGTGTCGGCGAGCGTCTCCTGGGAGGTGAACTCCCCCGTGGCGGAGGCCTGGCGGACCTCCGTCGAGGAACCGGCGGACGAGCCGGCCGAACCGCTCGGTGCGCCCGTCCCGCCCGTCGCGTTCGCGGAGGGGACGAACCAGAGAGCACAGAGCAGGGTGCCTGCCGCTGTGGTGGTCAGCAGCGTGCGACGAGCGATGGACACAGAATCGATCCCCTTGCGACAACCATCAGTTGAGGCCACTCGTTCGGATCAGGCCGGACGAAAGGCCCTTGCCCCGTGGGCCGATGCTAAGCAAAGCAGCGGGTCGGTGGAAAGCCGCGGGTCCCGGGAGCCTTACGCTCCGGCGTATGAGCACTTCGGAGACACCCTCATTTGTTCGGCTTCGCGTGGAGATGGTGCTGGAGATCAGCGACGCGGACGCCCTGACCGGAACGGCGCTGGAGAGCATCGCCGCCGACTTCACCGCCACCGGCGCCTCGGCCGACGAGTCGGACGAGGAACGTACGCATGCCGAGGAGACCGTCAGGGAAGACGCAGCGGAGGCCCTCGCCTCGCTGATCGACCCCTTCGATCTGGTGAGCCAGGTGCCCGGGGTCGAGCTCGCCCAGGCCTCCTGGAGCAGCGAGACGATCGACTACGACCCCGACGCCGAGGACTGGACCGCCGGAGAGGACGGGGACGAGGCGTACTACGGGATCGAGGACAATGAGACGGACGACGAAGAAGGCGGCGGGAACACGGAACGCTGACGCTGCCGGGGCACTCCTCACAGGGGGCGGGAACCGCCGCCGTTCCGGGTGCGTCGATGAGTGGTGTTCCCCACATCCGCGGTGGATGTGGAACGGAAGACCCGGTCACGGTGTTCTTGGAACATTGACGGGGAATCGCCGTCGGGCGACCCTGTCCGGGGATCTTGGGGAATCGGCAACGATGGAGAAGCTTGTGATGACGGACAGCAAGCGGCGCAGGGGCCTCATGGCCGCGTCCGCACTGCTCGGCGGCGTGCTGGTGCTTTCGGCCTGTAGCGACGACGGCGGTAACAGCGGCGCGAGCGCCGACAGCTCGAAGACGTCACAGGCGCAGGTGGACGAGGCGGCCGCCAAGGACGCCTCCGAGGCGCAGATAACGATCGCGCCGAAGAACGGTGCGACCAACGCGAGCATCAACAACGCCGCCATGGTCACCGTCGCCAAGGGGAAGCTGACCCAGGTCACCATGACCTCGGCCGACGGCGACGCCGTCGAGGGCACCCTCGCGGCCGACGGCTCCAGCTGGAAGCCCAGCGGCCAGCTCGAGCGCTCCACGACGTACAAGATCAGCGCCACCGCGGCGGACTCCAAGGGGCGCGAGGCGCACGGCAACAGCTCCTTCACCACGGTCTCCCCGGAGAACAGCTTCATCGGGAACTTCACCCCCGAGGACGGCTCGACCGTCGGCGTCGGCATGCCCGTCTCGATCAACTTCAACAAGGCGATCACCAACAAGAAGGCCGTCCAGGACGGCATCAAGGTGACGTCCAGCAGCGGCCAGGAAGTCGTCGGCCACTGGTTCAACAACCAGCGCCTCGACCTGCGCCCCGAGGACTACTGGCAGGGCGGCTCCACCGTCACGCTGAAGCTGGCCCTGGACGGCGTCGAGGGCGCCGACGGCGTCGTCGGTGTGCAGCAGAAGACGGTCACCTTCAAGGTCGGCCGCAACCAGGTCTCGACCGTGGACGCCAAGGCGCACACCATGACGGTCACCCGGGACGGCAAGACCGTGAAGACCATCCCGATCTCCGCCGGATCCTCCGACAACCCGACGTACAACGGCCAGATGGTGATCTCCGAGAAGTTCAAGGAGACCCGCATGGACGGTTCGACGGTCGGCTTCACGGACGACGACGGCAAGGGCGAGTACGACATCAAGGACGTGCCGCACGCCATGCGGCTCTCCACGTCGGGCACCTTCATCCACGGCAACTACTGGGGCGCCAAGTCGATCTTCGGCAGCGCGAACACCAGCCACGGCTGTGTCGGTCTCTCCGACACCCAGGGTGCGGACGACCCCAACACCCCCGCCGCGTGGCTGTACGACAACTCGATGGTCGGTGACGTGGTCATCGTCAAGAACTCCCCGGACAAGACCATCGCCCCGGACAACGGCCTCAACGGCTGGAACATGAGCTGGTCGGAGTGGACGGCCAACGCCGCCTGACCTTTTGACCGCGCCCCTCTCCCCACCGAAGGCGGCGGCGCCCGGAGCGTTCCGGGCGCCGCCGCCTTCGGCGTGTGCGGAGGGGGTGCAGGCGCGCCGTCGGTGTTCTCATCCAGCTCTCATCGGAGACTTAACTCCTCATCACGCCCGCTCCATATCTTCGCGCCATGTTCTTCACCTACCTCCGGCGCGAGCTGCGCCGCCGCAGAAAGGCGGCGCTCGTCGTCGCCTCGGGGCTCGCCCTCGGCATTGCGCTCGTCATCATCGTCAGCTCGGTCTCCTCGGGCATGAGCAAGGCCCAGGACAAGGTCCTCGAATCGCTGTACGGCCTGGGCACGGACATGACGGTGACCAAGGCCGCGGCCGCCCCGGGTTCCGGCGGCACCGAGCGGCCCAAGTTCAACTTCGACGCCAAGGACGACGACGAAGCGACCCAGAGCACGGACCGCGTGATGGTCCAGGGCTTCCAGACGCTGGCCTCCAGCACCGTCGACAAGGTGGGCGAGCAGGACGGCGTCGCGGACGCGGTGGGCGGGCTGAGCCTGACCGTCATGAAGGTCGACGGCCAGTTCAAGCGCGGCGAGTTCAAGCAGGACGAGAGCGCGTCCCAGGACGGCCCCGGCGGCCGGGGCGGCAGCGGCGGCGGCCAGCCGCAGGGTGAGGTCCAGGGCGGCGGAGCATCCTTCGACGTCAACTCCTTCACCGTGTACGGCACCGACGTCACCCAGCAGGACCTCGGCCCGCTGACCTCCTCCAAGATCACCGAGGGCCGTACCTTCAAGGCCACCGAGACCGACGCGAAGGTCGCGGTCGTCGACTCCGCCTACGCCAAGGAGAAGGAGCTCGCGGTCGGCAGGACCGTGGCCGTCTCCGGCACCACGTACAAGATCGTCGGGGTCTCCACGGCGGACAGCGGCGACGCGGCCGCCAACGTCTACATCCCGCTGAAGCAGGCGCAGACCGTCGCGGACTCCAAGGACAAGGTCACCACGGTCTACGTCCAGGCCGCCGACTCGCAGAAGATCGACACCGTCAAGGCCGCCATCCAGAAGAACATCTCGGGCACGACGGTCACCACCTCCGCCGACCTCGCCGACACGGTGTCCGGCTCCCTCTCCACCGCCTCCGACCTGGCCTCCAGCGTCGGCAAGTGGCTCTCCGTCGCGGTCCTGATCGCCGCGTTCCTCGTCGCCGGCCTGCTCACGTCCTCCGCGGTCAGCCGCCGGGTGCGGGAGTTCGGCACCCTCAAGGCGCTCGGCTGGAAGAGCGGGCGGGTCACCCGCCAGGTCGTCGGGGAGGCCCTCGTCAACGGTCTGATGGGCGGTGTCCTCGGTATCGCCGTCGGCGTCGCCGGCGCCTACGTCGTCACGGCCATCAGCCCCACCCTCACCGCCCAGCTCGGCTCCACCGGCGGGGGCGGCGGCGGAGGCGGCATGGGCGGCGGCGGCCCGATGGGCGGCGGCGGAGGCGGCCGTCAGACCGCGTCCAAGACCCTGGACATCGCACTGACCGCACCCGTCTCCCTCACCACGATCCTCATCGCCGTGGGCCTGGCGGTGGCGGGCGGGCTCATCGCGGGAGCCTTCGGCGGCTGGCGTGCCTCCCGGCTGCGGCCGGCCGACGCACTGCGCCGCGTCGCGTAGATCCTCCCTCCCCTCCCGTACGTACAGCAGGAGTCCACACGTGTACCAGCTCAAGGGCGTCACCAAGCGCTACATGCGCGGCAAGAATCCCGTCGACGCACTCGCCGGAGTCGATCTGACCATCGAGGACGGCGGACGGCTCGTCATCCAGGGCCCCACCGGCGGGGGCAAGTCCACGCTCCTGCAGATGCTCGGCGGACTCGACCGGCCCACCTCCGGCACCATCGAGCTCGACGGTGTCGACCTGGCCAGGCTCCCCGAGTCCCGGCTCACCAAGGTCCGCGCCGAGTCCATCGGATTCGTCTTCCAGAGCTTCAACCTGATCCCGACGCTCACCGCCCAGGAGAACGTCGAGACCGCGCTCGTCCCCCTCGGCCTCGGCGCGAGGATCCGCCGCGAGCGGGCCGCGGAGGCCCTGGAGTCGGTGGGCCTCGGCGACCGCCCCACCCACCTGCCGAGCGAGATGTCCGGCGGTCAGCAGCAGCGCGTCGCGATCGCCCGGGCCCTGGTGAAGCGGCCCAAGGTGCTGCTCGCCGACGAACCGACCGGCAACCTCGACGAGTCCATGCGCGACGAGATCATGGAGCTGCTCGACGGGCTGTGGAAGGAGCACGGGCTCACCTTCGTGATGGTCACCCACGACAGCTCCCTCGCCCGTAAGGCACCCAGGGTGGCGACCATCCGCAAGGGCAGGGTCACCGTGACGGAGAACGCGGCGGCCTGACCCCCGGCCGCCGCCGGACCTCACGGCCATCCTCCTCCGGCTGTGAGGTTCGCCACCCGCACCGCCCCGCGGTGCGGCTGGCGCGCGGCCCGTGCGCCCCGGCGGGAACGGGTGTACGGGCCCAGAAGCACCCGTACCGGACGGGCGCCCGTGGCCACTATGTGGATGTCGCCGGAGCGCGACGGGGCCGCGCTGCGAGACTTGCGGGGTGCAAACGGTCCCCACGGGCCGGTGGCGCCTCCAGGGACGGGGAGCGCCGACGCGCATGAGCCCACCCACGGAAGGTCTTGATCAGATGCCGGCCAGCTCCGACTCCTTCACCCCGCGCACCGCCGAGAACCGTGTCATCGAGCCGCTGTACGCGGAGATCCTCCGGCGCAACCAGGGCGAGGGCGAGTTCCACCAGGCGGTGCGCGAGGTCCTCGAAACCCTGGGCCCCGTGCTGGCGCAGCGGCCGGAGTTCGTCGACGCCCGGATCATCGAGCGCGTCTGCGAGCCCGAGCGGCAGCTCATCTTCCGGGTGCCGTGGGCGGACGACGCCGGCGACATCCACGTCAACCGCGGCTTCCGCGTCGAGTTCTCCAGCTCGCTCGGCCCGTACAAGGGCGGACTGCGCTTCCACCCCTCCGTCAACCTCGGCATCGTGAAGTTCCTCGGCTTCGAGCAGATCTTCAAGAACGCCCTCACCGGCATGCCGATCGGCGGCGGCAAGGGCGGGGCGGACTTCGACCCCAAGGGCCGGTCCGACGCCGAGGTCATGCGGTTCTGCCAGTCGTTCATGACCGAACTCCACCGTCACCTGGGCGAGTACACCGACGTCCCCGCCGGTGACATCGGCGTCGGCGGCCGGGAGATCGGCTACCTCTTCGGCCAGTACAAGCGGATCACCAACCGCTACGAGTCCGGCGTGCTCACCGGCAAGGGCCTCGGCTGGGGCGGCGCCCAGGCCCGCACCGAGGCGACCGGCTACGGCTGCGTCCTGTTCACCGCCGAGATGCTCCGCGTGCGCGGCGAGTCCCTCGAAGGCCAGCGCATCGCGGTGTCCGGCTCCGGCAACGTGGCCATCTACGCCATCGAGAAGGCCCAGCAGCTCGGCGCGACCGTCGTGACCTGCTCCGACTCGGGCGGCTACGTCGTGGACGAGAAGGGCATCGACCTCGCGCTGCTCAAGGAGGTCAAGGAGGACGGCCGCGGCCGGATCTCCGAGTACGCCGAGCGGCGCGGCGACCATGTGCGCTACGTCCCCGGCACGGGCGTCTGGAGCGTCCCGGTGGACGTGGCCCTGCCCTGCGCCACCCAGAACGAACTCCACGAGGAGGACGCGCTGGCCCTCGTACGCAACGGGGTCAAGGCGGTCGCCGAGGGCGCCAACATGCCCACCACCCCCGAGGCCGTCCATGTCCTCCAGGACGCGGGCGTCGCCTTCGCCCCCGGCAAGGCGGCCAACGCGGGCGGGGTGGCCACCAGTGCGCTGGAGATGCAGCAGAACGCCTCCCGCGACTCCTGGACGTTCTCCCACACCGAGGAGCGGCTGGCGGAGATCATGCGCCACATCCACGACTCCTGCTACACCACCGCCGAGAAGTACGGCAGCCCCGGCAACTACGTGGTGGGCGCGAACATCGCGGGCTTCGAGCTCGTCGCGGACGCCATGCTGGCGCAGGGCCTGATCTGACCCCGCCGCACCGGGCCGGGGGCATCGGGCCCCCGGCCCCCGCGCCGGTGCTACCGGCGCCTGAAGTACTCCGCGCAGCCCGTGTTCGCCACCGTCACCACGGCGAGCACGACGGCCGCCACCGGGTGGCCCGTCCCGTGGACCGCCGCGACGCCGCCGCCGAGGACCAGGGTCTTCACGGCCAGCACCCCCGCCAGGGGCAGCGGGTACCGGGCGCGGGGAGCGGCGAACAGCCCCCACAGCACGACGGCCGCCGCCGGGGCGCCGATCCCCAGGGCCACCGACGCCGGGACGCCCTCCGGGGCCGTGAAGCCCCACACGGTGAGAGCGCCGATCGCGACCAGTTCGACGACGAACGCGAGTGCCTCGTTCGCCGCGACCCAGGGCCGGCCGCGCAGAGCGGTGAGATGTCTGTGGTCCTCGTTCGCGGTCATCGGTTCTGAACCCCCTGTACGGGCCGTACGGACGCCCCCAGGATGCCCCGCCCACGTACGCCGGGAGGTGCGGTTCGGTGACAACCGCCGTTCTGCCGACAGCAGATCCGCCCGGCGCGGACGGCCGACCGCTCCCGTACCGGGCACACCGCTCCTAGGCTGGGGCGATGAGCAGCCACGCGACCGGCCGAGCCCGCGTCATCCCCCTGCGCCCCGTCCACGCCGCACCGGCCCCCGCCGCTGCCGCCAAGGAGCCGCTCTGGCGGGACGTCGTCGGCGATGTCCTGCGCCGTGAGCGCACCGCCCAGCGGCGGACGCTCAAGGACGTGGCCGAGGCCGCCCGCATCTCCATGCCGTACCTCTCCGAGATCGAGCGCGGCCGCAAGGAGGCCTCGTCGGAGGTGCTCGCCGCCGCGGCCCGCTCGCTGGGGCTCGGGCTGGCCGACGTGCTGTCCCTGGCCCAGGACGAGATCGCCCGCCGCGCACCGTCCCGCACGGCTCCGGCGCGGGCCCCGATGGGCGAGGTGCGCCTGGCCGCCTGACCCGCCGCGGACGGGGGCGGCGGGCCACGCCGGGCGGGCGGCGTCCGGTGCCGGCGTCCGGTGCCGGCCTACGTTCAGGCGGCGGCCAGGACCCGGCGGCTGAGCACCTCGTCCGCCAGGCCGTACGCCACCGCCTCCTCGGCGGTGAAGACCCGGTCCCGGTCGGTGTCCGCGCGCAGGGTCGCGACGTCGTGCGGCGTGTGACGGGCCAGGACCTCCTCGACCTGCGAGCGGATCCGCAGCATCTCCCGGGCGTGGAGCCGCAGATCGGAGACCGTGCCCTGCTGCCCGCCGCTGGCCGGCTGTCCCAGCAGCACCCGGGAGTGCTCCAGGACGAACCGCCGCCCGGGGTCTCCGCCGGCCAGGAGGACCGCCGCGGTCGAGGCTGCCTGGCCGACGCAGAACGTCGCGATGGGCGCCGAGACGAAGCTCATCGTGTCGTAGATCGCCATGAGCGAGGTGAACGAGCCGCCGGGAGAGTTGAGGTAGACCGCGATCTCACCCCCGGGGTTCGACGACTCCAGGTGGAGCAGCTGGGCGATGACGACGTTGGCGACCCCGTCGTCGATCTCCGTACCGATGAAGATGATCCGCTCGGACAGGAGCCGGCTGAACACGTCGTAGGACCGCTCGCCCTGCGGGGTGCGCTCGACGACGTTCGGAATCGTGTACTGGCCCATGTCAGAGTCCCATCCGTCGCCGTGAACCGGCCGGGCGCACGTCGTCGAGCGACTCGACGACGTGGTCGACCATGCCGTACTCCTTGGCCTGCCCGGCCGTGAACCAGCGGTCGCGGTCACCGTCCCGGGAGATCGTCTCCGCGGACTGCCCGGTGTGCGCCGCGGTGATCCGCTCGACCGCCTGCTTCGTGAACTCGAGGTTCTCCGCCTGGATCGCGATGTCGGAGGCGGTGCCGCCGATGCCCGCCGAGGGCTGGTGCATCATGATCCGCGCGTTCGGCAGGGCGTACCTCTTGCCCTCGGTCCCGACGGTGAGCAGGAACTGCCCCATGGACGCGGCGAACCCCATGGCGAGGGTGGAGACGTCGTTCGGGATGAGCTGCATCGTGTCGTAGATGGCCAGCCCCGCCGTCACCGAGCCGCCGGGGCTGTTGATGTACAGGCTGATGTCGGTGCGGGGGTCCTCGGCGGACAGCAGCAGCAGCTGGGCGCAGACCCGGTTGGCGGAGACCTCGTCCACCTGGGTGCCGAGGAAGACGATCCGCTGGGCGAGGAGCTGGGCGGCGAGGTGGTCGTCGAACCGTGTCGACGGTGTGTCCTCGTCGGCGGCGCGTGGGTGGGCGGCGGGGTGGGGCGACATCGGACCTCCCGGTGAGGGGCGGCGGCCTGGGCGGCCGCGTTCCCTCCACTCTTGGCCCACCCGGGCCCCCGCATCACGCATATCTGCCCGCGGCAGATATGCCGCGGGCAGAGGGTGATTCAGGGCGTCGTCCCACCGCCCCGGGCCGGCCGCCCCACGCGGCCGGCTCCGTCAGGTCACTCGGAGGCGCTGGGCGCCGGGGCGATGCCGGTCGGGCAGGCGCGGCCCCAGTTGGTCTCCGAGGGGGACTCCAGCGTGGCGCCCGTGCCGCCGATGCCGCAGTAGCCGTCGGGGTTCTTGTCGAGGTACTGCTGGTGGTACGGCTCGGCGGGCCAGAAGGTGCGGCCCTCGGCCGGGAGGATCTCCGTGGTGATCTCCTTGAAGCCGGCGCCCGTCAGCACCTGCTGGTACGCCTCGCGGGACGCCTGCGCGGCCTCCGCCTGCTCGGGGGAGTGGGTGTAGAGGGCCGAGCGGTACTGCGTACCCACGTCGTTGCCCTGGCGGAAGCCCTGGGTCGGGTTGTGGGACTCCCAGAAGACCTTCAGCAGGTCCGCGTAGCTGACGACCTTCGGGTCGAAGACGACACGGACCGCCTCCGTGTGGCCGGTCAGACCCGAGCAGGTCTCCTCGTACGAGGGATTCTCGGTGTAGCCGCCCTGGTAGCCGACGAGCGTCGTCCAGACGCCCTCCGTCTGCCAGAACTTGCGTTCGGCACCCCAGAAACAGCCCAGCGCGAAGTCGGCGACCTCCAGGCCCTGCGGATACGGGCCGGTCAGCGGGTTGCCGAGGACCGTGTGGCGGGACGGCACGGTGAACTCGGGGGTGGGACGACCGCGCAGGGCCTCCTCCGGGGTGGGGAGCTGCGGGGTGCGGTGGGTCAGGAACATGCGGGGGCTCCTCCGGGGTCGGGGTTCGCTCCGTACAACGCCGCGGGGGCGCCGTGGATTCCGGGTCTCAGGCCGCGGGGGCCGGGGGATCGCGGCGCTCGCCGGCCTCGCGGTCCGGGCCGGCGGCGCGGTCCGGACCGGCCTCGCGGTCACCGCCGGCCGGTGACTCGTAGGAGGCCATGTACGCGGCGGTCTTCCTGCGGGCCCGCAGCCAGAACCAGACGGCGAGGGCTATCAGGATCAGCGGGATCAGTCGTGCCATGGGTGTGCCGGTCCAATCCGGAGGGGGCAGGTCGTGCCGGGGTCAGTGGAGCAGCGTCGCGGGGCTGCCGCCGTTCGCCTCGTACCCGGCGACGGCCAGCGCCCGGTACACCGTGTACTCGGCGGCCGGGTCGGAGCTCTGGGTCCAGGGCAGCGCGCCCACATGGCCGTCGATGTGGACGAGCTGGTGCATCGCCTCCGACCAGCGTTCCATGCGGACCAGGAAGAGGACCAGCAGGTGCCGGACGTGGGCGAGCATCGGGTCGTCGGCGCGCGCCGCGTGCACCGCGAACATCGCGCCCTCGACCGCCTTCGTCACCACGACACCGCGGTAGAAGCCCTGCACCAGGTTGACCTCGGGCAGGTGCTCGTACACCGCGAAGAGCGGCAGCGCGGCCAGCAGCGAGCCCTGCGGGGCGCGGGCGGCGGCCGTCGTCGCGAAGCGGTCGGCCTCCTCGCGTGAGCCGTGCCACTTCTCGCACCAGAAGTGCAGGGCCGCGATGTGCGCGCCCATGTGCGCCGGGGCACGGTCGATGATCTTCGCCCAGAGCTGGTCGAACTCCTCGTGGGAGTAGCCCAGTCCACGGGCGACGGCCAGCTCGACGATGTACGGGACGGGGTCGCCCGGGGCCAGCAGGGCCGCCTCGCCGCAGACCGTACGGGCCTCCTCCAGGATGATCCGGAAGTCGTCCGTGCCCACGGTGCCCGTGCGCCACGCCTGCTGCACCAGGAACTCCGCGTGCACCGCCGCCGCGCCCGCGTCCTTCGGCGCCTCGGCCCGCCACGTCCTCAGCCACGCCCCGCCGGCACCCGGCCGCTGCGCCAGCTCCAGGGAGGCCGCACCGGCGAACGCCTGCACCCGCTGCCAGCGGATCTCGCTCTCCTTGGGCGTCCCCGCGAGCAGCTGCGAGGCGGCCCGCCAGCTCCCCGTGCCCTGGACGACGTCGAGCACGTCGAGGAGGTCCTGGTCGGGGCCCGGCATCCGGACGTCCAGCTCCTCCTGGCGTGCGAAGCCGTACGTGTCCGGGTCGGCGGCGTCGGGCGAACCGGGCGCGACCAGGCGGATACCGCCACGGCGCCGCAGCATGAGCGGGCCGACGACGGCGACGAGCATGCACACGGCGAGCAGGAACCACAGAATCTCCATGCGGCCCATTGTCCCCGGACGGGTAACCGGGCGGCGAGTGGCCTGTAACTGCCCTCCCGACGAACTACGCTCGGGCCCCATGAGCGACCAGCACAGCTTCGAGACCCTTGCGATCCACGCCGGCAACACGGCGGATCCCCTCACCGGCGCCGTGGTCCCGCCGATCTACCAGGTGTCCACGTACAAGCAGGACGGCGTCGGCGGACTGCGCGGCGGTTACGAGTACAGCCGCAGCGCCAACCCCACCCGCACCGCACTGGAGGAGAACCTCGCCGCACTGGAGGGCGGCCGCCGCGGACTCGCCTTCGCGTCCGGCCTCGCCGCCGAGGACTGCCTCCTGCGTACGCTGCTGACCCCCGGCGACCACGTGGTCATCCCGAACGACGCGTACGGCGGCACGTTCCGCCTGTTCGCGAAGGTCGCCTCGCGCTGGGGCGTGGAGTTCTCGGTCGCCGACACCTCGGACGTGAGCGCGGTACGCGCGGCGCTCACCCCGCGCACCAAGGCGATCTGGGTGGAGACGCCGTCGAACCCGCTGCTCGGCATCACCGACATCGCCGCCGTCGCCGGCGTGGCCCGGCAGGCGGGCGTGCGGCTGGTCGTCGACAACACCTTCGCCAGCCCCTACCTCCAGCAGCCGCTCGCGCTCGGCGCGGACGTCGTCGTGCACTCCACCACCAAGTACATGGGCGGCCACTCGGACGTCGTGGGCGGCGCGCTCGTCGTCGGCGACCCGGAGCTGGCCGAGGAACTGGCGTACCACCAGAACGCGATGGGCGCGGTCGCCGGGCCGTTCGACGCGTGGCTGGTGCTGCGCGGCATCAAGACCCTCGCGGTCCGCATGGACCGTCACGACGCGAACGCCACCAAGGTCGCCGACCTGCTGACCCGGCACCCGAAGGTCACCCAGGTCCTCTACCCGGGCCTGCCGGAGCACCCGGGCCACGAGGTCGCCGCCAAGCAGATGAAGGCGTTCGGCGGGATGGTGTCGTTCCGCGTCGCGGGCGGCGAGGAGGCGGCGGTCGAGGTCTGCAACCGGGCGAAGCTCTTCACGCTCGGTGAGTCCCTCGGTGGTGTGGAGTCGCTGATCGAGCACCCCGGCCGCATGACGCACGCGTCCACCGCGGGCTCCCTGCTGGAGGTCCCGGCCGACCTGGTCCGGCTGTCCGTCGGCATCGAGAACGCCGACGACCTGCTGGCCGACCTGACGCAGGCGCTGGGCTGACACGGATCCGTCCGGCGGCCGGGACCGGTCCCGGCCGCCGGACGGCGTGCGTACCGGCGTCAGACAGCTACCTTCTCGTCCTCCAGCGAGGCCCGGATCTGTTCACGCAGCTCCGGGCTGTCCGTGTGCTCATGGACCGATACCGCGTGCTCGGCGGCTGCCCGGACGACCTCGTCCTCCTCACCGGAGATGGTGAGGGTGCAGTTCATGACGCTCGGGTACCTACGGCAGTCGGCGATCTTCCGTGTCATGGCGGGCCTCCTCGACTCGCGAGTGCAGGCACTTCCAGGGTAGATCCGCCGGGCCGGAGGGACAGGCCGGGAGAGCCCGTCAGTTCTCCTGGGCCGACTGGTGCGCCGACTGCCGGGCCGCCAGCGAGCCGTTGAACCGGGTCAGCAGGGCGCAGAACGTGTCGCGCTCCTCCTCGGTCCAGCCGTCGGTCACCTGGGACATCAGCTCACGCCGCGAGGCGCGGACCTCCTCCAGCCGGGACTGGCCGCGCGGCGACAGCTGGAGCACGACGGCGCGCCCGTCCTCCGGGTGCGAGGTGCGCTTGACCAGACCGGTGTCGACGAGCGGCGCGACCTGCCGGGTCACGGTCGACGAGTCGATCCCCATGCCCGCGGCCAGCGCCTTGACGCCCATGGGGCCTTCCACGTCGAGCCGGTTGAGCAGCAGGTAGGCCGCCCGGTCCATCGAGTTGCGGACCTGGCCGACACCGCCGAGGCGGGTCTGCTCGGCACGGCGGGCGAAGACGGCCACCTGGTGCTGGAGAGCGTCGAGCAGGTGGTCGGTTCCCGGATGTCCGGGGGTCGCGCCCCCGGAAGGAGACGCAGCAGTCGTCATGTCCTGAGGGGGCATGGCCGGAGGCTCTCTTCGTGCGGTGTCGGATGGGTGGGGGACAGAGTACGCGGCCACGGGGCAACGTGTACCAGCGCTGCACAAACCTGTGGACACCACCGCAGGCCGCCATGAGATGCGACGGCCCCGACCGCTCCGAGCTGCAAGACTTGCTGCCATGAGCTTCCGTACGTCAGGCCCCTTCCCTCCGCTGATCCTCGACGACATCCGAGGGGCGCAGAAGATGCTGTCCGGGGTGGCCAGAACGACCGGGATGGAAGGCAGTCGCCACCTCAGCTCACTCGTCGGCGCACCGGTCCACCTCAAGTGCGAGAACCTCCAGCGCACCGGGTCGTTCAAACTGCGCGGCGCGTACGTGCGGATCGCCGGGCTCAGCCCCGTCGAGAGGGCGGCAGGCGTGGTGGCCGCGAGTGCCGGAAACCATGCGCAGGGTGTCGCACTCGCCTCTTCGCTGCTCGGCGTACGCTCCACGGTCTTCATGCCCGTCGGCGCCCCTCTGCCGAAGGTCGCGGCGACCCGGGAGTACGGCGCGGAGGTCCGGCTCCAGGGCCATGTCGTCGACGAGACGCTCGCCGCCGCCCAGGAGTACGCCGAGCAGACCGGCGCCGTCTTCATCCACCCCTTCGACCACCCGGACATCATCGCGGGCCAGGGCACCGTCGGCCTGGAGATCCTCGAACAGTGCCCGGAGGTCCGCACGGTCGTCGTCGGCATCGGCGGGGGCGGCCTGGCCGCCGGCATCGCGGTCGCGGTGAAGGCGCTGCGCCCCGACGTCAAGGTCGTCGGCGTCCAGGCGGCGGGAGCGGCCGCCTTCCCGCCCTCGCTGTCCGCCGGCCACCCGGTGGCGCTGGACTCGGTGCAGACCATGGCCGACGGGATCAAGGTGGGCCGCCCCGGCGACCTCACGTTCCCGCTGGTCCAGGAGCTGGTCGACGAGGTCCGTACGGTCTCCGAGGACGAGCTCTCCAGCGCGCTGCTGCTCTGCCTGGAACGCGCCAAGATGGTCGTCGAACCGGCAGGGGCGAGCCCCGTCGCCGCGCTGCTGAGCGACCCGAAGGCGTTCCGCGGGCCCGTCGTCGCCGTGCTGTCGGGCGGCAACGTGGACCCCCTGCTGATGCAGCGCATCCTGACCCACGGCATGGTCGCCGCGGGCCGCTACCTGAGCCTGCGGCTGCGGCTCACGGACCGGCCGGGGGCGCTGGCCGCGATGCTCGCCACCCTGTCCGTCGCCGACGCCAACGTGCTCGACATCCAGCACGTGCGGACCGACCCACGGCTCGGGCTCACCGAGGCCGAGGTGGAACTCCACCTGGAGACCAAGGGCCCCGAGCACTGCGAGGAGGTCGCCGCCGCGCTGCGGACCGCGGGCTACCTGGTGCGCTGCTGAGGCGTGCCCCAGGGGTTCCCCAGGTCTTCCCCAGGTCTTCCCGGGCGGGCGGGTCCCTTTCCGAAAACCTGTTGTGAGTCGCGATGTATCGCGTTACCGTGCATCGCCGAACACTCCGGTGTTCCCGGCCCCGAGGGGTCGGGAACCCTACGATCCGCTCAGGAATTCACGCGAAAGCAACTGGGGGAATCCCGTATGCCAGGCGCCATTTACGCCGAAGGCCTGGTGAAGACCTTCGGCGATGTACGAGCACTGGACGGCGTCGACCTCGACGTACCCGAAGGCACCGTCCTCGGCCTGCTGGGGCCCAACGGCGCCGGCAAGACGACCGCGGTCCGCGTCCTGACCACCCTGATCCAGCCGGACAGCGGGCAGGCTGTCGTGGCGGGCATCGACGTCCTGAAGAACCCCGACGAGGTACGCCGCTCGATCGGCCTCTCCGGCCAGTTCGCGGCCGTCGACGAATACCTCACCGGCCGCGAGAACCTCCAGATGGTCGGGCAGCTCTACCAGATGGGCGCACGCGACGCGAAGAAGCGGGCGGGGGAGCTCCTGGAGAAGTTCAACCTCGCCGACGCCGCCGACCGCACCGCGAAGACGTACTCCGGAGGCATGCGCCGCCGCCTCGACCTGGCGGCGGCGCTCGTCGTCTCCCCGCCGGTGATGTTCATGGACGAGCCCACCACCGGGCTCGACCCGCGCAACCGGCAGCAGCTCTGGGAGGTCATCGAGGAGCTCGTCGCGGGCGGTACGACGCTGCTGCTGACCACGCAGTACCTGGAGGAGGCCGACCACCTGGCCCACGACATCTGCGTCATCGACCACGGCAAGGTCATCGCCCGCGGCACCTCCGACCAGCTCAAGGCCCGTACGGGCGGCGAGCGCGTCGAGGTCGTCGTGCACCGGCCGGACGAGATCGGACCGGCCCGCTCGGTGCTCGCCACGTACGGCAAGGGGGAGATCGCCGTCGCCGAGCACACCCGCAAGCTGACGGTCCCGGTCACCGGCGGGGCCAAGCTGCTCGCCGAGGTCATCCGCGACCTCGACGCCCACGGCGTGGAGATCGACGACATCGGCCTGCGCCGCCCCACCCTCGACGACGTCTTCATCTCGCTCACCGGCCACGCCGCCGAGCTGGGGAAGAACGGCGAGAACGCATCGACCGAGGCCGCAGAGGGCCGGAAGGAGGACGGGCAGTGAGCGCCGTCACGGACACACCGAACGTGCCGCAGCTCAAGACCCGCGGGGCGCTCGGCCGCTCGGTGGCCGACTCGCTGGTCGTCGCGCGGCGTAACTTGATCAGGATGGTCAGGATCCCCGAGATGGTGATCTTCGGCCTGGTGCAGCCCATCATGTTCGTGGTGCTGTTCACCTATGTGTTCGGCGGATCGATCAAGGTCGGCGGTTCGCTCTCGTCGACGGCCTACAAGGAGTTCCTGATGGCCGGGATCTTCGCCCAGACCGTCACCTTCGCCACCGCCGGCGCGGGAGCGGGCATCGCGGACGACATGCACAAGGGGCTGATCGACCGCTTCAGGTCACTGCCGATGGCCCGGGGCGCCGTGCTCACCGGACGTACGCTCGCCGACCTCGTCCAGACCGCGCTCACCCTCGTCGTCCTCGCCGGTGTCGCGCTGATCATCGGCTGGCGGACCCACGAGAACATCGGCAGGGTGCTGCTCGGCTTCCTGCTGCTGCTCCTCCTCGGCTACGCCTTCTCCTGGATCGGCGCGATGATCGGCCTGATCGTGCGCACCCCGGAGGCGGCCACGTCCGGCGGACTGATCTGGCTCTTCCCGCTGACGTTCATCTCGAACGCCTTCGTGGACGCCAACCAGATGCCGACGGTCCTGCGCCACATCGCCGAGTGGAACCCCTTCAGCGCCACCGTGCAGGCCTGCCGCGAGCTGTTCGGCAACCTGCCGCCCGGCTTCGTCACCCCGGACGCCTGGCCGATGCAGCACCCGATCCTCGCCTCGGTGATCTGGTCGGTCGTGATCGTCGCGGTCTTCCGGACCCTGGCGGTCCGCAGGTACCGCTCGGCCACGGCCTGACCCCGCACACGAGGGAGCCCCGGCCGCGTCCGCGGCCGGGGCTCCTCTGCGCAAGGGGTTCGGGTCAGCCCGTGTAGGGCTTCGCCGAGACGATCTTCACCGTGGCCTTCTTGCCGTTCGGCAGCTCGTACTCCGCGGTCTCGCCCATCCGCTTGCCATTCACGCCGGTGCCGAGCGGGGACTGGGGGGAGTAGGTCTCGATGTCGGCGCTCGCGTACTCACGGGAGGCGAGCAGGAAGGTGACCGTGTCGTCGGGGTCGCCGTCGAAGGCGATGGTCACGACCATGCCGGGCTCGACCACGCCGTCGTCGGCAGGTGCCTCGCCGACCTTCGCGTGCTCCAGGAGCTGGGTCAGCTGACGGACCCGGAGCTCCATCTTGCCCTGCTCCTCCTTGGCCGCGTGGTACCCGCCGTTCTCACGGAGGTCACCCTCCTCCCGGGCCGCCGCGATCTTGACGGAGATCTCCGTGCGCGCGGGACCAGACAGGTACTCCAGCTCGGCCTTCAGCTGGTTGTACGCCTCCGGCGTGAGCCAGGTGACGTTATCGCTGGTCTGGGTCACAGGGTGCTCCTCGTCGGTGCTGGGAATACAAAGCAACGCCCTACCCCAAGCATGCGCTGCCACGGGTGGGCGAAACAACGAGCCTAACAATTCCGCGCGAAAAGGGGGAGAAGGTAAAACGTCACACGCACATCGGCGCAGGTCAGCCCCGAATCGTGGGGGTGAGGACGGCGCGCGCCCCGGCGCGCGGCCGGCCGTGGGCGTCGCGGTGCGCTCAGCCGCCCGAGGCGCAGCCCTTGAGTTCCACCGCCGTGGCCCTGGAGGTGGTGCGCAGGGTGACGACCTCGTCGATCCGCTCGGACCGCTCGTCGAACCGGAAGTCGGCCCGGCCGACCTCCCCGCCGTCCTCGCTCAGGGCGCGGAGCGTGCAGTGCCCGTCGGCGTCCCGGTCCTTGCGGACCTCCAGGTGGGCCTCGGCGCGGCTGTCGGAGACGATCCTCGACTTGATGAGCTCGGCGCTGACGTCCGTACCGGCGACGTACGCGTATCCGAACCAGCCGATCACAGCGAGGAAGGCGACACCCAGAACCGAGCCGATGATCTTCAGCTTGCGGTCCGCGCGTTCGTCCTGCGACCGGCCGTAGCGCCCCTCGGGCAAGGCCTCGCGCACCGCTGCCATGATCGTTCCTCCCGTACCGGGGATCGAGGAATTTTCCACCCCCCGGTTCAGTCACTATAGAAGCCGACCACTGCGACCAATCACTGAGGACCGAGTCTTGACCGAGCAGCTGAGACTGATGGCCGTCCACGCCCACCCCGACGACGAGTCGAGCAAGGGCGCGGCCACCATGGCCAAGTACGTGTCCGAGGGGGTGGACGTCCTGGTCGTCACCTGCACAGGGGGCGAACGGGGATCCATCCTCAACCCGAAGCTCCAGGGGGACGCGTACATCGAGGCGAACATCCACGAGGTGCGCAAGAAGGAGATGGACGAGGCCCGGGAGATCCTGGGCGTCAAGCAGGAGTGGCTCGGCTTCGTCGACTCGGGTCTGCCCGAGGGCGATCCGCTGCCCCCGCTGCCCGAGGGCTGCTTCGCCCTGGAGGACGACGAGACGGCGGCGGGGCGCCTCGTCGCGAAGATCCGCGCGTTCCGGCCGCAGGTGATCACCACCTACGACGAGAACGGCGGATACCCGCACCCCGACCACATCAAGACCCACACGATCTCGATGATCGCGTTCGAGGGGGCCGGGGACACCGAGAGGTTCCCCGAGGCGGAGTTCGGCCCGGCCTGGCAGCCGCAGAAGCTCTACTACAACCAGGGCTTCAACAAGCCGCGCACGGTCGCCCTGCACGAGGCGCTGCTCGCCCGTGGACTGGAGTCCCCGTACGGCGACTGGCTGGAGCGCTGGAAGCAGTTCGAGCGCGCCGAGCGCACGCTGACCACGCACATCCCGTGCGACGACTTCTTCGAGATCCGTGACAAGGCGCTGATCGCGCACGCCACGCAGATCGATCCGGACGGCGGCTGGTTCCGGGTGCCGATGGACGTCCAGCGGGAGGTCTGGCCGACCGAGGAGTACGAGCTCGCCAAGTCTCTGGTCGATACCTCCCTCCCCGAGAGCGACCTCTTCGCGGGCATCCGCGACAATGCCTGATATGTACGCGACCCAGGCACTGACGCAGCTCGTTCCGCTCGCCGCCGATGAGCTCGACAAGAACAAGGTGACCCCCGGCGTCCTCGGCTTCCTCGTCTTCGCGGCACTCGCCGTCGGGACATGGCTCCTGATGAAGTCGATGAACCGCCACATGGGCAAGGTCGACTTCGAGGAGACCCCCGACCCGGCGGCCCGGCCGGGTGACACCGACGGAGAGCCGGCGGAGGCGTCCTCCGGCGCCGGGACGAAGGCGGCCGGCACGAAGGCGACCGCCTCGGGCAAGGGCTGACACGGCGGGGCCACCCCCCTTCCCCGTACGGGGCGGAGGTGGCCCGCGCCGTCCCTCAGGCCCGCCGGTGCGCGTCGTTCAGATGGCGCAGCACGGCCGCGACCCGGCGGTCCGTGCCGTCGGCGGGCGCCAGGCCGAGCTTGGCGAAGATGCTCCGGATGTGCTTGTGGACGGCGCCGTCCGTCACCACGAGCCGCTCGGCGATCGCCGCGTTGCCCAGGCCCTCCGCCATCAGCGCCAGGACCTCCCGTTCGCGCGGGCTGAGCCGGTCCAGACGGGTGTCGGGGCGGGTCCGCGCGAAGAGCTGCGCGACCACCTCGGGGTCGATGGCCGTGCCGCCGTCCGCGACCCGCTCCAGAGCCGTGAGGAACTCCTCGACCCGGCCGACCCGCTCCTTGAGCAGATACCCGAGCCGGGCGCTGCCGTCGGCGAGGAGGTCGGTGGCGAAGGCCTGCTCGACGTAGGCGGACAGCACGAGGACCGCGAGCCCCGGCTGACGGCGCCGCGCCTCCACGGCCGCCCTGATTCCCTCGTCGGTGTGCGTCGGAGGCATCCGTACGTCGACGATCGCGAGGTCCGGCCGGTGCTCGTCCACCGCCGCCAGGAAGACGTCCGGGGTACCCGCGGTCGCCACGACGTCGAGGCCCTCCGCGCGCAGCAGCAGCGCGAGCCCCTCCCTCAGCAGCGGGTCGTCCTCCGCGATCACGATCCGCATGGCAGTCCGGCCTCCAGTGTCGTGGGCCCGCCGGGTGGGCTGGCCAGGGTGAGTACGCCGTCCAGCGCCTCGACGCGCTTACGGATGCCGGCCAGGCCGGACCCGCCGTGCTCGTCCGCTCCGCCGCGGCCGTCGTCGGTGACCTTGAGCCACAGCCGTCCGTCGCGGTGGCGGACCGTGACCGACGCGGCCCGTGCCCCGCTGTGCCGGGCGACGTTGGTGAGCGCCTCCGCCACCACGAAGTAGGCGGTCGCCTCGACCGACGCGGCGAACCGCCCCTCCACGTCCGCGTCGACCCGGCAGGGCACCGGGCAGCTGCCGGCCAGCCCCGAGAGCGCGTCCGTCAGGCTCCGGTCGGCCAGCACCGGCGGCAGGATGCCCCGTACGACCGCGCGCAGTTCCGCGAGTGCCTGCTCGGCGGCGTCCTGGGCCCGTTCCAGCAGGGCGTCGGCGTCGGCGGAGCCCCGGGACACCGCCCGGCGGGACGCCCCCAGCAGCACCGTCACCGCGACCAGCCGGTTCTGGGTGCCGTCGTGCAGGGCCCGTTCGATGCGCCGCAGCTCGGTGGCGTGCGCGTCCAGTGCGGCGGCGCGGGTCGCGGTGAGCTCGGCGACGCGCGTCACGAGGTCGGTGCCGGGCGGAGGGGTGAGCAGCCGCCGCCCCGGCCACGCCTGGAGCCGCGCCATGCCGGGCGCGACGGCCAGGGTGACGGCGAACCATCCGATTCCCAGCAGACTGACCGCGAAGGCCCCCGGCCAGTCCGTCACGGTCCACAGGCCCAGGGACGGGGTGGCCTCCGAGGGCGGTACGAACGACCACCACAGCGGGAACGCGGCATCCGTCGCCGAGGTGAGGGGCAGCGTCAGCCCGACCAGGCCCAGCACCGTTCCGAGGAGGGCGTGCGAGGCCACCCAGCCCACCTCGCGCCGGGTGGCCGGGTCGGCGACGGCCTGCCGCAGCCCGGTCGGTGAGGGCCCCGGCCCGATGACCTCCGGCCCCCACCGGGACAGCCGCACGCGTTCGCGTCCGGCGACGGCGCGCAGCGCCCTCAGGGTGCCCGGCACCAGGAACAGGCCGACCCCGAAGAGGCACGCGGCGGCGGTGAACACCAGCCACAGCAGCGTGATCAGGGCGAGGATCGCCGTACCGATGCCGCCGACGAGATGCTCGAAGGCGTCGAGAGCGGTCCGGGCGCGGGCGAACACGTCCCAGGGGCGGGCTGGTTCCTGTGCGGTCGCCGGCGGGGCGTCGTGCGCGGGCATCTCCACCTCCTGGTGCCGCGCCACTATGGCATCTCCCGGCGGGTGCGCGACGGGCGGGGGACGGCAGGTACAGCCTGCTGTACCCCGGTCCTCCACCTGGCGGGATCGTCGCCACCGCGCCGCCTCCGTAGCGTCCTTTCCGTGCCCAACTCCCCCTCGGACAAGGAGAAGACGATGGCTGATTCCTCCCGGCGGCCCGCACGTCCCGTGCTCTGGCTGCTGCTCCTGCTCTGCGCTGTCTGCAACGCGGTCACCTCGATGATGGGCGGGATCGCCACGGCCGTCTCCGTCGCCGCGGGGCTGGCCGCCCTGGCCTGCGGGATCGCCCTCGTCGCGGACCACCGCCGCGCCCGCTCCCCGGAGAGGACCGCCCGATGAGCGCCGGGACACAGCTCATCCCCGGCTCCCCTCCGGCGCCCAGCACGCCCGAGCCGCGCGGAGGATGGCGGGCCGGCATGAGCCGCCGCCCCCTCACCTGGTTCTTCTCGCTGGCGTTCGCGCTGAGCTGGGTGGCCTGGGTGCCGTACATCCTGTCCGGGAACGGCCAGGGCGTCCTGGACTTCACCTTCCCCGGGGGCGAGGTCACCGGCCAGCTGCTGGGGGTCCTCCCGGGCGCCTACCTGGGCCCGATCCTCTCCGCGCTCGTCGTCACCGCCGTCGCCGACGGACGCCCCGGCCTCCGGGCCTGGGCAGGCCGGATGACCAAGTGGCGGGTCGGCTGGCGCTGGTGGGCCGCGATCATCGTCACCGTGCCGCTCGTCCTCGTCCTCACGCTGTACGCCCTGGGCGGCGAGAGCCCGGTCATGCCGAGCGCCGTCGTGCTGGTCGCCTTCCTGCCCGGCCTGGCCCTCCAGATGGTCACCACCGGTGTCGCCGAGGAGCCGGGCTGGCGCGACTTCGCGATGCCCCGGCTGCAGGACAGGTTCGGCCCCGTCCGCGGCACGCTGGTCCTCGGCCCGCTGTGGGGCGCCTGGCACCTGCCGCTGTACCTCAGCGACTGGGGCGGCCCGCACGTCCTCTGGTGGACGCCCGTGGAATTCATCGCCACCACGATCGCCTTCAGCTTCGTGATGACCTGGGTCTTCAACCACACCCGGCAGGCCCTGCTGCTGGCCATGCTGCTGCACACCAGCGTCAACAACTACTTTTCGGTCGCCTTCACGGACATGTTCCCCTCGCTGGACCCGGCGTACGCGGGGCACGCCTTCCTCGTGAGCTCCACGGCCGCGGCCGCCGTGCTGCTCCTCGCCACCCGCGGCCGGCTCGGCCTGCCCCGCGCGTAGGACCGATGCCTACGGACGTACGCCCACGGCGACGCCCATCACCTCGCGGGCGTGCCGGGACGGCGTCAGGCCGAGACGCCAGGCCTGCCAGCCGTCGTCCAGGTCCACCCCGCGGTTCAGGACCACCCGGAAGGCCTCGGCGCAGTCCTCCAGCTGGGCGTCGCGCAGCGGGTGGGCGGCCTCCACCAGATCGGCCAGCTCCTGCTGCGCCACCGCCGTGCCCACCTCGCTGCCGCCCGGTGAGGCGTACGGCAGCAGGGTGCACCGCAGGAACGCCGCCCAGTCGCCGCCCCGGGCATCGCCGTACGAGGCGAACAGGGTGATCGCCTCGCCGCAGAGCTCCAGCGCCTGGGCGGCGCGGTTGTTCCCGCCGTCGACCAGGGCCAGTTCCAGGCAGGTCCAGGCCTCGCCGTGCGGCACCCCGATCCGCCGGAAGTCGGCCCGGGCGTCCACCAGGAGCTGCCGGGCGAAGCCGGAGTTGCGCAGGTTGCCGGTCTGCGCGGCCCGCTGGTCACGGGTGACGCGCCCCGAGTGGTGGCGGGCGCAGGCCAGTCCGTACACGTCCCGCATCCGGGAGAACATCGTGCGGGCCCGCTCCAGCTCCCGTACCGCCTGATCCGTGTCGCCGTCCTCCTCCAGCGCCTGCCCGAGGTAGTACCGCGTCCACGCCTCGCCCCGCGCGTCCTCGTTGCCCCGGTGCCGGGCGAGGGCGCCGCGCAGCTGCTCCACGGCCGGAGCCGTCTCGCCGTCGAGCAGCCGGGCGCGGGCCAGCTGGGTCAGGGCCCAGGCCTCCCCGCGCTCGTCCCGGGTGCGCCCGTACAGGTCCAGCGCGGCGGACAGCTCCTCCTGGGCCCTGGCGACCTCGCCGAGGCGCAGACAGACCTGGCCGAGCTGGAAGTGCGACCAGGCCTCGCCGTGCAGCGACTCGCCCTCGCGGTGCAGGGCCAGCGCCGTGTCCAGCAGGGTGAGGGCCTCGGGCAGATTGGCCCGGTCGCGCTCCACGGCCGCCAGGGCGTGCAGCGACCAGGCCCGGTCCTCGGCCTGCTCCGGGGATGCCTGAAGCGCCAGCGCCTCCCGCAGCCGGGCCGACGCCTCGGTGAGATTGCCCTGGTGGTGCAGGGTGATGCCCAGCGAGCAGAGCGCCAGCGCGGCGCCCGCGTCGTTCTGTGCCTCGCGGTAGAGGCCGACGACCGAGGACAGCGTGGTGCGGGCCTTGTCGAGCTCGCCGAGCTGCCGGGCCGCGATCCCCGTACGCCACTGCACCGAGCGCTCCAGCAGCCCCTGGTCGACGGCCTGCGTCAGCTCGCTGATCTCACCGAGCCGGTAGAGGTCGCCGCGCAGCAGGCAGTAGTCGCAGAGCGCGCCCAGCAGATGGAGCACCGCCGCCTGGTCGACGCCCTCGGCGTGCCGCAGCGCGGAGGTGATGAAGCTGGACTCGTCGTCCAGCCAGCGCAGGGCGGCGTCCAGCGAGCTGAAGCCGTGCGAGCCGAACTGCCCCGCGCGGGTGGACATCTTGCCGTCGACCATGCGGATCACGGCGTCGGCGAGCTCCGCGTAGTTCTGGATGAGGCGTTCCTGCGCGGCCGTACGGTCGGCCGCGGGCTCCTCGTCGAGCAGCCGGGCCAGCGCGAAGTCCCGTACGAGGTCGTGCAGCCGGTAGCGGGTGCCCCGCACATGCACCAGGAGCCCGGCCCGGGCCAGCAGCTCCAGCAGCCGGCCGGCCTCCTGCTCGTCCGAGGAGAGCAGCGACGCCGCCGCCGCGGCCCCGAGACTCGCCCGGCCGGCCAGGGCGAGCCGGCGCAGCAGCCGGCGGGCCGCCTCGGACTGGTCGGTGTAGCGCAGCCAGAGGGCCCGCTCGACGGGCGCGACCGGGCCGTACGCCCCGAGGGCGGCGGCGAGTTCGGCACGAGAGCGCGCGCCGAGCGCGGAACCCACGACCCGCAGCGCGAGCGGCAGCCCGCCGCACAGCTCGACGACGGTGTCCGTCGACGGGTAGTCGTACGGACCGGTCTCCATAGGGGCCTCCCCTGCTCGAGCGGAGTCGAGAGCTTGGGGAACGAGGGCCGACTCCCGCAGCACCTCCTCGGCGCCCGCCGCGTCCAGACCGCCGACCGGCAGCTGGTACACCCGGGCCGGGATGTCCTCGGGCAGCTCCAGCGGTTCGCGGGACGTGACCAGGACCAGGCTGTCGGAGCGCTCGGGGACCAGCGTGCGGACCTGGGCGGCGTCCGTGGCGTCGTCCAGGACGATCGTGACGGGCGTACCCGTCAGATGCTGGTGGTAGAGCTCGCTCAGGCGCCGCACCTGCTGCTCGGCGGACGACCTCTCCCGGAAGAGCAGCTGCTCGCGCGGCGCACCCAGCCGGTTGAGCAGGTGCAGCAGGGCGTCCCGGGTCGGCAGCGGCGTCTCGCCGGAGACACCGCCCCGCAGGTCCACCACGCACGCCCCGCGGAACTGGTCCTTCAGCGCGTGCGCGGCCCGTACGGCGAGTGTGGTGCGCCCGGACCCCGGGGTGCCGTGCAGGACGACCACGGTCGGCCGGGTCTCGGTCGCCGCGCGGGCCGCGTGCACCCACTGGGCGATCTGCGCCAGTTCGGTGCGGCGGCCCGCGAACGGACCGTCGGCGGCGGGCAGATGGCCGAAGGACTGTTCGAGGAGTGAGCGGGTGCGTGCGGCTGCGCTGCGGTCACCGCCGCGCAGCTGCGCCACCACCGAGGCGCCGGCCTTCTTGGGCTTACGGGTGGAGGCGGTCAGCATGCGCTGCTGGTCGAGGAACGGGCGGATGCCCCGTACCTCCAGGGCCGTCAGCCACTCCAGCCGCAACTGCTCGGGTCCGCCCGGCTGGTTCCGCTCGCCCGCCCTGCGATGGGCCGCGGGCCAGTGCGAGGCGGTCACCCGCGCCACCGTCGCGGTCGTCCCGGCGGCGGCGACGACCGCGCCCGCGCCCAGCGCGAGCCCGGCAGCGGTGCCGAGCGCCAGATCCGCGCCGAAGGCGGCCGCCGCGGCAACACCCGTCACCAGCAGGGGAGTTCCGAGGGTCGCCCGGCTGAAGCGCGCCGACAGCGGCTGCTGGCCCGCCCCCGCCGCGTCCAGCGCCCGGGTGTACGCGGCGTACTCGTCGGCCGCGCCCGCCGCCATGGTGTCGAGCGCGCCCCGCGCCCGCGCCAGCAGCGCCCCGGAGTCCGTCCTGCCCCCTGTCCGCCGTGCCTCTTCCTCCACGGCACGTACCAACAGCCGTTCGGCTTCCGCCCGATGGCTGTCCCGCATGCGTCCCCCTCGTTGCGCGCGTCGCCGGCCGCGACCGGATCCGTTCGTGTGGACCCCCCAGTCTCCAGGGTCCGGTGCCCCGGCGACAGGGCGTCTGCGAGACTGCGCGCCGACAGCCGTACGGATGCGGAGCGCAGGAACATGGACGACCGTGGCACCACCGGCCGGACGCGGAACGGCGCCGCCGCGGGCCGGCACCGGGCGCAGGACACCGTGGACACACGGTCCGACGCCCTGCTGACGGCTGAGATACGCGACGGCGGAGACGCCGGGGCGACCGCCGAGCTCTACCGCCGCCACGCCCCCGCCGTCCTGCTGTACGCCCGGAGTTGCTGTCGCGACCCGCACACCGCGGAGGACCTCGCCTCGGAGGCGTTCGCCCGTACGGTGCGGGCCGTACGCGACGGGAAGGGGCCCGCCGAGGCGTGGCGCCCCTACCTGCTGGCCGTCGTCCGCCACACCGCCGCCGACTGGGCCGACCAGGCCCGCAGGGTGGACCTCACGCCCGGCTTCGGGACATGGGCGGACTCCGCCGCCGCGCGGCGCCGGGGCGGGGAGCCGGTGAGCGGCGAAACGGGCGGCGAGGAACACGTGCTGCGCGCGGAGGACGGCGGCCTGGTCGCCGCCGCCTTCCGCGCCCTGCCCGAACGGTGGCGTGCCGTGCTCTGGCACTCCGTCGTGGAGGAGGAGCCCGCCGCGAAGGTGGGAACCCAGCTGGGCCTCACCCCGAGCGGGGTGGCCTCGCTGACCGCGCGCGCCCGGGAGGGGCTGCGGGAGGCGTACCTGGCGGCGCACGCCGTCCAGGGCGCGGCCGACGAGGAGTGCCGCAGGTGCGGCGACCGGCTGGCGGCGGCGGTACGGCGCACCCGTCCGCGCCGCGACCCCCTGCTGGACCGTCACCTGGAGCGGTGCGGGCGGTGCCGCCGGGCGGCCCATGACCTGACCGACCTGAACCAGCGGCTGCGTACGGTGCTTCCGGTGGCGGTGCTGCTGTTCGGCGGCCCGGCCTACCTGGAGGCCCGCGCGGCGGCCACGGTCGCGGAGGCGTCCGGGCAGGCCACGGCCGGCGGCGGCGTGGCGGGGGCGAAGGCCGGCCTGCTCGCCGTGGGCGCCGTGGCGGTGCTGCTCGGCGGCTGGGCGCTCCGGCCGGGCGGCGAGGAGCCCCTGCAGGAGCGCCCCTCACCCGCGGCGAGCGCCACGGCGGCGCTCGTCGCACCCCGGGCCCAGCTGTCCCCGCCCGCGAGCCCGTCCGCCTCGTCCTCCACTTCACCTTCCGCTTCCCCGTCGCGCACGGCGAGCACCCCGGCGGCCCCGGAGCCCGGGGCGCCGGCCCTGGGCGCCCCCGGCACCCTGCGGTTCGTGTCCACCGGCGGCTGTCTGGAGATCGCGGCGGGGCCCGGCGCCCGGCCCGTGGAGGCCGCGTGCGGCGGCGGTGCGGGGCAGCGGTGGGTGCTGCTGGAACCGTACGAGGGAGACCGGGCGCGGACCCAGGTGCGGAACGAGGCGAGCGGGCTGTGCCTGACGCGTTCGGGGTCCACGGAGGACCACGCGCCGGTCGACCAGCGGGCCTGTGACCCGGCGCGGGAGACCCAGCTCTGGAATCTGTGGGCGGACGCCGCGAAGGGCGAGGCGGCCCTGCGGGACGCGGACGGCACCCGGTATCTGGGCCTCGTCGAGTGGGCCAGGGCGGACAAGGACCAGGCCCACGGGGCGTCGGTCGGCACCACGCGGTACTACTACGGATCGGCCTCCATGAGGTTCCGCTTCGAGCCCGCGATGCTGTCCGGGCAGTAGCCCCGTAACACTCAAGGTAAAGAAAGGGCAAAGCGGCGGGACGGGTTCCAGGGCCCGCCCTCCTTTTCCGGCGGAAGCGTTTCCGAAGGAAAAAGGACCCCATGAAGACATCCGCCCTTGGCCGCATCGCCCTGGCCGCCGGCGTCGCCGCACTCACCGCCGGCGCCCTCCCCGCCACGGCGCACGCGGACGACAGCAAGGTCGAGAGGAAGACCCTCCCCGTCATGGTGGAGTTCAGCGACGCGTCGTTCCAGGACGCGGACGCCGTGAAGGCGGGCACCCCCGACACCTACTTCGGTACGGGGAAGGACTCGCTGGCCTCGTTCTTCACCGAGGTGTCGCGCGGGCAGTACACGACGGTCCCCGCCGTCGAGGAAGGCGTCGTCGGCCCGGTCACCCTGCCGATGACCGCCGCGGGCTGCGACCACAACCGGATCAACACGCTGACCCGGGAGGCGCTGGCCGCCCAGGGCCTGGTGATGGGCGAGGACTACGAGAGCCTGTCCGTCATCTTCCCCGCGCAGAAGACCGGCTGCGCCTGGGCCGGTCTGGGCTCCGTCCCCGGCCCGTACACCTGGATCAACCTGTACGGCACGGCCGGCGGACTGGGCGTGCTCGGCCACGAGTTCGGGCACAACCTGGGCCTCGGGCACCAGGGCCGCTCGATGTGCACCGACGGCGACCTGGTCGACTGCACCTCCAACGGCACCAGCGCCAAGTCGCTGATGGGCGGCGGCGGTCCGGCCGCGGGCTTCTCCGCACCCGAGATGATCCGGGCCGGCTGGCTCTCCGGCAGCGAGGCCGTCAAGGTCGACGCGTCGGGCACGTACACCCTGCGGTCGCTGCACGGCGCGGGCGAGGGGACGCGCGCCCTGGACATACCGATGGGTGAGGACCGGCTCGTCGTCGAGTACCGCCACGCCGCGGGCACCCTGGACGGCGCCATCGAGGGCGTGCACGCCTACCGCGTGCCCAAGGGCGCGTACGGTTCCTCCTCGCTGATCGACATGACGGAGGCCAACAAGACCCTCGCCAACGACGCCGCGACCGACGCCGACGCGATCACCGCCGTCACCGACACGGCGAGCAAGGTCTCCGTGGCGGTCGTGTCCTCCGGGGGTGGAAAGGCCACGGTGAAGGTCTCCCTCGACGGCGAGAAGCTCACCTCCGGGCCCTCCGCCGGGAAGACCACGGACGCGAACCCGGCCCCGGCCCCGGCCCCGGAACACACCGGCTCGGACACCGACGCGGGCGACGGCGCGGTGGACGCCACCGAGGTCAGGAGCGGCGGCTCGGCCCCGGCCGAGGACACCACCGACCTCGCGGCCACCGGCGGCGGCTCGAACACCGCCCCGCTGGCGGCGACGGGCACCCTCCTGGTGGCCGCAGGCGCGGGCGCCCTGGTGATGATGCGCCGCCGCAGGCGCGCCTGACCCGCGCCCCGTGCGTCCTGTCCGGCTCTTCGCATCGGGGCAGCCGGACGGGACGTACGGGGGCATGGGCGACGCCCGCCCCGAGCCGTCCCAAGGGTTGCTCCTGCTCGGCGAGTTGTGCCCGGCGGCGAGCGGTTCGTCCGCCGTGTGACGGGGCGGAAGCGCAGTTCCGCCAGGCGGGGCAGCGCCCGTGCGGGCCTCATCGGCCGGGAGGGGGATTGTGAGAGGCTGGATCGCATGAACCGGCTGGCTGGCGTGACCTCGCCTTATCTGCTTCAGCATGCTGACAACCCGGTCGACTGGTGGCCGTGGTCGCCCGAAGCCTTCGAGGAGGCCCGCAGGCGGGACGTGCCGGTGCTGCTCAGCGTCGGGTACGCCAGCTGCCACTGGTGCCACGTGATGGCCCACGAGTCGTTCGAGGACACGGCCGTCGCCGAGTACCTCAACGCGCACTTCGTGCCGGTGAAGGTCGACCGCGAGGAGCGGCCCGACGTCGACGCCGTGTACATGGAGGCCGTGCAGGCCGCGACCGGTCAGGGCGGCTGGCCGATGACCGTGTTCCTGACCGCCGACGCCGAACCCTTCTACTTCGGCACGTACTTCCCGCCCGAGCCGCGCCACGGCATGCCCGCCTTCCGGCAGGTCCTCGAAGGGGTCGTCGCCGCCTGGTCCGACCGGCGCGAGGAGGTCGCCGAGGTCGCCGGGCGTATCGTCCGCGACCTCGCCGGGCGCTCCCTGGCCGCCGGCGAGGGGGGCCTGCCGGGCGAGGCGGAGCTGGCGCAGGCCCTGTTGCGGCTCACCCGTGACTACGACGAGAAGCACGGCGGATTCGGGGGCGCGCCCAAGTTCCCGCCGTCCATGGTCATCGAGTTCCTGCTGCGCCACCACGCCCGTACGGGGGCCGAGGGCGCCCTGCAGATGGCCGCCGACAGCTGCGCGGCCATGGCCCACGGCGGGATCTACGACCAGCTCGGCGGCGGCTTCGCCCGGTACTCCGTGGACCGGGAATGGATCGTCCCGCACTTCGAGAAGATGCTCTACGACAACGCGCTGCTCTGCCGCGTGTACGCCCACCTCTGGCGCGCCACCGGCTCGGACCTGGCGCGCCGGGTGGCCCTGGAGACGGCCGACTTCATGGTCCGCGAGCTGCGGACCGCGGAGGGCGGCTTCGCCTCCGCGCTGGACGCCGACAGCGAGGACGCGCAGGGGCGCCATGTCGAGGGCGCCTTCTACGTGTGGACGCCCGCCCAGCTGCGCGAGGTGCTGGGGGAGGAGGACGCCGGCTTCGCCGCCGGGTACTTCGGGGTGACCGAGGAGGGCACCTTCGAGGAGGGCTCCTCCGTGCTGCGGCTCATGCGGGACGCCGAGCCGGACGAGGAGGCCCGGGTCGCCGGCGTACGGGCCCGGCTGCTGGCCGCGCGTGAGCTGCGGGCCCGCCCCGAGCGGGACGACAAGATCGTCGCCGCCTGGAACGGGCTGGCGATCGCCGCGCTGGCCGAGACCGGGGCGTACTTCGACCGCCCGGATCTGATCGAGCGGGCCACCGAGGCCGCCGACCTGCTCGTACGGGTGCACATGGGCGAGGCCGCCCGGCTGTGCCGCACGTCGAGGGACGGCCGCGCCGGGGACAACTCCGGGGTCCTGGAGGACCACGGCGATGTCGCCGAAGGGTTCCTCACGCTCGCCTCCGTCACCGGCGAGGGCGCCTGGCTGGACTTCGCAGGCTTTCTGTTGGACATCGTGCTGGAGCGCTTCACCGGCGAGGACGGACAGCTCTTCGACACCGCCGATGACGCGGAGCGGCTGATCCGCCGCCCCCAGGACCCCACCGACAGCGCCACCCCGGCCGGCTGGACCGCCGCCGCCGGTGCGCTGCTCTCGTACGCCGCGCACACCGGTTCCGAGGCGCACCGCACCGCGGCCGAGCGCGCCCTCGGCATCGTCGGGGCGCTCGGCCCGAAGGCGCCCCGCTTCATCGGCTGGGGCCTCGCGGTCGCCGAAGCCCTGCTGGACGGCCCGCGCGAGGTCGCGGTGGCCGGTCCCGTCGGCGGGGAGCTGCACCGGACGGCGCTGCTGGGGCGGGCGCCCGGCGCGGTCGTCGCGGCGGGCGAGGAGGCGGACGCGGGCACCGAGTTCCCGCTGCTGGTGGACCGGCCGCTGGTGGGCGGCGAGCCGACCGCGTACGTCTGCCGGCACTTGGTCTGCGACGCGCCGACGACGGACGCGGGGGAGCTGGCCGCGAAGCTCGGCGGCTGACGGACGCACGCGGGTACGCGCAGCGCGCGGGTACGGCGAAGGGCCCGGCCGTGGTGGCCGGGCCCTTCGCCGTACGCGGTCGGGTCACTGCTGGTAGGCGACCAGGGAGATGCCGACGTAGTGCACGATGAACGCCGCCAGCGTCAGCGAGTGGAACACCTCGTGGAAGCCGAACCAGCGCGGCGACGGGTTGGGGCGCTTGATCCCGTAGATGACACCGCCCGCGCTGTAGAGCAGCCCGCCGACGACGACGAGGACCAGCACGGCGATGCCGCCCGCCCGCATGAAGTCCGGCAGGAAGAACACCGCGGCCCAGCCCATGGCGATGTAGCACGGGGTGTAGAGCCAGCGCGGGGCGCCGACCCAGAACACGCGGAACGCGATGCCGGCCGCCGCGGCGCCCCAGATCGCCCACATGAGCGGACGGCTGGTGGACTCCGGCAGCAGGAGGAGTGTCAGCGGCGTATAGGTGCCCGCGATGATCAGGAAGATGTTGGCGTGGTCGAGCCTGCGCAGCACGGCCTCGCCCCGCGGGCCCCAGGTGCCCCGGTGGTAGACCCCGCTCACACCGAAGAGCAGACAGGCGCTGAGTACGTAGACCGCGCAGGCGACCCGGGCGCGTGTGCTGTCGGCCAGGGCGATCAGCGTGATTCCGGCGATGACGACCGCGGGGAACATCCCGGCGTGCAGCCACCCGCGCATCCGTGGTTTGACCGGGACGGGGTCGGTGAGCTCGACGGGTCCGGACCCGGAGGCGGCAGAAGTCATATTGGCATGCTACCTACGCTCCCGTAGGTAGGGCTGCCCGCCTCATATCAGTGGCGATGCTCACGTGTGCGGCCCTCTGGACATATGGGCGGGATGGTCGGATGATCAAATGAGTGCGGTCGGCACCGGATGAGCGCCAGGGGAATTCGAAGGGGTCAGCATCCGGGTCGCAGCCCCCACGGGGCCGGACAACACACCCTCTCTCCAAGGAGCGATCGTGGCGCGAGACATCGCGGCTCCCCTCACTGTTCCCACTCGGCACCAGGAGCTCGTCTCCTGGGTGGACGAGATCGCCGCCCTCACCCAGCCGGACCGTGTGGTCTGGTGCGACGGTTCCGAGGCCGAGTACGAGCGCCTGTGCGAGGAGCTCGTCGCCAAGGGCACCTTCACCGAGCTCGACCCGGTCAAGCGCCCCAACTCGTACTACGCCGCCTCCGACCCGAGCGATGTCGCCCGCGTCGAGGACCGCACCTTCATCTGCTCCGAGAAGGAGGAGGACGCGGGCCCGACCAACCACTGGAAGGCCCCCGCCGAGATGCGGGAGATCTTCACGGGCGAGAAGGGCGTCTTCCGCGGCTCCATGCGCGGTCGCACGATGTACGTCGTCCCGTTCTGCATGGGCCCCGTCGGCTCCCCGCTCTCCGCGATCGGCGTCGAGATCACCGACTCCGCGTACGTCGCCGTCTCCATGCGCACCATGACGCGCATGGGCCAGGAGGTCCTGGACGAGCTCGGCACCGACGGCTTCTTCGTGAAGGCCGTCCACACGCTGGGCGCGCCGCTGGAGGAGGGCCAGGACGACGTGCCGTGGCCGTGCAACTCCACCAAGTACATCTCGCACTTCCCCGAGGACCGTGAGATCTGGTCCTACGGCTCCGGCTACGGCGGCAACGCCCTGCTCGGCAAGAAGTGCTACGCCCTGCGCATCGCCTCCGTCATGGCCCGTGACGAGGGCTGGCTCGCCGAGCACATGCTGATCCTCAAGCTGACGCCGCCGCGCGGTGAGTCGAAATACGTCGCCGCCGCCTTCCCCAGCGCCTGCGGCAAGACCAACCTCGCCATGCTGGAGCCCACGATCTCCGGCTGGACCGTCGAGACCATCGGCGACGACATCGCCTGGATGCGGTTCGGCGAGGACGGCCAGCTGTACGCGATCAACCCGGAGGCCGGGTTCTTCGGCGTCGCGCCCGGCACCGGCGAGCACACCAACGCCAACGCCATGAAGACCATGTGGGGCAACTCCGTCTTCACGAACGTCGCGCTCACCGACGACGGCGACGTGTGGTGGGAGGGCATGACCGAGGAGCCCCCGGCGCACCTCACGGACTGGAAGGGCAACGACTGGACCCCGGAGTCCGGGACGCCCGCCGCCCACCCCAACGCCCGCTTCACCGTCCCGGCCGGGCAGTGCCCGATCATCGCGCCGGAGTGGGAGGACCCGAAGGGCGTGCCGATCTCGGCGATCCTCTTCGGCGGCCGCCGCGCCTCCGCCGTCCCGCTGGTCACGGAGTCCTTCACCTGGCAGCACGGCGTCTTCCTCGGCGCCAACGTCGCCTCCGAGAAGACCGCCGCCGCCGAGGGCAAGGTCGGCGAGCTGCGCCGCGACCCCTTCGCCATGCTGCCGTTCTGCGGCTACAACATGGGCGACTACATGAAGCACTGGGTCGAGGTCGGCGCCGACAAGGCCGACCAGTCGAAGCTCCCGAAGATCTACTACGTCAACTGGTTCCGCAAGAACGACGCGGGCAAGTTCGTGTGGCCCGGCTTCGGCGAGAACAGCCGCGTCCTCAAGTGGATCGTCGAGCGGCTGGAGGGCAGGGCCGAGGGCGTCGAGACCCCCATCGGCATCCTGCCGGCCAAGGGCTCGCTGGACACCGAGGGCCTGGAGCTCTCCGAGTCCGACCTCGACTTCCTGCTCACTGTGGACAAGGAGGTCTGGCGTGAGGAGGCCGCACTGATCCCCGAGCACCTCAACACCTTCGGCGACCACACACCGAAGGAGCTGTGGGACGAGTACCGCGCGCTGGTCCGGCGCCTGGGCTGACCCACTCCCGAACCCCGCGGCCGGGCCTTCCGACATCCGCCCTGACCTGTGGGGTCAACGGCCCGCCGCGGCATGGCACCCGGAGCCCCCTCATGGCTCCGGGTGCCGCTTTCGTGCGGTGCGCGTCTCACGTGCAGGGCACCGGGATGCGCCCCGGGTGCCGGGGCGCCCGGGCAGGTGTGTGGCACCCGGTCCACGCGTCTTCGCGACCCGTGGACCGGGGCCGTCAGGGGGCGCCGACCAGGACGGTCGGCGCGGTGGGGACGGACAGGGCCGCGGCGTGCGCGTCCATGGCCTCGGCCGCGAGGATCGCCACGGCGGTGTCCGCGCGGGACGCGGCCACCACGAGGACCCGGCCCGCGAGGGCGTGGGCGCGGCGGTGCAGAGCGGCCGGGGACGCCTCGCTCCGGCCCGCGTGCCGCGCGGGCGGCGCCGAGCGCAGCCGGGCGACCTGCCCGGCGATGCGGTCGCCCATGGCGTCGAGCCCCAGCTCGTCGGTGACGGCGAGCAGGGCCGAGAGATGCCCGGCGAGCTGGATGTCCAGCTCGTCCTCGCGGCTGCGGTGGGGGAAATCGGCGTCGTCGGCCGATGTGTGGACCGACTTGGTGCGGATCGGCTCGTACATGGATGGCCTCCTGATCGTGCAGTAGAGCCATCCTATCTTGGATTCAGTCTAAAGTTGTGTCGGATCCGAAGATCTTGGTGGCTCTTCGTCGCTCAGGGCTGGCTGTAACCGTCCAGGAAGTTGCCGATCCGCGTCATCGCGTCCGTCAGATCCTTGGCCGGCGGCAGCGTGACCACCCGGAAGTGATCGGGATCCGGCCAGTTGAAGCCCGTACCCTGCACCACCATGATCTTCTCGGCCCGCAGCAGGTCCAGGACCATCTGCCGGTCGTCCTTGATCTTGAACACCTTCGGGTCGAGCCTCGGGAAGAGGTACAGCGCACCCTTCGGCTTCACACAGGTCACCCCGGGGATCTGCGTCAGCAGGTCGTACGCCACGTCCCGCTGCTCCAGGATCCGCCCGCCCGGCAGCACCAGCTCGTTGATCGACTGCCGGCCGCCGAGCGCGGTCGCCACCGCGTGCTGCGCGGGCATGTTGGCGCAGAGCCGCATGTTCGCCAGGATCGTCAGGCCCTCGATGTACGAGGAGGCGTGCGCCTTCGGGCCGCAGACCGCCATCCAGCCCGAGCGGTACCCCGCGATCCGGTAGTTCTTCGAGAGCCCGTTGAAGGTCAGCACCATCAGATCGGGGGCGATGGCGGCGGTCGGGGTGTGCGTCGCGCCGTCGTAGAGGATCCGGTCGTAGATCTCGTCGGAGCAGACGACCAGGTTGTGGCGCCGGGCGATCTCCGTCAGCCCGCGCAGCATCTCGTCGTCGTACACCGCGCCGGTCGGGTTGTTCGGGTTGATGATCACGAGCGCCTTGGTGCGGTCCGTGATCTTCCGCTCGATGTCCGCGAGGTCGGGCATCCAGTCGGCCTGCTCGTCGCACCGGTAGTGCACCGCCGTACCGCCGGCCAGCGAGACCGAGGCCGTCCACAGCGGGTAGTCCGGGGCGGGGACGAGCACCTCGTCACCGTCGTCGAGCAGCGCCTGCATCGACATCTGGATCAGCTCGGAGACGCCGTTGCCCAGGTAGATGTCCTCGACGTCGAGGTCGATCCCCTTGGTCTGGTAGTGCTGCATCACCGCGCGGCGCGCGGACAGCAGGCCCTTGGCGTCGCCGTAGCCGTGCGCCCCGGAGAGGTTGCGCAGGATGTCCTCGAGGATCTCCGGCGGACATTCGAACCCGAACGCCGCGGGGTTGCCCGTGTTGAGCTTGAGGATGCGATGACCTGCGGCTTCGAGCCGCATCGCTTCCTCGAGCACGGGGCCGCGGATTTCGTAACAGACGCCGGCGAGCTTCGTGGACTGGATGACCTGCATGTCTGCGAGCTTACGGCCGTGTTTCCCGCACTGCGCCCGGTTCGCGCACCGGTTGCTCCCTCCGGGGGTGCGCTCCGGCGCGCCGGGTCTTCCATCGGCATGCCGCCCCGCCCGCGGACCGTGGGAACGGCCGGTCGCGGCGGGGCCACGGCTTGGAATCCGGGCGTGGGCGGCGGAGCCGGGTGAGATGCGCCACGAACGCCGGCCCGCCCCGGTCAGCCGGGCAGCACGGTCCCCTCGGGGAGGCGTACGCCGAAGTCCTCGGCCAGCACCCGCACCACCTCGGCGGAGTCGCTCAGCTCCCGCTCCGTGACCGTGCCGTCGTCGGCGGTCTCCACCAGCGTCCGCCCGGACAGGGCCCGGTGCAGGCCCGGCAGGGTGCGCTGGGCGTACAGCGCCTGCCGGAACGGCGAGCGCGGGTTCGTCGCGATGTGCCAGTTGATGACGTCGTAGTCCGGGGCCTCGAAGGGCTCCAGGGTGAACTCGTACTGCGGCTCCCAGTAGCCGCCCTTGTCCGCCTGCAGCTCCCACATCTCCAGCGGCCCGTCGTGCGGGGCGTGCACGAGCCGGTGGCGGCGCGGGGTGTCGAGCAGCTCGGCGTCCACCACCAGCGGGATCGGCTCCAGCAGCGCACCGTGCGACCCGAAGCCGACATCGGCCAGCCACGGGGTGGACTCACCCTCCACGTCCACCTGCATCAGCATGTGCGTACGGGGCCTGATGTCACCGGGCGCGGCACCCAGCACCACCCGCGCGGTCAGCAGCGTCACCCGGAACCCGAGCTGGGTGAGGACGGCGGCGAGAAGGGTGTTGTGCTCGTAGCAGTACCCGCCGCGCTCACTGCGGACGAGCTTCCTCTCCAGGTCGGGGAGCGCGAGGGACGGGGCGCTGCCGAGGAGAGGCTCCAGATTCTCGAACGGGATGCCCAGCATGTGGGCGCGGTGCACGGACCGCAGTACCTCCACGGTGGGGCGGCGGTCCGTGTCTCCCGCCCGGCCGATGCGGGCGAAATAGGCGTCGAGGTCGAGTGTCATACCGTTCCTATTCAGTGAGCAGGAATGGGTCTTGTACCCATTCCTGCTCACTGCGGACATCCCGAACGGTGTTGGATGCGCTGGGTTGCCGCTTTCGCGTCCCGTTCGGTGACACGCCTCCAGGGGCGTGGTCCGCTGCGGGCGGGCGGGTTCCCTCACGCCCTCGTGCACCTGGTTGGGCCTGGACGGTCCGATGCCCCGCACGATCACTCCGGTCCTGTGGGGGCGGTGCCGTCCGACGCCGGACCGGGTGTCCGAGAGCGCGTCGCCCGACAGCGATACCGGCGGCATCGTGACGGGACATTCTCCGACGCGGGGTGGCCAGTGGCTTATGCCAGTGCTGTCCACCCCACATCGAGGTGTAAGCGGGGTCGACCGCGATGATCGCGAGCCCGTGTTCGGCGGCCATGGAGACCAGGCGGGCTTTGAGTTTCCCGGTCGGGATGCCGGAGATCAGCTGCCGGAACTTCTTACGACGGCCGTGTTTCTCCCGCGTCTTCTCGGCGGTGAAGTCGAGGTCCTCGATGGCGATCGCTGCCACCCCGCTCTGTGTGGCCCAGTGCAGGAGGCGGGTGAGGGCGTGGCGGAGTTGGGCGTCGCGGTGTGTGGTGGTGCCGGACAGGTCGTAGCCGAAGCGGTGCGGCTCGCCGACCGGGTTCCCGTGCTTGTCGAGGCGGTAGGCGGCGAAGTGGTCGGCGTTGGTGTCCACACCGATCACGCCCTTGGCCCGGGCCGCCTCCAGCGACACGGTCGGTATGGTGGGGCGTTGCCAGGACGCGGTCAGATACCAGCGCCCACGCTCGGTGTCGTAGTGGATGCGGTAAGCGACAGCCTGGTTCGCTTCGACGCGGTCAGCCCACTCCACACCCCGATGCGCGAGCCCGACCGCGCCCGTCAGGATGTAGCGGCCCTGCGGGGCGTTGGCCAGATGAGCCAGCGGGGCGGGCAGCTTGATGCTGACCAGGCCGTCCGGGGTGACACGGATCGTCTCGTTCCCGAACCGCTTCCCCGACTCACCGTCCGCCGCCAGAAACCAGCGTTCCGCCTCCCACCGCTGAAGCCACTCGTCCTCGGTGAGCCCGGCCTCGGCCAGATGGTGGCGGGTGGTGAGCAGGTGTTTCCCGCCCCGCACCACCCGCACCCGGCCGGCCTGCCAGTCCGCCACTGCGGCGGTGTGTCGTGCTTCCAGGGCGGTGAGGCGACGCGATTTCTGGAACCACTCACGCCGGGACCGGTAGCCGCCGGCCGCACGCTTGGTGCCCTTCTGCCCGATGGGGAGGGACAGTCGGTGCCTGAGGGTCTTGATCCCGGCTTCCAGCGAGCGGATGTGGGCGGCCTGGCAGCGGCGGGCGAGCGCCCACTGGGCGTGCGTGGCCTTCGTGATCGCCCCGGCGATCCTTGACGACGACACCGACGTCAGCTCGCGCTTACGGGCCGCCCACGACTCCGCACTGTGATCCAGGCCCTGCGCACATCGGGTCTTGAGGTCGCGGGAGGCGAGCGCACCTTGATGCGCCCCCACCGCCCGCAGGACCTCTTCGTCCAGGGGTGTCAGGTGCTTGAGACGGTCCCGTACCGCCACCCCGGAAGGACCCGGCACCACGAACGACGCCGCCAACTCCCGCACACCACCCACCACCACACCCCCACCCCGAAGCCGTACCGACTGCCACCCAGCACAACGAACCACCACCACCAAGGTCACCCATACGACCCAAGAACACCCGTTCCCGACCTCCACCCACCCAACCGGACTCACCCCCAGGCCCAACAACTCACTCCTGCACGCTCAAAGGCCAGCAGCTCATAACCCCCTCACCGCCCATAGTTGATCGTCCCGGCTTGATTCCGACCCTTGTGCACCCCCTCTCCGTACGCAAACATGCGCATGTCAAAAACCGGAAGAACTCCGGTCACATGCAACACGGAGGGGACCCCCCACATGAAGAAGCCTCTCATCGGTGCGCTTTTTGCTGTCCTGTTCCTCGGCGCGGGCATCGCACCCGCAACCGCGGCCACCGGCCAGGACACCGCCGACGTCCGGGTGAAGGCCGTCGATCTCGCCGGGACCGTCGCGCTCAGCAACTGTTCCGGATCGGTCGTGCGGGCACCGTCCTCGCTCCCCGACGACCCGGCCCTCGTCCTGTCCAACGGGCACTGCCTGGAGTCCGGTTTCCCCGCCCCCGGCAAGGTCGTCCTCGACCAGGCCTCGACCCGGAGCTTCACCCTGCTGAACGGGGCGGGCAGCGGCGTCGGCACCCTGCGCGCCGACAAGGTCGCGTACGGCACGATGACCGACACGGACGTCTCGCTCTACCGGCTCACCAGCACGTACGCCCAGATCGAGAGCAGCTACGGCATCGAGGCCCTGGAGCTCGACGCAGGGCGCCCGGCGCAGGGCACCGCCATCACGGTCGCCTCGGGCTACTGGAAGCGCACGTACAGCTGCGCCGTCGACGGGTTCGCCTACCGGCTCAAGGAAGGCGCCTGGACCTGGAAGGACTCGGTCCGCTACACCTCCGCCTGCCAGACCATCGGCGGCACGTCCGGCTCCCCGGTGATCGACGACGCGACCGGCAAGGTGGTCGCCGTCAACAACACCGGTAACGAGGACGGGCAGGAGTGCACGGACAACAACCCGTGCGAGGTCGACGAGAACGGCGCCGTGACCGTACGCGAGGGCATCAACTACGCCCAGCAGACCTACGGCATCGTGCCCTGCATCGGCAGCGGCAACGAGATCGACCTGGACCTGGCCGGGTGCGCGCTGCCCAAGCCGTGACCGGGGCGGGGCGGCCTCCGGGGAACGGCAGGATCCTGCCTCCCGGTTGGCAGGAGGCTGCCTCGCTCGGCCGTCCCGCACGGGTGCCCCGGGTGCCAGACTGACGGCTGTTCACCCGGGACGCCCCAGCTGTACGGGGACTGGGGCGCCGGGCGGGTTGCGAGGAAACATGATGCGTGTGATCTTCGGCGGTACTCGTGGAGCCATGGCGGGAGCGGCTCTGGTGGTCCTCACGCTGGCCGGGTCGTCCTGGGTGGCGGCCGGTCAGGCGGGCGGTGCGGACAGGGGCGTACGGCAGGTGGCCGACTCCCCCTGGGACGACCCCTGCCGGGGCCCGATCAACGGGTGGCAGGGGAAGCCGCCCGTCAGCTGCCCCGGCACGTGACGGACCGGCGCCAGGACTGACAGGACCGACAGGACCGACAGGCCGTCGGCAACCCGGTACGTCCGGAAGCCGGCGGCCCTCAGATCCAGTTGCGTTCGCGGGCGAGCAGTGCCGCGTGGGCCCGGTTCTCCGCGCCCAGCAGCTGCATCAGGTCCGAGATGTGGCGGCGGTAGGTGCGCAGGGCGATGCCCGCCTCGCGGGCGCCGATCTCGTCCTTGCCGACCGTGCACATCAGGCGCAGCACCTTCGCCTGGATCTCGGTGGGCCCGGGGCCGTCCGCGCCGTCGCGCTGCCCGGCCAGGGCGGCGAAGTCCTCCGCCCCCGCCCAGAGCCGCTCGAAGTTGTTGACGACGGTGGTGACGATGCCCTCCTCCTGGGAACACAGCGCCCCCTTGGCCGTGTTGCCGGGGTCCAGCGGCACCAGCGCGGTGTGCCGGTCGTAGACGAGCATGAGCTCGTCCAGCTCGTCCAGGACCCTGATCCGCGCACCCGCCGCGGTGAGTTCCTGGAGGTAGGCGAGGGTCGGCCCGTCCTCCATGGCGACCCGGCGGATCAGACTGCGGCAGCTGACACCACGGCGCAGGCAGCGCAGGTCCAGGGGCCGGGAGTTCTCGATGTTCTCGGGTGTGAGCGCGTCGTAGGGCTCGGCGGCGAGCACTTCCTCCCGGGCGAAGAACGCCAGCTCGTCCAGGCGCGTACGGATCGCCTCCAGGCCGGTGATCCGCTCGACGGGCTTCTCGTCGTCCTCCGGCTCCGGTTCGGGGATCTCCCGCCCCAGCGAGTCCACGAGGGGGCGGAGATGGGTCAGCGAGCGGATGTCGTCGTACAGCTCCTCCAGTCGCTGTTCGGCGAGGCGGGCCACCACGAGCTCGGGCTCACAGGCCCGGGTCTGGCCGTCGACCTGCTGGATGATCTTCAGCTCGCGCAGTCTCCGGATGGACCGGCGGGTCGGCTCGGCCTCGTGGCGGAGCAGGACGTGGATCTCGTCCACCTCGATGCCGGGGTTGCGGAGCAGATGCCGGTAGATGTCTTCCTCGATGTGCGACAACCCGAGTACGAGCATTTTGTGCTCAGGCAATGGGGACACTCCGTTGTGAACCGGTCCGGTGCGACCGAGTGATCTCCAGGTCTTCGACGGAGTGTAGGAGCGGCGTGACTCCCTGGTAAAGCATCCGCGGCCCGTGGTGGGGGGACCGGGACCGGATGCGAACCGTTCGTGGACATAAGCGAGTTGGGGTCGTGACGTACCTCGGCCCGCCGGGGTCGGGGCCGGCGGGCCGAGGTGGCTGGGTGCCCGGGGCGGCGGCGGTCTCAGGCCCGGGGGGCGCCCGTGCCGCGTACCGACCGGCCCGCCAGGACGGAGGTCCGCCTGCCGTCCTCGATGACGAACCGGCCGTCGATCAGGACGTGCGGGATGCCGACGGGGAGGGTGCGGGGCTCATCGAAGGTCGACCCCGCGGCCACCGTGGCGGGGTCGAAGAGGACCAGGTCCGCGCGGTAGCCCTCGCGGACGTACCCGCGGTCGGGCAGCCGCAGCCGGGCCGCCGGCCGGGACGTGAGGTGGGCGACGCACTCCTCCAGCGAGAGGATGCCCAGCTCCCGGACGTACCGCCCGAGGTACTGGGGGAACGTGCCGTACGCGCGGGGGTGCGGCTTGTCGCCCTGGAGGATGCCGTCGCTGCCGCCGGTGTGGACCCGGTGGCGCATGATCTGCCGGACGTTGTCCTCGTGGCCGACGTGCTGGAGGATCGTCGTGCCCAGCCGGTCCTCGACGAGCAGCCGGCGGGCCGTCACCCAGGGCTCCTCGCCGCGCAGCCGGGCCGACTCGGCCACCGTACGGCCGACGTATCCGGCGAGTTCGGGGGAGCCTACGCCCGAGATCTCGATCCGGTCCCACTCGATCGGGACGCCGTGGCAGCCGTCGGACCCCACGACCTCGACGTCGTGACGCATCCGCTCCGCCGTCGCCTCGTCGGCGAGGCGGGTCAGGACCGACTCCGGGCCGCCCTCGTTGGCCCAGCTGGGCAGCATCGCCACGAGGGTGGTGCAGCCCGGCGTGTACGGATAGGTGTCGAGCGTGATGTCCGACCCCGACGCGAGCGCGTCGTCCAGGAGGGCCAGCAGCTCGGGCGCCTTGCCCTTGTTCACACCGAAGTTCATCGTGGCGTGGGCGAGATGGAGGGCGCACCCGGCGTCGCGGGTGAGCTGCACCATCTCCTCGTACGCCTGGAGGGCTCCCGCCCCGTACGAGCGGTGGTGCGGGCAGTAGTAGCCGCCGTGCTCCGCCACCACCCGGCACAGCTCGGTGAGTTCGGCGTCCTTCGCGTACATCCCGGGGGTGTACGTCAGGCCGGAGGACATGCCGACCGCGCCCTCGGCCATGCCCTGGGCGACGAGCTCCCTCATGCGGTCCAGCTCGGCGTCGGTGGCGGGGCGGTCGTCCCAGCCGACGGCGAGCATCCGGACGGTGCCCTGCGGGATGAGGTAGGCGGCGTTGACGGCGATGCCCTGGCCGCCGAAGTTGCGGTCGAGGCGGTCCAGATAGCCGCCGACGGTGCGCCAGTCGAAGTCGATGTCGCTGCCGTCGCCGTTCCACCCGGCGATGGAGCGGCGGACCTCGGCGAGAGTGCGGTCGTCGGCGGGGGCGTAGGACAGGCCGTCCTGGCCGAGGACCTCCAGGGTGACGCCCTGGGCGGCCTTCGCGCTGTGGTCGGGGTCGCGCAGCAGGGCCAGGTCGCTGTGCGCGTGCATGTCGATGAAGCCCGGCGCGAGCGCGAGGCCGTCGGCGTCCAGGGTGCGGGTGGCGGCGGGGCGGGGGCCGTCGCCCTCCCCGCGGATCTCGGTGATCCGGCCGTCCGTGATGCCGATGTCGGCGCGGTAGGCGGGGGTGCCGGTGCCGTCGACGACGGTCGCGTGGCGAATAGCCAGGTCCATGGGTGCAGCTCGCCTTTCAGAGGTGCGGGGGAGCAGGCCCCGCAGGGATCAGAAGAAGGTGCGGATGTAGTCCGTGACCGTGCCGTCCGCCTCCACCAGCGGGATCAACTGCCACTTGTCGAACGACGTGCAGGGGTGCGAGAGCCCCATGCCGATCCAGTCGCCGACCTCCAGCTCCGCCCCCGCCTCCGTACGCACCCACCCGTGCTGGTCGGAGAGCCCGCTGACCGTGATGCCGGTGGCAGGGCGGACCGAGCCGTCGCGGGCGGAGCGGACGACCTGCGCCTCGGGGAGGTCCAGGTCGTACGCCGCGTCGCGCTTGCCCGCGTTGACGAAGGCCTGCTCGGCGGTGGGCCGGGAGACGACCTGGGCCCAGAGGCGGAAGGCGGGCTGAAGCGTGCCCTCCTCGGGGATCCGGTTGAAGGGGGTGAGGTGGCGGTAGTGGCCGTCGTCGTGGCTGACGTACGCGCCGGAGCGCAGCAGCTTGAGGACGGGCCGGCTCAGCGCGGGGACCTCGGCGAAGACATCGGCGACCGCGTCGAACCAGGCGCTGCCGCCCGCGCTGACCAGGATCTCCTCACCGTCGGCGAGCGCGGCGAAGCGTCCGGCCGCGTCGAGGTCCGCCGCCAGTGCGACGAGCCGGCGCAGCCACTCCCGCACGCGTTCCGGTGAGGCGTCCGGCACCTCGCCCTCGTACCCCGCGACACCCACGAGCCGCAGGGTGGAGGTGGCCGCCACCGCGTCCGCGACCGCCGCGCAGTCCGCCTCCGTACGGGCGCCGGTGCGGGCGCCGTCGCCGGCACCCAGCTCGATCACGACGTCCACGGGGCGTACGGCACCCGCCGCGCGCAGGGCCTCGTCCATCAGCTCGACGCCGCGCACCGAGTCCACGTAACAGGCGAACGTGAAGCCGGGGTCGGCGTCCAGCTCACCGGCGAGCCAGCGCAGCGCCACCGCGTCGACGAGCTCGTTGGCGAGGACGATCCGCCCGATGCCGTACGCGCGGTACACCCGGGCCTGGTGGGGGACGGCCGCGGTGATGCCCCACGCGCCGTACTCCAGCTGCCGGGCGAAGAGCTGAGGGGACATCGACGTCTTGCCGTGCGGCGCGAAGGCCAGGCCGTGCCGCTCCGCGTACGTCTCCAGCAGGGCGAGGTTGGCCTCGACGGACTCGGCGGACAGGGCCAGCACCGGGGTGGTGAACCCGCCCGTGAAGAGGTTGCGGCGCTCGGCCGCCAGCGCGCCCACGGTCAGCCCCTCGGCGTCGGGCGGCAGCGCCTTGAAGCGGTGGTCGACCCGTTCGCCGGCGAGTGCCGTCACGGACTGTTCGGGGGACTGCTCGGCGGCCAAGGGGGTCTCCTCGGGAACTAGTCGTTGCATTGTGTGCAACAGGCGTTGCGTATATCGCTCAAGGCTGTCTAACATCCGAGCCGATGCCGGGTCAATGGTGACCACCGGCGCCCAAGGCCGACCACGAGGAGCCCAGAGTGCCCGGATCCGCAGCCAGGACAGCCACCGCGGACGTCGTCTGCCTCGGCGAGTCCATGGTGACGTTCCTGCCCTCGCAGCCGGGCCGCCTCGCCGACGTCCCCTCCTTCGGCCGGGGCATCGGAGGCGCCGAGTCCAACGTCGCCTGCGCCCTCGCCGCCGCGGGCCACCGGGCGAAGTGGGTCGGGAGGGTCGGCGCCGACGGCTTCGGCGACCACCTCGTCGACACCATCGCCGGCTACGGCGTCGACACCTCCGCCGTCCGCCGCGACCCCGGCCGCCCCACCGGCATCTACTTCCGCACCGCGACGGACCGGGCCACCGACACCCACGAGGTGGCGTACTACCGGGCCGGCTCCGCGGCCTCCGCGATGTCCCCGGAGAACGTGCCGTACGAGGACCTCCTCGACACCCGCGTCCTGCACCTCTCCGGCATCACCGCCGCGCTCTCCGCCGACTGCCTGGCCCTCCTCCGCGACCTCACCGCACCCCGTGAGGACCGCCCCCTGATCTCCTTCGACGTCAACCACCGCCCCGGCCTCTGGCGCGACGGCGAGGCCGGCCCCGAGGTCCTGCTCGACCTCGCCCGCCGCAGCGACCTCGTCTTCGTCGGCGAGGACGAGGCCGAGGAGGCCTGGGGCGTCCACGGCACCGAGGCGATCCGCGCCGCCCTGCCCGAACCCGGCGTCCTGGTCGTCAAGCGCGGCTCCGACGGCGTCACCGTCTTCTCCAGGACCGGCCGGACCGGCAGCGGCACGGCGGCGGACACCGTCACCACCGTCCCCTCCCTGCACGTCGACGTCGTCGCCGCCGTCGGCGCGGGCGACGCCTTCGCCGCCGGGTTCCTCTCCGCCACCCTCCGCGACCTCCCCGTACGCGACCGCGCCCGGCACGGCCACCTCATGGCCGCCGCCGTCCTCACCGTCCCCGGCGACCTCACCGGCCCCCCGCCCCGCGACCACGCCGACCGGCTCGCCGCCCTCGACGACGAGGCCTGGGGCACACTTCGTCTCGGCCCCGGCTGGACCGTCACCGCCGGGGCGAACGAGGAGGTACGAGTCACATGAGCCAGACCGTCGACCGCGCGCTGAGCATCCTGCCGCTGCTCGCCCAGGGCCCCGCCGACCTCGGCCAGGTCGCCGAGCGACTGGGTGTCCACAAGTCCACGGCGCTGCGCCTGCTCCGTACGCTCCACGAGCACGGCCTGGTCTACCGCCAGGAGGACCAGCGCTACCGCCTCGGCGCCCGGCTCTTCGCGCTCGCCCAGGAAGCCGTCGAGAACCTCGACGTACGCGAGATCGCCCACAGCCACCTCGTCGCGCTCAACGAACAGTGCGGACACACCGTCCACCTCGCCGTGTACGAGGAGAACGAGGTCCTCTACATCGACAAGGTCGAGAGCCGCTACCCGGTCCGGATGTACTCACGGATCGGCAAACCCGTCGCGATCACCGTCGCCGCGGTCGCCAAGCTGCTCCTCGCCGACCTCCCCGAGCCCGAACGGCGCGCCATCGCCGAACGGCTCGACTACCCCATGTACACGTCCCGTTCGCTCCCGAACGCCGGCGCCTTCCTCAAGGAACTCGCCGTCGTACGCGAACAGGGCTGGGCCACCGACCTCGGAGGCCACGAGGAGTCCATCAACTGCGTCGGCGCCCCCATCCGGGGCGCGGACGGGCGGGTCGTCGCCGCCATGTCGGTGTCCGCACCGAACGTGGTCGTCACCGCCGAGGAACTCCTCACCCTGCTCCCCCTGGTACGCCGCACCGCGGACACCATCAGCCGGGAGTACTCCGGAACCACCCCCACCAAGAAAGCCTGAACCACCATGACCGAGAAGACCGCCCTCACCCCCAGCACCCACACCACCCCGCCCGCGAAGTTCTCGCACGGCGTGAAGAAGGGGAACATCCTCCAGGTCGCAGGTCAGGTCGGCTTCCTGCCCGCCGTCGAGGGCCAGGCCCCCACCCCGGCCGGTCCGACGCTGCGCGAGCAGACCCTCCAGACCTTCGCCAACGTCAAGGCGATCCTGGAGGAGGGCGGCGCGAGCTGGGACGACGTCATGATGATGCGCGTCTACCTCACCGACGTCGACCACTTCGCCGAGATGAACGCCATCTACAACGAGTACTTCGAGGAGCAGGGCCTCAAGGCCCCCGCCTCCGCACGTACGACGGTGTACGTCGGCCTGCCCAAGGGCCTCCTCATCGAGATCGACGCACTCGCGGTCCTCGGCTGATCACCTGATCCGCCGAGCCGGCGCTCCGCCCCCGGAGAGCCGGCTCCCCGAACCGCTCACCCACGGCACGGCGCCCCGTCCCTTCCCCCGAGGGGCGCCGTACCGCGCTCCCCCCTGCCCCGAAGGACCCCGTCACCAACGGAGTTGACCGCTCATGCTGCTCGCCGCCGCCCCCGCCACCGAGGCGCCACCCCACACCGGTGGACTGCTCCTCCTGATCGGCGGTACGCCCGGTCTGCTGACCGTCGCCGCCCTCGGGATCGCACTCCTGCTCGTCCTGATCATCAAGGCCAGGCTCCAGCCGTTCGTCGCGCTGCTCGCCGTGTCCATAGCCGTCGGCCTGGGTGCCGGTCTCTCCGTCACCGAACTCTTCGGCACGGTCCAGAAGTCGGCGGCCGTCTCGGTCATCGAATCCGGCATGGGCGGCATCCTCGGGCACGTCGCGATCATCATCGGCCTCGGCACGATGCTCGGCGCGATCCTGGAGGTGTCCGGCGGGGCCGAGGTCCTCAGCGCCCGCCTGCTGAACCTCTTCGGCGAGAAGCGCGCCCCGCTCGCCATGGGCCTCACCGGCCTCATCTTCGGCATCCCGGTCTTCTTCGACGTCGGCATCTTCGTCCTCGCACCGATCGTGTACGCCGCCGCCAAGCGCTCCGGCAAGTCGATCATCCTCTACGCGATGCCGCTGCTGGCCGGCCTCTCCATGACCCACGCGTTCCTGCCGCCGCACCCCGGACCGGTCGCCGCAGCGGGCCTCTTCAACGTCTCCCTCGGCTGGGTCATCCTGATGGGCGCCCTCGTCGGCATCCCGTCCGTCCTCGCCGCCTGGGGCTACGCCGCCTGGATCGGCAAGCGCATCTTCGTCGACGTACCGCAGGACATGGTCGAGGCCGCCGCCGAGGCCAAGGCCGCCGTCGTCGCCGAGCAGCAGGCCGCCGGTGTCACGCCGCACGAGAAGCCCGTCCCGCTCGGCACCGTACTCGCGATCATCGGTACGCCGCTGATCCTCATCCTGGCCGCGACGTTCTCCTCCATCGCGCTCGACCCGTCGACCCTGCGCTCCGTCATCGAGTTCTTCGGCAACCCGTTCGTCGCGCTGACGATCGCCCTGCTCCTCGCCTACTACCTGCTGGGCATCCGGCGCGGCTGGTCCCGCAAGTCCCTGGAGTCGGTCTCGACGTCCTCGCTGAAGCCCGTCGGCAACATCCTGCTGGTGGTCGGCGCGGGCGGCATCTTCGGAGCCGTGCTCAAGGGCAGCGGCATCGCGGACGCGCTCGCCGACACCTTCAACGACGTCGGCCTGCCCGTCATCCTGCTCGCCTGGCTGATCTCCGTCGTCCTGCGGGTCGCCCAGGGCTCGGCGACGGTCGCGATCGTCACCACCGCCGGCATCGTCGTCCCGCTCGTCGAGAACCAGGGCATGTCGCAGGGCCACCTCGCGCTGATCATCATGGCGATCTCGGCGGGCTCCATCTTCGCCTCGCACGTCAACGACGGCGGTTTCTGGATGGTCTCCAAGTACTTCGGCATCTCCGAGCGGGACACCCTGAAGACCTGGACGGTCCTGGAGACCGTCCTCTCGGTCGCCGGCTTCGTCGTCGCCGCCGCGCTGAGCCTGGTCATCTAGAGCATTCCGGTCCGGATCGGGCGGACGGCCCGATCCGGACGGAACCCGTCCACCTCGCCCCGCAGCCCCCTCCTGTCACCGGACGTCCACAGGTGTCCGCGACCCGAGGGGGCCTCACGGCGGTATGACGCGCCCCCTTGTGCGATGTCCCGTGATGCGCTTCGTTGATCGACATGGCGGAGACAAGCGAGACCACAGAAGCGGGGGAGCTGGGCTCCCCACCACGTAAGTCCAGTTGGCGCTACATCGGACCCGGCATCGTCGTCGCGGCCACCGGTGTCGGAGCCGGAGACCTGGTCGCGACCCTCATCGCGGGCAGCAAATTCGGCTACACCCTCATGTGGGCGGCCGTGATCGGCTGCCTCGTGAAGATCTCCCTCGCGGAGGCGGTCGGCCGCTGGCACCTCGCGACGGGCCGCACCCTCTTCGACGGCTGGCGCACCCTCGGCGGGTGGACCACGGGCTACTTCGCCGTGTACGTCGTCGTCTGGGGCTTCGTGTACGGCGCCACGGCCATGTCCTCCAGCGCCCTGCCCATCGTGGCGCTCTTCCCCGACGGGCCGGGCCTGAAGACCTGGGCGATCATCACCGGGCTGATCGGCCTGGTCTTCGTCTGGTTCAACCAGTACGCCGTCTTCGAGAAGGTCATGACGGTCCTGATCGGCGTGATGTTCGTCGTCGTGGTCTACGTCGCGATCCGCGTGGTCCCGGACATCGGCGCCTCCTTCGCGGGGCTGCTCCCCGTCCTCCCCGACGGCTCGCTGATCTACACGCTCGGGCTGATCGGCGGGGTCGGCGGCACCATCACCATGGCGGCCTACGGGTACTGGGTGAACGCCAAGGGCTGGTCCGACACCTCCTGGATGAAGGTGATGCGGATCGACAACCGGGTCGCCTACATCACCACCGGCATCTTCGTCGTGGCGATGCTCATCGTCGGCGCCGAGCTGCTGCACTCGTCGAGCATCGCCCTGACCCAGGGCGACCGGGGCCTGATCGACCTCGGCAAGGTCCTGGAGGACCGCTTCGGGGCGGGCACCGCGAAGCTGTTCCTGGTCGGCTTCTTCGCGGCGTCGTTCTCGTCGCTCATCGGTGTGTGGCACGGCGTGAGCCTGATGTTCGCCGACTTCGTGGACCGGATCCGCGCCGCCCGCGGCGACACGGGCGTGGACGAGGCGGGCAGCGGGACGGTCGGCCGGCAGGAGCGGTCCGTGCCCTTCCGCGCGTACCTGCTCTGGCTGACGTTCCCGCCGATGACGCTGCTGTGGCTGGACGAGCCCTTCGGGCTGGTCATCGGCTACGGAGTCCTGGGCGCGTTCTTCATGCCGTTCCTGGCCCTGACCCTGCTCTGGCTGCTCAACTCCTCCCGTACGCCGAGGGAGTGGCGCAACGGCTGGCTCAGCAACGGGATGCTGGGCGCGGCGGGTCTGCTGTTCATCGTGCTGTGCGTCCAGCAGGTGCGCGAACTGCCCTGGTGACGGCGGCGTACCCCTGTACGCACGCAGCAGCGCCGCCGGGGGAGCGGCGGCGCTGCTGGACCGGAGGGGCCTTCGCGTTACGGGAGGCCGTGCACGTGCGGGCCGACCGCGCCGGACCAGGAGTTGCCGGCCGTGGCGTCCCAGTTCGTGGACCAGGTCATCGCGCCGCGCAGGTCCGGGTAGGTCCTGGAGGGCTTGAAGGAGCCGCAGCCCGTGCCCTTGGCCAGGCAGTCCAGGGCCGCGTTCACGACGGACGGGGCGACGTAGCCGCTGCCCGCGCCGCGGGTGGAGGCGGGGACCCCGAGGCCGACCTGGGACGGGGCGAGACCGCCCTCCAGCTGGATGCAGGCGAGCGCGGTGAGGAAGTCCACCGAGCCCTGCGAGTAGACCTTGCCGTCGCAGCCCAGCATCGAACCGCTGTTGTAGTACTGCATGTTGACGACGGTCAGGATGTCCTTGATGTTGAGCGCCGTCTTGAAGTACTCACCGGACGTCGACTGCATGTCGATGGTCTGCGGGGCCATCGTGATGACGAGGCCGGAGCCCGCCTTCGACGACAGGGAGCGCAGGGCCTTCGTCATGTAGGTGGAGTTGAGGCCGTTCTCCAGGTCGATGTCGACGCCGTTGAAGCCGTACTCCTGGATCAGCGCGTACACCGAGTCGGCGAAGGCGGTGGCGGAGGCGTCGCTGTTGACGGCGACGGCGCCCTTCTCCCCGCCCACGGAGATGATGACGTTCTTCCCGGCGGCCTGCTTGGCCTTGATGTCGGCCTTGAACTGGGCAAGGGTGTAGCCGTTCAGGCCCGCCGAGTCCAGGTTGAAGGTGACGGCACCCGGTGTGGCCGTGGCGTCCGCGAAGGAGACGGCGATGATGTCGTAGTCCGCGGGGACGTCACTGAGCTTCTGGACGGCGGCGCCGTTGTTGAAGTTCTGCCAGTAGCCGGTCACCGCGTGCTTGGGGACCGAGGTCGTCGGGCCGGGGCCCGTGGCGGTCTTCGCCGTACGGCCGCTGACGGTCGCCGACTTGACCGACTCGCCGGCGGCGTTCGTGGCGCTGACGGAGAACTGGTAGGCGGTGTCCGCGGCGAGGCCGGTCACCGTGGCCGAGGTGCCGGTCGAGGTGGTGGCCTTCGTGCCGTCGCGGTAGACGGTGTAGCCGGTGGCGCCGGAGACGGCGTTCCAGGTCAGGGCGACCGAGGAGCTGGTCGTCGTGGAGACGGCCAGTCCGGCCGGGGCGCCGGGGATCGAGGGGCCGGGGTCGGTGCCGCCGCCGCCGTCCGGGCCGGTCACCTCGACGTCGTCCGCGACGTAGGCGGCCTGGCCGTACCAGCCGTGGGTGTAGACGGTCACCGAGGTGGTGGAGGGGCCGGTGGTGAAGGTGGTCCGCAGCTGGGTCCAGCTGCTGGAGCCGGGGGACCAGGTGGAGACGTCCGTCGTCCCCGTACCGCTGGCGCCGAGATAGGCGTAACCGCCCTGCACCCAGGAGCTCAGCGTGTAGGTGGAGCCGGGCTTCACGGCGACGGTCTGCGTGCACTTGGCGTTGTCCTGGCCGGCCGGGGTGGCCTTGAGCGCGGAGGAGCCGCCGTGCACGGGGGAGGAGACCGTGGCGCCGGAGCCGCCGGAACAGGTCCAGCCGGCGAGCCCCGATTCGAACCCGGCGTTCCTGGCCACGTTGATGTCGGCGGCCTGCGCGGTGCTGACGAGCCCGGTGACGCCCAGCGCCCCGGCCGCGACGACGGCGACGGCCCCGCCGAGGAGAGGCCGGACGCGGCGCCTTCTGTGCCTGCTGCTGCCTGCGGAGCGTTCCACTTGCTGCCTCCGGTGGGGGAGTTGGGGGTGCTGGCGGGAACGGTGGCCACCGTTGGCCGATAAACTGGTCCAGACCAATCAAGTTGTCAAGACCTCTGGCGGCCCGGATGCCAGCGAGGGGCCGAAGAGGTGCCTGCGCGCCTCCGGGTGAACGGCCCCGGGCCCTCCCGTGTGCACTCGCACGGGTGACAGTGCGGGTGATGGTGCGGGTCGCGCCACGGGGATGGCCGGAATGTGACGGAGCGGATATCGCGGAGGGGCGGGGAAAGGGAAGTGAATCCGTTCTGACGTGGGCGGATTAATTCCCGCCCATTTCAAACCCCATCGGCCGGGGTAACTCTGCGCAGTGGTGCAGAAGTTAACCACTTTGCTTTTCGTCCGATTTCGTACGGAGGCGTAGCGAACGCCTGTGCCGCACGTCTTCGTACTGGGTTCCGATATCTGTTCTCTGCCTGGTCCGACGTGGCTAAAGTGCTGGGGAAGAAGCACGGAGCAGGAGCGATTGCGGCCGGAGTCACCCCCGACGACGGCCGGGGCCGAACGGGGAAGAGCGTGCCGACCGCAATAGCAGTGACCAGCGCTGATCTCGTGCTACCTCCGACCGATCAGCAGACACCCACGGCAGCCCTGTTGCAGGCACCCGAGGCCCAGCCCCTCGATCTCGCGATCGGTGACATGAACCTGCTCCTGGAGCAGCACGGCTATGTGATCGCGGTCTACCCCACGGGCATCAGCCCCGCCCATGAACGCAGACTGCACGCCATCCGGTCCGTCCTGGAGAGCGACCGCATCGCCCTGCTCAGGACCGACCTGCCGCCGCTGGGCGTCGCCGTGCTCGTACGCCAGCTGCGCCAGCTCTCCATCTGCGACTTCAGCCCGGGAGTGGTCGCCTCGGCGGCCCGGCTGCTCGCCCACTACATCCACGCCGGGGCCCTGCTGAACTCCGTGGCCAGGCTCGACCGCGTCCCCGTCAGCCTCAAGTCCCACGCCAAGTCCTGGGTGCCGGGCTCCCAGTTCGCCGTGCTGGCCGGTCCGAACCCTCAGCTCATCAAGATCGGCCCGACGGCCGAACCCCCGGCCGGTCCGCCCTTCGCCACACAACTACTCGTCGCCAAGGGCCAGTTGACATCCGAATGGGTCCAGCAGACCCTGGCTCCGGCCTGGGGGGTCCAGGCCATTCAGGAGTGCGCGCTGCCTTCCGGTTCGGCACGCTGGTGGGGAACGGGGAAGCTGGTGGAATTTGCCTCCTTCCTTCCGGACATCTCCGTGATCTACCAGCTCGTTTCCTCCGTACGCCGGGAAAACTGCCACTGGTGCGGAATGGAGCTCATCGGCGACCGCTGCGGGTTCTGTTCCTCCCCGCTGGCACCGCCGGAGAACCGAATGCTCTCCCCAGGTGTCCTGAGCCATGGAGCGCCCGCGCCGCCCCGCACCTAGCGCGCCCAGGGCTCTCCGCAGACACCGCGCATCCCTCTCTGTCCGCTGCCCCACGCATCCGATTCGAACGAGGTTGTCCGGCCCATGAACTCCCGCCAGCGCCGCGGCGTGATACTCCTGCTCCTGTCGGTCCTGTGCGCCTTCGGTGCCTTCGCCGGGGTGCTCTCGGTGATCAGCGACGTCAACTCGAAGGTCGGACCCGAGGTCGACGCCTACCGGCTCAAGAACAACGTGGCCCCGTACACGAGCCTGTCGGCCGACCAGTTCGAGAAGGTCTCCATGCCCAAGCGGTGGCTGTCGGACAACGCCGTCACGGAGATCGACGAGATCGACGGGAAGATCGCCGTCACCGAGCTCAGGAAGGGCTCCCTGATGCAGTCCGACATGATGGTCAGGAGCCCGGAACTGCGGCCGGGCGAGCAGGAGATCGCCATCATGATCGACGCCGCCACCGGGGTCGCGGGCAAGATCCGGCCCAACGACAAGGTGAACATCTACGCCACCTTCGCGGGCGAGCGGGACGGCGAGGCCTCCCAGTCCAAGGTCATCGTCTCCAACGCCAAGGTCCTCGACGTCGGTCAGCTGACCGCCCTGGAACCGAAGAAGGACGACCGGAACCAGGCAACCGAGGCCGTGCCGATCACCTTCGCGCTCAACACCCTCGACACCCAGCGCGTGGCCTACGCGGAGTCCTTCGCCGAGCACGTACGGCTCGCACTGATCGCACCCGGCAGCGACGGCACCATCCGGCCGGGCGACCGGACCTACACGCTCGACAAGGACAAGTGAGGGCCCGGATGACCACCAGAATCCTCCCGGCGGTCGGTGACGCCGACGCGGCCAGGTCCGTGACCACCCTCCTCAGCCAGCTCCCCGACGCGGAGCCGGCGGCGCCGGTGGGTGACTCGACGCAGCTCATCGACACCCTCGCCCGGCTCGCCGGCGAGTCCATCGAGGAGCTGCCCGAGGTCGTGCTGGTCCACGAGCGGATCGGCCCGGTGCCCGCCCTGGAGCTGATCCGGGAGGTTTCCCTGCGCTTCCCCGCCGTCGGGGTCGTGCTGATCACCGCAGACGCCAGCCAGACCCTCTTCGCCGCCGCCATGGACGCCGGCGCCCGCGGCCTGGTCACCCTCCCCCTGAGCTACGAGGAGCTCGCCAACCGCGTGCAGGCCGCCGCGCAGTGGTCCACGGGCGTACGGCGCCACCTCGGGTCCGGCGGCGACGTCTTCACCGGCCCCGGCGGCACGGTCGTCACCGTCACCGGCGCCAAGGGCGGGGTCGGCGCGACCGTCACCGCCGTACAACTGGCCCTGGCCGCACAGGCCTCCGGGCACACGGCCGCCCTCGTCGACCTCGACCTCCAGACCGGCGACATCGCCGCCTACCTCGACGTGCAGTTCCGGCGCTCCGTCGTCGACCTGGCAGCCATCACCGACATATCCCCGCGGGTCCTCTCCGACGCGGTGTTCTCCCACGACACCGGACTGGCGCTGCTGCTGGCCCCCGGGGAGGGGGAACGCGGCGAGGAGGTCAGCGACCGTGCCGCCCGCCAGATCGTCAGCGCCCTGCGCTCCCGCTACGAGGTCGTCGTCATCGACTGCGGAAGCCAGATGAGCGGCGCCAACGCTGCGGCGATCGAGATGGCCGACACCGCCGTGCTCGTGACGACACCGGACGTCGTCGCCGTGCGCGGTGCCAAGCGGATCGTACGGATGTGGGACCGGCTCCAGATCCGCAAGGCCGAGGAGACGGTCACCCTCGTCAACCGCTTCAACCGCAACACCGAGATCCAGCCCGCCCTGATCCAGCGGATCACCGGGACCCGGATGGCGGGCACGGCGGTACCGGCGAACTTCAAGGAACTGCAGGGCGCGGTGGATTCGGGCCGTATGCACGAACTGGACCCACGCTCCACCGTGAAACAGGCCCTCTGGGCCCTGGCGGGCGAGCTCGGACTCGTGAAGCCTTCCCAGGGAGCGGAGCCGCGCGGCGGCATGCTGCGCGGCGACCGGGGCTCGATCGGGGGCCGCAAGCGCAAGGGCGGCACGACCAGCGGGGGAGGCCGACAATGACACCGGGCAGAGGAGAGCCGGGCCGGATACGGGCACGGCTGGGACGCGACCGGGGGCAGCTGACCATCGAGTTCACCGGGATGGTGCCGATCATCCTGGTGACCCTGGTGCTGCTCTGGCAGGCGGTGCTCGTGGGGTACACCTTCACCCTGGCGAGCGGCGCTGCCGACGAAGGCGTACGCGCAGCCGTCGCCTCCGGCGCCTGGGACCGCCGGAGCAGCTGCGAGGCGGCCGTCCACGAACGGCTTCCGAGCGCATGGGACGGACCCGCGCGGATCCGCGAGTGCGGGACCAAGGGGGACGACATGGTCAAGGTCCGCATCACCCTGAAGGCCCCCGTCCTCTTCCCCGGCTTCGCCAGCCTCCCCATCCCCGTCGACGCGACGGCCGGTGCGGCCGCGGAAGGGAAGTGACGTGCCATGGCACCCGTACGGACCACACGCGCGGCCGGGCGGGCCGCGGACGAGACGGCCGGCCGGTCTCCACGCGCGGCCGGGCGGGCCGCGGACGAGGCGGCGGGCCGGTCTCCACGCGCGGCCCGGCAGCGGGCGCGCAGGCGCGGTGACCGGGGCTCCACCGCCATCGAGTACCTGGGCTTCCTCCCCGTCCTCATCCTCATCGGCATGGCCGGCCTCCAGCTCGGCCTGATCGCCTACACCGCCCAGCAGGCGGGCACCGGCGCGCGAGCCGCCGCCCGCACCGCCTCGCAGGACGGCCTGCGCGGATCGTACGAGCGCGTCGGCAAGGCGTCGATGACCGGCTGGGTCGCCCAGCGGGCCCGGATCGCCCCGCCCAGCGGCGGAGACTCGGTCACGGTGAAGGTCACGGTCACCGTCCCGGACGTCCTGCTCGGCCTGCTCGGCGACCGGACCGTCGAGAAGTCCGCCACCATGCCCCGCGACTGAGCGCACCCCCCATCCCATCCGAGGAGTACCACCCATGAGCCTGCGGGCACGCATCACCGCCCCCGAGGAGCGCGGAGGGGGACGGGAGGACGGCCACCTGGTCGCCACCTACCGCGCCAAGCTCCTGGAGGAGATCGACCTCGCGGAGATGTCCTCGCTGGCCGCCGCCGACCGCCGCGCCCGGCTCGAACGCGTCCTGGGCCACATCATCAGCCGCGAGGGCCCGGTCCTCTCCACCGTCGAACGCTCCCAGCTCATCCGCCGGGTCGTCGACGAGGCCCTCGGCCTCGGTGTCCTCGAACCGCTCCTGGAGGACGCCTCCATCACGGAGATCATGGTCAACGGACCCGACCAGATCTTCGTCGAGCGGGGCGGCAGGGTCGAGCAGCTCCCGATGCGCTTCGCCAGCCACGAACAGCTCATGCAGACGATCGAACGCATCGTCTCCACCGTCAACCGGCGCGTGGACGAGGCCAATCCGATGGTCGACGCCCGCCTGCCCAGCGGTGAGCGCGTCAACGTCATCATCCCGCCGCTCTCCCTCACCGGCGCCACACTCACCATCCGGCGCTTCCCCCGGTCCTTCTCGCTCCAGGAGATGATCGGCTTCGGCTCGCTCGACCAGCAGATGCTGCTGCTGCTCGCCGGACTCGTCCAGGCGAAGTTCAACGTGATCGTCTCCGGGGCCACCGGCACCGGGAAGACCACCCTCCTCAACGCGCTCTCCGGGCTCATCCCCGAAGGTGAACGCATCGTCACCATCGAGGACTCCGCCGAACTCCAGCTCCAGCAGAACCATGTGATCCGCCTCGAGTCACGCCCCGCGAACGTCGAGGGCAAGGGCCAGATCACCATCCGCGACCTGGTCCGCAACTCCCTGCGTATGCGCCCCGACCGCATCGTCGTCGGTGAGGTCCGAGGCGGCGAGTCGCTCGACATGCTCCAGGCGATGTCGACCGGCCACGACGGTTCGCTGGCCACCGTCCACGCCAACAGCGCGGAGGACGCCCTGATGCGCCTCCAGACCCTCGCCTCGATGTCCGAGATCAAGATCCCCTTCGAGGCGCTGCACGACCAGATCAACAGCGCCGTCGACGTCATCGTCCAGCTGACCCGGCACGCCGACGGCACCCGGCGCGTCACCGAGATCGCGGTCCTCGACTCCCACGGACGCGACCCGTACAGGATCGTCACCGTCGCCCGGTTCGACGCCCGGCCGATGGACACCGACGGCGTGATCCACGGCGAGTTCCGCACCCTCCCGCTCCCGCGCCGCATCGCCGACCGGCTCTTCATGGCCGGACAGCCGATCCCCCAGGCCTTCGGGGTCGCCCCGTCAGACGAATACCTCGCCACCCGAGAGGCCAGATAGGTACCCCGACATGGACAACCTCGCACCGCTCACCATCGGCGTCACGCTGCTGTGCTGCGTACTCGGCGTCCTGGGCCTGCACGCCTACACCTCGGGCAAGGCCCAGCGCGAAGCCCTCGTCGACCGGCTCTCCTCGACCGGCCAGATCGACATGGGCCCGCAGCGCCGCTTCCGGGGGCTCGACCGCAGACTGCGCCGTACGAAGCTGGGCAAGAGGATCGAGCTGAAGCTCGCGGCCACCGGCCTCGACCTCACCCCGGGCGAGTACTTCCTCTACGTCCTGGCCTCGGTGGCCGCCCTCTGGCTCATCGCGGCCTCCGTCCTGGCCGCCTTCTTCGGCCCGCTCGCCGGACTCGCCGCGATCTGGGGCGCCAACACCTTCCTGAACTGGCACCGCACCAAACGCACCGAGGCCTTCATCAGCCAGCTGCCGGAGATCTCCCGGGTGCTCGCCAACGCCACCCAGGCCGGGCTCTCCCTGCGTACGTCCATCGCCATGGCCGCGGACGAACTCGAAGCACCCGCCGGTGACGAACTCCGGGTGGTCGCCGACCAGCTCGGCGTCGGCCGCACCCTCGACGACGCACTCGGCGAGCTCGCCGAACGCCTGCCCTCCCGTGAACTCGTCGTCCTCGTCTCCACGCTGATCCTCTCCAACCGGGCCGGCGGCCAGGTCGTCTCCTCCCTGCGCAACCTCACCATCACCCTGGAGGAACGCAAGGAGACCCGGCGCGAGGTCCGCACCCAGCTCTCCCAGGTCAACACCACCGCGTACGCCGTCCCCGCCATCGGGGTCGGCGCCCTGCTCCTCGTGAACTCGATCATCCCCGGAGCACTCGACCGGATGACCGGATCCGTCGCCGGCCAGATCGCGGTCCTCATCTCGCTCGGCCTCTACGCCCTCGGCTTCATCGCCATCCGCCGCATTTCCAAGATCGATATCTGAGGAGGGGACCGGTATGGAACTGCTGCTCGCTCTCGTCGTCGGCCTCAGTGTGTTCGGCGTCTTCAAGGGCGTACGGATGTACCGCGCAGAGGCCACCCTCCCCGGAGACCTCGCCCTCGCCCTCGAAGTCGGCTCGACCCGCACCACCGCCGTCGGCTCCGGCATCGACCGGCTCGGCATGCGCTGGGCCCCCCTGGTCCTGCGGCTGATGGGCCCCAAGAAGGTCAACGAGAAACGCCGCAAGATCGACATGGCGGGCAACCCCGGCGGCCTCACCATCGACCGCTACGCCGCCCGCCGCGCCGTCTACAGCGCCCTCGGCGGCTTCGCCGCGTTCGCGATGCTCAGCAGCGGCAAGATCTTCATGGCCCTGTTCATGATCGCCTTCGGCCTGTTCTGGGGCGAGGTCGGGATCTGGGCCGCCGTCCGCAAGCGCCGCGACGACATCGACCGCACCCTCCCCGACTTCCTGGACGTCCTCGCCGTCGTGGTCTCCGCGGGCCTCGGCTTCCGGCAGGCCCTCGACCGGGTCGCCGAGAAGTACCAGGGCCCCTGGTCCGACGAACTCCGCATCACCCTGCGCCAGATGGACATGGGCGTCAGCCGCCGCCAGGCCTTCGACGAACTGCGCCGACGCAACGACTCCGAACAGGTCGCCATGTTCGTCACCGCACTCCAGCAGGGTGAGGAACTGGGCGCGCCGATCGTCGACACCCTCATCGCCATCGCCAACGACATGCGCCGCACCGACGCGCAGAACGCCCGGCGCAAGGCCGCCAAGGCGGTCCCCAAGGCCACCCTGATGGTCACCACCTTCATGATCCCCGCGACCATGATCCTCATGGGCGCGGCCATGCTGCTCGGATCCGACACCAACCTCGGATCCCTCACAGGGGAGTGAGCGGCCGCCGATGACGATCTCCCTGCACCCGGGCGCCGAGGAATCGCGACACGCCGCCCTCTCCACCCCCGCCGGTCCGACACCCACGGTCTCCATCCAGGTCAACGCCCTCTCGGCGCTGGCCCGCCAGGTGTTCCTCTTCCGGCTGGCCATGATCGCCATCGGCACCCCGCAGGCCCTCGACAACACCGCACCCGGCCTCGCGAGCTGGCTGGTCGCCTCCGCCGTCCTGGTCACCTTCGTCGGCTCGTACGCCCTCTACCGCGACTGGGAACGCTTCGGGCCGCTCCTCGTACGCTCCCCGCTCCTGCTCGGCGCCGACACGGTCTTCGGCGCCCTGCTCCTGTTCACCGCCACACCCGACTCGACCCTCGGATACGCCGTCGTCTGCACGCCCCTCCTGGCCGGACTGCTCTACGGCTGGCGAGCGGCCGGCGTCTTCGCCGCCGTACAGGGCCTGATCCTGGCCGCGGCCTACGGCGCGGAGGACAAGCTCCAGGCCGGCGGCCTGGCCTCCGTGCTCCTGCTGCCCGGCTTCTGCGTCCTCGCCGGAGCCGTCGGCGTCGCCCTGCGCAACCTGATGCTCCGCGTCGGCGCGGCCAGCCAGGCCCTCACCGAGACCCGCGCCCGCCTCGCCGTCAGCGTGGCCGTCGAGGACGAACGCGCCCGCCTCGCCCGCGAGATGCACGACTCCGTCGCCAAGACCCTCCACGGCCTGGCCCTGGCAGCCGACGGCCTGGCCCACTCCTCCGACCGGATGGACCCTCTCACCGTCCGGCACCAGGCCGAACTGGTCGCCCGCTCGGCCCGCCGCGCCGCCGCCGAATCCCGCGAACTCCTCTCCGACCTGCGCCGCGAGTCCGGCCTGGACGGCGGGGTCGACATCGTCGCCGAACTCCGCGCCCGCGCCGACGACTTCTCCCGCCGCCACGGGACGAGCACCGTCTTCCGCACCCTTGGCGACACCCCGGTCCCGCCGGTACCGCACATCGTCGCCCGCCAGCTGCTCACCGTCGCCTCCGAAGCCATGGAGAACGCCCACCGGCACGCCCACCCCACCTACCTCGCCGTCCTGGCCGGCATCAAGGGCGACGTCCTGCGCGTCAGCGTGTACGACGACGGCCGGGGCCTCCCCGCCGGCACCACCCTCGACGACCTCCGACGGGCCGGCCACTTCGGCCTCGTCGGCATGGTCGAGCGCGCGGCCTCCATCGGGGCCCGCATCCGCATCGGCAAGGGCAGGGCGGCCAAGGGCACGGAGGTCCGCCTGGAACTCCCCGTCGCGGCCCTGTCGCCGCCCCCGGTGACCGCCTCTGCTCCAGGGCCGGGCCCGGCCGCAAGCCCGTAACCGCACCCGCTCGACCGCCCCACCGCTCCTGCTCCGCTCCCCGCTCCTTCGTCCCCACCACACCTGAGAGGAGGTCGCAGAATGCCGGACGACGTCTCCCGCGCTTCGGGCCAGAACTGGGCCTCGCAGAACCACGTCTCCCAGCACACCTCCCCGCACTCCAACCCCCTCAGCACGGAGTGCAGCTCCCCCGGATTCCCGGCCGCCCCGCACGCCCCGGCAGCCGAATCTATGCCCCCGTTCCCCAGCGGCCCCGACGTGCCGTCCCCCGGCCCCCTGCGGGTCGTGGTCGCCGACGACAACCCCGTCGTACGCGCCGGCCTGGGCGTCCTGCTCAGCGGCCGCGCCGACATCGAGGTCGTCGCCGAGGCCGCGGACGGCCGCCAGGCCTACGAGGCCGCCGTCCGCCACCGGCCCGACGTCGTCCTGCTCGACGTACGGATGCCCGGGGTGGACGGCATCTCCGCCTTGCCCCACCTGGTGCAGGTTGCACCTGTGATGATGCTGACCTACAGCCGTGAGAGCGACATCGTCCACGAGGCGCTGCGCCTGGGCGCGGGCGGCTACCTGGTCCACGGCGAATTCACGGCGGACGAGCTCGTCCAGTCCGTACGGGACACGAAGAACGGCCGGGCCCCCTTCACCACCACCGCGGCCAACGCCCTGCTCGCCCATATGCGCCAAGGCCCCGACCAGGCCCCGAGGAACCTCCCGGAAGGCCTGGGGACGGCGCTGGCGCCCGGCGCCCCCCACGGAAGCCCCGGCCACGCGCCGCAGGCACCGGGGAGCGCCCCGCACACCGCACCGCCGGCCGGCCCGCCCGGCGCGCGACCTGCGGGCCCACCGGAAAGCCTTTCGCAACTGCAACCTGTTGTGGCACAGTCTTCGACTGAGGGAAGCTCTCACCGGCTGCCGACGCCCAACAGGCAGCAGTACGACCTGAGTTCGAGGGAGGCGGAGGTCATGGAGCTCATCGCGTCCGGGATGAGCAACCACCAGATCGCCGCCACCTGCTTCATCAGCGAGAAGACAGTCAAGAACCACATCAACAGGATCTTCACCAAGCTGCACAGCACCAGCCGCAGCGAAGCGATCGCCCGCTGGCTCGGCACGGCGCCGGGCCCGGGACCTGGGACGAGGGGGACAGGCCGCCATGGCTGAACGGGGGAGAACGAGGGGACGGGCCCAACGCGCGCTTTGGGCCCGGCTTTGGGCCCTGGGGCCCTGCGCCGCACGGGGTGTCCGGCCGTACGTTTCTCATGTCACCGACGGCACCGGCCAGGAGGAAGCCGGTAACGCAGGGGGCACCACAGAGACTTACGCGTCGGCCGGCACACGGTCGGCCGAACCCGGAGGGGAACACCATGAGCAAGCTGATGCTGAAGGCGTCCGTCAACGCCAAGGTCTGGGCGAACACGTCCGTCGAGCGCATGAAGGCCCGGGCGGACCGCGGGCAGGGCGCGGTGGAGTACCTGGGCATCATCGTGGTGGTCGTGGCGATCATCGGGGTGCTCATGACGACGAACTTCGGCAGTGCGATCGCCGGCGCGATCACCACGCAGATCGGCAAGATCACGGGCGGTGGCGAAGGCGGCGAGTAATCGCCAGAGGGACCAGCGAGGCAGGGCAGGCTTTCCCCATCTACATCATGGTGGTGGCGGGCCTGCTCTTCCTTGCGTTCGCCTACTTCGCCGTCGGCCAGGCGTCGATGAAGAAGAACGAGGCCCGGACGGCCGCCGACGCCGCGGCTCTGGCGGCGGCCCAGGACGCACGGGACGAGTGGAGCTGGCCTGGGGCCTTCGACTTCGACGCGTGGGACGACCTGCTGAGCGGCCGGGACATCAAACTGGGGTCGTGCTCCGCAGCCGACCGGCTCGCGGCGGCCAACGACGCCCGCACGGTCACGTGCGACGCGGACTACTGGCCGGAGGCGTCGTACACGGTCAAGGTCGAGACCAATCGGACCGTCGGCAGCTCGGTGATCGCCAGCACCAAGACGCAGAAGGCCGAAGCCACCGCCAGGGCGGTGATCGAGCCGCGCTGCCGCATCGAAGAGGACACACGTCCCGCGCCGAGCCTCCCGGCGGATGACGATGACGGCGACACGGACGAGTCCGAGGGGCAGAAGGCGTACAAAGCCGTATGCGATGACGAAGACTTGGACTTCGATATCGACCCGAAGAACCTCAACCTCCTGCCGGACCTGGCAGACCTGTTCTCCGTCCACCTGGCCGACAAGTAAGTGAACGTCACCGAGAGGAACACGCCGATGCGTGCAGCCATGACCCGGATTCGCTTCAAGGGGGCCGCCGTCGCTGCCGCCTCCGTAGCCATGGCTGTCGTCCTGACGGCTTGTGGTGGCGATGACGGTTCGGACAAGCCGGGAAGTGAGCAGAAAGAGTCCAATTCCTCTGCGTCGCAGAAGCCGAAGTCCCCGGACACGGAGGAAAGCGCCGACCCCTCAGTTGTCCTGGCTAGCGTGAAGGGACCGGGCGAAATCGAGCTGGTAGTCAACTCGGCCGAGAGGGATTCCGGCGGATTCGTCACGGTCAAGGGCAGTGTGACGAACGGTTCGAAGCAACAGTTCACCGCTCCGGGCTGGCAGGGGACCGAGCAGGAAATGGTGAGCAACGGCGCCTCCGTTGCCGGTGCTTCCTTGGTGGATCAGGCGGGCAAGAAGCGCTACCTGACTCTGCGGGACACGGACGGAAGGTGCCTCTGCACGGCGTTCACCACAGGCATTGCGCCAGGAAAGACCGCGCCGTTCTTCGTCCAGTTCCCCGCCCCGCCGCAGAGCACCACCGAGGTCGACTTCCAGATCCCGACCATGCCCACCGCGACGATCAAGATCTCGGGGTGACGACCGCCATGCAGCCACTCACCCCCACACCAGCCGCACCCCGCGGCGCACTCCGATGCCGCATCGGTCTCTGCGCCGCCGCGGCGGTCGTCCTCGGCACCTCGACTCTCTGGGGTGCCACCTCGGCCTCGGCGGACGACAACCCCACCGCCGTGCCGAGCGCCTCGCCCCCCGTCGAGGTCGACGCCAACTCGCCCGGGCTCATGCTCGGCGACGGGGCGACCCTCGGCGACGTCCGCGTGCTCGACATCAAGTCCATCGTCGAGGACATGGGCGGTGAGGAACGCCGCGAGGACACCAACGCCGACATCACCTTCGCCCTTCAGGCCGAGGTCCTCTTCGGCAAGGACAGCGCCAAGCTGAGCAGCGAGGCCACGGCCCGTATCAACGCGATCGCCACGGAGATCCAGACCCAGAACGCCCCGAAGGTGCGCGTCTTCGGCTTCACGGACAACCTCGGGTCGTCCGCCCACGGCGACGTCCTGTCCAAGCAGCGGGCGAACGCCGTGCAAGGGGTGCTGGCCACCAAGCTCCCGAGCGTCACGTTCGAGATCCGCGGTTACGGCGAGCAGTACCCGATCGCCAGCAACGACACCGAAGAAGGCCGCAAGAAGAACCGTCGCGTGGAGGTGTCCTTCCCGCGCACCGAAGGCTCGTAGAGTCGACACGCAGTCTGGGGGTTCGGTGCCAGCGGCCGTAGGGTCGGGCACCGGACCCCGTACGAACGGGGCCACCGCGCCCGACGAGAGGAATCGGAATCGTGTCGAGGCCCCGAGGCGGTGCCGCCGCCGGGGTGGCGGCAGCACTCTGTGTCCTGCTGCTGCCGAGCGCCGCGACGGCGGCGCCCCGTGCGGACGACGCCCCGGGAGGCGCGGCCCGCTCGTACCGGCCGGCTGAGGGATCGGTGCCGGTCACCGGCGCGGAGTCGAGCGTGGACGGCCCCGAGCTGGAGCGGGCGAAGATCTACTCGGACACCATCGCGCCGGGCGAGAAGAAGTACTACCGGGTCCGGCTGGACGACACGTCCCACGCGTACGTCTCCACCGTGCTCGCCCCGCCCCCCGGCAGCAAGAGCGCCATCCTCGACGGCATCCAGGTCACCCTGACCTCCCCCGACGGCACGACGTGCGGGTCCAGCCCGGCCGCGTACTTCGGGGGCGAGACCGCTCGTACGATCGCGAGCTACGCGTCGCGGCGCATCAAGGACAGCACCACACCGTGCCAGGAGGCCGGGGACTACCTCTACACCGTGGCCTGGGCGGGTACGAAGGCCGGCGGCGGAGCGAAGTGGCCGATCGAGCTGACGTACATGGCGGAGCCCGGCCTCAAGCCCGGCGCCGATCAGCCCGGGGCCCCGACCGGCTGGAGCTCGAAGGCCCCGTCGCCGAGCGGCGGCTCTCCGCAGAAGGTGAGCGGCGGCACGGGGTTCAACGACGCGGCAGCCGTGGAAGGCGGCGCCTGGAGGGACGACATCCGGCCTGGCGAGAGCCGCTTCTACCGGGTGCCCGTCGCCTGGGGCCAGCAGCTCTTCCTGCGGGCCCAGCTGGCCAACGCCACCTCGGACGCGTCGTTCTTCACCGTCAACGGGCTGCGCCTCTCGCTGTACAACACCGCCCGTGGCCCCGTCGCCGACAAGAGCACCGGCTACACGGGCGCGCCCACCGGGGTCGACCTCGGGACGGCCCCGGCCGCGTACGCGAACCGGTTCGAGGCGGGGACGGACGGGGCGGCGGCGATGCGGTTCCAGGGCTGGTACTACGTCCAGGTCACCCTCGACCCCAAGGTGCCCAGCAGCGTCCCCATGACGCTGAACGTCGGTGTCGAGGGCACGGCGAAGCAGGGACCCCCGTACGACGGTGACGCGGAGGCGGCCGGGTTCGGGCTCGGGAGCAGCGTCCCCGGCAGCGGTCCGAACTCCACCATGCGGGCGATCGGGTTCGCGGGGATCGGCCTCGGCACGGTGCTGGTCCTGGGCCTGGGCGCCTGGCAGCTCGTGAGCCGTCGCAGGCGCCCGGCCGTCGGGCATGCGGAGGGGAACGCCGCCTACAGCAGGTGATCGGCCTTGCCGGCCTTGATGTCCCGGATCATCTGCTGGAGGGCTTCTCGGCTGTCGGTGAGGTAACGATCCTCCGCCCCCACGAGGGCGACGTACCCGTTATCTTCCGCATCGGTCCCTATGCGGAAGCAGGAGTTTCCTTCACCGCAGAACGGGTCTTCCCACTGGACGTCCGACATGCGTCTTCTCCTCAGAGTTGGTGCGCGATCGCGCGGATGAAGTCCCTCGACTCGCGAGGCGGCAGGGCGATGCGTTCCATCCAGTCCAGGTGCGCCCGGTACTTCGCCAGCTGGGCTTCGGAGTGGACGAAGACCGGGCCGTGCGAGTTGTCGATCTGGACGGTGTCCAGCTGCGGCGCCGCTCCTTCGGCGTACAGAACCGTCTGCCCGGCGCCAGGGAACGACCCCGCGACGAAGGGGATGACCAGCAGAGTGATGTTGGGCTGCTCGGACTTCTCCAACAGGTTCCCGAGCTGGGCACGCGCCACGTCACGGCCGCCGAACTGCATGCGCAGAGCCGCTTCGTGGACGACGGCGGTGTACGGAGGCGACGCATCGCCGTCGAGTACGGCTTGACGCTCCACACGGTGGGCCAGGCGCAGGGCGATCTCGCGCTCCGGCAGCTGGGGAATGACCACACGGAACAGGGCCAGCGCGTGGTCGGCCGTCTGAAGCAGGCCAGGCATGTGCATCGCGTAGGCCGCTCGCATACGCAGGGCGTGAGCCTCCAACTCTGCGATGTCCAGCAGTCCTTGCGGCAGCTCACCCCGGTACTTCTCCCACCAGCCCCGGCCATGGGGCTGCGCCATCTCTACGAGCGCGTCAACGTACGTGTCGTCCGTACAGGCGCAGTTGTAGGCCAGGGTGCGCAATCGGTCCGGGCTGATGGGCCGCGCACCCGACTCGATGTTCGAGATCTTGCCCCGGTCGACGCCGAGGAGCCCCGCCGCGAACTCGGCCGAGACGTCGGCTGACGTGCGCATTCTCCGCAGCTCCGCCCCAAGTCGCCTCTGGCGCTCGGTGGGGGACGTCCTCGCTGCCATACCGTTCCTCTCCGCATGCGGTCCCCGGCAGTCTGCCGCCTGCCCACGCGACTCTTCCACGAAAGGGTTCACTTCTCCCTTGGCGAGGGCAATTTTGCCCCACGCTCATTACAGTGAGCAGCGCACCGCAACCACTGCGCGCCCAGCCGAAGTGCATCGCGCGGTCCTGCCCGTAACTCCTGCCCTGGGAGGGGCGGGTCCGCGTCAGGGAGACAGGCCACAGCTCGGCCGCAGCGGCGGTGACCGTCAACTCGGCCCTCGCACCCGGGAGTCACCCATGCACCCGTACTCACCCCCACCCCAACGCACCGCCCTGTGCCCCGCGAGGGCGCAGCCCCCGTACCCGCCCCCAGGGCTCGTCCTCAGCCTCACGCTGCCCGGCAACCCCCGGAGCGCTTCCGTCGGGCGGCACGCGGTCACTGCTGCGCTCTCCGCGCACGGGCTCCGGTCCCATACCTGGCCCGTCACGCACGTCGTGACCGAACTCATCGCCCTCAACGCGGCGCTGACCCCCGGCCGCGACCTCTACCTCTCGCTGCGCCGCCGCGACGGCACCCTCCGCCTGGTCCTCCGGGACCAGCACCCCCACCACACGGACCCGGACACCCTCGCCCTCTGCGAGGTCCGGCGCCGCCGGGCCCTCTGGCTGCTGGCGGCCGTCGTCGACGACTGGGGCGGCGACTGGGGCCTCCGCGCCGCCCACGCCCGGGACACGGGGGTGACCTCGTGGGTGGTGCTGCCCCAGTAACTGAAAGCACAGGGACTTCGGACCGAGCGCTTCAGGGGGGATTGTTCGCGAAGTGCCGAAACCCCTAATACTTTCGCAGTTCTCCCTCCGTAGCACTGCTCTGCGGGCCCTGCGCGGGGGAGGGGCGGCCCGGAGCCCCCGGCGGCTGGGGACCCGCGGGTGGCGACGGGCCTGCTGCCCACCCCCGCCGTTGCCGCCGCTGTGCGCGCTTGCGCGCGAGACGCTCCAGCAGTCGGCGAATCCGTATGCCGCCCCACCGAAGGGCCTCCGCCCGGTCCCGCTCGCCCGCCCGTCTCCGTACGTCAGTCCTCCAATCCGGCCAGCGCCAGGGCGGCGCGGACCTCGGTGATGAAGCGGGCCGGGTGGTGGAAGACCTCGTTGGCCGTGAACCGCAGGATGCGGCGGACCTCCGGGCAGCTCTGCAGCGCGTTGAAGCGGCGCAGGTCGGCGGCGTGGGCCTCGCGTGACCCGTGGAAGGCCCAGCCCTCGACCTCGACCACCAGGCCCTGGGCGGGGAACAGGAAGTCGGGGCGCAGAGTGCGGCCCGACGGGGTGCGGAGGACGGCCTGGGTCGCGGGGTGCAGGCCCGCGTCGTGCAGGCGGAGGCGCGCGACGGTCTCGGCGGGGGAGCCGGACCGGGGGTCGAGAAGGGGCAGCCAGGCACGGGCGCGGGCGGCGCCCGCGCGGTGGGTGGCCAACTCGGTCCGCAGGGCGGCCGCGTCGAGCAGTGGGGGGCGCCGGACCCCGCGCACCGTACGGGCGCTGAGCGCCGAGTCCGCGGCGGTGACGGCCTCGTCGCGCGGGAGGCACCGTATGAGGTCGCCGACCGTGCGGGCCGGACTGGTCGTGCACAGCCCCCGCCGCACCGTCCGGTCGGCGGGGCCGAGTGCCGCGCAGTGCACGCGGATGCCCGGGCGGCGGTACACACCACGGCGCGGGTCGGTGAACTGGGCCTCCGCGCACGGCCGTCCCAGCAACTCCACCAGGTGCAGTGCGGCAGCGGTCCGGTGGCTGCAGACCAGCTGCGGCTGCAGCTTCTGCGCGACCCAGGCGCGGGTCAGCCAGTCCACCAGCCGGCCGGGAGCCGCCCACGCGCCCTGATGGACCCGCTGCCAGCCGCCCGTGTGCAGGCGCCGGTTCAGCAGGCGGGGCGGCCAGCCGGCCTCCACCGCCTCCGCGACGAGGAGGATGCCGCCGGAGGCCAGGGCGCCCAGCTCCCGTAACTCGCGGTCACGGCGCCGGGGGCGCGTCTCCTGTGCGCGCGGCGGGCTCCAGGCTTCCGTACGGCTCATGGGTCAACGATCCATGATCCGGGCGAGAGCCGCACAAGGCTGTGGATAACCGGCTCTTTTGGGCCCTGGGGCCCATGCTTTCGGCCACCCCGCCGTGGTCCGATGGACCGGGCGGGTGAACTCTCGCCATGCAGCGCCTGGTTGGGGGCCGGAGTGTCTGGTACAGGGGGATTTGCGGCATCGGGGGGCATCGGCGGGCTGCCGGCTCCGGCGGGTGGAGTCCCGCTGCCACGGCCGCTCCGGGTGGTGCTGCTCCTCGTCCGCACACTGTTCGTGTTCACGGTCGTCGGGGGCGTCGGCGTACTCCTCCAGGCCGCGTCGCTCGACGCCATCGACGGTGAGCTGCTCGGGCTCCTGCTGTACGCGGCGCTGCCAGGCGCGGCGGGCCTCGCGCTGTCGGCGTACGTACGCTCCGGGGACATCTGGATCTGGCGCGGGCTCGTCGCCGTACACACGTGGTTCCTGCTCGGCGCGCTGGCGACACTGGGCGGGGACGGCGACCCGCGGGGCGTACCGCAGCTGGTGATTCCGGTCGTGGGCCTGATACTGCTGCTGCGCCGTAGCTCGCGCGACTGGTTCGATGTGCCGGTCGCGCAGCGCGTCGCGCACCGGCCGTTCAGCCTCGCGCGGATGATCCGGTGGCGCCGGGACCGTGGCCAGACGGCGACGGAGTACCTGGGCCTGATCGTGATCGTCGTCGCGATCATCGGCGGCCTCCTGGCGACCGGGATCGGTGGCCAGCTGGCCGGGGGGATGCGCAGTGCGATCTGCGAACTGACCGGCAGCGCGTGCCCTGCGCCGGGCGGAGGTGAGGTTGTCGCGGGCGACGGGCCCGAGAGCGGTACCGATGGCGGTTCCGAGGGCGGTTCCGAGGGCGGCGATTCCGGCGGTACGGGGACGAGCGGGGGCGCGGCCTCAGGGGGTACGGGCGCCGGCGGTACGGACGCGGGCGCCGGCGGTACGGACGCGGGCACCAACGGCGGGGGCGCGAGCGGCGGTTCCAGCGGGGAGGCGACCGGCGGGGCGAGCGGCGGAACCGGCGGAACCGGCGGGGCGAGCGGCGGAACCGGCGGAACCAGCGGCGACGCGACCGGCAGCTCCGGCGGAACCGGCGGCTCCAGCGGCGAGGTCAGCGGCGGCTCCAGCGGTGACCCCGGGGCCGTGCAGGTCGGGGACGGCGGCGACGACGTGGACGACTCGGGCGGCGCGGACGGCGGCGATCCGGGCGATGGTGACGGCGGTGGCGACGACGAGAAGGGCGGCGAGAGCTGCACCTCGGGCGTGGGCGCGTTCTTCTCCTGCGCCGGGCACCAGACCGGCGGGTTCTTCACCGGCGTGTTCGCCAACGGCCTCTGGGGCGACGTCACCGGCACGTTCGACACGGTCATCCACCCCGTCAAGGCGTGGAACGGCCTCATGGACTACGGCAAGAGCCTCGGCGACACCTGGTCCAAGGACTCGAAGGGCGCCGGCGACAAGTGGTCCGACGGTGACTACCTCGGGGCGGCCTGGGACTGGACCAAGGCCAGCGGCGGCACCGGCCTGAAGGTCCTCGACGACGTCTTCATCGGCGACGAGGTGCGCGACCAGTGGAAGGACGGGAACGAGGGCCAGGCCATCGGCACCGGCCTGTGGAACATCGGCTCCCTCTTCATCCCCGGCTACGGCGAGGCCAAGCTCGTCGGCAAGGTGGGGAAGCTCGGCAAACTGGGCAAGCTCGGCAAGCTGGGCGAGGTCGCCCAGAAGGCATCCGAGGCTGCGGCGAAGGCCAAGAAGGCCGCCAAGGCCGGTGATGTGGAGGGCGCCGAGAAGGCCGCCGCCGACGCGCAGAAGCACGCGGACGACGCGGCGGATGAGGCAGGCCTGACCGGCTGCACCGTCGGACTGGGCGGCCTCCTGCGCGTTCCGTACGCCGACGGCGCTGACAACGGCGATGGTGGCGACGGCGGGACAGGCGGGAACGGCCGTCCCGGCGCACGTACCGGCACCGGCACGGTCGGGGTCCCCGGCAGCGGTACCGGCGTCATGGCGGCCGCGCACGCTTCGGTGCGCGTCGGGTTCCGTACCGAGCGGTGCGACGAGGTCGACCCCGAGAAGAAGGCAGCCGCCGAAGAGGCGCAGAAGCAGGCCGACGAGGCCAAGAAGGCCGCCGCCGAGGCCAAGCGGAAGAAGGAGCTCGAGCGGGCCAGGAACGCGCCGAAACCGGCCTGGTACAAGGATCTCAAGAACCCCCGGGCCGGCTCGAAGGACGGCGGCACCGGCACCTGGACGAAGATCAAGCCTGGCGTCTGGAACTACCCGACCGAGATGGGCGCGCGCTACCAGGAGCAGATCTCCAAGGTGGCCCGCGGCAAGGAGTACCAGGTCCCGCTCGACAAGCTCACGGGGAAGCCGGTCGACTTCGACGGCTGGGACGCCGCGAGGGGCACCTACCTGGAGGCCAAGTACGGCTACCGGGGCAAGGACTTCTACAACGCCGAGACCGGGGAGCTCACCCCGAAGGTCCAGCAGCGCTGGGCGGATCAGGCGACCCGGCAGGTCGACGCGGCCCGGGGCAAGCCCGTCGAGTGGCACCTGTCCGATCCGGACGTCGCCGAGGCGGCGCGGGACCTCTTCGAGGAGCGGGGCATCAACGTTAAGGTCATCAACACGCCTGGTGATGTGACGGGCTGAGGCTCCGGCGGGAGCGCCTACCGGCTGCGCGATGGAAAAGGGCGTGGAGAGGCGTGGAAGCGGGCGTGGAAGCGGGCGTGGAGAAGGGCGAGGAGAGCGTCGTGCTGAACGTCGTCGTCAACGGTTTCTGGGGCGTCCGCGAAGAGGGCCCGCCCGCGATCGCCGAGCGGTGGTACGCCACGCTGGTGCGGCTGAGGGAGCTGGACGCCGGGACGTTCCACGGGTGGCACGAGGCGGGGGACGGTGTTCCGGCCGACCCGCTGCTGACGCCTTCCGTCGCCGCGCTGACCGACTACGTCGTACGGGAGAACACCGGCCCGGACCTCGACGTGGTGGGGTACGGGGCGTCCCTGTGGGCACACAACGCGGGTGCGGCGAAGGTGACGTCGGCGTTCCGCGCCGGGGGCTCGTCGCCGTACGTCACCCACTCCGTCTCGGTCTCGTTCCGGTCGCGCACCGTGGACGAGGACGCGGACGTCATCCGGCGCACCCCCGAGATCCTGGCGGTCCTCGGCGAGGAGTGGGACATCGACGCCGGGCAGGTCTACGACAAGGCGCTGTACAGGGCGGTGGCGGACCACTTCGGTCTGGAGAACTCCGACCCCCGCTGCGGCAGGGCGGTGTTCCTCTCCGAGCGGCGGGCCGCGCTCGCCCCGGAGGGGCTGCCGGGTGCGTACACCCCGGTCGCGAACGGCGGGCTGATCATCGACCTGACCCGGGGCGGCACGCGGACCGCGTCGGCCGGGACCGTGATCGACGTCAACGCGACGCTGCGGGAAACGGGCGCGCTGGAGCCACTCGCCACGCCCCGCGACCGGGACAAGCTCTGACGGTCGGCCTTCGAAGCGCACCACCGCGGAACCGGCCGCCGTTCCCGGCCACCGACCGCCGTTCCCGGCCACCGACCGCCATTCCCGGCCACCGACCGCCGTCAGAAGCCCCTCACCAGCCCCTCACCAGCCCGTCAGAAGCCCGTCACCAGCCCATCACCGCGAACCCCGCCAGCAGCCCCAGCGAGAACAGGCCCAGCACCGTCGCGAACACCGCCGGCATCAGCAGCGGTCCCCACGCCCCCGGCCCCGCGACCGTGGCCCGCAGGTCCGGGGCCGCCGGGTCGTAGGAGACGCGTACCGGGGCCCCGACCTCGAAGCCGAACGGGCCCGGGGCATGGTCGGTGAACTCCACCTCCCGGCCGTCCGGGGTGCGGAAGGCGAAGACGTACTCCGTGCGGTAACGGTTCTCCGTCCCGGTCCCGCGGTCCTCCACCCGCCGGTCCGCGCACCGGCCCTCGGCCCGCTCGCCGTGCCGGACCAGCCGCAGCACGCGGACCAGCCGGAGACCGGAGCGGACCGCGAACGCCCCGAGGAACAGGCCGAACAGCAGCAGGAAGGTGGCCGTGCCACCGGGCAGTACGTCCATCAACAAGGCTCCGGTACGGATTACGTGACGGCGAAGGCCGACCTGACGTGCGAGCGGCCTACTTGACGGTGATCGACCCCACGAACGCGTCGAGGTCCGCCTGGCTCAGCGCGTCCTTCACCGCATTGATCCGGATGGCGAACGGTACGTCCTTCGAGTCGACCCCGGCCACCACGACCCCCGTCATCCGCGTCCCCTCCGCCGGCGTCGATTCCTCGCCCGTGGACGTGAACTCGTAGTCGATCCTGCGGGCCTCACGGGCGCTCTCCTCACCCGCGAGGGTCACGTCACGGGTCCCCTTGCGGGTGGTCCCGAGGCCGATCCCGGCGCCCGCCGCGGCGGCGGCCTCCCCGGCGTCGCTGACGCCCGTGGCGAAGTCCAGCTGGACCGAGACCATGCCGGTGCGCACGCCCTTCTCCTCCTTGAGCGCGACGGCCGCGTTGGCCTCGCTGCGCTCGGCGGCCGGCTGCGGGGCGTACCCCTCGTCCTCGGGGTAGCCCACGGACACGCTCTTCGTGTCGAGCGTGCCCCAGCCGTCCGGGACGGCGGCGGCGTCCGTGCCGCCGCAGCCGCCGAGGAGCGTCAGGCCGAGAGTGGCGGCGACGGCCGCGCCGAGCGTCCTGGACTTCGTCAACGTCATCGCCTCTTCCGTGCCGGGTGGGGGTTCACGTCGGTAACTGCGGTCACTGCGCGCAGTAGCTGTACGGGAGATAGGTCCGCTTGTCACCCTGCGGAGCCCCGAGGAACTGTGCGTCCGTCAGTGTCTCCTTCTTGTGCTCGTCGGAGATCGACAGCCCGAGGCTCATGCCGAGCGAGACCTCGAAGCCGAACTCCTGCGCGTCCGTCTCGCCGTGGTACCGCATCGTGCTGGACAGGCCGTCCTGGTACATCAGCTGGTCGAAGGCGTCGGTCCCGGCGGGCTTCGCCTCCAGGGAATGATCGCCGAACATGTACGCGAACGGGGCGGTGTTGTCGCCGGAGCCGTCGAGCCACTCCTCGGCGAGGGACCGCTTGGCCTCGGTGGCCTTGTCGGTCTCCTTGCCGAAGACGATCGAGTTCGTCTGCACCTCGATGCCCGTGTCCCCGGAGGAGTCGGTGATGCCGCCCTTGCCGCCCCGCTTGTCGGAGCCCTTCTGGCCGTTGTCGCCCCCGACCTCGCCCTTGTCGGAGGTCGAGGTCTTCTCCACGGTCTTCGTCATGTCGATCCGTACGATCTTGCCGGTCTTCTGGTCGCGGGTGACGGTGAGCGCCCCGGTGCGGGAGTCCTTGGCCCCGGCGGTGCCGCCCAGCGGGCCGGCGTTGCCGCCGACCTTGCCCTCGATCTCCAGCTTGGCGGTGTAGGTGTACGACTCGTTGCCGTTGACGTCGTCCTTGGTGATCGTGACGTCCGGCGAGAACTTGGCCTTGCCGCCCAGCTTGGCGCCGAGCTTGTCCTCGTCGCCCGCCTTGATGGAGAGGCCGCCGTCGGCGTACACGTTGATGCCGACGGTCGAGTAGGAGATCTTCTTGTCGCCGATCTTCTTCTCGATGTCCTCCTTCTTCTCGGCCCACTTCATGCCGGAGTACCAGCCGCCGCCGTAGCCGCCGCTGTGCTTCATCGAGGTCTCCCACATCTTCATTTCCTCGATGTCGTCCCGCATCTTCTGGGCTTCGGCCTCGCTCTTGAACACCCAGGTGTCCCCGTTGGTGATCTTGATGCCGCCGCCGATGTCGACATCCGCCTTGCCCAGGCTGCCGAGCTTGACGCCCGGTGTGCTGGCGTTGACGCCGGCGGAGGCGGCGTCGGTGAACGTCATGTGGACGAGCTTGTCGTTCTCGTCGACCTTGCCGTCCCCGTTCACATCGGTGTTGGCCTGGGAGACCTTCTGCTGGAAGCCGTACTCCTCGCCCCACTCGAACCAGCCGATCTTGACCTTGCCGCCGGCGGTGTCGGAGACGTTGGAGATCTGGCAGAGCTTGGGCTCGTAGTCGGCGTCGGTCTTAGGCTTCGCCGTGCCGTCCCCGCCCGCCGCGCAGCCGCCGCCCTCCCCGGTGAGGGAGCTGATGGCGCAGCGGATGCCGTCCCCGATCCGCCCTCCGAGCCCGGCCAGGGCGAGCGCGCCGATCAGGGCGACGACGAGGACGATGACGCCGAGGTACTCGGTCGCCGTGGCCCCGCCGTCACGCCAGTCGTACGAGCGTGTGTACGCCGACGGGTTCGCGGTGTCGTCGTCCCGGTCCTCGATGAGCCGGTCCAGGGCCAGTCCCACGGCTGCGCCCGTGACCATGGCGACCGCGGGCATCACAAGGCCCTCGGCGCCGACCACGTCCCAGGCCACGGCATAGCCGTACGCGAGCCCTGCGACGGGGACGGCGAGCGAGCCGAGGAGGTACAGCAGGCGGGAGTCCCGGTGGCGGGCGGGGAGGGTGCGGGCGGCCGCCAGGACCGTCAGCACGGTGACGAGGACGCCGGGCAGATGCAGCAGCGCCAGCCGCCAGCCGAAGAGTTCGAGCCGTTCGTCGGTCGCGAGGGTCTCGACGAGTGCCCGCGCCATCAGGTACCCGCCGAAGACGTAGACGAGCGCGCCGGCCGCCCAGCTGCGGCTCAGCGGGAAGAACCACCCGCCACCTGGAGCGCTCGGCGGTATATGGCCCGTGCTCCTGTCCCCCCAGCCGCCGCCACCACTCACGGTTCACCCTCTCGCCGTCACCTGCCCTGCTGCCTCTCGGGGGTGAATGTACGGCCGGGCGACACGCCTGACCTGGGCCCTCGGCCCCAAAGACGGGCCCAACGGGGCTGCACGGACGGCGGTTTGGGGTGAGGTGGCCCCTGAGGCGCCTTTGGGTGCGGGCGGGGCCGGTTTGGGTCCGCAGGCCCAAGACCTGGGAGCCGTACGGTCATTAGCGTCGCGGGTATGACTGGTCCGGGGGATGTGCGTCGTCGGTTGCGCCGTTGGTCGCGGAAGAAGGTGCCGCGAACGGGGGTGCGCCTGCTGGGGCTCAGGCGTGCGCGCGGGGGGCAGCGCGGTCAGGGTGCGATCGAGTACGTCGGCCTGGTCATGGTCGTCGCGGCGATCGTCGGTGCGCTGGTGGCGACGGGGATCGGTGCGGAGCTCTCGGAGAAGATCGGCGTACAGATCTGCCGGGTCACCGGGGGCGGCGACTGCGGTGGCGGCGGGAACCCGGAGGCGCAGAACTCCCCGGGGGACGGCAAGCCCCTGGCCGACGACGGCACGCCCAAGTCCCAGTCGCAGATCGACTACGACGCCGCGCTGAAGGAGCTCCAGGACGCGCAGAGCGCGGAGAAGACCAGCTCGGACAAGGCGCTGGAGGCGGCCAAGGAGCTCGCCAAGATCCTGGCCGAGGAGCTGGGGATCACCGACGCGCTGGACTGCATCACCAAGGGCGACATGGGCGCCTGCACGGAGACGCTGATCAACGTGCTGCTGAGCCTGATCGGCGGCGCGGTCGGGAAACTCGCGGCGAAGTACGGGGCCCCGTGGAAGTGGAAGAAGGCCGCCAAGCTCATCAAGGCCCTCAAGAAGCACGGCGGGGACCTGTACGACGGGCTGAAGGGCCTGGTCAAGAACCGTAAGAAGGTCAAGGACGCCGAGAAGAAGCTCGCCGACGCGAAGAAGAAGCTCGACACCGAGAAGAAGGACCCGCCGAAGAAGGACGACAAGCCGGACGGCAAACCGACCACGTGCCCGGCAGCACACAGCTTCCCTCCGGGAACGCGGGTCCTGCTGGCGGACGGTCGTCGCATCGGGATCGAGAAGGTCACCGCCGGTTCCCTGGTGTACGCGACGGACCCGGACACCGGATTGTCCGAGCCCCGTGCTGTCGAGCGGCTGATCACCACACACGACGACAAACACTTCACCCGGCTGACGTTCCGTACGCCGGCAGGTCCCGCAGTCGTCACGGCGACCGACACCCACCCCTTCTGGCAGCTCGACAAGGGGCGGTGGCTCGACGCGGGAGACATCCGGCCCGGAGCAGATCTGCGCACAGCGGACGGCACCACGCTGACGGTGGCTTCCGTCTCCCGTTACACGGAGCGGCGGACGACGTACGACCTCACCGTCTCCGGCATCCACACGTACTACGTGGTCGCCGGGTCCGAGGCGGTCCTGGTGCACAACACCGACTGTGGCGTTCCGATCTCGAAGGGGCGATGGGACCACATCTGGGATCGCCATGTGAATCGGTCGAAGTACCCGAACAAGAGCAAGTTCACCACCACGAGCAAGCCCAAGATCGAGAAGATGATCAAGCGTGCCCTCAACGGCGAGACACGCGACGGGACGTACTACCACAAGTTCAACTCGGCCATCGGCAAGACTGCGTCGGGAGATCCCCAGTACTACATCCGAGTGGTCGTGCGTGATGGGAAACTCATCACCGCGTTCCCGTCCGCAGCGCCGTAGGGCGGGCCCGTGACGATGACTCTGACGGTGAGACATGAGAGACGAAGGTGGCCCATGGGCGTCGACGCAGTGCTGATGCGGGTGGAACAGCCCGGCACCGGTCCGAGACGGCGCCGGCTGACCCAGGTCGATGTCTTCGTGGACGAAGCGGACCTGTTCGCGCGGCTCTGTACCGGGAGCGGTCTGCCGATGCTGTCCCGGGTCGACCCCTACGGAACACTGGTCCTGACAGCCGTCGAAATGGCGCAACTGCTCTCCGAGATCGACGCGACGCGCAGGGGTGTCACCGAGGCGTCGCAGCGAGCGGCTCTGGACGAGGTCGGTCGTCTGGCCAGGATCTGCCAGGAGGACTCCTCCACGGAACTCCATCTGGAGGGCGATTGACCCAGAGGTACGGGCCGGACTCGTGAACCGTGGCTGCTGAGTCCGAGCACGATCTGCCGGCACGTCTGTCCGCGCTGGACGCGGCGGTGAACGGGGACACGGCACCCCCGGGCAAGGCCTCCTGGGAGGACGGCCATGCCCGGTGGGAGCTCTACCGCCGGGCCGCGGAGCAGCCCGCGGCACACGCGCTCCTCCTGGACGCCGTACGGGCGGAGAGCGACGGGCCCCTCTCCTCGGCCGTCGTGGTCCTGATGCTGGAGAGGACGCCCGTCGCGGAGCACGGCAGCTGGACCGCGGCCCTGGATCCCGAGGTCCGGGAGTTCGCCGAACGGCGCTCGGAGGAACTGGCGGTGCTCGACTCCCTGGACCGGCACGCCGCCGGCTACGGCGCCGAGGACGTCGGGTCCTGGTCGGACTGGCTGCAGCTGCGTGTGGCGCAGACCCGTACGGAGGGCCACCGGCACGTCCTGGAGCTGCTGGCCGGGCACGGCAGGACGAAGAAGATCCGCCGCACCGCGACCGAGTCGCTGGCGGAGATCGGGAAGGCCGGCCCGCGGGCCTGACGAAGCGCTGAGGGGGATCGCCGGTGGCCGGGTACACCTTCCTGACCGTGCACCAGCCCTCGGCGGCCGCCATGGCGGTGGCCCTGGCCGGGGCGGTCGGGGTGACGGCGGCCGATGTGGACGTCGCCGACGAGTCGGTGGGACACCGTGACTGGGCGGCCGTGGTGCTGTGGGACCGCATGAGTCTGGCCGGTGACCTGGCGCTCGCCTGGGACGTCCATGTGTCACCCCGTGTCGAGCCCCCGCCGCCGGACGAGGCCGAGGCGGCCCTGCGGCTCGCGGCCCGGCTCGGCACGACCGTGCTCCATCCGGCCCACGGGGTGCGCCCGTCGGCGTACTGGGCCGCCACTCCGGACGGCATCAGGACACGGGCCCGGGTGCTGGACGGGGGTACGGACGGGGACGGGCGCCCCGTCTTCACCGTCGACGCCGTCGAGAGAGCAGTCGCCCAGCTGCCATGGGCCCGGGTGGAGCGCATCGTCGAAGCCCGGCAGGACGGCTGAGGCCCCGTCTTGGGCCCCTGGGCCCAAGACGGGACGCCGCCGTACCCCTAGCGTCTGTGCCGCAGGTGATCGACGCCCGTCCCGGCGCACCCCCACGGCGCCGGGCCGGGCCGCAACCGGAAGGTGACGGCGCGTGCCCACGGCTGAGCAGCTGACCTTGACCGACGAGGAGTCCCGTCTCCTCCAGCAAGGGCTGATGGAATGGTGCGGCCCCGCCCGCTGCACGGAGGAGTTCGCCGTCGCCATGGGCTTCGACAGCGCCCAGGACCTGAGTCTCCGCGGCATGTCGATCCGCAGCGCCCTCGCGGAGAGGGCGGCGCTGGAGCCGATGGACTGGGCGCGGGCCCTGCTGGCGACCGAGCTGGCCTTCGTCAGCGAGCTGGTCGGCTCGGGATACGAATGGTCCACCACGACCGGCTGGCCCGACGACACCACCCTGCGCGTCCTGCGCTCGGCGCAGCTGAAGCTGATCCGCACGGTCAGCCCGCTGGTCGGCCGGGGCCTCGGCACCCGGCAGGAACCGCACACGGAGGTCCTGCGGGCCGGCGGAGGCCCACCACCCGCCCCGGCCTGGTGACCCCGCACGGCCCTCACCTCCGCCCCGCGTGAAGGCCCGCACCGCCGTCCCCGTACGCCCGCCGTGACAGGTGACGCCCCCGCCCGGTGGTGCGCGCGGGGCCCGGCCCGTGGTCCGTCCCGGCGGCGGGCTCATAATCAGCGGCATGCCCGTTCAGCAGACGCGCCCCCGCCCGGCGGCGCCCGACACCCGCGCCGCCGTGCCCCGCGCCAGGGCCCTGCTCACCGCCGCCGCGCCCGCCCTGGGCGCCTACGCGGCGGTCAGGGCCGTCGGGCTCCTCGTGTTCCAGGTGTGGGCCTCGGCCGCCGGGAAGGACGCCCTGCACCTGCTGGGCGGGCGCTGGGACTCCGTCTGGTACCAGCGGATCGCCGCCCACGGCTACGGCCACACCGTCACCCTCCCCGACGGCGGCGTCCACCCGGACCTGGCCTTCTTCCCGCTCCTCCCGGCCCTGGAACGCGGCCTCGCCGCCGTCACCCCGTTCACCGTGCAGGGCGCAGGGATCGCAGTCGCCTGGCTGGCGGGGCTCCTCGCCGCCTGGGGGATCTACGCCGTCGGGGCCCGGCTGCACGGGCGGCGGACCGGAGTGGTGCTGGCCGCGCTGTGGGGCGCGTACCCGACGGCGTTCGTGCAGTCGATGGCGTACACCGAGACCCTGTTCACCGCGCTGGCCGCCTGGTCGCTGTACGCCGTGCTCAGGGACCGCTGGATCACCGCGGGTGCCCTGTGCGTCCTGGCCGGGCTGACCCGGCCCTCGGCGGCCGCGCTCATCGCGGCGCTCGCGCTCACCGCCGCCGCCGTCCTCGTACGGGAAGGGCGCGCCGGCGGCCGGCGCGGCCTGCTGCGCAGGAACGGGCGCATGCTGCTGGGGGTCTGCCTGGCGCCGCTGGGGTGGCTGGCCTACGTGGTGTTCGTCGCCGTACGGCAGGGCGGCCCGTTCGCGTACTTCGAGGTCCAGGCGCAGTGGGGCAACAGCATCGACGGCGGCCGGGCGCTCGCCGGGTTCATCGCCGGGCTGCCGCTCCCCGCCGCGCTCGGGCTCTGCGCCGCGCTGGGACTGCTGGGGTGGCTGGTGTTCCTGTGTGTACGGCAGCGACAGCCGCTGCCCGTGCTGGTGTACGGCATCGCGATCGTCGTCGTCTCGCTCATCGGCTCCGGCTACTTCGGGTCCAGGCCCCGCCTGATGATGCCCGCGTTCCCCCTCCTCCTGCCGCCGGCCGTCGCACTGGCGGGGCTGCGCACGACGGTGCGTACGGGCGCGGTGCTCGCCGCGCTCGCCGTCGGCTCCGCCGCGTACGGTGCCTGGACGCTGCTGGGGCCCGGCCCGCCGTGAGTTGGGCCCACGGGCCCACGCGCCGGGACCGGCCCGGTTGTTAGCGTGCTGGTCCGGTGCACGTCGGTCAGGAGCGGTGAGCGATGAGGGTACGGACCACGGTCGTGGCGGCGAGCGCGCTCGTCCTCTGCCTGGCGGTCGCGGGCTGCGGCGACGACGGCGCGGGCGACAAGGACGGCAAGGGGTCCGGGAAGGCCGCCACCTCGCAGCCACCGGCCTCCGCCTCCGCCGCCGCGCCCGAGGCCGCCGCCTCTCCCACCCCGACCAGCGACGGCAGGACCCTCACCGAGGCCGAACTCGCGAAGGTGGCCCTCACCACGGGCGAGGTGCCCGGCTACGAGGTCGCGCCCCTGGAGGGCACCGACGAACGCGGCACCGAGAAGCCGGAGGACGAGGCCTGCCGGCCGATCGCCGCGATCATCAACGGCTCGCCCGAACCCGCCCCGGCCGCCACCGTCTTCCGTACGGCCATGGACACGGCGGAGGAGGGCAAGGACGACCAGACCGTCGTCACCGAGATCCTCACCTCGCACCCGAAGGGCGGCGCCGAGGAGCTGCTGCGCTCGGTCCGGGAGGCCGCACGGGCCTGCGCCGGCGGGTTCCGGACGACGAGCGAGGACGGCCCGTCCACCTACACCGGGGTGAAGACGCTGCCCGCGCCCGGGGCGGGCCAGGAGTCGTTCGCCTACCAGGTGACGGGCAGCCTGGAGGGCGTCAGGGTGCCGCTCGTCTTCCACCTCGTACGGACCGGGTCGACGGTCGTCACCTTCTACGCGGCGAACTTCCTGACGGAGACGGCACCGGAGGTCCCGGCCGCGCTCGTCACCGCGCAGGCGGCGAAACTTCCGTGACCGGTACGGAGACCCGCACCCGCGTCCCGGGCCGCAGGCCCCACCGCTCCATCGCCCCGGCCTCCGACTCCACCACATGACGGGCACGGATCCTGGGCAGCCCGAGCCGGCCCGGCCTCATCGTGCGGACCGCCAGCACGTTGAACTTCCGGTCCAGGTACGCCACATCGATGGTGAACCGCATCCGGAAGGTGTGGACACCCCCGCACGGGGTGATCAGCAGCGCGCCCTCGACGCCGTCGGCGCCGAGCAGCCCCCGTGTCCGCGCCCGGTACGAGGCGGCGATGCGCAGCGGCACCTCCCGCACCTCGGAGTCCGCCCCGACCGTCAGTGTCCCGCCGCCGTCCCGCCATTTCCCCATGGGAGACGACCGTAGCGGGCGCGGCCGGCGTGTGGGTCCGGAACGGCCGGCAGTGGGCCCCCGGGCCCAAGACCCCGCCGTGCGGCCCCGATTAGGGTCGCCACCGTGGACGCCACACTGATTGCCGTGGCCGCGCTCTGGGGCGCCGCCGCCGGACTGCTTCTCCCGCGCGCCGCGTACCGCTTCTCCGTCGAGCCCGAGGAGCCCTGGAGGGACGCCTGCCCCGCCGGGCACGCGCTCACGGGGCCGGCCGGGGGGTGGCTCGGCCCCACCAGGTGCGCGGCGTGCGCCGTGACCGTCCCCTCGCTCCCGGACGGCGCCGCCCCCGAGGCCCCGGGACCGGCCGTGCGGGGCCGCTACGCCCCCGCCGTGCTCGCCCCGGTCGTCACCGTGCTCGCCTGCGTGGCCCTCGCCGCCGCCACCGGGGCCCGCCCCGAGGCCGTCGTCTGGCTCCTGCTGGCCCCCGTCGCCGTGCTGCTCGCCGTCATCGACCGCCGGGTCCACCGGCTCCCCGACGCCCTGACGCTGCCCCTGGCCGGGGCCGCCGCCGTGCTGCTGGGCGGCGCGGCGCTGCTGCCCGAGCACGGCGGGTCCTGGACGTCGGCCCTGCTCGGCGGCGCGGCGCTCGGTGGCTTCTACCTGCTGCTCTTCCTGATCAACCCGAACGGCATGGGCTTCGGCGACGTGAAGCTGGCCCTCGCCCTGGGCATCGCGCTCGGCTGGTACGGCTGGGGGGTGCTCTGCGCGGGCGGCTTCGCCGGGTTCCTGTTCGGCGCGCTGTACGGGACCGGGCTGATGCTGGTGCGGCGCGCGGGGCGCAAGACGGGCATCCCGTTCGGCCCGTTCATGATCGCCGGCGCGCTGACCGGCCTGCTGTTCGGAGGCCTCGCCGCATGACACCGCCCCGCACCCCCCGCACCTCACCCGGCACACGGATGTACGGAATATCCGGTCGCGCCCGGTGCCGGCCGGCTGACACCCTTCCCGTATGACCGGATCGTCCGCACCCTCAGACCCGCCCTCCCCCCGTACCCCCCGTTCCCCCCGTTCCTCCTCGTCCTCCTCGTCCTCCGCTTCCGAGGCGCGCTTCGACGCCCTCGTCGCGGAGGCCGCCGCCGCGTCCGTCGACGGCTGGGACTTCTCGTGGTTCGACGGGCGGGCCACCGAGCAGCGCCCTTCCTGGGGGTACGCGCGCGCGATGGCGGACCGGCTGGCCCGGGCCGGGGCCGCGCTCGACATCCAGACCGGGGGAGGGGAGGTCCTGGCCTCCGCGCCGGTGCTGGCGCCGCTCACGGTGGCCACCGAGTCCTGGCCGCCGAACGTCGCCCGTGCGACCGCCCTGCTGCATCCGCGCGGCGCCGCCGTCGTCGCGGACTCCGACGAGCCGCCGCTGCCCTTCGCCGACGGCGCCTTCGACCTGATCGTCAGCCGGCATCCGGTGACGACGTGGTGGGACGAGATCGCCCGGGTCCTGGCCCCCGGAGGGACGTACTTCTCCCAGCAGGTCGGACCGGCGAGCGTGTTCGAGCTCGTCGAGTGGTTCCTCGGCCCGCGGACCCCCGAGGAACGCGGCGCCCGCGACCCGGGACGCGCCCGGGACGACGCGGAGGCCGCCGGGCTGGAGGTGACGGATCTGCGCGCCGAACGGCTGCGCGTCGAGTTCCTGGACATCGGCGCCGTCGTCCACTTCCTGCGGAAGGTCATCTGGATGGTGCCGGGATTCACCGTCGACGCCTACCTGCCCCAACTGCGGTCCCTCCACCGGAAGATCGAGGAGGAAGGGCCGTTCGTCGCGTACAGCGCGCGCTTCCTGATCGAGGCCCGGAAAACTGGCCGGCCGTCAACGGGCCTACGCTGAGGGCGGCTTCACCGGCCGGATGCAACGGGATCACCTGCCCCTCCGTCCTACCCATCAGTAGTGCGACCCTGGTGGTTGAGCGCACAGTGAAGGAGCAGGTCATGTCGGTGGGAAGGGAAATGCCGGGCGGAGAGATCAGCCCGCCGGCCGGCCGGCCGCGCCACGGGAAGGCCGACTGGCTCACGGGTGCGCGGATCACCTCCGTCCAGGGCCTGTTCTACCGTCCCGAGGGGCGCGCGGGGGAGCCGGAAGCCGTCGAATTCGTGCTGGAGGGCGGCCAGTCGGTGCTGCTGACCTGCGCCTCCGACCACACGCTGAGCATCACCTCCGGTGCCTGGCCCGGCCTCCCCGACTGGTGTGTGCCGGCCGGCCAGTGGCAGTTCGAGCAGCTGAGCAGGCTGCCTCCCCCTCCCTACGGCGGGGCGTGGACCGTCGTCGGCACGCGGGAGCGGCGCGACGAGCACGGCGAGGTGCGCGAGGCGGTGCTGCGGTGCGAGAACGGGGACTTCGTGATCGTCGGCGGCGACACGGTGGCGATCCGCTTCGTACCCTGCTGAGTGCCGGGGCGCTGCGCCCCGCACGGCGTTCCGGGAGCCCCAGCCCCTACGCGTGGCCGCCCACCGTCACCTCTCCCACCGTCAGCTCCGGATTCCCCTCCAGCACCTGGCCCACCGCCGCCACCTGCTCCTCCAGCGCCCGTGTCCGCCCCGCGTCCAGCGGGCTCAGGGGCTCCACGGTCACCGCGATCCGCCTCCCCGAGCGGCGCTGGTGCCACACCCCGGCGACCGTGCCGTCCACCAGCAGCAGCGGGAAGTTGCCCGCCTGGCCGCCGGCCAGCGCCCGCCCGTACGCCGCCCCGGGGAAGAGCCGCTCGCGGGGCCGCGAGGCGATGCCGAACGCGTCGAAGTAGGGGAGCAGCCGCACACCGCGCGGCGCGGCCGAGGGGAAGAGCGTGTCGCCCGCCGCCACCCAGGCCGCCCCCCAGCCCTCGAACTCCACCTCCTCGATCGCGCCGGCCCCGGCCAGCTCCTCGAAGACCCGGCCGGCCCAGCCGCGCGGTGCCGCGAGCCACTGGGCGAAGTGGACCGGGGTCGCGGGACCGTACGCCCGCAGATAGCGCCGTACGAGCTCGGCCGTCGCCTCCCGGGCGGGCATCGGGACGGTCCCGGGGTTGGTGTACGTGGCCTTCCGGCCCCGGTTCGGCGCGTAGCACAGGGCGCCCCGGTGGCCCGCCAGGTGCAGCACCTGGCGCCAGCGCGGCCACATCCCCTGGAACGCGGGCATCACCAGGTCACCCGCCCAGGGGCCGGTGCGGGCGATCACCTCGTCGGAGAGCTCGTCGACCGTGAGCTCGGCACCCGTCAGGGCGTCGCCCACGGCGGTGACGACCGCCTCGACCTGCTCCGGTGTCATCCGGGCGTCCTTGGAGAACGGGCTGCTGCCCGCCGGCACGGCCGACAGGGCGCCCGTCCACATCGGCAGGTCCTCGGCGGGCAGCAGGTGCACGGTGCCGCGCGGGCCGAACGTCTTGACGAGGGACCGGTCCGTCCACAGCGCCGTCCGCACATCCGTACGGGTCGTTCCCGGCGCGCGGAGCCCGGCCGAGAGCTCGGCGGCCGACAGCACCTGCGCGTGCGCCCCGAGCATCGCCGCGACGGCCGCGGTGACGTCCTGGGCGGGGGAGCCGGTGGACGGGGCGCCGCCGGAGAGGAACTGCCGGTCCAGGCGCCGGGCGTTCGCCCCGTTCCAGCTGACGGTGGTCGTGCGGGCTCGTGTCGTCATGGGCCGAATGTAGGAGACGTACAGGACGGAAACTGTCCTGTAGGCCGCCTCCCGGCACCTGGAAAGACCCCGTGGGGTGTGCCCGCAGCGCAGTCCGGCGAATTCGGAGAGTGATTATTTCGTGGCGTGGCACGCAGCAGCACTTACGAAGGGTTATGGTGGAAACCCCCCCTCGGGCCGGTCCGTACCCCCCCCCACGGACCGGCCCGTTTTTTTGTGCCCGGACCCAGGTCCCGGGCCGGGGCGCCCCGGGTCAGCCTCGGTTGGCCCAGATGTTGGTGCTCGCGGTGTCCACGGCGAAGGTGTCGATCTCCTTCAGCTCGGCGGCGGTCAGCGCCGGGGCGCCGAGCGCGGCCACGTTCTCCTCCAGCTGCTTCACGCTCGACGCGCCGATCAGCGCCGACGTCATACGGCTGTCGCGCAGGACCCAGTTGAGCGCCAGCTGCGCCAGGGACTGCCCACGCCCGCGCGCGATCTCGTTCAGCCCCCGCAGCCGGCGCACCATCTCGTCGGACAGCAGGTCCGGGTCCAGGGACTTGCCCTGGCTGGCGCGCGACCCCTCGGGGATGCCCGCCAGGTACTTCCCGGTGAGCAGGCCCTGGGCGAGCGGTGCGAAGGAGATGCAGCCCATCCCGGCCGTCTCCAGCGTGTCCAGCAGCCCGTCGGCCTCCACCCAGCGGTTGACCATCGAGTAGGACGGCTGGTGGATCAGGGCGGGCACGCCCATCTCCTTGAGGATCCGCGCCGCCTCGGCGGTCTGCTCCGCGTTGTAGGAGGACACGCCCGCGTACAGCGCCTTGCCCCGGTTCACGGCGGAGGCGAGCGCACCCATCGTCTCCTCGAGCGGGGTGGCGGGGTCGAAGCGGTGGGAGTAGAAGATGTCGACGTGGTCGAGGCCCATGCGCCGCAGGGAGGCGTCCAGCGAGGACAGCAGGTACTTGCGGGACCCCCACTCCCCGTACGGGCCGGGGTGCATCAGATAGCCGGCCTTGGTTGAGATGACGAGCTCGTCCCTGTACGGGGCGAAGTCCTGGCGGAAGAGCTTGCCGAAGTTCAGCTCGGCGGAGCCGGGCGGCGGCCCGTAGTTGTTGGCCAGGTCGAAGTGGGTCACGCCGAGGTCGAAGGCGCGGCGCAGGATCGCCCGCTGGGAGCCGAGGCTGCGGTCGTCGCCGAAGTTGTGCCAGAGGCCGAGTGAGACGGCCGGCAGCTTGAGCCCGCTGCGGCCGGTGCGGCGGTACTCCATGGAGTCGTAGCGCGACGCTTCGGGGAGGTAGGAGAAGGAATCAGTCACGTTTCACTCCTTATCACGGAGTTGTGACAGACCGGGTTGGGCCCCTGTGACCCCGCCGCAGTAATGTGGCGGCTTCGGGACATGCCGATCCGCTGCGCGAGACGCGCGGTGTGCGGACCGCGCGGCGATCCCCCGGGGGGCGGCCCCGGACCCCCCGTGAGGGGGAGGACGGGCCAGGGCCCGTACGGAACCGAGAGGGTGAACTCAGTGAACTTGCGCGACCTGGTGTACGGGCTCTACGCACGCCGGGTGGGAGGCCGCCTGGACCACGACCAGGTGCCCAAGCACATCGGAGTCATCCTCGACGGCAACCGGCGGTGGGCGAAGGCGTCCGGCGGCTCGGCCGTGCAGGGACACCAGGCCGGGGCGGACAAGATCTCGGAGCTGCTCGGCTGGTGCAGCGAGACGGATGTCGAGGTCGTCACCCTCTGGCTGCTCTCCACGGACAACTTCGACCGGCCGGAGGCGGAGCTCATCCCGCTGCTCGGCATCATCGAGAACACCGTGCGCCAGCTGGCGTCCGACGGCCGGTGGCGCGTCCACCACGTCGGCACCCTCGATCTGCTGCCCTCCAGGACCCAGACGGTCCTCAAGGAGGCCCAGGAGGCCACGGCGGGCGTCGACGGGATAATCGTCAACGTCGCCGTCGGCTACGGCGGGCGCCAGGAGATCGCGGACGCCGTCCGCTCGCTCCTGCTGGAGCACTCCTCCCGGGGCACCACCTTCGAGGAGCTCGCCGAGGTCGTCTCCACGGATCTGATCTCCGAGCACCTCTACACCCGCGGACAGCCCGACCCGGACCTCGTGATCCGTACGAGCGGGGAGCAGCGGCTGTCGGGCTTCATGCTCTGGCAGAGCGCCCATTCGGAGTACTACTTCTGCGAGGTCTTCTGGCCGGCCTTCCGCAAGGTCGACTTCCTGCGCGCCCTGCGTGACTACGCGGCGCGCCACCGGCGCTACGGCGCCTGAGCGGCGCCGGGCCGCCCCCCGGTCCCCCGGTCCGGGCTGATCCAAACGGAAGACCCTTGTCGCAGGCAGGGGCATGGCTTCGCGTGTTCGAGGGAATACAGCTCTCAGGTCGACGTCCGGTCAGTAACCGGGCGGACGTCGCAGCCAAGTGAGCGGCACCCAGCCCGCTCGCCCGGGAGGCCCTTTGCACACGAAGGACCGCACACCGTGCGGCCGACGCGGAGGGCCGGTGTTCGGCCCGCGCACGGGGCCCGAACCCGGTCCGTCCTCTCCCTTCGGGAAGTTGCGCGGCGTCCGTCGCACTCCCCGACCTCGTCCGAGGGGGTACGTCCTTCCGTGGTGACCAGCACTAAGCGCCGCATGCCCGACAGGCGCACCTATGTTCTCGACACCAGCGTCCTGCTGGCCGACCCCAAAGCCATGACCCGGTTCGACGAGCACGAAGTCGTGCTGCCGATCGTCGTGGTCACGGAGCTGGAGGCCAAAAGGCACCACCCCGAGCTCGGATACTTCGCCCGGCAGGCCCTGCGTCTGCTGGACGACTTCCGGATCAGGTACGGCCGGCTGGACGCCCCGATCCCGCTCGGGGATCTGGGCGGGTCGCTCCGTGTCGAACTCAACCATTCCGACCCCGGCGTGCTCCCCGCCGGCTACCGGTTGGGGGACAACGACTCACGGATCCTCGCGGTCGCACGCAATCTGCAGGCCGAGGGGTACGACGTCACCGTCGTCTCCAAGGACCTGCCGCTCCGGATCAAGGCGTCCTCGGTCGGCCTCCTCGCCGAGGAGTACCGCGCCGAGCTCGCGGTCACCGACTCCGGCTGGACCGGGATGGCGGAGCTCACCCTCGCCGCGGAACAGGTCGACCTGCTGTTCGGTGAGGAGAGCCTGTTCATCCCCGAGGCGGCCGAGTACCCCGTGCACACGGGGCTCGTCCTCCAGTCCGAGCGGGGCAAGGCGCTCGGCAGGGTCACGGCCGAGGGCAACGTGCGTCTCGTGCGCGGCGACCGGGAGGCCTTCGGGATCCACGGCCGCAGCGCCGAGCAGCGCATCGCCCTCGATCTGCTCCTCGACCAGGACGTCGGCATCGTGTCCATGGGCGGCCGGGCGGGCACGGGCAAGTCGGCCCTGGCGCTCTGCGCGGGCCTGGAGGCCGTGCTGGAGCGCCGTCAGCACCAGAAGGTGATGGTCTTCCGTCCGCTGTACGCGGTCGGCGGGCAGGAGCTCGGCTATCTCCCCGGCAGCGAGGCCGAGAAGATGAGCCCCTGGGCGCAGGCCGTCTTCGACACGCTGTCGGCGGTCGCCGGGCGCGAGGTCATCGAAGAGGTGCTGGGGCGCGGGATGCTGGAGATCCTTCCGCTCACCCACATCCGGGGGCGTTCGCTCCACGACGCGTTCGTGATCGTGGACGAGGCGCAGTCGCTGGAACGGAACGTCCTGCTGACCGTGTTGTCCCGTATCGGGGCGAATTCGCGGGTGGTGCTCACGCACGACGTGGCGCAGCGGGACAACCTCAGGGTCGGCCGGTACGACGGAGTCGTCGCCGTGGTCGAGAAACTGAAGGGGCATCCGCTCTTCGCGCACGTCACGCTCACCCGCTCCGAGCGGTCGCCGATCGCGGCGCTGGTGACCGAAATGCTGGAGGACGGTCACATCTGACCCGTAACACCCCATAGATGCCGCCCGGCGAGCCAAGGAGCTTAGCCGGGCGGCATTGTGCTGCGCCGTCATTTCCGAAAAAGTGGTGCGCCAAACGGGGTGTGACCTTTCCCACGCAACACAGAATTGCAACAGGCCGTGTCCGTCCGGCAGAGTCTTGCTTCCGTCAGGCCCCGCATACGGCACTTGGGCACCTCCAGAGGCGCCACGCACCACACAACTCAACAAACGCCGTCCGTATGCCGCCCGCGAGAACCACGCGGCGCTTCCGAGAGGAAGTCGCCCACCGGGCCCGTGCCTCCCGTGACCCAAGCAGTAGGGAGGCCAGTGTCAGGGGCACGATTGCGCCCGCGAGGTCACCTAAGCGGGCGATGCTGGAAGGACACCGTGTGAGCCGGATCTCGGTCCGGGGGTTCGCCGTGGCATCTGCCACCGCGGTCACCACCGTAGGCGCCGTCGTAGGCGTTGCGTCGGGCAGCACTCCCGCTGCGGACGACAACAACTTCGAGGCGGCCGCAGCCGACACCACGCTGCTCGCAGACATCCCCGCGGGCCAGCAGGCCCAGGTTCAGACCGCTTCGCTGACGCAGCAGGCCGACGCCCAGGCGTCCGCGGCCGACGCGGCGGCGAAGAAGTCCGCCGAGGAGACGGCCCGCATCCAGGCCGCCAAGGACGCCAAGTCGAAGAAGCAGGCGGCCGAGGACAAGCTGGAGGCGGAGCGCAAGGCCAAGGACGACGCCGAGCGCGCGAGCCGCGACTCCGTCCGGGACGCCACCTCGTTCTCGGCGCAGGGTTCCTACAGCGTGGCCGACGTACAGGCGATGGCCCGCCAGATGATCCCCGCCGACCAGTTCCAGTGCTTCAGCAACATCGTGAACCACGAGTCGAGCTGGAACTACCAGGCGAGCAACCCCTCCTCGGGCGCGTACGGTCTGGTCCAGGCGCTGCCCGGTTCCAAGATGTCGTCCGCCGGTGCCGACTGGCAGACCAACCCGGCCACCCAGATCAAGTGGGGCCTCAGCTACATGGACGGCCGCTACGGCAGCCCGTGCGGCGCCTGGTCCTTCTGGCAGGCCAACAACTGGTACTAGAACCCCGCGAGGTTCGCTCAACTCCGGGAAGCCCCGCACCGTCCTACGGTGCGGGGCTTCCCGCGTGTACGGTCGTCCGGACACCCCCGGGGGCGTGCGCGGGGCGAATGGGGGAAGGGAAGATCCATGTCGAAACTTCCGGGGTGGCTCGGCCGGCTGGGCGCCGAACTCACCGAGATCGGGGCGCGCCTGGAAGAACGCCGCGCCGAGGACGAACGCCGTGCCGAGGCGGATGCCATGAGCGGCTCGTCGTCGACGCTCTCCACGGTCGTCGCCGAACAGGTCCCGGCCCCGCCCTCCTACGCCCCCTCCGTGGCCGCGAAGCCCGACCCGGTCGCCGCGATCCCCTGGGGGATGCGGGTGGCCGCCGAGGCGGGCTGGCGGCTGCTGGTCCTGGCCGGCACGCTCTGGGTGCTCATGCGGATCATCAGCGCCGTCCAGCTGGTCGTCCTCGCGTTCGTCGCCGCCCTGCTGGTGACCGCGCTGCTCCAGCCGACCGTCGTACGGCTGAGGCGGACCGGGCTGCCGCGCGGTCTGGCCACCGCGGTCACCGCGGTGCTCGGCTTCGTCGTGATGGGCCTGGTGGGCTGGTTCGTCGTGTGGCAGGTGATGGACAACCTGGACACGCTCTCCGACAAGGTGCGTGACGGCATCGACGAGCTGAAGCGCTGGCTCCTCGACAGCCCGTTCCATGTCACCGAGTCGCAGATCAACGACATCGCGAAGAACCTCAGCGACACCATCGGCACCAACACCGAGGAGATCACCTCCGCGGGGCTCCAGGGCGTTACCGTGATGGTCGAGGTCCTCACCGGGATGCTGCTGGCGATGTTCTCGACGCTCTTCCTGCTGTACGACGGGAAGCACATCTGGCAGTGGGTGCTCAAGCTGGTCCCCGCCCAGGCCCGGCCGGGCGTCGCGGGCGCCGGGCCGCGCGCCTGGCGGACGCTGACGGCCTATGTGCGGGGCACGGTGATCGTGGCCCTGATCGACGCGATCTTCATCGGCCTCGGGATCTACTTCCTCGACGTGCCGATGGCGGTGCCGCTCGCCGTCTTCATCTTCCTCTTCGCGTTCATCCCCCTGGTCGGCGCGGTGGTCTCCGGCGCCCTCGCCGTGGTCGTCGCGCTCGTCACCCAGGGCGTGTTCACCGCGCTGATGGTTTTGATCGTGGTGCTCGCCGTGCAGCAGATCGAGGGCCACATCCTGCAGCCCTTCATCCTCGGCCGCGCCGTACGCGTCCACCCGCTGGCCGTCGTGCTGTCCGTCGCGGCGGGCGGCATGGTCGCCGGCATCGGCGGTGCGGTCGTCGCCGTACCCCTGGTCGCGGTGACCAACACGGTGGTCGGCTATCTGCGCTCGTACGGACAGGACCCGGCCGTGCTCCAGGGGCCGGGGCCGCACGGCGCCACGGCGTTGTCGGCCATACCGCCCACCGAACCGCCCTCGGCCCGGCAGACGGAGGAGCCCGCGGGCGGGGACGAGCGCCCGGTGGACGAGCCGGAGAAGTGACATAAGAAGGGCCCCGGGGACGGTCGGTCGTCCTCGGGGCCCTTCTCGTTCATGGGGTACTACTCGGCGAGCACGGCCTCGGCTTCGAGGGTCACGCCGACCGCCTGGATCACCGAGGCGATCTTGACGGCTTCCTGAATGGTCTCACGGTCCACGCCCGCCTTGCGCAGCACCTGCTCGTGGGAGTCCAGGCACTGGCCGCAGCCGTTGATCGCGGAGACGGCGAGCGACCACAGCTCGAAGTCAACCTTCTCCACGCCCGGCTTGCCGATGACGTTCATCCGCAGGCCCGCACGGAGGTTTCCGTACTCGGGGTCCGACAGCAGGTGCCGGGTGCGGTAGAAGACGTTGTTCATCGCCATGATGGCGGCGGCCGACTTCGCCGCGGTGTACGCCTCGGCGGAGAGGTTGGCCTTGGCCTCCGGCTCCAGCTCGCGCAGCACCTTCGGCGAGCGCGAGGCGATCGCGCAGGCCAGGACGGTGCCCCACAGCTGCTGCTGGGGGAGCTCGCTGTTGCCGATGACCGAACCGAGGTTCAGCTTCAGGTCCTTGGCGAAGTCCGGTATGGCGGACTTCAGTTCATCGAGTGCCATGTCGTATCAGCTCACTCGCCCGAGAGGAGCGCGACCGGGTCGAGGGTGTTCTCGCCCTTGGTCCAGTTGCAGGGGCAGAGCTCGTCGGTCTGCAGGGCGTCGAGGACCCGCAGGACCTCCTTGGGGTTACGGCCCACGGAACCGGCGGTCACCATCGTGAACTGGATCTCGTTGTTCTGGTCGACGATGAAGACGGCGCGCTGCGCGAAGCCGTCCTCGCCCTCGATGCCGAGGTCACGCATGAGCTCGTGCTTCGAGTCGGCCAGCATCGGGAAGGGCAGGTCGGTCAGGTCCGGGTGGTCCTTGCGCCAGGCGTGGTGCACGAACTCGGAGTCACCGGAGAAGCCGAGGATCTGCGCGTCACGGTCGGCGAACTCGTCGTTCAGCTTGCCGAAGGCGGCGATCTCGGTGGGGCACACGAAGGTGAAGTCCTTCGGCCACGCGAAGACGATCTTCCACTGACCCTCGTAGGTCTTGTGGTTGATCTGCTCGAACTCCTTGCCGCTCTCCAGCGACACGCAAGCGGTCAGGTCGAACTCGGGGAACTTGTCACCGACAGTGAGCACGCGCACTCCTTGCTGCATAGGAAATCCCCTTTTGGGGGCGTTCCTGGGGGTTGGACTGCCCCCACCTTGGCACAGAGTGCATTGATCACGGAAATAGCTACACTCGGTCGGGATGATCGGAGGTGCCTATCAGTGGCGTATGTAAATCAGGCTATTAGGGTCAAGCAGCCCAGCCTCGCGCAGCTGCGCGCCTTCGCGGCCGTGGCGGAGCATCTCCACTTCCGGGATGCGGCGGCAGCAATCGGGATGAGTCAGCCGGCACTCTCCGGAGCGGTGTCCGCGCTGGAGGTGGCACTGGGTGTCCAGCTCATCGAGCGTACGACGCGCAAGGTGCTGCTCTCACCGGCGGGGGAGCGCCTCGCGGTGCGGAGCCGGGTGGTGCTGGAGGCGCTCGGCGAGCTGATGGAGGAGGCCGAGGCGGTGCGCGCGCCGTTCACCGGGGTCCTCAGGCTCGGTGTGATCCCGACGGTCGCGCCGTATCTGCTGCCGGCCGTGCTCCGGCTGGTCCATGAGCGCTACCCGGACCTGGACCTCCAGGTCCACGAGGAGCAGACCTCCTCGCTGCTGGAGGGGCTGGCCGCCGGGCGGCTGGACCTGCTGCTGCTCGCCGTGCCGCTCGGGGTGCCCGGGGTCACGGAACTCCCGCTCTTCGACGAGGACTTCGTGCTCGTCATGGAGAAGGAGCACGCTCTCGCCGGGCGCACCGCCCTGCCGCGCGAGACGCTGCGCGACCTGCCGCTGCTGCTGCTCGACGAGGGGCACTGCCTGCGTGACCAGGCGCTGGACATCTGCCGGGAGGCGGGGCGCACCCAGGGGGCGCCGGTGACGACGACCGCGGCCGGGCTCTCCACCCTGGTCCAGCTCGTCGCGGGAGGGCTCGGGGTGACGCTCCTGCCGCGTACGGCGGTGACGGTGGAGACCGGGCGGAACGAGGCCCTGTCCACCGGGTACTTCACGGACCCGGCGCCCTCACGGCAGGTGGCGCTGGCCGTGCGGACGGGTTCGGCGCGCCACGAGGAGTTCGAGGAGCTCGCGGCCGCGCTGCGCGGGGCGATGGGGACCCTGCCGGTACGCGTGGCGGAGGGCGGCCGGACCTGAACCACGGTCCGGCCGCCCTCCGCCGACCGCTACTCGCTGCGCAGCCCGTCGGGGCGCATCATGCGCCACAGCGGCGGCAGGGAGAGCAGGGTGACCAGCAGGATGAGCGACGCGCCCGCGCCCGCCAGCGGCAGGAACAGCCACCAGTCGGACACCTCCTTGCGGACCATCCAGCACAGGGTGGCGCCGAGGGCGAGGCCGCCGGCCACCGCCACCGCGAGCCCTAGGACCACCGGGACCGCGGTCTGCCACAGCACCGACCAGCCGAGGGTGGCCCGCCGGGTGCCGAAGGCGACCAGGACCGACAGCAGCCGCTTGCGCTCACGGAGCTGCTCCAGCTGGGAGACCAGCATGGACGCGGCGATCAGCAACAGGGTGGCGGTGGCGCCCACCTGGAGGCCGGTCTGGATGCTCGCGTACTGCCGGTCGCGCTCGACGGACGTCATCGTGACCAGGCGCATGCCGGGGTCGATGCGGGCCGCCGTGTTGCGTACGTGCTCGGCGGCGTCCGGGACGCTGTCGTCGATGCGGATCTGCGAGACGGTGCTCGCGCCCGGCAGGGTGGTCGCGTCGATCGCCCCGGGGGTGACCATGATCCCCCAGCGGTCCTCGCCGACCGGGTCCTTCCGGCTCAGCACGGTCCTCGCGTCGGCCGGCAGCGTCCAGCGCAGCGACGCGCCGCTGCCCGAGTCGAACTGGACCACCTTGCCCTTGCGGGCGGTCTGGTCCACCCAGCCCGCCATCTCCTTGTCACCCCTGGGGTGCACCACGAAGGTGTCGCCGTCCTCGCAGGAGTCGATGCGGGCGACCTCGCGCAGGGTGGCGCAGTCGCCGACGCTGAACGAGGTGGTGGGCTGGATGTCGTCCTCGGCGTACTTCCCCGGCTTGGTGGCGTACGCCTCGACCATGCCGATGACCTGGGTGACGCCCTCGGTGGCGCGGAACTCCTTGATCGTCCGCATGGCGGCGTCCCCGCTGACCTGCTCCGACGAGGCGTAGAACTGGGCGCGGGTGGTGTCCTGCCCGGTGGCCTTGTTGAAGTCGGCGTTCATCGCGGCGAACAGCATCTGCACGGCCACCGCGCCGGCCACCGCCACGGTGACGCCGCTGACCGCGCGGGAGGCCGCGCCGCTGCTCAGCTGGAGCCTGCGGGTGGCGAGCTGCCAGGGCACCGGGCCGCCGCGCAGCCGGTTCACGCAGGCTTCGACCAGCCACGGCAGCAGCAGGGCGAGCCCGACGAGGACCAGGACCGCGCCGCCGGCGATGGCGTACGGGTTGACGACCTCGTACTCGCCGGCCTTGCCGGTCAGCCCGAACACACCGAGTCCCGCGAGCGGGAGCAGCAGTCGCCACCACAGGCGGCGCTTGCGGGCCCGGCTGTTGCGTACGACGCCGAGCGGCTCGATGACCACCGAGCGCATCGCCGTCAGCGTGACCAGCACCGCCGTCAGCGGGACGGCGAGCGCGATGAGCAGGCACAGCCGTGGGTCGGGGGCGAGGTCGGCGGGGAAGGCGCTGACGTCCCAGATCTCCACGTAACCGACGAACTGGCGTCCCGTCAGGAACAGCGCCAGCCCGATGAGAAGGCCGAGGACCGAGCCGAAGAGGGCCTCGCCGGCCGCGATCCGGCGGGTCGACCGGATGTCCGTGCCGACCAGCCGCAACGCGGCCAGACGGCGGTCGCGGCGGTCGCCGCCGAAGCGTACGGCGGTGGCGATGAAGATGGCGACGGGCGCCAGGAGCACCACGCAGACCACGATCACCAGCACGATGAGCAGCGGCGCGAGCGGGGGGTTCGGTCCGGGGTCGCCGTATCCGGTGACCCGGTGGCCGCCCGTGGCCGTGGTCAGGGTGTCGCTGCCGGCGTAGAACCACAGTTCGCCGGGGGAACGCAGCCCCTCGTCCGTGATCGTGCCGGTCACCTTGTACGGATAACGCTCCTTGAGCAGGGCGTGGTCCGGGGAGTCGAGGAGGGCCTTGAGGGCGGGGGAGACCACCATCTCGCCGGCCGCGGGCATGGCGTCGATGCCCGGCGGGAGGACCGGGTGGTCGCCGTCGGCGCGCATCAGATAGCCGGTGATGGAGCGGTCGTGGTACTCGGTGTCCGACGAGATCCGCAGGACCGTGCTGTCCGACTTCTTCGCCTGCGCGTCGGGGTTCTCGGAGATCTTGGTCTCGCTGCGGGCCTGGTCGCGGGCGTTGCGCACGTCGAGCGCGTGCGGCACGGAGGCGGCGAGGAACAGCAGCGTCACCCCGAGGCCGACGCCGACCGCGGTGAGCAGGGTGCGGGTCCAGCCCTCGCGTCCGCCGGCGGCGGCGAAGCGGACGCCGAGGGCGAGGTCGCGCAGCCAGGCGGGGGTACGGGAGGGGCCGGGCGGGTCCGCCGGGACGGCCGGGGCCTCCTTCCGGTCGAGCAGCGTCATACGGCGTGCTCCAGGTCGCGGGCCCGGCCGTCGCGGACGGTGACATCGCGGTCGGAGTAGGCGGCCACGCGGGCCTCGTGCGTCACCAGGACGACGGCGACGTTGGCGGAGCGGGCCGCGTCGGTGAGCAGCTGCATGACGCGCTCGCCGTTGAGGGAGTCCAGGGCGCCGGTCGGCTCGTCGGCGAAGATCACCTTCGGGGAGGCGGCCAGCGCACGGGCCACGGCGACGCGTTGGCCCTGGCCGCCGGAGACCTCGCCGGGGCGCTTGGCGCCGAGGTCGTCGACCTCCAGGCGCTCCATCCACTCCAGCGCGGTGCGCTCGGCGGCCTTGCGCCGGGTGCCGTTGAGCCTGAGCGGCAGGGCGACGTTCTCCACGCAGGTCAGCTCGGGGACGAGCTGGCCGAACTGGAACACGAAGCCGAACTCGCTGCGGCGCAACGCGCTGCGCTCGGCGTCGGACATCGAGGACATGTCACGTCCGGCGTAGGTGACGGTGCCGGAGTCGGGGGTGATGATCCCGGCGAGGCAGTGCAGCAGGGTCGACTTGCCGGAGCCGGACGGGCCCATCACGGCGACGACCTCGCCGGGGTGGACGGAGAACGAGGCGCCGTCCAGCGCGGGCGTCGAACCGTAGGCCTTGTGGAGGTCGTGGGCGGTGAGCAGGGAGCCGGCGGGGATCACGGGGCCACCACCTCGGCGAGCTTGCCGAGCCGGGCGGCGGTCAGTTCCAGCCACCGCAGATCGGCTTCGAGGTGGAACAGGGCGTGGTCGCAGATCAGCTGGTCGGCGAGGTCGCCCTTGCGCTTGCGGTCGGTGAGGAGGCGCATCAGACGCAGGTGTTCGGAGCGCTGCGCGTCCAGTACGTCGGCGGCGCTGCGGCCGGTGAGCATGGCCAGGACGACCTTGGTGTACAGGGTCGACTGGAGGTACGGCTCCGGCTTCTCGGGCTGCGCCAGCCAGGTGGCGACATCGGTGATGCCGGCGTCTGTGATGGCGTACCGCTTGCGCTCGGGCCCGCCGTCCGTCTCGACCCCGTCGACCTCGACGAGCCCGTTCTTGAGCAGGCGGGACATGGTCGCGTAGACCTGACCGTAGTGCAGCGGCCGATCGTGCCCGAACTTCTCGTCGAAGGCGCGCTTGAGGTCGTAACCGTGGCGGGGGCCGGACTCCAGGAGCCCGAGGAGGGTGTGACCGATTGACATGCGCTGCACTGTACACGGTGTGTATACCCGCCATGTATACGCCCCCGGACGCCGGGGGTGAATTCAAGCCCGTCCGGCGATTGAGGACGCCGGGCCCGGGGCGCGGCCCACCAGGGGCTCCGCCCCCCGGACCCCCGCGCCTCAATCGC
>NZ_JAERUC010000011.1 GCF_016745505.1 Streptomyces silvae | reverse complement strand
CTCCGCCTGCGGGCCCTTCTGGCCCTGCGTGACGTCGAAGGAGACCTTCTGGCCCTCCTGGAGCTCACGGAAGCCCTGGGTGGCGATGTTGGAGTAGTGGGCGAAGACGTCGGCGCCGCCGCCGTCCTGCTCGATGAAGCCGAAGCCCTTTTCCGAGTTGAACCACTTCACGGTTCCAGTAGCCATGTCATTCTCCTAAAAGAGGTGCAGTGCCGGAAATCCGCACTTTACGGATTCCAAGTCGCCGCATTGAGCCCCATCCGGAGAAAGCCGGAAAACAATAAAGCGCCTGAGGAGGGTTCCCGTCAGGCGCACATAAAGTTCATGGGTACCAAAACTGCAACTCGGCAACCGTAGCACGTTCTGTCGGCGGACGGCAGATCACTCCGTCCCGGCGTGTCGGGAGGTCCGCCGGGAAGTCCGCCGGGAAGCGGCCCGGCAAGGGCCCCGGGCGCCCTGTCGCAGGGGGCAGGTTCACCCGGAAGCCGTACGGGCACGCCTCCGGGCCGCGTACCGCCTGCCCGCAGGATCCATGGCGGGGACTGCTCCGGACGGGTGTACGGGCCAGGTCCGGGCCAGGCGTACGGGCCGGGTGTCACGCCTCGCGGACGGGGCTGTCGTCGGAGCCCCTGCGCAGGGTGCGCAGCGGGTGGCCGGGGCGCCAGACCTGGATGACGAGGTCGTCGCCGTCGATGCCCGTGCGGACCACCTCCGTGGGGTCGGCGCGGAAGAGGAGGAAGGGTTCCGGAGGCGTGACCTCCTCGACGAAGCGGGCCAGCACGGCGGCGTCGGTGATCTCCACGGCCCGGCCGGAGACCCGGATGTCGCCGTCGGCCATCTCCGCGTCCGGCCCGGGGTTGGCCTGGACGGCGAAGCGCGGGTCGCGCCGCAGGTCCAGCGCCTTGCGGGAGCCCGGCATCATGCCCAGCCACAGGGCGTCCATCCGGAACTCCACCTCCAGGCCGGTGACCCGGGGTGAGCCGTCCGCGCGGAGGGTCGCGAGGACGTGGTGCTTGTACTGCTGGAAGCGCTTCTGCACGGCGTCGGCGAAGGCCGGTTCGGCCGTGCGGAAGTCCTGCCATGAGCTGGGTGTCGCGGTCGTGGTCATGGGTGTCATGCAACCCGGTAAGCAGGACACCTTCTGTCGTGATTCGTGGAGCGTCACCGGGATGGCGGCCCCCGGCACCCAGGTGCGCCGCGCCTCACCCGGGTTCGCTATCTTGAGCGCCGCCGCCCCGGTGGCGCTCCTGACCTTGTCCACGCGTCCCGTCCACGAATGAAGGAGCCGGCCATGGAGGCCGCCGCCACCACGTGTTACCGCCACCCGTCCTACGAGACGTATGTGCGCTGCACGCGCTGCGACCGGTACATCTGCCCCGACTGCATGCGTGAGGCGTCCGTGGGCCACCACTGCGTGGAGTGCGTGCAGGAGGGGCAGCGCTCGGTCCGGCAGGCCCGCTCCGTGTTCGGCGGCGCGGTGGCGGGCGCCACGACCCCGGTCGTGACGTATGTGCTGATGGCGGTCAACATCCTCGCGTACGTCGTGGAGGTGGCCCGGTCGGAGACCGTGGACCGGTTCGGGATGCTCGGGGCCGTGCTGCTCGACCCCTCGGGCGGGCAGTACTACTACAAGGGGGAGACCTACCCCGGGTTCGAGCTGATCGGGGTGGCCGGCGGCGAGTGGTACCGGCTGCTGACCGGCACCTTCCTGCATCTGCCGCCCGACGCGTCGTTCGGTGTGATGCACCTGGTCTTCAACATGCTCGCGCTGTGGAACATCGGCCGGGTCGTGGAGGGGCAGCTCGGCCGGGCACGGTATCTGGCGCTCTATCTGCTGTCCGCGGTGGGCGGTTCGGTCCTGGTGTACCTGGTGTCGCCGGAGACGACCGCGGTGGGCGCCTCGGGGGCGGTCTTCGGTCTGGCGGCGTCGTTCTACGTGATCAGCAGGCGGCTGGGCCGGGACATGCAGGCGGTCAACCGCTTCATGGCGGGTCTTCTGCTCTGGTTGGTCGTCTCGGCCGCGTTCACCTCGTGGGAGGGGCACCTCGGCGGGCTGCTGACGGGCGGTCTGGTGACCTACGGGCTCGCGTACGCGCCGGCGAGGCTGCGGACGTCCGCGGCGCAGCTGGCGGGCGGGGCGGTCCTGGTGGTGCTGCTGGCGGCGGTGGTCGCCGTACGGACGGCCGCGCTGACGGGGACGATCTGACGGGCGCGGCCTGAGGCGAACTCGCCGGTCCCCGGCCGGAGTCCGCTTTCTGAGATCATCGTCCCATGGTGAGAGAGGTGCCGGAGGGACGTCAGGGGTCCGGCGGAACTGGGGACGAGGGGCCTGGTGAAGGCCCGCGCGGGTGGGTGCGGGGGCTCCACCCGCTCGACTGGCTCGCGGGCGGTCTGCTGGCCCTGGGGCTGCTCGCGGTGGTGACCGGGCTGCTGCCCGAGGATCCCGCCGCGGCGGAGATGCGGCGCGTCGGGCCGCTGGTGGTGTTCCTGGGCACCGTGATCGTGATGGCCGAGCTGACGGGCCGGGCGCAGGTCTTCGACGTGGTGGCGGCCTGGGTGGCGCGGGCGGGGCGGGGGCGCTATCCGCTGCTGTTCGGGCTGTGCGTGGCGTTCGCGTCGCTCACCACGATCACGCTGAACCTGGACACCACGGCGGTTCTGCTGACTCCGGTCATGCTGGCGCTGGCCACCCGGGTGGGGATCGCGGCGGTGCCGCTGGCGATGACGACGGTGTGGCTGGCCAACACCGCGAGTCTGCTGCTGCCGGTCTCGAACCTGACGAACCTGCTGGCGGCGGAGCGGGTGGCGCTCTCGCCGTCCGGTCTCGCCGCGGTGATGTGGCTGCCCCAGCTCGCGGCGATCGCCATGACCTCGCTCTGGCTGTGGGTCTTCTACTGGCGGCGTGGCCGGCGCGGCGCGGACCGGTACACCCCGCCGGGCCCACCGGTGGCCCGGGACCCCGTCCTGCTGCGGATCTGCGCGGTGGCCTGCGGGGGTTTCCTGCTGGCGATCCTGCTGGCGGACGTCCCGCTGTGGGCGGCGTCGTCGGCGGCGATGGTGGTGGTCGTGGTGGCGTTCGCCGTACGGCGCCGGCAGGAGCTGCGGCTGTCGCTGGTGCCGTGGCGGCTGCTGGTGCTGGTCCCGGGGATGTTCCTGGTGGTGCAGACGGTGGACGCGCACGGCCTGCACGGGCTGCTGGAGTCCGCGCTGGGCTCCGGGAACGGTTTCCTGGGGATGCTGCGGTCGGCGGGGGTCGGGGCGGGGCTGTCGAACGTACTGAACAATCTGCCGGCCTATCTGGCGGGCGAGGCGGTCGTCCCGGCCGGGAACCACGAGCAGCTGCTGGCGCTGCTGATCGGCGTCAACGTGGGGCCGCTGGTCACCCCGTGGGCGTCGCTGGCGACGCTGCTGTGGTTCGAGCGGTGCAGCTTCCACGGGACGCGGATCGCGCTGGGCCGGTTCGTCTCGACGGGGCTGGTGCTGTCGGTGACGGGCACGGCGGCCGCGGTGTGCGCGCTGGCGCTGGTGAGCTGAGGCCGCCGGGGTCCGGACGCGTCGCGGCGCCCGCCCTTGTCCGGTCGGGGACGGGGGCGGGCGCCGCGTTCAGTTCCGTACGCCGTTGTACGGGACGTCTGTGTGCCGTGGTCAGACCGTCAGGGAACGGTCCGTCGGGCGGATCGGGGCGTGCAGGGCACTGGTCCCGGTCAGGAAGCGGTCCACGCCGCGTGCCGCGGAGCGGCCCTCGGCGATGGCCCAGACGATGAGGGACTGGCCGCGGCCCGCGTCACCGGCGACGTAGACGCCGTCGACGTTGGTCGCGTAGTCCTCGTCGCGTGCGATGTTGCCGCGCTCGTCGAGGTCGAGGCCGAACTGCTGGACGAGGCCGTTGGCCTGGTCGGTGCCGGTGAAGCCCATGGCCAGGGTGACGAGCTGGGCGGGGATGACACGCTCGGTGCCGGCCTTCTGCTCCAGCTTGCCGTCCTTGAACTCCACCTCGATGAGGTGGAGGGACTGGACGTTGCCGTCCTCGTCGCCCTCGAAGTGGGTGGTGGAGACGGAGTAGATCCGCTCGCCGCCCTCCTCGTGCGCGGAGGTGACCTTGTAGAGCATCGGGAAGGTCGGCCAGGGCTGGTTGGCGTTACGTTCGGCGCCCGGCTGGGGCATGATCTCCAGCTGGGTGACGGAGGCCGCGCCCTGGCGGTGGGCGGTGCCGACGCAGTCGGCGCCGGTGTCGCCGCCGCCGATGACGACGACGTGCTTGCCCTCGGCGGTGATCGGGGAGACCGTGAGGTCGCCCTCCTGCACCTTGTTGGCGAGCGGGAGGTACTCCATCGCGAAGTGCACGCCGTTCAGGTCGCGGCCCGGGACGGGCAGGTCGCGGGAGACGGTGGCACCGGCGGCGATGACGACCGCGTCGTAGCGGCGGCGGAGCTTGGCGGCGTCGATGTCCTTGCCGATCTCCACCTCCGTACGGAACTTGGTGCCTTCCGCGCGCATCTGCTCGATGCGGCGGTTGATGTGCGACTTCTCCATCTTGAACTCGGGGATGCCGTAGCGGAGGAGTCCTCCGATGCGGTCCGCGCGCTCGAAGACGGCGACGGTGTGGCCGGCGCGGGTCAGCTGCTGGGCGGCGGCGAGTCCCGCCGGGCCGGAGCCGATGACGGCGACGGTCTTGCCGGAGAGGCGCTCGGGCGGCTGCGGGGTGACGTCGCCGCTGTCCCACGCCTTGTCGATGATGGAGACTTCGACGTTCTTGATGGTGACGGCCGGCTGGTTGATGCCGAGGACGCACGCCGACTCGCACGGGGCGGGGCACAGGCGGCCCGTGAACTCCGGGAAGTTGTTCGTGGCGTGCAGGCGCTCGGACGCCGCCGACCAGTCCTCGCGGTAGGCGTAGTCGTTCCACTCGGGGATGAGGTTTCCGAGGGGACAGCCGTTGTGGCAGAACGGGATGCCGCAGTCCATGCAGCGGCCGGCCTGCTTGCTGATGATCGGGAGCAGCGATCCCGGAACGTAGACCTCGTTCCAGTCCTTGACGCGCTCGCCGACGGGGCGGGTCTCGGCGACCTCGCGTCCGGTGGTCAGGAAGCCCTTGGGGTCAGCCATTGGTCGCCGCCTCCATCATCTTCTCGGTGGTCTCCTGCTCGGAGAGACCGGCGAGCTCAGCGGCGTCCTTGGCGGCGAGCACTGCCTTGTAGGTGGACGGGATGATCTTGCTGAAGCGGGTGACCGCGGAGTCCCAGTCGGCCAGCAGCTTCTCGGCGACCGTGGAGCCGGTCTCTTCCTGGTGGCGGCGCACGACGTCGTGCAGCCACTGCCGGTCGGTGTCGTCGAGGAGCTCGACGGCACCGACGTTGCCGGTGTTGACGTTGTCGAGGTCGAGGTCGATGACGTACGCGATGCCGCCGGACATGCCCGCGGCGAAGTTGCGTCCCGTCTCACCGAGGACGACCGCGTGGCCGCCGGTCATGTACTCGCAGCCGTGGTCGCCCACGCCTTCCGAGACGACCGTGGCGCCGGAGTTGCGGACGCAGAAGCGCTCGCCGGTCCGGCCGCGGAGGAACAGCTCGCCGCCGGTCGCACCGTAGCCGATGGTGTTGCCGGCGATGGTGGAGTACTCGGCGAGGTGGTCGGCGCCGCGGTCCGGGCGGACGATGACGCGGCCGCCGGAGAGGCCCTTGCCGACGTAGTCGTTGGCGTCGCCCTCCAGGCGCAGCGTCACACCGCGCGGTACGAACGCGCCGAAGGACTGGCCCGCGGAGCCGGTGAAGGTGATGTCGATGGTGTCGTCGGGCAGGCCCGCACCGCCGAACTTCTTGGTCACCTCGTGGCCGAGCATGGTGCCGACGGTCCGGTTGATGTTGCGGATCGCGATCTGCGCCCGGACGGGCTGGGCGGCCTCGGCGCTGTCGGCGCCCAGGGCGTCGGCGGCGAGCTTGATCAGCTCGTTGTCGAGGGCCTTGGTCAGTCCGTGGTCCTGGTCGTTGACGCGGTGGCGCACCGCACCCTCGGGGAGTTCGGGCACGTAGAAGAGGGGCTCCAGGTCGAGGCCCTGTGCCTTCCAGTGGGTGACGGCCCGCTCGGTGTCGAGGAGTTCGGCGTGGCCGACGGCCTCCTCGATGGTGCGGAAGCCGAGCTCGGCGAGGATCTCGCGGACCTCTTCGGCGATGAACTCGAAGAAATTGACGATGTACTCGGCCTTGCCGGAGAACCGCTCGCGCAGGACGGGGTTCTGGGTGGCGATGCCGACCGGGCACGTGTCGAGGTGGCAGACGCGCATCATGACGCAGCCGGAGACGACGAGCGGCGCGGTCGCGAAACCGAACTCCTCGGCGCCCAGGAGCGCGGCGATGACGACGTCGCGGCCGGTCTTGAGCTGGCCGTCGGTCTGGACGACGATGCGGTCGCGCAGGCCGTTGAGCAGCAGGGTCTGCTGGGTCTCGGCGAGGCCGAGCTCCCAGGGGCCGCCCGCGTGCTTGAGCGAGGTGAGCGGCGAGGCGCCGGTGCCGCCGTCGTGGCCGGAGATGAGGACGACGTCCGCGTGGGCCTTGGAGACACCCGCGGCGACCGTTCCGACGCCGACCTCGGAGACCAGCTTCACGTGGACGCGGGCCGCCGGGTTGGCGTTCTTGAGGTCGTGGATCAGCTGAGCCAGGTCCTCGATGGAGTAGATGTCGTGGTGCGGCGGGGGCGAGATCAGGCCGACGCCCGGGGTGGAGTGCCGGGTCTTGGCGACCCACGGGTAGACCTTGTGGCCGGGCAGCTGGCCGCCCTCGCCGGGCTTGGCGCCCTGCGCCATCTTGATCTGGATGTCGTCCGCGTTGACCAGGTACTCGCTGGTGACACCGAAGCGGCCGGAGGCGACCTGCTTGATGGACGAGCGGCGTGCCGGGTCGTAGAGGCGCTCGGAGTCCTCGCCGCCCTCACCGGTGTTGGACTTGCCGCCCAGCTGGTTCATGGCGACGGCGAGGGTCTCGTGCGCCTCCTGGGAGATGGAGCCGTACGACATGGCGCCGGTGGAGAAGCGCTTGACGATCTCGGCGGCGGACTCGACCTCGTCGACGGAGATCGGCTCGCGGCCGCTCTTGAAGCCGAACAGGCCGCGGAGCGTCATAAGGCGCTCGGACTGCTCGTTGACCCGGCCGGTGTACTTCTTGAAGATGTCGTACCGGCGGTTGCGGGTGGCGTGCTGGAGGCGGAAGACCGTCTCCGGGTCGAACAGGTGCGGCTCGCCCTCGCGGCGCCACTGGTACTCGCCGCCGATCTCCAGCGCGCGGTGCGAGGCGGAGATGCCGGAGGCGGGGTACGCCTTGGTGTGCCGGGCGGCGACCTCCTTGGCGACGACGTCGAGTCCGGCGCCGCCGATCTTGGTGGCGGTGCCGTTGAAGTACTGCGCGACGAAGGCCTCGTCGAGGCCGACGGCCTCGAAGACCTGGGCGCCGCGGTAGGAGGCGACGGTCGAGATGCCCATCTTGGACATGACCTTCAGGACGCCCTTGCCAAGGGCGTAGATCAGGTTGCGGATGGCCAGCTCGGGCTCGATGCCCTCGATGAACGTACCGGCGCGGACGAGGTCCTCGACGGACTCCATGGCGAGGTACGGGTTGACGGCGGCGGCGCCGTACCCGATGAGGAGCGCGACGTGGTGGACCTCGCGGACGTCGCCGGCCTCGACCAGCAGGCCCACCTGGGTGCGCTGCTTGGTGCGGATGAGGTGGTGGTGGACGGCCGAGGTGAGCAGCAGCGAGGGGATCGGCGCGTGCTCGGCGTCGGAGTGCCGGTCGGACAGGACGATGAGGCGGGCGCCGTCCTCTATGGCGGCGTCGACCTCGGCGGTGATCTGCTCGATCCGGGCGGCGAGGGCGTCGCCGCCGCCGCTGACGCGGTAGAGGCCGGAGAGGGTCGCGGCCTTCATTCCCGGCATGTCGCCGTCGGCGTTGATGTGTATGAGCTTGGCCAGCTCGTCGTTGTCGATCACCGGGAAGGGCAGCGTGACCGCGCGGCAGGCGGCGGCGGTCGGCTCCAGGATGTTCCCCTGGGGGCCGAGCGTGGAGCGCAGCGAGGTGACGAGCTCCTCGCGGATGGCGTCCAGCGGCGGGTTGGTGACCTGGGCGAAGAGCTGGGTGAAGTAGTCGAAGAGCAGCCGGGGGCGCTCGGAGAGCGCGGCGATCGGCGAGTCGGTGCCCATGGAGCCGAGGGGTTCGCCGGCGGTGCGGGCCATCGGGGCGAGGAGGACGCGGAGCTCCTCCTCGGTGTAGCCGAAGGTCTGCTGGCGGCGGGTGACCGAGGCGTGGGTGTGGACGATGTGCTCGCGCTCGGGGAGGTCCTCGAGCTCGATCTCGCCGGTTTCCAGCCACTCCTGGTACGGGTTCTCGGCGGCCAGGGACGCCTTGATCTCGTCGTCCTCGATGATGCGGTGCTCGGCGGTGTCCACGAGGAACATGCGGCCGGGCTGGAGGCGGCCCTTGCGGACCACCTTGGCCGGGTCGATGTCGAGGACGCCGACCTCGGAGGAGAGGACGACGAGGCCGTCGTCGGTGACCCAGTAGCGGCCGGGGCGCAGACCGTTGCGGTCGAGGACCGCGCCGACCTGGACGCCGTCGGTGAAGGTGACGCAGGCCGGGCCGTCCCAGGGCTCCATCATCGTGGAGTGGTACTGGTAGAAGGCGCGGCGGGCCGGGTCCATCGAGGCGTGGTTCTCCCATGCCTCGGGGACCATCATCAGCACCGAGTGCGGCAGCGAGCGGCCGCCGAGGTGGAGCAGCTCCAGGACCTCGTCGAAGGAGGCGGAGTCGGAGGCGTCGGGGGTGCAGACGGGGAAGATCCGGTCGAGCTGCGCCTCGCCGAAGAGGCTGGAGGCGAGCTGGGACTCGCGGGCCTTCATCCAGTTGCGGTTGCCCTTGACCGTGTTGATCTCGCCGTTGTGCGCGACGAAGCGGTACGGGTGGGCGAGCGGCCAGCTCGGGAAGGTGTTGGTGGAGAAGCGGGAGTGGACCAGCGCGACCGCGGTGGCGAAGCGGCGGTCGGAGAGGTCCGGGAAGAACGGCTCCAGCTGCCCGGTGGTGAGCATGCCCTTGTAGACGATCGTGCGTGCGGAGAGCGAGGGGAAGTACACCCCGGCCTCACGCTCGGCGCGCTTGCGCAGGACGAAGGCCTTGCGGTCCAGGACGATGCCGGTGCTCTCACCGTCGGCGACGATCAGCTGGCGGAATTCGGGCATCGTGGCGCGGGCGCCGCTGCCGAGGATGTCGGGCGTGACCGGGACCTGGCGCCAGCCGAGGACGTCGAGGCCCTCTTCGGCGGCGATCTTCTCGATCTGCTTGACGGAGTCGGTGGAGTCGTCCGCGGGGAGGAAGGCGATGCCCACGGCGTAGGAGCCGGCCTCGGGGAGCTCGAAGCCGGCCTCTTCGCGGAGGAAGGCGTCGGGCACCTGGAGGAGAATGCCGGCGCCGTCACCCGAGTCGGGCTCGGATCCTGTGGCGCCGCGGTGTTCGAGGTTGCGCAGTACGGTCAGCGCCTGCTCGACCAGCTCATGGCTGGCCACACCGGTCAGAGTGGCCACGAACCCGACACCACAGGCGTCGTGCTCGTTACGGGGGTCGTACATCCCCTGCTGGACAGGGCGACCGTCCATGGGCGACCAGGCGTCGGAACGCATCGGCTCTCCCGTCGTCGTCGTGGCATGTGCTGTGCCGAGGGACGACGCTGGCCCTCTGCGAAATTTCGTGCAGGTTACATGATGGAACGCTTCTCAAAAAGCGGAAAGAGTGTTCCAACATGCGGACACCACGGAGTCGCGGTGCGGGTGGGTCATGATCGAACGGATCCTTGTGGACCACCGTCCGGGGAGACCGCAGAGAGCAGGCGTCGTTGCCCGCGAGTGTCTACGGCTCTTGCCCAGCGGTCATGGATTCGAAACCGCCGGGTAACGGCTACTTATGTGTAGCACTGCATAGCGTCTCATTTTACGGCGGCCTTACCCCATCCGCCCAGTGACGTGCGTCAAGACGTACGTCACACCGGTGACAACACGGCGGGATGCCCGTGAAATCCCGGCACGGCGGCCGGGTTCCCACGGGCATCCCCACTCTCGCGGTCTCCCCCGCCGGGGCTCAGCCGACGGCCACACCGAACAGTGAGCCCAGGCCGTACGTGATCGCCGCGGCGGCCCCGCCGAGGACCAGTTGGCGCAGTCCGCTGAACCACCAGGTCCGCGCCGTCACCCGGGCCACCACCGCGCCGCACCCGAACAGGCCGGCCAGGGCGAGCAGCACGGCGGGCCACATGACGGTGGCGCCGAGCAGGTAGGGCAGTACGGGCAGCAGGGCGCCCAGCGCGAAGGCGCCGAAGGAGGACAGCGCGGCGACGAGGGGCGAGGGCAGGTCGCCCGGGTCGATGCCCAGCTCCTCGCGGGCGTGTATCTCCAGCGCCTGCTCCGGGTCCCTGGAAAGCTGGCGTGCGACTTCCTGGGCGAGCGCGGGCTCGACCCCCCGGGACTCGTAGAGCGCGGCGAGCTCACGCATCTCGTCCTTGGGGTGTTTGCGCAGCTCACGCCGCTCGACGGCGAGCTCGGCCTCGACGAGCTCGCGCTGCGAGGCGACGGAGGTGTACTCCCCCGCGGCCATCGAGAACGCCCCGGCGGCGAGCCCGGCCAGGCCGGTGATGACGATGGTCTGCTGGGAGACCGCCCCTCCGGCGACGCCCGTCATCAGGGCGAGGTTGGAGACGAGACCGTCCATGGCGCCGAACACCGCGGGGCGCAGCCAGCCGCCGTTGACGTCACGGTGCGTGTGGTTGTCGCGGTGGGCCTCGTGCAGTACGGCGTCGGTCTCGATGATGGACACAGCTCTCCCCTTCTCCGGGAGCGGCCCCGAGAGATCCTCCTCCGCTCCGCACAGTCGAAAGTACGCACGAAAAAGGCCTCCCGCCAGCAAGGAAGGCCGAACTTACCTGCTCTGAGCGCGTCACCCAGGCGGCCGATCTGTACGAAATGAGAGCCTCTCTTCGGCCCGATCGGGGAACCCTCCCCTATCCGGTTGTTCCGGGTGGGAGCGAAGGGTCGGCACGATGGAGATCATGGCGGACGGTGCGGGGACGGACACGGACGGTGCGGCCACGGACACGGGTGACCGGGCGCGGGGAGCACTGCTGGGGCTCGCGGTGGGGGACGCGCTCGGAGCGCCGGCGGAGAATCTGCGTCCGTCGGAGATCCGCCGCCGCTGGGGCCGTATCGAGGGCTTCGTCAGTGACGATCCGGCGGGCACCGACGACACCGAGTACGCGATCTTCTCGGGGCTGCTGCTGGCCAGGCACGGCTCGGCGCTGACCGTCTCGCATGTCGAACGGGCCTGGCACCACTGGATCGCCGATCTGGACGAGGGCCCGTTCCGGGGCGCGGGGTTCAGTGAGCGCGGGACGCTGGAGAATCTGCGGCGCGGTCTGGCCGCCCCGATCTCGGCGCAGCACCGGCACGCCTGGAGCGACGGTCTCGCGATGCGGGCGGCGCCGTTCGGGGTGTTCGCGGCGGGGCGTCCCGACGAGGCCGCCCGTCTGGTGGCGGTGGACGGGCGGGTCAGCCATGACGGGGAGGGCATCTACGGCGGCCAGGCGGTCGCGGCGGGGGTGGCGGCCGCGATGGTGGGTGCGGGGCTCGCCTCGGTGATCGCCGCCGCGCTCTCGGTCGTGCCGATGGACTCCTGGACGGCCCGCTCGCTGCGCCGCGCGGTCACGGCGGCGCAGCGCTCGTACCCGGACCGGCTGGCCACCGAGCGTGCGGTGCGGTCCGCGGTGGTGATCGGCGGCTACCCGTGGACGGATCTGGCGCCGGAGGCGGTGGGCCTGGCCTTCGGCGCGCTGACCGCGGCGCGCGGTGACTTCCGTACGGCGGTGCTGACGGCCGTGAACATGGGGCGGGACGCCGACACCACGGCGGCCGTGGCGGGGGCGCTGGCCGGCGCCCTGCACGGGGCGTCGGCGATCCCCCGGGACTGGGCGGCGGCGATCGGCCCGGTGCGGGGCAGCTGTCTGCCGTCGATGCGGGGCTACCACGTCCTGGACATCGCGGAGCTGCTGACCCCGGACGAGGGCGAGGACCCGCCGGGGCCGCCGGCCACCGCGGCCTCCGGTGTCCGGCAGGACGCCCGGTGACCGCCGACCGCCGCCCCGCGCGGGGCGTGCCCACCGCACCGGCGGAGTCCGGCCCGCACGTGGCCATCCGGATCACCTCGGAGCCGGTGGCCGACGGCGGGGGCCGTGGCGCACCGGGCAGGCGGGCCAGGATCGAGGGGCTGCTGCTCGGGCTGGCCGCCGGGGACGCGGCCGGGTGGCCGGCAGCCAGGCACCGGGCGGCCCGGATGCCGGAGTGGACGCGGCGGCTCACCCGGGAGCTGGACACCTTCGCCGAGCAGAACGCGACGACGACGCTCCCCGTGCCCATCGCCCTGAACCAGCCGCCGGAACCGCTGCGGCTCGGCCCGTCCGACGACGCCGAGTGGGCCGCGTTCGCCGCCCGGACCGTGCTGGCCGCCGCGGCCGACCACGCGCCCGGCCTCTCCCCCGGCCACCGGATGCGGGACGCGATCGACCGGTCGTGGAACGCGCTGGCGGCGAAGGTCGCCGCCGCGAGCGCCCGGGCGCCCGAGGTCGAGTCGGCCGTCCTTCCGCTGCGGGCGCGGATCTCCGTACGGTCCGGGCTCGGCAATCTGGCCGCCGGGCTGCGTCCGCCCGCCACCGGGCACGACAACCCGCACTACTTCGACGACGCGGCCTGTGTGCGGGCCGCCGTGCTCGCCGTCGTCCACCCGGGTGATCCGGCGGCGGCGGCCGGGCTCGCCGAGTTCGACGCCCGGTACACCCAGGACGGTGACGGGGTGCACGGCGCGCGGGCCCTCGCCGCCGCGGTCGCCGAGGCCCTCGCCGGGTCCGACGTCGACACGGTGGTGAACGCGGCGCTCGACCAGCTGCCCGAGGGCACCGAGATCGCCCGCAACGCCGTCCACGCCGTGCGGCTGGCCCGGGAGTTCGCGGACGAGGCGGCGGGTGCCTTCGCGCTCGTGCCCGTGCTGGAGCACCAGATCGTGGACCACGTCTACAGCTACGGGATCGCCGCCGCCGAGACCGTGCCGGTCGCCCTCGCCCTGACGACCGCCGCCCGGGGCGAGTTCGCCCAGGCCGTCCCCGCCGCGGCCTGCCTCTCCCGGGTCGCCGACTCGGCGCCCGCGCTGGCCGGGGCGCTGACCGGGGCGCTGGGCGGGACGGCCACCGTGCCCGAGGGCTGGCGGGAGGCCTGCCGGACGCTGGCCGGGTGCGCGCTGCCCCTGTTCGCCGGTACGGACCTCATCGAACTCGCCGGGCGGCTGGCAGCCACGGAACCGGCCACCCCGGGTGGACAATTCCGACATGGCACACAAAACATCCGCACCGCCCGCGGCCGGCACGACCACCACGACGCTCACCCTGGATGAACGCGTCACCGGAGCCCTCGTCGGCGCGGCCGTGGGGGACGCGCTCGGCGGCCCCGTCGAGGGCTGGACACCCGAGCAGATCGCCGAGCGCCACGGCGGCCGGGTGACCGGGATCGTCGGGCCCTGGTACGGCGACGACTGGCGCACCGCCCGCCCCATCGCCCCGTACCACAAGGGCGACGGGCACGTCACCGACGACACCCTGATGACGCACGCGCTGGTCCGGGTGTACGAGACGGTGCGCGGCCACCTCGACGCCTACGCCGTCGCCGACCACCTGGTGCCGGACCTGATGTCGCGGCCCCGCTGGATCCCGGAGCTGGAAGCCGAGGCTCTCCCCCTGCAACGGATCTTCCTCGCCGAGAAGTGGATCGTCACCCGGCTGCACTACGGGCACGCCGACCCCCGCGAGGCGGGCTCCGGGAACATCGTCAACTGCGGGGCGGCGATGTACATGGCCCCGGTCGGCCTGGTGAACGCGGCCCATCCGGAGGCCGCGTACGCGGAGGCGCTGGATGTCGCGGGCGCCCACCAGTCCTCGTACGGCCGTGAGGCGGCCGGGGTCCTGGCCGCCTGTGTCGCCGCCGCCTGCGTTCCGGGCGCCACCCCCGCCTCCGTCGTGGAGACGGCGCTGGCCCTGGCCAAGGACGGCACCCGGTCGGCGATCGAGTCGGTGTGCGAAGTGGCCGCCCGGCACACGGACTTCGAGTCCGCGCTGGTGCCGCTGCGGGCGGCCGTCGCACCGTTCGACACGGTGGGTCCGCACTACCGGGACCCCTCGCTCGGCGCCCGGCGGCCCTCCCGGCTGCACTCCATCGAGGAACTGCCGGTCGCGCTCGGCATGCTGCTCGTCGGGGAGGGCGACTACCGGCGCACGGTGCTCGGCTCGGTCAACTACGGCCGCGACTGCGACTCCATCGCCACGATGAGCGGCGCGCTCGCGGGCGCGCTCCACGGCGAGCAGGCGATCCCGGAGACCTGGGCGAAGACGGTCGCCGAGGCCAGCCGCCTCGACCTGCACGCCCCGGCGCTGGCCCTCGCGGAGGTGGCCCGCGAGATCTTCGTACGGGACACGGCGCGGCGGCGCGCGCACGAGGCGGCGTTCGCCGCGCTGGCGGGCGACGGGCGGTGACCGTACGCCTGACCTGGGTCCAGCCCGAGGACCTGGTGGGCCACGAGCTGCGCCAGGCCGCGCAGGACGGCCGGGATGCCGAGTCCGTCGCGTCGATCGCACAGCGCTGGTACGCCGCGGGCGGCGCCCCCGCCCCGGAGCGCGCGGGGGCTTCGGAGGGCCCCGCGCCGCGCCGGCTGCGCGCGCTCGCCGGGCAGCTGCTGGACGAACTCGCCCTGCGGGAGAGCCCTCTGGCCGCCGACGAGCCGACGGACCTGGCCGCGATCCGGGCCCTCTGCCCCCGCTGGCCCGCCCCGCCCGTCCGCCCGGTGTCCTTCGGGCCCGGCCGTCTGCACGCAGCCTGGCTGGGGCGGGCGGCCGGCTGTCTGCTGGGCAAGCCGGTGGAGAAGCTGCCGCTGGCCGGCATCCGGGCCCTGGCCCGCGCCACCGGGAACTGGCCGCTCACCACCTGGTTCACTGCGCGGGGCCTCCCCGGCGACCTGGCCGCCGCCCACCCGTGGAACCGCCGCTCGGCCCCCACCTCCCTCGCCGAGAACATCGACGGGATGCCCGAGGACGACGACCTCAACTACCCCTTGCTGACCGTGCTGTTGCTCCAGCGGCACGGCCCCGGCTTCAGCACGTCCGACCTCGCCCGGCTCTGGCTCGACGAGCTCCCGGCGGGCCGGGTCTTCACCGCCGAGCGGGTCGCGTACCGCAATCTGCTCGACGGCATCGAACCGCCGGACACCGCGCGCCACCGCAACCCGTTCCGGGAGTGGATCGGCGCCCAGATCCGGGCCGATGTGCACGGCTGGACCCACCCCGGCGACCCGGGCGCCGCAGCGGAACAGGCGCACCGGGACGCGGTCCTCACCCACACGGCCAACGGGGTGTACGGCGCGATGTTCACCGCCGCCGCCCTCGCCGAGGCGGCCGGCGGCGGGACGGATGTGCACGGCTGTCTGGCGGCGGGGCTGCGGGTCGTGCCGCCGCGGTCCCGGTACGCGCACGCGGTGCGCCTCGGCATCGCGACGGCCCGGGCCGAGGAGGACTTCGACACGGCCGTGGACCGGCTCCACGAGGTGTACGGGCCGACCCACCACTGGGTGCACGTCCTGCCCAACGCCGCGCTGCTCGCCGCCGCCCTCACCCACGCCGACGGGGACTTCGGCCGCTCCATCGGCTGCGCGGTGTCCGGCGGCTGGGACACCGACTCCAACGGTGCGACGGCGGGCTCGCTCGCGGGCCTGCTGGCGGGGCGGCCCGACGCGCTGCCCGACCGGTGGACCGCCCCGCTCAAGAACCGCCTCGCCACATCCGTGTCCGGCTTCGGCTCCCTCGGCTTCGACACCCTCGCGGAACTGACCTATCAGGAGGTACGCAGGCCATGACAGCGATCGCGGTGCTCGGCAGCACCAACATGGACCTGGTCGCCTACGTCGCCCGGGCACCCGGGCGCGGGGAGACCGTCACCGGACGGGAGTTCCGGACCGTCCCCGGCGGCAAGGGGGCCAACCAGGCGGTGGCCGCCGCCCGCGCCGGAGGGGACGTGGTGATGATCGGCGCGGTCGGGACCGACGAGTACGGCTCCGCGCTCCGTACGAATCTGGAACACGCCGGTGTGGACACGGAGCTGCTGCACACCGTCGCGGGGCCCAGCGGCACCGCGCACATCGTCGTCGACGACGAGGGGTCCAACGCGATCGTCGTGATCCCCGGCGCCAACGGCACGGTGACCTCGCTCGGTCCGGGCGGGAGCGCCGCGATCGCCGCGGCCGGCCTGCTGCTGCTCCAGCTGGAACTGCCGCTCCCCGTCGTGGCGGAGGGAGCCCGGACCGCGAAGGCCCGGGGCGTACGGACGATCCTCACCCCCTCCCCCGTACAGCCGCTGCCGGCCGGTCTGCTGGACGACATCGACCTGCTGGTCCCCAACGAGCACGAGGCCGCGGCGCTGACCGGGTGCGTGGATCCGCACGGGGCGGCCCAGATCCTGCTGCGGCAGGTCCCCGAGGTGGTGATCACGCTCGGCCGGAAGGGCTGTCTGTACGCGGCCCGGGGCGGCGAGCCGGTCCTCTTCCCCGCCCCCGAGGTCACCGCCGTCGACACGACCGGCGCCGGGGACACCTTCGTCGGCACGCTGGCCGTGGCCCTCGGGGAGGGCCGGTCCGTGCCGGCGGCGCTGGCCTGGGCCTCGTCCGCCGCGGCGCTCTGTGTGCAGAGACCCGGCGCCTCGACGTCCATGCCCCACCGCAGCGAGATCGATGCCGCATGAGCACACCGACCGCTCCGCTCGCCGGGCTGCGGGTCCTGGACCTCGCCACGCTCTTCGCCGGGCCGCTCGCGGCCACCATGCTCGGGGACTTCGGGGCCGAGGTCATCAAGGTCGAGCACCCTCGGAAGCCCGATCCCTCACGCGGCCACGGCCCCTCGAAGGACGGGATCGGCCTGTGGTGGAAGCTGCTCGGCCGCAACAAGCGCACGCTGACCCTCGATCTGTCGGCGCCGGGCGGCCGGGACGTGCTGCTGCGGCTGGCCGCGGAGACCGACGTCGTCATCGAGAACTTCCGGCCCGGCACCCTGGAGCGCTGGGGGCTGGGCTGGGAGGAGCTGCGCGCCGTCAACCCCCGGCTGGTGCTGGCCAGGGTCACGGGCTTCGGGCAGAAGGGCCCGTACGCGCACCGGCCCGGCTTCGGCACGCTCGCCGAGGCGATGAGCGGTTTCGCCGCCGTCACCGGCGAGCCGGACGGGCCGCCGACCCTGCCGCCGTTCGGGCTCGCCGACTCGATCGCGGCGCTCGCCACGGCGTACGCGGTGATGACGGCCCTGGCCGGCCGGGACCGCACCGGGGGCGGGCAGGTGGTCGACATGGCGATCATCGAGCCGATCCTCACCGTGCTGGGCCCGCAGCCCCTCTGGTACGACCAGCTCGGCTACGTCCAGCCCAGGACCGGGAACCGCTCCCGCAACAACGCCCCGCGCAACACCTACCGCACCGCCGACGGCCACTGGGTCGCCGTCTCGACCTCCGCCCAGTCGGTCGCGGAACGGGTGATGCGCCTGGTGGGGCGCCCGGAGCTGACCGAGGAGCCGTGGTTCTCCGCCGGCAGCACCCGCGCCGAGCACGCCGACGAACTCGACGAGGCGGTGGGCCACTGGATCGCCCGGCGCACCCGGGAGGAGGTGGTGGACGCCTTCGAGAAGGCCGAGGCGGCGATCGCGCCGATCCAGGACGTACGGGATGTGATGGAGGACCCGCAGTACCGGGCGCTGGGCACGATCACCGAGGTCGAGGACCCCGAGCTGGGGACGCTGCGGATGCAGAACGTGCTGTTCCGGCTCTCGGAGACACCGGGGGCGATCCGCTGGGCGGGCCGGCCCCACGGCGCGGACACGGACGAGATCCTCGCGGAGCTCGGCCTCTCCGCCCCTGCGGTCGCGGCACTCCGGGACGAGGGGGCGCTGTGAGCGGGCCGGCCACCGCCCTGACCTGGCTGTACGTCCCCGGGGACCGGCCGGAGGTGGTCCGCAAGGCGCTCGGTTCGGGCGCGGACGTGGTGATCGTCGATCTGGAGGACGCGGTCGCGCCGGACCGCAAGGAGTACGCGCGGTCGGCGACGGCGGAGCTGCTCTCGGACCCCGTCACGGCGGACCCGATGGCGGTGCCGGTCCATGTCCGGGTCCACGGCGAGGACGACGTGAGGGCGCTGGCGGGGCTGCCGGGGCTGTCCGGGATGCGGCTGCCGAAGATCACCCATGCGGCGTCCGTGCACCATGTCGAGGCACTGGCTCCGGGTGTGCCGCTGTATCCGCTGCTGGAGTCGGCGCTGGCGATCGAGCACGCGTATTCGATCGCCGGGGCGCATCACGCCGTACGGGGGATCGCCCTGGGCGAGGCGGACCTCCGGGCGGATCTGGGGGTGCGGGACGACGCCGGCCTGGACTGGCCGCGCAGCCGTGTGGTGATCGCCGCCCGGGCGGCCGGGCTCGACCCGCCGGTGATGTCGGTGTACCCCGATGTCCGGGACCTGTCCGGGCTGCGGGCGTCCTGTGCGCACGGGAGGGATCTCGGGCTGCTCGGCCGGGCGGCGATCCACCCCCGGCAGCTGCCGGTGATCGAACGGGCGTTCCGGCCCACGGCACGCGAGGTCGAGGCGGCGGAGCAGATCCTGGAGGCGTCCCGGGCCCAGGCGGGGGCGCAGGCGCTGCCGGACGGGAGGTTCGTCGACGCGGCGGTGGTGGCGAGCGCGGAGCGCACGCTGTCGCTGGCGCGCTCGCGCCGCTGAGGCCCGTACACGGACGGAGGGGCCGCCGGACCTTGGTGGTCCGGCGGCCCCTCCGTCGCGTGTGCGGGGAGCGTCAGCTCCGGTCGGCCTTCTGCGGGGCCCCGTCCTCGTCGGGCGCCTCCGCCCCGGGGTCACCGGCCGCCTCCGGGGTGGCCGGGGCGTCCTCATCGGGGGCGTCGTCGACCTTGTCGTCGGCCTTGTCGGCGCTCGTGTCGTCGGTCGTGTCCGCCGCCTTGTCGCCGTCTTGGGACAGGCCCACCGCGGCGGGCTCGACGATCTCCTCACGGCCGGGGCGCACCTTCGCGGAGATCACGATGTACGTCACGGCGAGCACGAACACGACGATCGCGGTCCACACGTTGAGCCGGAGGCCCAGCACGTGGTGCGCCTCGTCGACGCGCATGTACTCGATCCATCCGCGGCCCGCGCAGTACGCGGCGACGTAGAGCGCGAAGGCGCGGCCGTGTCCGAGCTTGAAGCGGCGGTCCGCCCAGATGACCAGGAGCGCGACGCCGATGCACCACAGGGACTCGTACAGGAACGTCGGGTGGTAGGTGCCCGCGACCCGGTTCGTGCCCTCGCTGATCTTCAGCGCCCAGGGCACGTCGGTCGGCTTGCCGTACAGCTCCTGGTTGAACCAGTTGCCCCAGCGGCCGATGGCCTGGGCGACGGCGATGCCGGGGGCCAGCGCGTCCGCCCAGGCGGGGAGCGGGATCCCGCGGCGGCGGCAGCCGATCCAGGCGCCGACGGCGCCGAGGGCGATCGCGCCCCAGATGCCGAGGCCGCCCTCCCAGATCTTGAAGGCGTCCACCCAGTCCTGACCGTCGCTGAAGTACAGCTGGTAGTCGGTGATGACGTGGTAGAGCCTGCCGCCGACCAGGCCGAAGGGCACGGCCCAGACGGCGATGTCGGCGACGGTGCCGGCTTTGCCGCCCCTGGCGATCCAGCGCTTGTTGCCGAGCCAGACGGCGACGAAGACACCGATGATGATGCAGAACGCGTAGCCGCGGAGCGGGATCGGGCCGAGCTCGATCACGCCGGTCGACGGGCTGGGAATGAAGGCAAGGTTCATGACGGGGTCGACGCTACCCTGCCGGACGGGACGTACGGCAAGCCGTCCGGCAACTTCTGGGTAACGGGGCCCCGGCGGAGTACCCGCCGGAGCGCCCTGCGGCGGGCCTCAGGGGGTGGCGCCGACGGTGGCCGGCTTCTTGCCCTTGTTCGCCTCGGCGACCCACTTCTTGATGTTGGCCGCGGAGATCTGCTCGTCCCCCTTCTTCGGGAAGATCGACTCGCCGTTGAGCAGCGCGGTGGGTGTGCCCTCGAAGCCGCCCTCGCCGAACGCCTTGTTGGACTTCTCGACCCAGCTGTCGTGCGTGCCGTCCTCCACGCAGCTGCGGAAGGCGGGCGTGTCCAGGCCGTCCACCTTGCCCGCCAGCTCGATCAGCTTGCTGTTCTTCCCGAAGGCGTCGTCGGTCTCCGCGGGCTGGTTGCGGTAGAGGACGTCGTGGTACGGGGCGAACTTGCCGACGTCCTGGGCGCAGGCGGCCGCGTTGGCCGCGCGCAGCGAGCCGCTGCCGCCGAGGTTGCCGTCGATGATCGTCGCCAGGTGGTACTCCACCTTGAGCTGACCGCTGTCGGTGAGCTCGGTGAACGTGTCACGGAAGGCGTTCTCGAACTGGGCGCAGACCGGGCAGCGGAAGTCCTCCCAGATCGTGAGCGTGGACGGGGCGTCGTCGGCGCCGACCTGGAGGGCGAGTCCGTCCTTCCCCTGCGCCCCGGACGGGGTGACGGCGGGCCCGGCCTCGCTGTCCTCGCCGTTCTTGCCGGCGTTGGCGGCGATCACTCCGATCACGGCCGCCAGGGCCAGCACCCCCACCACGGCGGTCGAGACGATCAGCGTGCGGCGGCGCCGGTCCCGGGCCCGGTCCTGCTCACGCTGCTGGACGAGCCGGTCACGCGCGGCTCTTCTGCGGTCTTGGTTCTTCTCGCTCACATGGCGCAAACGAACCGGGGAGGCACGTCAGCGCCTCCCCGGTCCCAGGACCACCCGTACGGATGACCCCGGCTGTCAGCGCTTTCGAACGCCTTCGGCCAGTTCGCCCGCCAGCGCCTGGACGGCGGCGAGACCGGCGGCCTCGTCCGGGGCGTCCAGCATCCGCTTGACGAAGGCCGAGCCGACGATCACCCCGTCGGCGAACCCGGCGACCTGCCGGGCGTGGTCGGCGGTGGAGACGCCGATGCCCACGCAGACCGGGAGGTCCGTGGTGGCGCGGGTGCGCCGGACCAGGTCCTGGGCCTGCTCGCCGACCGATTCGCGGGTGCCGGTGACGCCCATCAGCGAGGAGGCGTACACGAATCCGGAGCCGGCCGCCGTGATGGCGGCGAGGCGGGCGTCCTTGCTGCTCGGGGCGACGACGAAGACGGTGGCGAGACCGTGCTTCTCGGCGTGTTCCCTCCACAGCGCGGACTCCTGGACCGGCAGGTCGGGCAGGATGCACCCGGCGCCGCCCGCCTCGGCGAGCTCGGCGGTGAAGCGCTCCACGCCGTACCGGTCGATCGGGTTCCAGTACGTCATGACGAGGATCGGGGCACCCGTCGCCTCGTGCGTCTCGCGGACCGTGCGCATGATGTCGGCGATCTTCACCCCGCCGCGCAGCGCGATGTCGTCGGCGGTCTGGATGACCGGTCCGTCGAGCACCGGGTCGCTGTGCGGGAGGCCCACCTCGATGACGTCGGCACCGCCCGCGACGGCCGCCTTGACGGCCGCGATCCCGCCGTCGACGGTCGGGAAGCCGCCGGGGAGGTAGGCGATGAGCGCCGCACGGTCCTCGGAGGCGGTCCGTGCCAGCGTCGATTCGAGAAGCTCTCGGTTGCCGCTCACTTGGTGACCTCTTCCTCTCCGTCGGCGACATCGGCCTCGACGACCGCGTCGGCGTCGTACAGCCCGAAGTACCGGGCTGCCGTGTCCATGTCCTTGTCGCCGCGGCCGGACAGGTTGATCAGGATCAGCCCGTCCTCGCCGAGCTCCCGGCCGACCTCCAGGGCCCCGGCCAGCGCGTGCGCGCTCTCGATGGCCGGGATGATCCCCTCGGTGCGGGAGAGGAGGCGCAGCGCCTGCATGGCGGCGTCGTCGGTGACGGCGCGGTACTCGCCCCGGCCGACGTCCTTGAGGTAGGCGTGCTCCGGGCCGATGCCCGGGTAGTCGAGTCCGGCCGAGATCGAGTAGGGCTCGGTGATCTGGCCCTCCTCGTCCTGGAGGACGTAACTGCGTGAGCCGTGCAGGATGCCGGGCTCGCCCGCGGTCAGGGTCGCCGCGTGCTCGCCGGTCTCCACGCCGTGTCCTGCGGGCTCGCAGCCGACCAGCCGGACGTCCTGGTCGCCGATGAAGGCGTGGAAGAGGCCGATGGCGTTGGAGCCGCCGCCGACGCAGGCGACCGCGGCGTCCGGCAGCCGGCCGGTGCGCTCCAGGATCTGGCGGCGGGCCTCGACGCCGATCACCCGGTGGAAGTCGCGGACCATCGCCGGGAAGGGGTGCGGTCCGGCGACCGTGCCGAAGAGGTAGTGGGTGCGGTCCACGTTGGCGACCCAGTCGCGGAACGCCTCGTTGATGGCGTCCTTGAGGGTCCGGGAGCCGGACTTCACCGCGACGACCTCGGCGCCGAGCATCCGCATCCGCGCCACGTTCAGCGCCTGCCGCTCGGTGTCGATCTCGCCCATGTAGATGGTGCACTCGAGCCCGAAGAGCGCGCAGGCGGTCGCGGTGGCGACGCCGTGCTGGCCCGCCCCGGTCTCCGCGATGACACGGGTCTTGCCCATCCGCTTGGTGAGCAGGGCCTGGCCGAGCACGTTGTTGATCTTGTGCGAGCCGGTGTGGTTGAGGTCCTCGCGCTTGAGGAAGACGCGGGCGCCCCCGGCGTGCTCGGCGAAGCGCGCGACCTCGGTCAGGGCGCTGGGCCGGCCGGTGTAGTCCACCATGAGCGCGTTGAGCTCGGCGGCGAAGGCCGGGTCGGCCTTGGCCTTGTCGTACTCGACGGCGACCTCGTCCACGGCGGCGACGAGCGCCTCCGGGATGAACTTTCCGCCGTAGGCGCCGAAGTACCCCTCGGCGCTGGGGATCAGACCCTCGGGGTCCGGGATGAAGAAGTCGGACGACATGCGACGTGCTCCTCGAATCGCAACGGGTGATGTCACCGTATGCGCCATGGGCGGAGCGCCACGCCGACCGGTGGGCGGTCGGTGCGTGAGGACGTGCGGAGCCCCCTGTACGGAGGAGGCGGGCGACGGCCGGGGCTCGCTACGGCGCGGACCCCGTGCGCCATCGCATGCCGTTGACCTGTCCCGGCTCGTCGCCGATGACGTACCGCACACGCCGGCCGTGCACGCGCCGGGCGGGGGCGCGGCAGCCGCGGGGGCGGCAGCCGCGCGCCAGCGGCGCGTGCGGGTCCCGGACCTGCGCCCCGGCGGGGCGGAGGCCCGGCCGGATGCGGGCGGCGGGACGGGCGGCGGTCACGGGTGGGGTCAGCCCCGTCCGTGCCGGAGCGCGGGGTGGGCGCCGGCGGCGACCAGGTCGGCGACGGCGGCCCGGGGGGCGCGGCCGGTGACCAGGGACTCGCCCACCAGCACCGCGTCGGCGCCGGCGTTGGCGTACGCGATGAGGTCGTGCGGGCCGCGGACGCCGGACTCGGCGACCTTGACGATGTGGTCCGGGATCTCGGGGGCGACGCGCTCGAAGGTGGAGCGGTCGACCTTGAGGTCCTTGAGGTTGCGCGCGTTGACACCGATGATCTTCGCCCCGGCGTCCACGGCGCGCTCCGCCTCCTCCTCGTCGTGGGCCTCGACGAGCGGCGTCAGGCCGATCGACTCGGCGCGCTCGATCAGCGAGACGAGGGCCTCCTGGTCGAGTGCGGCCACGATCAGCAGGGCGAGGTCGGCGCCGTAGGCCCGTGCCTCCCACAGCTGGTAGGAGGTGACGATGAAGTCCTTGCGCAGGACCGGGATGTCGACCTTGCCGCGGACGGCCTCCAGGTCGGCGAGCGAACCGCCGAAGCGGCGCTCCTCGGTGAGGACCGAGATGACGGACGCCCCGCCGGCCTCGTAGTCCGCGGCGAGCGCGGCCGGGTCGGCGATGGCGGCCAGGGCCCCCTTGGAGGGGCTGGAGCGCTTGACCTCGCAGATGACGGTCACACCCTCGCCGCGCAGGGCGGCGACTCCGTCCTTGGCCTGGGGAGCGCGCGCGGCGCGTTCCTTGAGCTCGTCGAGGCTGACACGCGCCTGCCGCTCCGCGAGGTCGGCGCGGACGCCGTCAATGATCTCGTCGAGCACACTCACGCGAGCGGCCCCCTTCCGAAGCGGTGATGGGTACAGGATCAGCCATCTCGATGGTATCCGCAGGATGGCTCAGGGCCCGCATCCGCCGCCCTGACGTCCCACTACCTGGTCAATCAGGGAGCCAGCGCGGAACCGAAGGGCAGGTTCCTGACCACGGAGAAGACCACCAGCACCGCGCCGATGCCCCACCAGTAACCGGGTGCGAGAGCGATCCGCATCGGGCGGCCCCGGCTCGCGCGGACCGTCCAGAGCAGCCAGACCGCCGCGAAGACCACGTAGCCGACGACGGCCAGGGCGTTGGCGCCGAGGGCCGCGGCCAGGTCTCCGTGGGCGAAGGCGTGGGCGCTGCGCAGTCCGCCGCAGCCGGGGCAGAACACCCCGGTGAACCGGAGCATGGGGCAGACCGGGTAGTGCCCGGGTTCGTTGGGGTCGACCGTGGCGACGTAGGCGAAGGCCCCGACGACGGCGGCCATGACGCCGGCGGGTGTGGCGAGCCGGCGGAGGCGCGAGTACGGGGCGGGGGCCGGCAGACCGGGCCCGGGTGCGGGCACGGGTGCCGGGCCCGGAGGGGCGGGTGCGGGGTCCGGGGCGGCGGCTGCGGGAGAGGCTGAGGCGTCCACGCGCCGATTGTCCCCGCTCTTGAGGAAAGGCGCAGCCCGGTCCGGGCTGCGCCTCGCGTCGTGTCCCGGATCCCGGCACCTGCCGGGGCCCCCGGGGGCCTGTTCAGGCCGTGATCTGGGCCTGGCCGGCGCGGGCCCTGGCGGCCGCCATCTCGGCGGACTCCTTCGGCATGCCGAGGCCGGCCATCTTCATGGCGAGACCGACGACACCGCCGAGGAGGACCACGCCGATACCGGCCCAGAAGCCGAGCGTGTTCGCCGCGACCATGAAGAGGCCCGCGATGCAGAAGCCGATGAAGGAGATGATGACACCGGTCCAGGCGGCCGGGGTGTGTCCGTGGCTGCTGCCCGCCATGAGTTGCTCCTAGTTGGTGTTGCGCTGAAGGTATCGCTGGAAAAGCTCACTGCCATTGTCCCGTACGCGCCGGGGGACCTGAGGCTGGGGGTCATGCCTCGCGCGTCGGGTCCTCGCCGCGGTCCAGGGCCTTCCACAGTTCCTCGGGCCGCTCGGGGTCCGGGGCGGTGCGGGGGACCTTGCGGGGGCGGGGGGTGCCGTCGCGCTCGTACCGTCCCGACATGGCGGGCCAGCGGCTGCCGTAGCGCAGGGCGAGCAGTCCGGCGAGCAGGATGAGCAGTCCGCCGGCCGCGGTGATGTAGGGCCAGGCGGTGTGGCTGAGGGCGCCGACGGTGGCCGCGGTGTTGCCCGTGGTCTGCGCGGCCTGCTCGTCCAGGGCCGCGCTGTCCGAGGCGCCGGTGTAGGCGCTGAAGCCCGCGCCGAGGCCGCTCAGGGCCAGCAGCGCGGCGACGACCAGGCGGCCGGCCCCCCGGACGGCGAAGACGGCGACGAGGGCGGCCAGGCCGACCACGGCCAGGGCCGCCGGGACGCCTGTGACGTCCTGGCCGTCGGCGGTGAGCGGAAGCGTGCCGCCGCCGACGGACGCCTTGCCCTCGGCCCAGGTCTGCCCGGAGGCGAGGAGGACGACGGTGGCGCCGGCCGCCCCGAGGAGCAGGCCGGCGGCCAGGCTTCGGCGGCTTCCTGCGCTGTCGGGCGCGGAGGCGGCTCGGGCACGGGGCTGGGGTACGGGGACGGCACTCACGTACTCCACTATCCCTTACCGGCTCCGGCCGACGGGAGGCGGTTCGCCGTATGCACGGCGCGCAGGACCGCCGCGGCCTTGTTGCGGCATTCCGTGTCCTCGGCGACCGGGTCGGAGTCCGCGACGATGCCCGCACCGGCCTGGACGTACGCGGTGCCGTCGCGGAGCAGAGCGGTGCGGATGGCGATGGCGGTGTCGGAGTCCCCGGCGAAGTCGAGGTAGCCGACGCAGCCGCCGTAGAGGCCGCGGCGGCTGGGTTCGAGCTCCTCGATGATCTGGAGGGCGCGGGGCTTGGGGGCGCCGGAGAGGGTGCCGGCGGGGAAGCACGCGGTGAGGACGTCGAAGGCGGTGCGGCCCTCGGCGACCCGGCCGGTGACGGTGGAGACGATGTGCATCACGTGCGAGTACCGCTCGACGGACATGAAGTCGACCACCTCGACGCTGCCCGGCTCGCAGACCCGCCCCAGGTCGTTGCGGCCGAGGTCGACGAGCATCAGGTGCTCGGCGCGCTCCTTGGGGTCGGCGAGGAGTTCGTCGGCGAGTGCCTGGTCCTCCTGCGGGGTGGCGCCGCGGTGCCTGGTCCCGGCGATGGGGTGGACCATCGCCCGGCCGTCCTCGACCTTGACGAGCGCCTCGGGGCTGGAGCCGACGACGTCGAAGCCGTCGAAGCGGAAGAGGTACATGTACGGCGACGGGTTGGTGGCGCGCAGCACCCGGTAGACGTCCAGGGCGCTCGCCGTGCAGGGCGTCTCGAAGCGCTGGGAGGGGACGACCTGGAAGGCCTCCCCCGCCCTGATGCGCTCCTTGACGTCCTCGACGGCGTCCATGAACGCCTGGCCGCCCCAGAGCGCGGTGTACGGCGGGAGCTCGGAGGGCGGCAGCGCGGCGGGGGCGTTCTCCACGGGCCGGGACAGGTCCCGCTCCATGGCGTCGAGCCGGGCGACGGCGTCCTGGTGGGCCTCGTCGACGCCGGTGTCCAGGTCGTTGTGGTTGATCGCGTTGGCGATCAGCAGGACGGTGCCGGTCCCGTGGTCGAGGACGGCGAGGTCCGAGGTGAGCAGCATGGTGAGCTCGGGGAGCTTCAGGTCGTCGCCGCCGTGCTCGGTGATCCGCTCCAGCCTGCGGACGACGTCGTAGCCGAGGTAGCCGACCATGCCGCCGGTGAACGGCGGGAGGCCCTCGTCGCCGACCAGGTCGCGGGGCGTGTGCAGGGTCTCGACGGTGGCCCGGAGCGCCTGCAGCGGGTCGCCCCCGACGGGGACGCCGACGGGCGGGGTGCCGAGCCAGTGGGCCTCGCCGTCGCGGGAGGTCAGGGTGGCGGCGCTGCGTACCCCGATGAAGGAGTAGCGGGACCAGGTGCGGCCGCTCTCCGCGGATTCGAGGAGGAAGGTGCCTGGGCGTTCGGCGGCGAGCTTCCGGTAGAGCCCGACCGGGGTGTCGCCGTCCGCGAGGAGCCGGCGGCTGACGGGGATGACACGCCGGTCGACGGCGAGCTTGCGGAACGTGTCGAGATCCATGGCGGCTGACCTTATCGGGGCGCGGTGAGCGGGAGGACGTCCTTGTCGAAGCAGGTGCGCGCGCCGGTGTGGCAGGCGGCACCCGTCTGGTCGACCTTCACCAGGACGGTGTCGGCGTCGCAGTCCAGCGCGACCGAGACCACCTGCTGGGTGTGGCCGGAGGTGTCCCCCTTGACCCAGTACTCCTGGCGGCTGCGGGACCAGTAGGTGCAGCGGCCCGTGGTGAGGGTGCGGTGCAGCGCCTCGTCGTCCATCCAGCCGAGCATGAGCACCTCGCCCGTGTCGTGCTGCTGGGCGATGGCCGGGAACAGTCCGTCGGGGCCTCGCTTGAGGCGGGCGGCGACGGCCGGGTCGAGATTGCTGGCGGGCGGGGAGCCGGGCGTGCTGGTCATGGGCCCCATTGTGCCGCGCCGGAGGGGGCCGTCCGGCCGTGCGTCCACTGGGCGGACCGCGGGCGGCGGTCGTACGCTGGCGGGCATGTCGACCCATGCGAAGCGTGAACGTCTTCTGCTCGCCGACCTGTTGGAAGCGGCGGGTCCCGAAGCCCAGACCCTGTGCAACGGCTGGAAGACCCGTGACCTGGCCGCCCATGTCGTGGTGCGGGAACGCCGTGCGGACGCCGCGGGCGGGATCCTGGTGGGCGCCCTGAAGAACCGGCTGGAGCGGGTCCAGGCCGAGTTCGCCGCCAAGCCGTACGAGGAGCTGATCCAGCTCATCCGTACGGGGCCGCCCCGGATGTCGCCGTTCGGGCTGAAGCAGCTGGACGAGGCGGCCAACACCGTCGAGTTCTACATCCACGCGGAGGATGTGCGCCGGGCCCAGCCCGACTGGTCCCGGCGGGAGCTGGATCCGGTGTTCGCGGACGTCCTGTGGTCGCGCACCGAGAAGACGGCCCGGATGCTGGGCCGCCGGGCCCCGGTGGGCCTGGTCCTGCGGCGCCCGGACGGCCAGACGGCGGTGGCCCACAAGGGCACCCCGGTGGTGACGGTCACCGGGGAGCCGGGTGAGCTGCTGCTGTTCGCCGCGGGGCGGCAGGACGCGGCGCATGTGGAGCTGGAGGGCGACAAGGACGCGCTGGCCCGGCTGCACACGGCCGAGCTCGGCCTGTAGCCCGGGACCGCGTAGCCGTACGGGCGGTCCGCCGTTTCGTACGTACGGGCGCCCCCTGCCCCTCCGGCGCCGTCCCGTACGTACGGCCGCCCCCGGCCCTCAGGCGGCGTCGCGGATGCGTACGGGTGGCCGGCGGGTCCGGTGGCGGTGCCGGTCGTCCGGTGCGGCGTCCGGGTCCGGGCCCGATCCCAGCAGCCCGAGGAGGAAGCCCGCCGGGATGGTGACCAGGCCCGGGGTCTGGAGCGGGAAGACGGCGAAGTCCCACTCCGGGAAGAGCGCGACGGGTGTGCCGGAGAACGCCGGTGACAGGACCATCAGGATCCCGATCAGCGGGAGCGTCCCGTAGACGGTCCACCGCACCCCGCGGGCGTCGAAGCGCGGCCGGAAGAGGGCGTACAGCAGGACGGGCGGCAGGACCGAGGCGGCGGCCGCGAACGACAGGGAGAGCAGCACCTGCGGGTTGCGGTCGTGGGTGTACGCCGAGAGGAGCACGGCGAGCGCCCCGATGCCGGCGACGGCCCAGCGGGCGCGCCGGATCTCCCTGGCCGAGGCCCTGCCCTCGCCCTGCGCGCCCGACTTCACCGTGAAGTCTCGGGCCACGGAGGAGGCGGCGGCCAGGGTGATCCCGGCGACCGCGGCCAGGGTCGTGGCGAACGCGGCGCTGGCCACCAGCGCGAACAGGGGGCTGTCCCGTGGACCGGCCGCACCCGGGTCGAGGGCGCTGGTCACCATCAGCAGGGAGGTGCCGCCGGCCGGGTCGGCGGCGGACAGCAGGTCGCGGCCCACGAGCGCGGAGGCGCCGAGGCCGACGACGACGATGCCGGCGCACAGCAGGGCTACGGGGCTGACGGCCCATACGCCGGCCCGGCGGGCGGTCCAGGCGTCACGGACGGGGTGGAGCCGCATCATGATGTGCGGCATGCAGGCGGCGCCGAGCACGAGGGTGGCCTGGAAGCCGATCAGGTCGAGCCCGCCCGTGAACCCGTGGCCGAACTGGAGGCCGGGGCGCGCGTAGGCGCCGCCCGCCCCGCTGCCCGCCCGCGCGGCGTCGAAGAGGGCGAAGGGGGACCAGTCGAAGCGTGCCAGGACGAGTCCCGCGAGCAGGGTGACGGCGCCGAGGACGACGGCCACCTTGAGGATCTGGATGTAGCCGGTGCCGCGCATCCCGCCGAACGCCGAGTAGCAGACCATCAGCGCGCCGCTGGCGACGGTGCAGCCGGTGAGGGCGCCGTCGGGCAGCCCGAACATGGCGGTCATGACGCGGCCGGCGGTGGTGAGCTGGACGAGGAGCAGAGGAGCCAGGACGACGAGGGTGGCCACGCCGAGCGCCCGGCGCACGGACCCGTCGCCGAGCCGGTCCGCGAGGAAGTCGCCCATGGTGAACACGCCTCTGCGGCGCAGTCGTTCGGCGAAGAGCCGCATGACCAGGACCAGCGAGGCGACGGTGGCCAGGGCGAACAGGAGGCCGTCGAACCCGGCGAGCGCGACGGATCCGGTGGTGGAGAGCAGGGTGGCGGCGGAGACGTAGTCCCCGGCGATGGCCAGCCCTGCGGCGGCCGGGCCGAGGGTGGCGCCGCCGGCGTAGAAGTGCTCCGGGTCGTCCTGGTCGGCCGCGGCGAGGCCGCACAGCAGCAGGGACACGGCGACGAAGCCGAGGAAGATGACCACGGCGAGGGACCGGGCGTCGATCACGCCGCTCACCGGGTTCGCTCCGCCGGTACGGCTCCGCAAGGGGCAGCTGAGGACATGCGCGCCATGGCATCAGCCGGGGCGGGTGCGGCACAGGGGGCCGGGGCGGGACGCGGCGCGGGTACAGCCCGCCCGGCACAGGACTGTGCGCCGGCACAGGGTCCTTCGGTCCGGGGACGCCCCCGCCGGAGCGGTGCTTACCGGGGACGGGGGCGCCGCGACTGGGCGGTACCTCCCGGAGACAGAGGCGCCCAGCCGGGGCGGTACCTGCGGGGACGGAGGGGCGCCCAGCCGGGGCGGTACCTGCCGGGGACGGGTGCGCCCCGGCGGCGGTACCTGCCGAGCCGCGGCCCCGGGGCGGAGGTGGCCGGTCGTCGGCCCGCCGGCAGCCGTCAGCCCGCCAGCAGCCGCCGGGCCGCGAGTGCCAGTGAGACCTCGACCGCGTCCGACGGGCGCGTCAGACAGCGCCCCGTCAGCTGCTCGAACCGCCGCAGCCGGTTCAGCACGGTGTTGCGGTGGCAGTACAGCTTCGTGCCGGCCCGCTGCGCCGAGCCGTCCGAGTCGAGCCACGCGGTCAGCGTCTCGATGAGCACGTCCCGGTCCGCCGGGTCGAGCCGGTCGAGCGGGCCGAGGACCCGGTCGGCGAGCGCGGTCCCGAGGCCGGGCGAGGACACGACGAGCGCGGCGGGCAGGTGTTCGTCGAGCAGGACGGTGCCGCCGGATGCCGGGCAGGCGCGCAGCGCCGTCTCGGCGAGGCGCCGTGCGTCGCCGAGACAGGCGAGCCCGTCGACCACGGAGCCGATGCCGACCCTGGTGCCCGGAGGCACCGTCAGACCGTCGGCGAGCGGGGCGAGTTCACGGTCGGCCGCCGGGGCGGGCGCGGCCGGGCTGTCGCCGTCCCCGTCACGTGAGGGTTCCGCCTCGACCGCCGGCGGGGCCGCCGCCAGCGGCAGGATCGCCAGTTCCACCTCCCCCGCCTGGTGCCAGAGGGCGGGCGTCCCCTCGGGCAGGGTCAGCGGTGGCCGTCCGGTGCCGTGCGGAGCGCGGCGGGCGCCGGCGACCGCGAGTACGGCGTACCGCCCCTGCACCGGTAGGCCCAGCATCGCGGCGGCGTCGGGCAGGTCCGCGATCCGGGCGGTGCCGTCCAGCAGTGCGGCCGTCATCAGGCGCTGCTGGTTCTCACGGCGCCAGGAGAGCCGCCGCTCGGCCTGCCGGTACGCCTCGGCCACCACCGCGCAGTGCTCGTCGACGAAGTTCCAGACGTCCGCGGCGACATGGACGAGCAGCCGGGTGTCCTCGGGGTGGCGCCGGGCCGTGTCGTCGACCAGGTCCTGCCAGACCATCGCCCCGCCCATCCGGAAGGCGTGCATGACCGCGTCGAGCGGTACGCCCTGCTCGGCCCTGGTCTCGCCGATCCACCGGGAGGTGCGGTGGGCGGCCTCCCGGTACTCGCGGGGCTGGATGAGGGAGGCGACGTTGTGCCGCAGCGAGTGGTGGACCTCCTGCCAGATCTCGGCGGGCTCGGTCTCCATCGCGTGGCGGTAGGCGGGGACCTGCTCGCGCAGCGCCTCGACCAGCCGGTCCGTGAGCTCGGGCAGCGCCTCCAGCAGCACCCGGGCCGCCCGGTGGAGCACGGCCACGGCCTCACGGTCGGCCAGGGAGCGGACCCGGTGCGGCAGCGGTGCCGCGGACGGCGGTCCGTGCAGTGCCCTGATCCGTGAACGTACGACCTGTGGCATGGCGGCCTCCACCGGGAATCGGCCGGCCGCGGACGGGCCGGCCCCGGTGTGCGCCCGGCCCGGAACCGGTCGGGTGCACACCATCGATCCTGACGACCGCAGAATGGCATACCGCCCGGTCGGTACCTAGAGGTCTGCGCGGTTCTTCTCATCACGGTCCTGCAACCCCGGTCCGCGCCCGCCGTCCAGCAGCCGTGCGAGCTCGGTCCTGGAGCGGACCCCGAGCGCGGCGAAGACGTTGCGGAGGTGGTGGTCGACGGTCCGCGGGCTCACCGAGAGCCGCACCGCCACCTCACGGTTGGTGGCGCCCTCCGCCACGCAGCGGGCGATCCGCTGCTGCTGCGGGGTCAGCCCGGCCAGCGGCCCCGGCCCGCTCCGGTCCGGGGCGTCCACCGCCTCGCCGGCGGCCCGCAGTTCGCCGCCGGCCCGGTCGGCCCAGACGCGGGCGGAGCAGCGTTCGAAGGCGACCAGTGCGTCACGCAGCGGTCCGCGCGCCTCGCGGGTACGGCGCAGACGGCGCAGCAGCTGGCCCTGGAGCAGCCGGGTGCGGGCCCGTTCGAAGTCGCCGCCGGCGCGGTCGTGATGGGCCAGCGCCTCCTCGTACCGGGCGGCGGCCTCCTCGGGTGCTGCCAGCAGGGCGCGGCAGCGGGCCAGCTGGGCGGGGACCTGGGGGTCGGTCGTCCGGGCGGTCCACAGGGCGAACTCCTCTACGGCCGCACGCAGTTCACCCTCCGCCTCGTCCGCGCGGCCGGAGAGCGCCATCGCCTCGACGTAGCAGGGCACGGCGAGCATGCGGGTGGCGAAGTGGCCCGTGCCGGGCCCGGGTCTGACCAGCGGGCCGAGCCGGGCCGCCGCCTCGCCGGGCCGGCCGGCCGCCAGGTCCGCCCGGGCGACGGCCCAGGTGGCGAGCATGGCGGCCTGGGCGAGGCCGTGCGGGCCCGCCCCGGCCAGGGCCGCGTCGGCGTGGGCGGCGCACGCCTCGGCGGGGCCCTCCACGGAGGCGGCAAGCGCGAGCACGGCGTGCAGATGGGTGGCGGAGTTCTGCTGTCCGGTGCGGCGGGCCGCGTGCAGTCCTTCCAGGGCGTGGGCCCGGGCCCTGGCATGCTGCCCGGTGCGCAGTTCGGCGTAGGCGAGCTGCTCCAGGGCGTGCGGCAGCAGAGCCTCGGGCCCCCGGGTGCGTACGACGGCGAGGGCGCGGGCGCCGGCCCGGCAGGCCGCGTCGACCTCGCCGAGCACCAGGGCCGAGGCACCGGCCCGCAGGAGCTCCCCGGCGTCCTCGGCGCGGTCGGCGGAGTCCAGGCAGCACCGCAGGAGGGCGTGGCCCCGGTCGGGGTGTCCGGCGAGCACGGCGCACATCCCGGCGCGGTAGCGGGCCATGGACCGGTCGGCCGCGGCGACGGGGACACGGTTCATGGCGTCCAGATAGGCGATGGCGTCCCCCATGTCCCAGGCGGCCTCCGCGGCACCGAACAGGGCGTCCAGGGTGCGGCGGGGGTCGTGCGGGGCGAGCAGCCCGGCCGCGGTCAGGAGGGCCTCGCGGGCGTCGGCGACCGGTCCGTCGCGCAGGGCGAGCATGCCGCGTACGTAGGGTGCGGCGCCGCCGGCGAGGTGGGGGCCGACGCGGGCCAGCATGGCGCGGGCCCGGCCGGTGTCGCCGGCCAGCCGGGCCTGCTCGGCGGCGGCGGTGAACCGTGCGGCCCGCAGGGTCTCGTCGGTGGTGAGCGCGGCTGCACGGGCGAGCGCGGCCGAGCGTTCGCCGTGCGGGCGCGGGGCGGCGGCGGCCGCCTCCAGTTGCGCGGCGAGGGCGGCGTCCGGCCCGGGCGCGGCGCAGGCCCGCTGGACGAGCGCGGCCGGCGGGGCCTGCCCGGGTCCGGTGAGCAGCGCGGCGAGCAGTTCGTGCACGGCGCGGCGGCGGGCCGGGGGCGCCCGGTGCAGGACCGCGCGGCGCAGCAGCGGATGGCTGAAGTGCACGCGGCTGCCTGCCCGTTGGAGCGCGCCTGCGGTGCCGGTCGGCGCGAAGAGCACCCGGTCGAGGCAGGCGGGGGACAGTCCGGCCCGGGCACCCGCCCGCAGCAGCAGCGCCGCGTCGGCGCCCGCCCCGTCCGGCTCGTGCTCCTCCGCGGCGGCGGCGAGCAGGAGGAGGGTGCGGGTGTCGGGCGACAGTCCGTCGAGGTGCGCGGCGTGGGCGTCGAGGACGCCCTCGGCGCCGGGGAGCGGATAGGGCAGCGCGGTACGCCCGGCCAGCTGGCCGGGGGTGAGCCGGCCGGCCAGTCCGGCCAGCAGACGGGGGTTGCCCGCCGCCTCGCGCAGGAGTTCGCTGCGTACGACGGGGTCGACCTCGGCCGTGCCGTCGGTGAGCCGGTCCAGGAGTGCGGTCGCCGCGTCGTCGTCGAGCGGGCCGAGGCGCAGTGCCGGCAGTCCGGCGAAGGCGGTCTCGTCGGCGGCGCCGATCACCACGGCGACACGGCTGCCCGCGCCGAGTCTGCGGGCGGCGAAGCCGAGGGCGGCGCGGGAGTCGGGGTCCCAGGCGTGCGCGTCGTCCACGCAGACCAGCAGGGGCTGTTCGGCCCCCAGGTCCCGGAGCAGGGCGAGCAGCCCGCCCGGGGTGATCCCGGAGCCCAGGATCGTGTCGGGCGCGACGGGGAGCGGACCGGGGGCGGAGCAGAGCAGTGCGTGCAGCCCGCTGTAGGGCAGCCGCTTTTCGGCGGGGGCAGCGGCGGCGTACAGGACGGGGCCGCCGTACCGTCCGCGGTGGTGGGCGGCGGTCCGCCGCAGCAGGGCGGTGCGGCCGAGGCCGGGCGGCGAGGTCAGCACGAGCGCTCCGCCGTCCCCTGCCCGCAGTCGCTCCAACAGGGTTTCCAGGATGGCCAGTTCACCGCTGCGGCCGTACAGCCGGAGCGGACTGTGCACGGTCGTCGATGGGGTCACGCTTTCACGTTACTTCCGCGTAAACAGCGTCGGAAGGCTCGCGTCCGCTCCCGGTTCCCGGCCGGGCCCGAGCGGTGCGGGCTCCCAACGGAACGGCGCCCCCGCTGTGCGGGGGCACAGGCCCGGCCCGCCGCGCGGCGGGCGCCCGTAACGTCGGTGCATGACTGATGAATTGCGTACACACGACGGTTTGACCCTGCGTTACTGGTCCTGGTCGCGGGACCCGGACGACGCCCTGCCCCCGGTGGTGCTGCTGCACGGATTCGCCGCGCACGCCCGGCTGAACTGGGAGGGCCCCGGCGTCGTCGAGGCGCTCGTGGCGCGGGGCCGGCGGGTGTACGCCCTGGACGCGCGGGGCCACGGCGAGTCGGACGGGCCGCACGACGACACGTACTACGGCGAGTCGCTGATGGCCCGTGACGTCCGCCTGCTCATCGACCGGATCGGCGCGGACCACGTGCATCTGGTGGGGTACTCCATGGGCGCGGTGGTGGCGGTCCTGGCCGCGGCGCAGGACACCCGCGTCAGCCGCCTGGTGGCCGGAGGGATCGGCGCGGGCGCGGTGGAGGTGGGCGGCCTGGACACGCGGGTGATACCCCCCGAGCTGGTGTCGGCGGCACTGACGGCCGACGACGCGGCGGACGCACCCGAGCGGACCCGGGCCTTCCGGGTGCTGGCGGACACGGCGGGCGGCGACCGGCTGGCGCTGGCCGCGCAGATACGGGCCGTGCACCGGGACGCGCTGCCGCTGGACCGGATCACGGTCCCGACGCTGGTACTCACCGGGGCGGACGATCCCCTCGCGACCCGGCCCGAGGTGCTGGCCTCGGCGATCGCGGGGGCGGAGCTGACCGTGCTGCCCGGGGACCATCTGACGGCGGTCCGCGACCCCGGATTCGCCGGGGCCGTCGCGGAGTTCCTCGCCCGGGTCTGACCCGGACGGCACGGAGGGGCCGGACCGCGGTACGCGCGGCCCGGCCCCGGCTCCTCCCCCGTCGTCAGGAGGTGTGCGGGCAGTTGCCCCGGTACTCGGCGATCGTCAGGCCGGCCGACGGCAGCGGGCAGAGGAACTGCTCGTAGCGGGTGTCGTTGTCGATGAAGCGCTTCAGCCACGAGATGCTGTACTTCGCGATCGTCGTGTTGGAGCTGTTCGGGGTGAAGTGGGTGGCGCCCCGGAGCTCCAGGTACGCCTTGTCCAGCGAGCTCGGCAGCGAGTTGTAGAACGGCTCCGAGTGCGTGGCGACGGGTGCGATCGTGTCACCGTCCGCGCCGATCACCAGGGTGGGCGTCTTCACCTCGGGCCAGGTCTTGTCCGTGTTCCAGCCGGTCAGCGGGATCGCCGCCTGCAGCGACGGGCGGTCCTTCGCGGCCTCCAGCGTGCCGCCACCGCCCATGGAGTGGCCCATCACACCGAGCCGGGACGAGTCGATCCGGGTGCGGACCGAACTCGTGCCGGTGAGGTAGTCCAGCGCGGCGAGCAACTGGTCGCCCCGGCTGGCCGGCTGGTCCACCGTGGTGTTGGTGTCGATGGTGAACACCACGAAGCCCTGCGAGGCCAGGCGCGGCCCCAGCCAGGCGATGCTCGACTGGTAGGCGGTGAACCCGGGCGAGATGACGACCGCGCCGAAGGTGCCGTCGGACGTGGACGTCGGGTAGTAGATCGTCCCGCCGCCGAAGCCTCTGACGCTCAGTGAGGAGACGGTGGTCTGCGAGGTGGCGTACGAGCCGCGGCTCGCCTCGATACTCGCATTGCTCGGGGCCGGACCGCGCTCGTACGGATTGTCGGCGGCCTGCGCGCCCGGCATCAGCGCCGTGACCAGACCGGCCGTGGCGGCCGCGGCCGCCACGGCGAACCCGACGGTGCGGGAGCGGCTCTTCGACATCCGGTGGCGGCGGGGGGACGTGTCGCCGGAGGGGAGGTGCTGCTGCACGAGGGGGGATCCTCTCGGTCGAGGCGCACCTCACCGCGGCAGCCGGGGCCCCGTCGTCCGGGGGCCTTCGGGGGAGCACCGCGTGGGTGGCGCCGTCATTTCGTTGACGGCGCCACTCTGGCGGCCCACCCTCCGGGCGGACATCGGCGAGATCGCCGGTCTTCGCGACCGGCGCCCTCCCGGGCCGGGGTCAGCGGACGGGGTGTCCGGCCTCGCGCAGAGCGCCCTTGACCTCGGAGATCCGCAGGTCACCGAAGTGGAAGACGGACGCGGCGAGTACGGCGTCGGCGCCCGCGCCGACCGCCGGTGTGAAGTCCTCCAGCCGGCCGGCGCCACCGGAGGCGATGACGGGGACGGTGACGTGGGCCCGTACCGCCTCGATCATCTCGGTGTCGTAGCCGTCCTTCGTGCCGTCGGCGTCCATCGAGTTGAGCAGGATCTCGCCGGCGCCGAGCTCGGCCGCCCGGTGCGCCCACTCGACGGCGTCGATGCCGGTGCCCCTGCGGCCGCCGTGCGTCGTCACCTCGAAGGTGCCCTCGGGGGTGCGGCGGGCGTCGACGGAGAGCACGAGCACCTGGCGCCCGAAGCGTTCGGCGATCTCGCGGATGAGCTCGGGGCGGGCGATGGCGGCGGTGTTGACGCCGACCTTGTCGGCCCCGGCCCGCAGCAGCTTGTCGACGTCGTCGGGGGTGCGGACCCCGCCGCCGACGGTGAGCGGGATGAAGACCTGCTCGGCGGTGCGGCGCACCACGTCGTACGTCGTCTCCCGGTCGCCGCTGGACGCGGTGATGTCGAGGAAGGTCAGCTCGTCGGCGCCCTCGGCGTCGTACAGCTTGGCCATCTCGACGGGGTCGCCCGCGTCGCGCAGGTTCTGGAAGTTGACGCCCTTGACGACACGGCCGTTGTCGACGTCGAGGCACGGGATGACCCGTACGGCGAGGGTCATCGCTCACCTGCCCGGTAGGCCTCGATCTCGACCTCGACGACCAGGGAGGGGTCGACGAAGCCGGACACGATGATCATGGAGGCGGCGGGCCGGACGTCGTCGAACAGCTCCTTGTGGGCGCGGCCCACCTCGTCGACGTCCCGGGCGTGCGTGATGTACATCCGGGTGCGGACGACGTCCTCACGGCCGAGCCCGGCCTGCTTCAGGGCGTCGAAGGCGACCTGGAAGGAGGCGACGGCCTGCTCGTACGGACCGCCCGCGGAGATCTCGCCGTTGACCACGGACGTGCAGCCGGAGACCAGGACGAGTCCGTTCGGCAGCTGGACGGCGCGGGAGTAGCCGAACTTCTCCTCCCAGGGTCCGCCCGAGGAGACACGGCGTACGGAGTCCGTCATCCGGCGACCGCCTTGAGCGCCTCTTCCAGGGTGAACGCCTTGGCGTACAGCGCCTTGCCTACGATGGCGCCCTCGACACCTTCCGGGACGAGCAGGGAGATCGCGCGGAGGTCGGCGAGCGAGGAGACACCGCCGGAGGCGACGACCGGCTTGTCGGTGGCGGCGCAGACGTCCCGCAGGAGGGCCAGGTTGGGGCCCTGGAGCGTGCCGTCCTTGGCGATGTCGGTGACGACGTAGCGGGCGCAGCCCTCGGAGTCGAGGCGGGCGAGCGTCTCGTAGAGGTCGCCGCCGTCGCGGGTCCAGCCACGGCCGCGCAGCGTCGTGCCGCGGACGTCGAGGCCGACGGCGATCTTGTCGCCGTGCTCGGCGATGACCTTGGCGACCCACTCGGGGGTCTCCAGGGCGGCGGTGCCGAGGTTGACGCGGCGGCAGCCGGTGGCGAGGGCCGCCTCCAGGGAGGCGTCGTCGCGGATGCCGCCGGAGAGCTCGACCTTGATGTCCATGGCGCCGGCGACCTCGGCGATCAGCGCGCGGTTGTCGCCGGTCCCGAAGGCGGCGTCCAGGTCGACGAGGTGCAGCCACTCGGCGCCGGAGCTCTGCCAGGCGAGGGCCGCCTCCAGGGGCGAGCCGTAGGAGGTCTCGGAGCCGGATTCGCCGTGCACGAGGCGGACGGCCTGGCCGTCGCGGACGTCGACGGCGGGGAGCAGTTCAAGCTTCGGCATTACAGCGTCTCGATCCAGTTGGTCAGCAGCTGGGCGCCGGCATCGCCGGACTTCTCGGGGTGGAACTGGGTGGCCCACAGCGCGCCGTTCTCCACGGCCGCCACGAACCGCTCTCCGTGCGTCGCCCAGGTGACCTTGGGGGCACGGATCTTGGCGTTGGTCACTTCGAGGGACCAGTCGTGCGCCGCGTAGGAGTGCACGAAGTAGTAGCGCGCCTCACGGTCCAGACCGGCGAAGAGCTGGGACCCCTCGGGGGATTCGACGGTGTTCCAGCCCATGTGCGGCACGACGTCGGCCTTCAGCGGTCCGACGGTGCCGGGCCACTCGTCGAGGCCCTCCGTCTCGACGCCGTGCTCGATGCCGCGCTCGAACAGGATCTGCATCCCGACGCAGATGCCCATGACGGGACGGCCGCCGGCCAGCCTGCGGCCGATGATCCATTCGCCGCGCGCCTTCTTCAGCCCGTCCATGCAGGCGGAGAAGGCGCCGACGCCGGGGACGAGCAGCCCGTCGGCGTTCATCGCGGTGTCGAAGTCGCGGGTGATCTCCACGTCCCCGCCGACATGGGCGAGGGCCCGCTCGGCGGAACGGACGTTGCCGAAGCCGTAGTCGAAGACGACGACCTTCTTCTTGTCGCTCACTGTCCTACCTCAGTCCCAGAGTCCCTGGATCCGCATGATGCCCGCCACCAGGCACATCACGGATCCGATCCCGAGGAGCACGACGACGCCCTTGGGCATGCCCTGCTTCCAGAAGGAGTAGACACCGCCGGCCAGGAAGAGGCCGACGATGATCAGAACGGTGTTGAGGCCGGTCACAGGGCGCCCTTCGTGGAGGGAAGGATGCCGGCCGCGCGCGGGTCGTGCTCACTGGCGTACCGCAGGGCGCGGGCCAGTGCCTTGAACTGGCACTCCACGATGTGGTGGGCGTTGCGGCCGTACGGGACGTGGACGTGCAGGGCGATCTGCGCCTGGGCGACGAAGGACTCCAGGATGTGCCGGGTCATCGTCGTGTCGTACTCGCCGATCATCGGCGCCATCTTCTCCGGCTCGGTGTGCACCAGGTAGGGGCGGCCGGAGAGGTCGACGGTGACCTGGGCGAGCGACTCGTCCAGCGGGACGGTGCAGTTGCCGAAGCGGTAGATGCCGACCTTGTCGCCGAGCGCCTGCCGGAAGGCTGCGCCGAGCGCGAGGGCGGTGTCCTCGATGGTGTGGTGCGAGTCGATGTGCAGGTCGCCCTCGGTCTTGACCGTGAGGTCGAAGAGCCCGTGGCGGCCGAGCTGGTCGAGCATGTGGTCGTAGAAGCCGACCCCGGTCGCGACATCGACCTTGCCGGTGCCGTCGAGGTTGATCTCGACGAGTACGGAGGTCTCCTTGGTGGTCCGTTCCACCCTGCCTACGCGGCTCATGCGTCGTGCTCCTTCTTCAGTTCGCGCACCGCATCGAGGAACGCGTCGTTCTCTGCCGGGGTGCCCGCGGAGACCCGCAGCCATCCCGGTACGCCGTTGTCCCGCACCAGGACGCCCCGGTCGAGGATCTGCTGCCAGGCCTCGTGGCTGTCGGCGAAGCGGCCGAACTGGACGAAGTTGGCGTCCGAGTCGGTGACGGCGAAGCCGAGCTCCCGCAGGCCGTCGACCAGCCGGTCGCGCTCGCTCTTGAGCTGCGCGACGTACCCGAGCAGCGTATCGGTGTGCTCCAGGGCGGCGAGCGCCGTGGCCTGCGTGATCGACGACAGGTGGTACGGGAGACGCACCAGCTGGACCGCGTCGACGACGGCGGGGGCCGCCGCGAGGTAGCCGAGGCGGAGGCCCGCGGCGCCGAACGCCTTGGACATGGTGCGCGAGAGCACCAGGTGCGGGCGGCCCTCGATCAGCGGGAGCAGCGAGGGGTGGTGGCTGAACTCGCCGTACGCCTCGTCGACGACGACCATCGAGGGCCGGGCGGCCTGGGCCGCGTCGTACAGGGCGACGACGGTGTCCGCATCCACGGCGGTGCCGGTGGGGTTGTTGGGCGAGGTGATGAAGACGACCTCGGGCCGGTGCTCGGCGATGGCCTTCTTCGCGGCCTCCACGTCGATGGTGAAGTCCTCGTTGCGCGGTCCGGAGATCCATCCGGTGCCGGTGCCGCGGGCGATGAGGGCGTGCATCGAGTACGAGGGCTCGAAGCCGATCGCGGTGCGCCCGGGGCCGCCGAAGGTCTGCAGCAGCTGCTGGAGGACCTCGTTGGAGCCGTTGGCCGCCCAGACGTTCGCCGCGGCGACCTCGTGGCCCGCGGTGCGGGTGAGGTAGCGGGCGAGCTCGGTGCGGAGCTCGACGGCGTCCCGGTCGGGGTAGCGGTTGAGGTCGCGGGCGGCCTCGCGGACCCGCTCGGCGATGCGGTCGACGAGCGCGTCGGGCAGCGGGTAGGGGTTCTCGTTGGTGTTCAGCCGGACCGGTACGTCGAGCTGGGGCGCCCCGTACGGGGACTGGCCGCGCAGCTCGTCACGGATCGGGAGCGCGTCCCACGCGTTCGGGGGGGTGCTGCTGTTCGTCACGCTTGCGGAACCTTCCAGCCGAACCTGGCCTTGAGCGCGGCGCCGTGGGCGGGGAGGTCCTCCGCCTCGGCGAGGGTCACGACGTGGTGGGTGACCTCGGCGAGGGCGTCGCGGGTGTAGTCGACGATGTGGATGCCGCGCAGGAAGGACTGCACGGACAGGCCCGAGGAGTGGCAGGCGCATCCGCCGGTGGGCAGGACGTGGTTGGAGCCGGCGCAGTAGTCGCCGAGGGAGACGGGCGACCAGGGGCCGACGAAGATCGCGCCGGCGTTGCGGACCCGCTCGGCGACGGCCGCGGCGTTCTCCGTCTGGATCTCCAGGTGCTCGGCGGCGTACGCGTCGACGACCTTGAGGCCGTCCTCGATCGAGGAGACCAGGACGATCGCGGACTGGCGGCCGGAGAGCGCGGGCTCAATCCGCTCCGTGATGTGCTTGGTCGCGGCGACCTGGGGGGCCAGCTCGGCCTCGGTGCCGGCGGCCAGCTCCTCGGAGTCGGTGACGAGCACGGCGGCGGCCATCGGGTCGTGCTCGGCCTGGCTGATCAGGTCGGCGGCGACGTGCACCGGGTCGGCGCTCGCGTCGGCGAGGATCGCGATCTCGGTGGGGCCGGCCTCGGCGTCGATGCCGATACGGCCCTTGAGGAGGCGCTTGGCGGCGGCGACGTAGATGTTGCCGGGGCCGGTGACGAGGTTCACGGGCAGGCAGTCCTCGGTGCCGTACGCGAACATCGCGACGGCCTGGGCGCCTCCGGCGGCGTACACCTCGTCCACGCCGAGCAGGGCGCAGGCGGCGAGGATCGTGGGGTGCGGCAGGCCGCCGAACTCCTTCTGGGGCGGGGAGGCGACGGCGAGGCCCTCGACGCCCGCCTCCTGGGCGGGGACGACGTTCATCACGACGGAGGACGGGTAGACCGCGCGCCCGCCCGGCACGTAGAGCCCGACGCGCTCGACGGGCACCCACTTCTCGGTGACCGTGCCGCCGGGGACGACCTGGGTGGTGTGCGTGGTGCGGCGCTGCTCGCGGTGGACGAGGCGGGCGCGGCGGATCGACTCCTCCAGGGCGGCGCGCACGGCGGGGTCGAGCTGCTCCAGCGCCTCGGTGATCGCGCCGACGGGGACCCGGATCGAGTCCAGGCGCACGCCGTCGAATTTCTCCCCCCACTCGTTCACCGCCGCCGAGCCACGATGGCGTACGTCCTCGCAGATGGGCCGCACCGTCTCCAGGGCGGCTTCCACGTCGAACTCGGCACGGGGCAGCAGGTCGCGCAGGGCGCCACCCTCGGGGAGGGCGGTACCGCGCAGATCGATTCGAGAGATCACACCGCAATTCTCTCAGACCGGTTCAGGCGCCCGGTCGCCCGTATCACTGGCTGATACATGTCCCGGCTGTCACTGCTGACCGTTAGCTTTCGCACGGTCACACAGAGGGAAGAACGACGGTACGGGGGCGCGGGGTGATCCGCGCGTACGGAGGTGATGCAGTGACGGAACCGCAGGACGGCGAGATCCCCGACGGGCTCAGCGCCGCGGAGCTGGGCATGTGGCAGTCCTTCCGGAACGGTACGACCTACGATCTGCGCTCGCACGATCCGGTGCGCGACGATCCGTTCGCCCCGCACCTCTGGGGGCCGGAGCGCAGTGTCGGCGCGCGCACGGTGGCGCGTCTGCTCCTGGACGGCCCGCAGGCGCGGCCGGGCCGGGTGGCGGCCCTGAAGCTCCGGGGCGTACGGATCACCGGGAAGCTGGACCTGGCGGGCGGCCGGGTCTCTCCGTACGTCGAGCTCACGGGCTGCCGGTTCGAGCAGGAGGTCGTCCTGCCCGAGTGCCACTTCACCACGCTGCGGTTGGTGGGGTGCGCGGTGCCGAGGCTGGACGCGGCCCGGCTGCACACGGAAGGGGATCTGCATCTGCCGCGCTGCCGTGTGGAGCGCGGTATCCGGCTGACCGACGCCCAGATCGGCACGGACCTGCTGATCAACCAGATCGCCATCGGCCCCGACCGGCGCGGGCGCGCCTTCGTGGGCGACGGGATGTCGGTGGCGCAGGACCTCCAGGCCGAGATGATCGAGACGCGCGGGGAGCTGAGCCTCCGCGGGGCGAAGGTCGGCGGTTCGCTGAGCCTGCGCGGCAGCCGGCTGCGCGCCACGGACGGGCGGCGGGCGCTGAACGCCCCGCAGCTGAGCGTGGAGCGCACGCTGTACATGACGGAGGCCTGGGTGAGCATCGACACGGGCAACCAGGGCACCACTCCCCCGTTCGGCATCGCCCGGGGCGGCGGCCCGGCGCGCGGGACGCGGGCGCAGGTCTTCGAGTGCCGGGGCGCGGTGCGGCTCGACGACGGGCGGTTCGGGGACGCGGTGGACCTGCACAAGGCCCGCTTCGTGCTGGCCGACCGCGAGGAGCTGTCGCTGCGCCGGATCGTCACGCCCGAGCTCCGCTTCAACGCGGAGCGCCCGCGCGAGGGCCGGGTCGTGCTGAACGGCGCGAAGGTGGTCACGCTGATCGACGTGTCGACCAGCTGGCCGGGGCCGGGCGGCCTGGCGATGGGCGGCTTCGTCTACGAGAACCTCGTCCCGTACGGCCATTTCCCGCTCTCCCGCCGCCTGGAGTGGGTGCTGGCCGCGACCCCGGAGTACGTCCCCGAGCCGTACGAGCGCCTGGCGGCGGTGCTCCGCAGCTGCGGGGAGGACGCGGACGCCCGGGAGGTACTGCTGGCCAAGCAGCGGCGCAGGCGCGAGACGCTGCCGCCGGCGGGGCGGATCTGGGGCTATCTCCAGGACTTGACGGTGGCGTACGGCTACCGGCCGGGCAGGGCCCTGGTGTGGATGACCGTGCTGTGGGCGGCGGGGGCGGTGGCCTTCTCGCAGTACCGCCCCGAGTCGATCAAGGGCGGAGAGCATCCGCAGTGGAATCCCGCGCTGTACGCACTGGATCTGCTGGTGCCGGTGATCGATCTCGGGCAGGACGGCTACTGGCTGCTGGAGGGCGGCTGGCAGTGGGCCGCGGCTGCTCTGGTGCTGCTGGGGTGGATATTGGCCACGACGGTGGCGGCGGGGGCGTCCAGACTGCTGCGGCGCGGCTGACCGCGGGACGGCGCCCCGCCGGGCCGGATCCCTGGCGGGGCAGCGGTCGAAAGGCCGGTCGACGCCCGGCAGGACGGGCGGTTATCGGAAACGGAAAGGCCGGGATCAAGCCACCCGAGGACGTTTCCTTTGCCCTTTCTTGACCTTGTTCAGGGCAACCCTCCCACTCGCTACAGAAGCTTCACAGCGGCCCTCTGGCGCCGCTCCCACCAGGGCTTTTCAATGGTCTGCACCATGGCCTTCCTCCGCGCACTGCTGACGTCCGCGCGTACGTTCCGGTACGGCCCCGGGCTGTCCGCCGGGCTGCCGTCGGACGACGCGGTGATGCTCGACGCCCCCGACGAGCGGCTCTCCCCCGCGCTGGTGGCGGCGGCCCTGGGTGACCACGAACCCGCGGCCAAGCTCCTCGCCACCACCCGGGACGCCGCCGACTGGGAGGCCCGCGACCGCACCCTGGCCCGGCTGGTCGCCTTCGCGCGCGGTCGCGACGGGTGGCTCACCGGGTGGCTGGCCGCCTCCCCGCGCGATCCGGACGCCCTGCTCGTCAAGGCCGCGCTGGCGGTGCGCCGCGCCTGGGAGTCCCCCGCCCACGCCGAGCTGCTGCGCGAGGTGGGCCCGCTGATCACGGCGGCGGCCGAGGCCGATCCCCGCGACCCGGTGCCGTGGCGGCTCGCGCTCGACCACGCCCGGGGCACGCACGCCACGCACACGGTCTTCGAATCGCTGTGGGAGCAGGCCGTACGCCGCTCCCCGCACCACTACGGCAGCCACGTCTCCGCGCTGCGGTACCTCTCGGCCGAGTGGTACGGCTCCCACCGCGAGTGCTTCGACTTCGCCGAGCAGGCCGCCGAGGACGCCGCCGGGGACTCCCTGGTGCAGGCGCTCCCCGTACGGGCGGCCTTCGCCCTGCTGCGGGACGAGGAGGCCGCCGCGCGGGCGAACTCCGTGCAGGCGGACCGGGTCGACGCGGCGGCCGACCTCGCGATCAGGTTCTCGGCGGGGTTCCCTCCCGGCGATCCCTGGCCGGCGGAGGTCCGTAACCTCCTCGCCTACGTCCTGGTGGCGCGGGGCCGCGCGGCCGAGGCACTGGAGCAGTTCCGGCTGATCGGGCCGTACGCGACGTCCTTCCCGTGGGCGTCCGTGACCGGGGAGGCGCTCGGCGGATTCCTCGACGCCAGGGCGGATGTACGGCTCCGGGTGGCCTCTTCCACGCCCCTGTACGGACGGCCGGAACACAGCGGGCGCCGTGGCCATTAGGCTTGGCGGCTGTGACCACCGCTCGCCTGCCTCTCTTTCCGCTGAACGCGGTGCTGTTCCCCGGCCTCGTGCTGCCGCTCAACGTCTTCGAGGAGCGTTATCGCGCCATGATGCGCGAGCTGCTCGCGATCGACGAGGACGAACCGCGCCGCTTCGTGGTGGTCGCGATCCGCGACGGCCGCGAGACCGCTCCCACGGCCACCGGGATGCCGGACACGGTCGCCGCGGCGCCTCCCGTGGAGCGGGCCCCCGCCGACGGCTTCGGTCCCGATCCCATCCAGACCTTCCACCGGGTCGGCTGCGTCGCGGACGCGGCCAAGATCCGTGAGCGCGCCGACGGCAGCTACGAGGTCCTGGCGACCGGCACCACCCGGGTGCGGCTGCTCTCCGTGGACGCGAGCGGCCCGTTCCTGACGGCCGAGGTCGAGGAGCTGCCCGAGGACCCGGGGGCCGCCGAGGGCGAGGACTCCCCCACGGACGAGGCGGGGGCCCTCGCGGAGGGCGTCCTGCGGGCCTTCCGCAGCTACCAGAAGCGGCTGGCCGGGGCGAGCGAGCGTTCCCTGACGACCGGCGCGGACCTGCCCGACGACCCCTCCGTCGTCTCCTACCTGGTGGCCGCGGCCGCCGTGCTGGACGTCCCGTCGAAACAGCGGCTGCTCCAGGCCCCGGACACCGCGACCCGGCTGCGTGAGGAGCTGGCGCTGCTGCGCAAGGAGACCGCCGTCATCCGGCACCTGCCGTCACTGCCGGCGACCGACCTGACCCGCGACCCCACCTACCCCAACTGACCCGAGGACCGGCCCGGTGGCGAAGAAGTCCAGGAAGCAGCAGCCCGGCGGGACCCCGGCCACGGTCGCCCTGACCGCGGCCGGCACCGCGTTCACGGTCCACTCGTACGACCACGACCCCGCCACCCCGTCGTACGGCGAGGAGGCGGCCGAGGCGCTCGGTGTCTCCGCGGACCGGGTGTTCAAGACGCTGGTCGCCGAGGTCGACGGCGAGCTGGTCGTGGCCGTCGTCCCCGTCGCGGGGTCCCTGGACCTGAAGGCGCTGGCGTCGGCGGTGGGCGGCAAGCGGGCCGCCATGGCGGACCCGGCGGCGGCGGAGCGCACCACGGGCTATGTGCGCGGCGGTATCTCCCCGCTGGGCCAGCGCAAGCGCCTGCGTACGGTGCTGGACGCGTCGGCCGGCTCCCACCGCACGATCTGCGTCTCGGCGGGCCGCCGAGGCCTGGAGGTCGAGCTCTCCGCCGCGGACCTGGCGACTCTGACGGACGCCACGCTGGCCCCGATCGGCCGGGCGTAGCGGAGGGTTCCGCGCCTCGCGTGGGGGTGCGCGGAATGCGGGCCCGGGCACGGCCGTTTCCGCAGAGATGAACGAGTTCTCTTCTCCCGTACGGGCCGGGCCCGACGACCGCGCCGTCATCCGTGAGCGGCTGGCAGCGGAACGCCGCGACACGGATGCCCGTATCGCGGCGCTGCACAGTGACTTCGAAGGGATCGTCGAGGCGAACGCGCTGGTGGCGGTCGACGACGAGCACGACCCTGAGGGATCGAGCACCGCCTTCGAGCGGGCCCATGTCGCCTCGCTGCTGGCCCGGGCGCGGGACCACCTGGATGAGGTGGACCGGGCGCTGGAGCGGCTGGAGCGGGATGAGTACGGCTTCTGCGAGGGATGCGGTGAGCCGATCCCGCCGGACCGTCTGGAGGTGCGGCCGGCGGCGACGACCTGTGTACGGTGCGCCGCCGCCGCGCCACGCTGACTCCTGGCGCCTCCAGCGGGCCGGGGCGCCTGGGCCGGTGCCCGAAGGCGCGCCCCCGGCAGGTGAAGGCGTCTCCGTGCCCGAAGGCGTCCTCAGTGCTTGAAGGCGTCCTTCGACTTCTCCTTGGTGCCCCGGCCCTTGCCCCTGGCCTCCAGTGCCGCTCCCTTGGCCGCGGTGGTGTCGTCGCCGACCGCGTGGGCCACCTTGCGTACGGCCTTCCCGACGATCTGCTCGGTCTTGGCCTTGGACTTCTCTCCGGCACTCATGTCGGTCCTTTCGTAGGCGTTCACCCACTCGCCTGCCCTCGACATCGGGGCGGAAACGACCCGGATGTGAGCGGCGGGCACCGGACAGGACCTGCCGGCTGATCCGAGCGGCGGGCACCGGCCAGGACCTGCCGGCTACGGACGCTCCGGCCGGCCGTCCTCGGCGCCGGGCTCCGCGGGCGCACCGGGCGCCGGCCCGAAGGCATTGCCGGGCCCCGGCTCCGCCTGCGGCGACCCGTAGGAGCCCGCCCACTCCGGCTCGGGGTCCCGCGGCCCGAACAGCGCGGTCAGACCCAGGTGGACGATCATCGCCGCGATGGGCCAGGCGAGCATCGCCGCCCCCACCGCGTGCAGCTCCAGCGGTGCGTCGAAGGTGACTCCCTTGCCGACCTCCTTGGCATGGGCCACCACGTCGGACGTCGGCCCGAGCCAGGTGCCGATCCCCCACGCCAGCAGGGAGCCGAGCAGCCCGCCAAGGGCCAGCCCCACCACCAGCGGGATGCCTCCCCGCCTGCGGAGGAGGAAGACGACGGCCGCCGAGACGAGGCCGAAGGCGAGGGCCAGCAGCACGAACGTGCCGTCGGCCCCGATGGCCTCCTCGCCCTCGCTGTTCTTGAGGAACACGGCGGTGTCGTCGGAGACGAGCGGCACCCGGGGCGCCAGCCACAGCCAGAGCAGCCCGAGGCCGATTCCCGCGACGGTCAGCACCGCGGCGACCACCGCGGCCTGCCGCAGCTCCGCGCTCCGCTCGTCCGGGCCCGGCTGCTCGGCGTGCACGAGGTGGGACCCGGACGGCGGGGCCTGCCACGGGTCGTTCGGCTGGGGCTGGTGCGGCGGCGTCAACGGTGCGGTCACGGTGCCATCGTGCCAGGCCGGTCGGTGCCCCGCCTCACCGGACCGCCGCACGCCGGTACGCCCAGGCGGCCACGGCCAGCGAGAGCACACCGACCGCCGCGCACACCGCGAGATCGAGGGCGACGACCGCCCAGTCGGGACGGGCGTCGAAGGACCGGGCCAGGGCCTCGACGCCGTACGTCGAGGGGAGCAGGTCCCGTGCCCACCCGACCGGCCCCGGCAGCCGCTCGGCCGGGAGCACGCCCAGCAGCAGCGCCGCCGACATGCCCAGCTGCCCGAGCAGCGTCGCCACCTCCTGCCGGGGTGCGAGGAGCCCGAGCGCGGCGCCCAGCCCGGAGAGCGCGGCGCCGGAGAGCGGGATGACGGCGACGAGCACCCACAGGTGCGTCATCGGGAGCCCGAAGAGCGCGCTGCCCGTCACCGCCGTGACGATCGTGCCCGGCACGGTGAACGAGGCGTACGCGCCGGCCGCCCCCAGCACCACCGCGGCGGGCGGCACCGGCAGCGTCGCGTAGTGGTCGAGCCCGCCGCCGGCCCGGAGCTGCCCGAAGTACTGGGCGAGCAGGTTGAGCGCGACGAAGGCGACGACCAGCACGCTGGACCCGGCGACGACGGCCCGTGCCTCCGCGCCGCCGTCGACGACCCCCCGCATCAGGACCATGATCCCGATGGACTGGAAGGTCGCGACGAACAGCAGCGGGATCCGGGCCACCCTCGCCCGTGAGAGCTGCGCCCGGTAGACGGCGGCCAGCGACGGAAACAGCCTGGCCCGCGGCGCGAGGTCGGCGGGGGCGGTGCGGGCGGGGCTGTCTGTCGTCCGCACGGCGGAGGTCCTCACCTTCGGCCCGGCCACCTGCGCGGGCTCCGTGGGAACGATGCTCGTCACCTGGCAGCGCTCCCGTCCGACACGTATCGCGACACGTCCACCGTCCTGCTCACGCCTTCACCAGTCCCTCGGCGGCCCGGGCGGCGTCCCCGCCGAGCGCCAGATAGACGTCCTCCAGGCTGGGCGTGGCCAGGGTGAAGTCGTCGAGCGAGGAGAACGCCTCCCCGCCGGTCACCGCGGCCACCGCGGCCCGCGCCTCGTCCGGGCCGAGCCTCAGCACCCACCGGCGCCCCGACTCCTGGGCGGACTCGCGGAGCGCGGCCACCTCCGGGACGTCCAGCGGGGCGCGCTCGCGCCAGACCAGCTCGACCCGCACCTCGCCGGCCACCTGCTCCTTGAGCCCGGCCGGGGTGTCGCAGGCGATGACCTTGCCGCGCTCCATGACGGCGACCCGGTCCAGGACCGTCTCCGCCTCGATGACGTTGTGGGTCACGAGCAGCACCGTCGCCCCGTGCTCGGCGCGGCGCCGGTCGACGGCGGCCCAGACGGAGCGGCGGGCGACGGGGTCCATGCCGGTCGTCGGCTCGTCCAGCACCAGGACCGGGCGCTCGCCGACCAGGGTCGCGGCGAAGCAGGCGAGCCGCCGCTGGCCACCGGACAGCTTCTTCAGCGGGCGTCCGGCGAGACCGGTGAGCCCGAGTTCCTCCAGTACGTCGTCGCGGGCGGCCCGCGCCTCCCGCACGGGCAGGCCCCTGAGCCGCCCGGTGGTCTCCGCGGCGAGCGACACGGTCAGCTCGTCGAGGGCGGTGGACTCCTGGCCCAGGTAGCCGATGAGCCGCGAGGCCCGCTCGGGATGGCGCACGAGGTCGTGCCCCAGCACCTCGACGCTCCCGGAGTCGGGGCGCATCAGCCCGGTGAGCTGGCGCACCAGCGTGGACTTGCCCGCGCCGTTGGGCCCGAGCAGCCCGAAGATCTCGCCGCGCCGGACATCGAGACGGACCTCGTCGGTGGCGCGCACCTCGGGGGTGGCGGCGCGGCCGCGCCGGCCGCGGACGGCCGGGTAGGTCTTGACCAGATCACGCACCGCGCACACGGTTCGCACCTGTGCTGTGCCCGTGCCCTGCGCTGCGCCCGTAGCCTGTGCTGTGCCCGTACTCACGAGGGATGAGCCTACGGGGTCGGATGCCCCGTATTGCGTCCGGGGCCGGGCAGGGCCACCCCGCTCACTCCCCCGCGGGAGCGTGCTCCGCGGCGGCCCGTACGTCGATCTCGCGCCAGAACCCCGCGCGGATGGCATAGCGGTCGTGCTCGTCGATCTGGTCGTCCTTGTGCGCGAGCAGCCCGAAGCGGGCCGCGTATCTCAGCAGTTCACCGTCGATGCGGTGCGGGATGCGGGGGTACATGGTGGACAGCTTCTGCAGGTGGACGGTCTCCGGCAGCCGTTCCATCCAGCGCCGGGCGAAGACCTGGCCGACCTCGAAGGGGTCACCGCCGACGGTGGTGATGTCCTCCTCCCGGTCCGCCCAGCGCTGTTCCGCGCTGGTGAGCTGGGCCAGGGTCGGCAGGGACGCGGTCTCGGCGGGTTCGCCGAGCGGCCCCCCGCGCTCGACCCAGCCCTTGTCGGACGACCAGCGCAGGGTCGCGTTGGGGGCGGGCGGCTGCGGGGTGTGCTGCGCGGCCTGGGCGCCGGGGGCGCGCAGGCTCGCCAGGTCCTTGGGGGTGGGGACGCCCTTGTGCCCGGGAGCGGGCTGGGGGTGCGGGGCGGCCTCCGGCTCCGCGGTCCCGGTGCCGGTGCCGTTACGGGCCGCGGCGGCCTGGGCCTCCGAGGCGCGCTCGGCGGAGGCGGCGAGGGCGGCCTCGGGCAGCGGTGCGGAGAGGATCGCGGCGATCTCGGGGCGCGGGACGGGCGGGGGCGCGCACACGCCGCCCGTCTCCTTGGCCCGTACGGCCTTGGTGATCCAGGCCCGGTCGAGCACGCGGCGCTCGTCGGCCTCGGCGACGAGGTCCTCGGACTGGTTGTAGTCGCCGTCGGCGGCCTGCACGGCCCAGAGGTGGACGGCGACGCCGTGCTCCTTGGCGGACATCAGCCCGGGCAGCAGATCGCCGTCACCGGTCACGAGCACCACGTCGGAGCAGGCGCGGTTCCTGGCCAGCTCGGTCAGCTCGGCGTGCATGGCCGCGTCGACGCCCTTCTGTGCCCAGCGGCCGTCACTGCGCGTGAGCGCGCCCAGCCGAACGGTCACCCGGGGCATGACCCGCAGCCTGCGGTGCTCGGGCTGCGGCACGCGGTCGGGTGCGCCGTCGAACCAGTAGATGCGCAGCAGGGGCTGTTCCGTATCGGCCTCCGCGCGCTCGCGCAGGCCCTGGATCAGGGCCGCGTGGTCGACGGTGATGCGGGAACGGGCGGGCTCTCCGGCCAGCAGACTCGCGGCTGCGCCCAGCAAGTAGCCGGCGTCCACCAGGACGACGCAACGGTCCACGCGTTCCACCCTCTTCCAACTCGGGAGCGGATCGGCGGGCCCTGACGTGGGGGTGGGTCCGCCGGCCCGGGGTTCGCTTACTCAGGGTTTCCTTCGAGTCTGCCCGACGGCAGGGGGGTTAAGGTCCGGAACTCGATCATCGGCGTGGCGGATCGGGAAGCGGCGCATGATACCTCGCCTACTACGCTCGGTAATGATCCAACATGCGACCTTTCCGGTGCTATGTGAGTCTGACAGCGGTTCTGGACCCCCCAGATCTCTCTCAGGAGGCATCACGATGGCGAAGAACAAGAACCGTAAGCAGGGCAGCCAGCAGGACCGCGCGTCCGCCGCCGAGCGCGGCGCCGAGGAGGCCAAGTCGACGGCGTACGAGTCGCAGACCCAGCCCCAGTCGCAGGCGCAGGGCAGCCCGGCCGACGTCGCACGCAAGCACCAGAAGCGCTTCGGCCACAACTGACGGCCCGCCGGGCCGACAGGCCGAGAGGGGCGCCGCGCCACTGGCGGGGCGCCCCTCTCGCGGTGCGGGTGCGGTCGTCAGCCGGCCAGGCAGGACGGGCCGAGCAGCACCTTCAGGTCGCCGAAGAGGGCGGGGTCCGGCTTGACGCGGTGCCGGTCGAGCCGGAGGACGGTGGTCTTGCGCGGGCCCTGGAGCCTGATGCGCACCTCGGTGTCGCCCCGGTGGTTGCTGAGGACCTCGCCGAGCCGGCTGACCATGGGCGGGGTGACCCGGACCGTGGGGATGGTCAGGACGACGGGCGCGTTGGTCCCCGCGTTGGAGATGTCGGGGACCTGCATCTCCATGGCGACCAGGCGCGGCACGTCCTCGCGCTTGTCGAGGCGCCCCTTGACGAAGACGACGGTGTCCTCGACGAGCTGGGTGGAGACCAGCTGATAGGTCGCGGGGAAGAACATGCACTCGATGGAGCCGGCGAGGTCCTCCACGGTGGCGATGGCCCAGGCGTTGCCCTGCTTGGTCATCTTGCGCTGGAGGCCGGAGATGATGCCGCCCACGGTGACGATCGCCCCGTCGGAGTGCTCACCGCCGGTGAGCTGCGAGATCGCCGCGTCCGACTTGTCGGACAGGACGTGTTCCAGACCGAAGAGCGGGTGGTCGGAGACGTACAGGCCGAGCATCTCGCGCTCCTGCGCGAGCAGGTAGGACTTCTCCCACTCGATGTCGGAGAACTCCACGTCGAGACCGAAGCCCGGCTCGTCGCTGTCCGTCTCGCCGCCGCCGAAGAGGTCGAACTGTCCCTCGGCCTCCTTGCGCTTGACCTGCACCACGTTGTCGATCATCGGCTCGTGGTGGGCGACGAGTCCCTTGCGGGTGTGTCCCATCTCGTCGAAGGCGCCGGCCTTGATGAGCGATTCGACGGTGCGCTTGTTGCAGACGACCGCCTCGACCTTGTCGAGGAAGTCGGGGAACGTGGAGTACTTCCCCTTCGCCTTGCGGCACCTGATGATCGAGTCGACCACGTTCTGCCCGACGTTGCGGACGGCGGTGAGCCCGAAGAGGATTACGTCGTCACCCTGGGCGGCGAAGTTCGACTCGGACTCGTTGACGTTCGGCGGGAGGACCTTGATGCCCATGCGCCGGCACTCGTTGAGGTAGACCGCCGACTTGTCCTTGTCGTCCTTGACGGAGGTCAGCAGGGCCGCCATGTACTCGGCGGGGTAGTTCGCCTTGAGGTAGGCGGTCCAGTAGGTGACCAGGCCGTACGCCGAGGAGTGCGCCTTGTTGAACGCGTATCCGGCGAAGGGCACCAGCACGTCCCAGAGCGCCTTGATGGCCGCGTCGGAGAAGCCGTTCTTCTTGGCGCCTGCCTCGAAGAGGACGAAGTTCTTCGCCAGCTCGTCGGCCTTCTTCTTGCCCATCACGCGGCGCAGGATGTCGGCCTCGCCGAGCGAGTAGCCGGCGACGATCTGGGCGGCCTTCTGCACCTGCTCCTGGTACACGATGAGGCCGTAGGTGAGGCCGAGGACCTCCTTGAGCGGCTCCTCCAGCTCCGGGTGGATCGGGGTGATCTCCTGGCGGCCGTTCTTGCGCTCGGCGTAGTTCGTGTGCGAGTTCATTCCCATCGGGCCCGGCCGGTAGAGGGCCGAGACGGCGGAGATGTCCTCGAAGTTGTCGGGCTGCATCTGGCGCAGCAGCGAACGCATGGGGCCGCCGTCGAACTGGAACACCCCGAGCGTGTCACCGCGGCAGAGCAGCTCGTACGTCTTGGGGTCGTCCAGCGGCAGGGAGAGCATCTCCAGGTCGATGCCCTTGTTGGCCTTCACCATCTTGATGGCGTCGTCCATGATCGTCAGGTTGCGCAGGCCGAGGAAGTCCATCTTCAGCAGGCCGAGCGACTCGCACTGCGGGTAGTCCCACTGCGTGATGGTGACGCCGTCGGTGTGCCGGACCCAGACCGGGGCGTGGTTGACGATGGGCTCGCTGGACATGATCACGCCGGCGGCGTGGACGCCCATCTGCCGGACGAGGCCCTCGACACCCTTGGCGGTGTCGATGACCTTCTGGACGTCCGGCTCGTTCTCGTACATCCCCCGGATCTCGCCCGCCTCGCTGTAGCGCGGGTGCTTGGGGTCGGTGATGCCGCTGAGGTCGATGCCCTTGCCGAGGACGTCGGCGGGCATGGCCTTGGTGAGGCGGTCGCCCATCGCGTACGGGTAGCCGAGGACGCGCGCGGAGTCCTTGATGGCGTTCTTGGCCTTGATCTTGCCGTAGGTGCCGATCATGGCGACCTTGTCGGCGCCGTACTTCTCGGTCACGTACCGGATCACCTCGACGCGCCTGCGCTCGTCGAAGTCGATGTCGACATCGGGCATGGAGACGCGCTCGGGGTTGAGGAAGCGCTCGAAGATCAGCCCGTGGGTGATCGGGTCGAGGTCGGTGATGCCCATGGCGTACGCGACGATCGAACCGGCGGCGGAACCACGGCCGGGGCCGACCGCGATGCCGTTGTTCTTGGCCCACATGATGAAGTCGGCCACGACGAGGAAGTACCCCGGGAACCCCATCTGGATGATGATGTCCATCTCGTACTCGGCCTGCTTCTGCCGGTCCTCGGGGACGCCTCCCGGGTACCGGCGCTCCATGCCGACCCGGACCTCCTCCTGGAACCAGGTGACCTCGGTGAAGCCCTCCGGGATGTCGAACTTCGGCATCAGGTCGCGCTTCTCGAACATGCCGGTGGTGTCGATCTGCTGCGCGACCAGGAGGGTGTTGGCGCAGCCCTCCTGCCAGGCGTCCGAGGAGTCGACGGCGTACATCTCGTCGGTCGTCTTGAGGTAGTAGCCGGTGCCGTCGAAGCGGAAGCGGTCCGGGTCGGAGAGGTTCTTGCCGGTCTGGATGCAGAGCAGCGCGTCGTGCGCCGTCGCCTCGTGGGCGTACGTGTAGTGCGAGTCGTTCGTCACGAGCGGCGGGATGTTCAGCTTCTTGCCGATCTCGAGGAGCCCGTCACGGACCCGGCGCTCGATCTCGATGCCGTGGTCCATCAGCTCCAGGAAGTACCGGCCCTCGCCGAAGATGTCCTTGTAGTCGGAGGCCGCCTGGACCGCCTCGTCGAACTGGCCGAGCCGCAGCCGGGTCTGCACCTCGCCGGAGGGGCACCCGGTGGAGGCGATCAGGCCCTCGGACCACTGGGAGATGGTCTCCCTGTCCATACGCGGCCACTTCTGCAGCCAGCCCTCGGCGTACGCGTCCGAGGAGAGCTTGAAGAGGTTGTGCAGGCCGGTGCTGTTCGCCGCCCAGATCGTCTTGTGGGTGTAACCACCGGAACCCGAGACGTCGTCCCGCTTCTGGTGGGGCTGGCCCCACTGGATCTTGCGCTTGTGCTTGCGCGACTCGGGGGCGACGTAGGCCTCGATCCCGATGATCGGCGTCACCCCGGCCTTCTGGGCCGAGTGGAAGAAGTCGTAGGCGCCGTGGAGGTTGCCGTGGTCGGTCATGGCGATGTGCGACATGCCCATCGTGTTCGCCGCCTCGAACATGTCCTTGAGCCGCGCGGCACCGTCCAGCAGCGAGTACTGGGTGTGGACGTGCAGGTGCGTGAATGGCGGCTTGCTCACGGCGCTGTGCCTCCGGAAGAACTCGGGATGACGGCTGGGTTCCGTCGTTCGGATCGGGCCGGGAGGGACCCGGGGGGACAGCGTGGAAGTCTACGTCTCCGAGGTGACAACCGGCGGGCACTCCGGGGTACGGTCGCGCGTTGGAAGAGCGGGGACGCCCGTCCCTTTTGTCATGAACGCCATGTACCAGGAGGCACCCAGCGATGTCGGACACGCAGACCGGCGCAGAAGAGCGCGGGGAGCAGATCCTCGCCGTTTTCGACACCGCGTTCGGGCAGCTCCTGGCCGCCGACCCCGCCGCCTTCCGGGTCAAGTTCCGCAAGATGGCCGGCTCGGCGTTCGCGTTCTACCGGGGCTCCGCCGGCCTGTTCTACGCCGACCTGGACCGTGAGCAGCACTCCGGCGCCTATCTGGACGAGCGCACGAGCCGGGTGTGGATCCACGGCGATCTGCACGCCGAGAATTTCGGCACCTACATGGACGCCAACGGCCGGCTCGTGTTCAACGTCAACGACTTCGACGAGGCGTACGTGGGCCCCTTCACCTGGGACCTGAAGCGCTTCGCCGCCTCCGTCGCCCTGATCGGCTACGCGAAGGCCCTGGGCGACGACCAGATCACCGAGCTCGTCCGGGTCTACGCCGCCGCCTACCGGGAGCGGATCCACGCCCTGGCGACGGGCGCCAAGAACGACGAGGTGCCGCCCTTCACCCTGGACACCGCCGACGGCCCGCTGCTCGGCGCGCTGCGCGACGCCCGTTCGCTGACCCGGTTCGGCCTGCTGGACTCGATGACGGAGATCCGGGACTTCGAGCGCCGGTTCACCGCCGACGGAGGCGCGATCGACCTGGACGCGGCGACGCGCTACAAGGTGCTCGCTGCGTTCGACGGCTATCTGGAGACGCTGCCGGAGTCGAGCCTCACCCGGCCCGACTCCTACCGGGTGAAGGACGTCGTCGGCCGCCGGGGCATCGGCATCGGGTCGGCGGGCCTGCCCTCGTACAACATCCTGCTGGAGGGCAACAGCGACGCCCTGGAGAACGACGTGGTGATCTACGTCAAGCAGGCGCAGACCCCCGCGGTCTCCCGGCACGTCACGGACGCGGCCGTGCGGGACTACTTCCAGCACGAGGGCCACCGCACGGTGATCTCGCAGCGCGCGCTCCAGGCGCACGCCGACCCGTGGCTCGGCTGGACGGAGCTGGACGGGTCGGGGCAGCTGGTCGCCGAGGTCTCTCCGTACGCGGTGGACCTGGACTGGTCCGACATCGACGAGCCGGAGGAGATCGCGGCGGTGGTCGCCGACCTCGGCCGGGCCACGGCGACGATGCACTCGGCGGCGGACGACGAGAGCGGGCACTCGCTGGTGCCGTTCTCCACGGAGCGCGCGATCGACGCGGCCATCGCGGCCGACGAGGACGGCTTCGCGGAGCTCCTCGTGGACTTCGCGCACGGCTACGGCGCCCGCGCCCGCGCCGACCACCAGATCTTCGTCGACCTCTTCCGCAACGGCCGCATCCCGGGCCTGTAGGACCCGCGCGCGGGAGACCCGGGCTCCGGGCCTCCCGCGGCGTCCTTAGGGCTCGCTTACAGGAACGCATGACACACTCTCCGGCGATGGACGTATCAGGGACCAGGATCAGAGCGGTACGCGCGGCGCTGTTCACCGCGCTCGTCGTCACGCTCTCGTCCGCGTCCCATGTGCTGCTCTCCCGGGTTCCGCTGCCGCTGACCGTCGTGGCGCTGCTGGCCGGGGCCGTCTTCGCCGTGGCGTTCGCACTGGCCGGCCGGGAGCGCGGCTTCGGGGCGATCGCCGGGCTGCTGGTCCCGCTGGAGCTGGCCGCCGACACCGTGTTCACCACCGGCCAGCACCTCTGTTACGGGGCGGCGGGCGGCCCGATCGCGGGCCCGCTGCGCTCCGTGGGCGTCGACGTGCTCTGCGGCGGCGAGGCAGGAAGCGGGGCCGACGGGCTCTCCGGTGTGGCGTCGGTCGGCACACCGCTGGCCGGGGTGACCGGCCAGGGCGGCCATGCCGCCGCCCTGCTGGCCTCGCCGGGTCCCGCGGTCCCCTGGCTGCTGCTGGCCGCGCACGTGGCGGTGGGCCTGCTGGCCGCCGCCTGGCTGCGGCGCGGCGAGTCGGCGCTCGCGGGGCTGCTGCGCGCGGCCGCGGCCGTCGCCTTCCGGCCGCTGCTCACCGCGGTCGCCGTGGTGGGCACGGCCCGGCGGCGCGCACAGCCCGCCCGTCGCGCCGGGCGCCCGCACCCGCTCGCACCGGCCCGCTTCCTGGTGCACTCCGTGGGACGGAGGGGCCCGCCGCTCATGGCCCTCACCTCTGCCTGAGTCGCGGTACCCCCCTTCGAACCCCCTACGGAGCATCCCCATGAGCAAGCGCAACACCCAGGCCAACAAGTCCGCCGCCCGCGAGCGGCTGCGCGCGGAGCGCGAGCGCCAGGCCAAGAAGGACAAGGCCCGCAAGCAGGTCGTCGTCGGCGTCTCGGTCGTGGCCGTGCTCGCCGTCGCCGGCGCGGTCAGCTACGGCGTGATGCAGCTGAACAAGCCCTCCGCCTGGGAGGCCGCCGCCGACGCGAAGAACGTCACCGCCCCCAAGAACACCTCGGGCGACGACGGCACGACCGTCGTGATCGGTGAGTCGAGCGCCAAGAAGACCCTGGAGCTGTACGAGGACTCGCGCTGCCCGATCTGCGCCACGTTCGAGCAGACGGTCGGCGAGACCGTGGCCAAGGACGTCGAGGCCGGCAAGTACAAGATCAAGTACGTCGGTGCGACCTTCATCGACAACTCGGACAGCGGCGAGGGCTCGAAGAACGCCCTGAGCGCGCTGGGTGCGGCGCTGAACGTGAGCCCGGACGCCTTCCTGGAGTACAAGACCGCGCTGTACTCCGCGAAGTACCACCCCGAGGAGACGGACGACAAGTTCGCCAAGGACAGCTACCTGCTCGACGTGGCGGAGTCGGTGGACGCGCTGAAGGGCAACAAGGCGTTCCAGAAGGACGTCGAGGACGGCACGTACGACGCCTGGGCGATCAAGATGTCCAAGGCGTTCGACAAGAGCGGTGTCCAGGGCACGCCGACGCTCAAGATGGACGGCAAGACACTCACCGCCGAGGGCAGCGAGAACGCCCCCATGACCGTGGCCGACTTCAACACGGCGGTCACCAAGGCACTGAAGGGCTGACCCTGCCTCACGGAGCCCCGCCGCGTGACGGGATCCCCGGACCGACGGGGCCTGCCGCCGACGGGAGCCCCGGACCGACGGGACCTCCCGCGTGACGGGAGATCCCGCGGCCCCGCGGGGGCGGCAGGCGTAACTCCTGGCGACATCCGGCCAACAGGCGGGCGAACTTCCTTTGTTCGCCCGCCTGTTCGCTCTACCCGCCAGTAGGGTGATGGCCCGTGACCAGACGACACCTCTCCGCGACACCCAGCCGCCGCACGGTCGTCAAGGCCGCCGCCGCCACCGCGGTCGCCGGCTCCGTGCTCACCGCCACCGCCGCCGGCGCCCACGCCGCCGACGGCCCCGCCTTCCTGCACGGCGTCGCCTCGGGCGACCCGCTGCCCGACGGCATCCTCCTGTGGACCCGTGTGACCCCCTCCCCCGGCGCCCTGCCCGGCTCGGGCACCGGCGCCGACACCCCGGTGATCTGGGAGATCTCCGAGGACAAGGCCTTCACCCGGGTCGCGGCCCGGGGCACGGCCGTCGCACGGGCCGCCTCCGACCACACCGTCAAGGCCGACGTCCGCGGGCTGCGCCCCGCCACGACGTACTGGTTCCGCTTCTCGGCCCCGCCCGGCGGGACCGAGGGCGGCCAGGGCATCGTCTCCCCCGTCGGCCGCACCCGCACGGCGCCCGCCGCCGGTGCCACCGTCCCGGGGATCCGGTTCGGCGTGGTGTCCTGCGCCAACTGGGAGGCGGGCTGGTTCTCCCCGTACCGCCATCTCGCGGACCGCACCGACCTGGACGCCGTGCTGCACCTGGGCGACTACATCTACGAGTACGCGTCGGGCAGTTATCCGACCCAGGACACCGTCGTACGTCCCCACGCCCCGCTCCACGAGATCACCACGCTCGCCGACTACCGCCTCCGGCACGGCACGTACAAGACGGACACAGACCTCCAGACCCTGCACGCCACCCATCCGGTGATCGCGATCTGGGACGACCACGAGTTCGCCAACGACGCCTGGTCGGGGGGCGCCGAGAACCACACCCCCGGCACGGAGGGCTCGTGGGCCGCCCGGGTCGCCGCCGCGAAGCAGGCCTACTTCGAGTGGATGCCGGTCCGCGCCTCCACCGAGGGCACCGTCTACCGGCGTCTGAGCTTCGGCCGGCTCGCCGAGCTGCACCTGCTCGACCTGCGCAGCTTCCGTTCCGAGCAGGCCTCGATCGGCAACGGCGCGGTCGACGACCCGGAGCGCACGATCACGGGCCGGGCCCAGCTGGACTGGCTGAAGGCCGGTCTGACCGCGTCCGACGCCCGGTGGAAGCTGGTCGGCACCTCGGTGATGATCTCGCCGGTCGCCTTCGGGGCGCTGCCGGCCCATCTCCTCGCGCCGCTTGCGGAGCTGCTGGGGCTGCCCTCGGAGGGGCTCGCGGTCAACGTCGACCAGTGGGACGGCTACACGGACGACCGCAAGGAGCTGATCTCCCATCTGCGGGACAACGGCGTCCTGGACACGGTCTTCCTCACCGGTGACATCCACATGGCGTGGGCCAACGACGTACCGGTGAAGGCGGCGACGTACCCGCTGTCCGCCTCCGCGGCGACCGAGTTCGTGGTGACGTCGGTGACCTCGGACAACCTGGACGACATCCTGCGGGTGGCCCCGCAGACGGTGTCGCTGGTCGCGGCGGCAGCGGTGAAGGCCGCCAACCGCCATGTGAAGTGGGTCGATCTGGACTCGCACGGCTACGGCGTCCTCGATGTGACGGCCGAGCGCTCGCAGATGGACTACTACGCGGTCTCCGACAAGACCGCGAAGGACGCGACGTCGTCCTGGGTCCGCTCCTACCGCACGCTCAGCGGCACCCAGAAGATCGAGCGGGTGAACGCCCCGGTGCGCTGACCGGCCAAAACCGGGCGGGGCCGCGCACCGGGGTGCGCGGCCCCGCCCGGGTGGCTACAGCGTGGCCAGGAAGCCGAGCGCGACCTTCCAGGTCAGCTCGGCGGCGTCCTGGTCGAAGTCGGGCAGCTCGGGGTCCGTGTACAGGTGCCCGGCCCCGGGATAGCGGTAGATCTCGACGTCGGCCCCGGTCCGCTGCATCTGGAGGTACCAGCTGTTCAGCCAGTCCGGCGACTCGAACGCGTCGGGGTCGGCGACGTGCAGCTGCACGGGCAGCTCGTCCACCGAGGCGTTCTCGGCGATGTCCGACGTGCCGTGGAGGAGCAGCAGCCCGCGGGCCTTCGCGTCGCCGAGCGCGAGGGTCTGCGCCACGGAGGCCCCGAAGGAGAATCCCGCGTACACGAGGCCCTGGTCCGAGTAGGGCGCGGCGGCCAGCACGGCACGCTTGAGCAGCTCGTCCTTGCCCACCTGGTCCTTGAAGGCCATTCCTTCCTCGACCGTTTCGAAGGTGTGCCCCTCGAAGAGATCGGGCACGCGCACCTCGTGCCCGGCTGCGCGCAGCCGCTCGGCAGACGCGTGCACGGCCGGCCTCAGACCGTAGGTCGAGTGGAAAAGCATGATGTTCATGCGCTCCATGGTGCCAGGCCCGCCCCGACTCTTGGAGGACGACGGAATGGAGAACGTACTGCGACCGCTGCTCGTGCTGGGCGGGTCGCTGGTGATCACCCTGCTGGTGGGGTGGCTGGTCGACCTGCTGCTGCGCCGCGCGGACAGCCGCCATCACGAGACGCCTCTCTGGGGCCTGCTGCGGCTCTGCCGTCCGCCCCTCCAGGTGGTGCTCTGCACGGCGCTGCTGAGGGCGAGCTTCGGCCAGCTCAGGATCGACGTGGTGCGCGACAACCGGGACGCGATCGGCCAGGTCCTGACCCTGGTGCTGATCGGGGCGACGGCCTGGCTGGTGATCCGCGTGGCCGCCACGATCGTCCAGTCCTCGTACGCCCGTTACGCGACCTCGACGCGCGACCCCGCCCGTGTCCGCCGGGTCCGGACCCAGGTGACGCTGATCCAGCGTGTGGTCACCGCGGTGGTGGCGACCGTCGCGGTCGCCGCGATGCTGCTCACCTTCCCCGCGATGCAGTCCGTCGGAACGTCGATGCTGGCGTCGGCCGGTGTGCTCGGCATCGTCGCCGGTGTCGCGGCCCAGTCGACCCTCGGCAACCTCTTCGCCGGGTTCCAGATCGCCTTCGGCGACATGGTGCGGCTCGGCGACACCGTGGTCGTGGACGGGGAGTGGGGCACGGTGGAGGAGATCACCCTGACCTTCCTCACCGTACGGACCTGGGACGAGCGGCGGTTCACCATGCCGGTGTCCTACTTCACGAGCAACCCGTTCGAGAACTGGTCGCGCGGCGGCGTGCAGATGTCCGGCACCGTCTTCTTCCAGCTCGACCACTCGGCCCCGGTCTCCGCGATGCGTGACAAGCTGCGCGACATCCTCGGCCAGTGCGCCGCCTGGGACGGCCGCGACTGGTCCCTGGCCGTCACGGACACCTCCCCGACCACGATGGAGGTGCGGGCGGTGGTCACCGCGAAGGACGCAGACGACATCTGGACGGTGCGCTGCGCGGTGCGGGAGCAGATGATCGGCTGGCTCCGCGACCACCACCCGTACGCGCTGCCCCGGGTCGTGACGTCGCCCGCGGTGCTGCCGCCGGGCGACCACTGGCGGGAGCTGACGGGCGCGGACCACGGCCGGACCCCGCCCAACGGCCATGTGCCGACCCCGGACAAGGCGCCCCGCACAGGGCGTGGCTGAGCCGGCCCCGGACAAGGCCCCCCACACTGGGCGTGGCCGAACGGGCGCCGCAGGGGGCGAGCCGGGCCGGTCAGCGCAGGCTGTGCACGTCCAGGAAGCGCAGCACCCGGTCCACCACCTCGGGGTCCGAGCCCGGCTCGCTGCGGGCGTCGAGCACCGCGTGGCGGGCGGCCGACATCATCTCGCGCTGGATCCGGCCGACCTCCTTGAACCGCTTGGCCCGCTGCGCGTAGGCATCGCGCCGGTCCTCGTCGACCATGTCGGGGCTGATCCGCGCCCCGATGTCGTACGCCGCGCGCTGGAGCCGCTCCAGCACCTCCTCGGGGAGCTCCTCGGTGTTCTGGACCTCCTTGAGGCGGGCCTTGGCGGCCTTCGCCGCACGGATCGCGAGATCGCGCTCCAGTGCCTGTTCGGCGTCGGTGTCCGCCCGGACGCCGAGCTTGCGCACGAGCCACGGCAGGGTCAGGCCCTGGAGGACGAGGGTGACCATGATGACGACGAACGCGATGAAGATGATCTCGTCCCGGCCGGGGAACGGCTTGCCGTCGTCCGTCTCCAGCGGGATCGCGAGCGCCAGCGCGACGGAGGCCACCCCGCGCATCCCGGCCCACCACATGACGACGGTCTCGCGGACGCTGGTGGGGATCTCCTCGCTGACGTCACGGCGGGTGTGCAGTCGCTTGGCGAGCCAGCTGGCGGGCAGCAGCCACAGGAGCCGTACGCCGACGACGACCGCCGCGACACCGAGCCCCCAGCCCAGCAGGGTCAGTTCGCGTCCGTCGGCGGTGCCGAAGACGTTGTGGAGTTCGAGGCCGATCAGGCCGAAGGCGACACCGGTGACCAGAGTGTCGACGATCTCCCAGAAGGACCGGCCGGTGAGGCGCCCGAGGACGTCGTCGGCGTCGGCGGTGTGCTCGGCGAGGAAGAGCGCGGTGGTCAGGACGGAGAGCACGCCCGAACCCATCAGCTCCTCGGCCAGTACGTAGCTGACGAACGGCACGAGGAGCGTCAGGCCGACCTGGAGGGTGGCGTCGCCCAGGTACCCCATCAGCTTGATGGTGAGCCAGCCGAGCACCAGGCCGACGACCACGGCGACCACGGCGGAGAGGACGAGCAGCCCGAACGCGGCGGGCAGCGAGAAGGTGCCGCTCACGGCGGCGGCGATGGCCACGTGGTAGAGCACGATCGCCGTGACGTCGTTGAACAGCCCCTCGCCCTCCAGGACCGACACGAGCCTGCGCGGCAGCCCGACCGAGCCGGCGACGGCCGTCGCGGCGACGGGATCCGGCGGGGCGACGAGCGCGCCCAGGGCGACGGCCGCGGCGATGGGCAGACCGGGCACCAGCGCGTTGGCGACCGTGGCGACAGCCGCCGTCGTGACGAAGACGAGGGCGACGGCCAGCAGGAAGATCGGCCGCCGGTTGGCCGCGAACTGCCGCCAGGAGGTGCGCTGCACGGAGGCGTACAGCAGCGGGGGCAGCACGGCGGGGAGGATGAACTCCGGGGGGATGTCCACATCGGGGACAAAACTGGCGAAGGCCATGACGATCCCGGCCAGGGTCATCAGGATCGGTGCCGGGAGACGCAGGCGCTCCCCGAGCGGCACCGTGACCACCGCTCCGAGCAGGAGCAGGAGCAGGAGTGCCATCTGGTCCACGTTGTGCCTTCCGCAGCGCGCCGGGCCCCCGGGGCCCGTTGATCAGCCGATGAGAGCTCCCAGCGTGCCATGTGCGCCCCGCGGACCTGCGGCAACCCCCCTTCGGGGGTGCGGTCAGAGCGCCCGGCGCATGGACCGGTGCGGGATCCCGGCGTCCGGGAACTCGGGGCCGTACGCCGTGTAGCCGAGCCGCTCGTAGAAGCCGAGGGCGTGCGTCTGGGCGTGCAGGTCCACGGCGCTCAGGCCCAGCGTCCGGGCCTCTTCCTCTATGGCCCGGACCAGTGCGGCACCGACGCCCAGGCCCCTGGCCGCGCGGGTCACGGCGAGCCGGCCGAGCGACCCGACGGCCAGGTCGCCGCCGGTCCGGTCCGCCGCGGCCTCGCCGTGCAGCAGCCGCCCCGTGCCGAGCGTGGAACCGTCCGCGGCCACGGCGATGACGTGCACGGCCGTGGCGTCGTGGACGTCGTACTCGATCTCCTCGGGGACCTGCTGCTCGCCGACGAAGACGTCCTTACGGACCTGGAAGCAGGCCGCGAGGTCGCTCTCACCGAGGGCCCTGCGGGTGCTGTACGGGGTGGTGCCGGAAGTCATTCGCTCTCCGCGGCGATCGTGTCGAGGGCGTGGCGCAGGTCGTCGGGGTAGCCGCTCTCGAATTCGACCCAGCGGCCGTCGGACGGGTGCTCGAAGCCGAGCCGGACCGCGTGCAGCCACTGCCGGGTCAGGCCGAGGCGCTTGGCCAGCGTGGGGTCGGCGCCGTAGGTCAGGTCGCCGACGCAGGGGTGGCGGTGCGCGGACATGTGCACCCGGATCTGGTGGGTGCGCCCGGTCTCCAGCTTGATGTCGAGCAGGCTGGCCGCGCGGTAGGCCTCGATGAGGTCGTAGTGCGTCACGGAGGGCTTGCCCTCGGCGGTGACGGCCCACTTGTAGTCGTGCTGCGGGTGGCGGCCGATGGGGGCGTCGATGGTGCCGCTCATCGGGTCGGGGTGGCCCTGCACCAGGGCGTGGTACTTCTTCTCGACGACCCGGTCGCGGAACTGCGCCTTGAGCAGGGTGTACGCCCGCTCGGACTTGGCCACGACCATCAGGCCCGAGGTGCCGACGTCCAGCCGGTGCACGATGCCCTGGCGCTCGGCGGCGCCCGAGGTCGAGATGCGGTAGCCGGCCGCGGCGAGGCCACCGATGACGGTGGTGCCGGTCCAGCCGGGGCTGGGGTGGGCGGCGACGCCCACCGGCTTCATGATGACGACTATGTCGTCGTCGTCATGGACGATCTCCATGCCCTCGACGGGCTCGGCGACGACCTGGACCGGAGCGGGTGCCTGCGGCATCTCCACCTCCAGCCAGGCGCCGCCGTGGACCCGCTCGGACTTCCCGGCCACCGCGCCGTCCACCTGGACCTTCCCGGCAGCGGCCAGCTCGGCGGCCTTGGTGCGGGAGAAACCGAACATCCGGGAGATGGCGGCGTCGACACGCTCGCCCTCCAGGCCGTCGGGTACGGGCAGGGTGCGGACCTCGGGATACGTACTCACCAGTCGAGTATGCCTTGCGCCCACTAGTCCTTGTGCACGGTGCCGTCGGGGTCCAGGCCCTTGAAGGAAAGGATCACGATGAGGATCCCGCCGCAGACGATCGCGGAGTCGGCGAGGTTGAAGACGGCGAAGTGCGCGGGGGCGATGAAGTCGACCACCGCGCCCTTGAAGACCCCGGGCGCACGGAAGATGCGGTCGGTGAGGTTGCCGAGTGCTCCGCCGAGCAGCAGCCCCAGGGCGATGGCCCAGGGCAGGCTGTAGAGCTTGCGGGCCAGCCGGATGATCACGATGATCACGACGGCCGCGATGGCCGTGAAGATCACGGTGAACGCCTCACCGATCCCGAAGGCGGCGCCGGCGTTGCGGATCGCGTCGAACTTGAGCCAGTCGCCCAGGATCTCGATGGGCTCCTGGTGCTCCAGCTTCGCGACCACGATCATCTTGCTGACCAGGTCCAGGAGGTAGGCCAGGACGGCCACGCCGAGGAGGACCAGGATCTTCTTCCTGCCCCGTCCGCCGACCGGCCCGTCGCTCGCGGCCGGGGCCGTGCCCTCGGCGGGCTGCTGGGGCTCCGCCCCGTCGGCCCTCTCGGCATCAGGGATATCCGGCGTACCGATGATGCGCTCCGCCTCTGCCACGTGAGTCCCTCAACCTAGGTGCCTGACTGAGGACGAGGGTACGACACACCCGGGGGATCAGGGGCCCCAGGACCCGCCTCCCCGGCTTCCACGGCCGCCGGATCGGGCCTGGTCAGGCCGGACCGGACCGGAACGAACCGGTCCGGCCCGATCCGTCCGGTCCGGCACCGTCCGGCCACCCGGCCCGGCACCGTCACCCGGGCCCGCACCGTCCGGCCGCCCGGTCCGGCACCATCGCCCGGCCGGGACGCGGAGCCGTTATCCGCGCCGCTCCTGCTTCTGCTTGTCCTCCACGCAGAGCGTGGCCCGGGGGAAGGCCTGCATCCGCGCCTTGCCGATCGGCTTGCCGCAGACCTCGCAGAGCCCGTACGTCCCGGCGTCGAGCCGGGCGAGGGCCCGCTCGGTCTGGTCCAGCGTCTCCTGGGCGTGGGCCGCCAGGGACAGCTCGTGCTCCCTGGTGATGTTCTTCGTACCGGTGTCGGCGTCGTCGTCCCCGGCGCCGTCCCCGGAGTCGCGCATCAGGCCGGCCAGCGCCGCGCCCGACGCCTCCAGCTCGGTGCGCAGCCTCAGGACCTCACCGGCCAGCTCGGTCCGCGCCGCGTCGACCTCCTCCGGGGTCCAGGGGTCCTCCCCCGGCCTGACCGCCAGGTCTCCGGGCGCCGTCGCCGCGCCGGCCCTGGCCGGGGGGACCGCGGTCGCGGTGCCCTCTCCTACAGCCGTGGTCCGGGCCGCGCTCTTCTTGGCTACCACCGTGTGGGCTCCTGTCTGCTCGGCGGCCTGGGCCGCCCCCGTGGCCTTCTTCGACGCCTTCTTGGCTGCGCTCTTCTTGGCCGTGCTCTTCTTCGACGCCTTCTTCGCCGCGCTCTTCTTCGCCGGCGCGTGGTGCGCCGGGTCCCGGCCGGACTCCTCCGCCTCCGGGCCGGCCTCCTCGCCCGCCTTCCCGGTCTCCTCCTCGGCAGCCGCAGCCGTGGATCTCTCGGACGCCGTTCTCGATACGGCGGTCTTCTTCGCCACCATGGCCGCGGCCCCTTCACATATTGTGATCTTGCACGCGAATCGTGCTGGGGACGATAAATCGACCCCAGCTCCGCGGCAACGGGGCACGCCGCCGGTTCGCCCCTCCCCGCTGCCGGGCAGTGGCGCGCCTGCAACCGTTGTGCCCAGCTCCCCGCGCGGTAATCCGCCCCGCCCGCTCTCCGGAGACTCCTGCCGCCCCGAGTGGCCATTCGGGTGCACGCCCCTCCTCCCGCACCGTCGGCGGATAACCGGTCGGCCGTCGGCCGTACGGCCCCGTACACTGGCCGCAGCGAGAGGCATCGATGGGACGAGTAGCGTCGTACGCAGCCAGGAGCGACCCGGGGACGGTGGGAGCCCGGGGGCGAGCGCGCCGTGAAGATCACCCCGGAGCCGCCGGAAGAACGCCGCGAGGCAAGTAGAACCGGCGTCGCACCCCAATGAGGGGGCCGTGGGCGGCGCACGCCCGGGGCCAAGGAGGGTGGTACCGCGGGAGCTGATCCGGCTCTCGTCCCTCCGACGGAAGTGGAAGACGTCCGCCGGAGGAAGCCCGCACATGACATCGCCGCAGTACCGCCAGGTACCCGCCCAGGTCGACCTGCCCGCCCTCGAGCACGCCGTGCTCGACTTCTGGCGCGACAGCAAGGTCTTCGCCAAGAGCCTCGAACAGTCCGAGGGCCGCCCCGAGTGGGTCTTCTACGAGGGCCCGCCGACCGCCAACGGCATGCCCGGGGCCCACCACATCGAGGCCCGCGTCTTCAAGGACGTCTTCCCGCGTTTCCGCACCATGCAGGGCTACCACGTCGGCCGCAAGGCCGGCTGGGACTGTCACGGCCTGCCGGTCGAGCTCGCGGTGGAGAAGGAGCTGGGCTTCAACGGCAAGAAGGACATCGAGGCCTATGGCATCGCCGAGTTCAACGCGAAGTGCCGCGAGTCCGTCACCCGCCACACCGACGCGTTCAGCGAGCTCACGACCCGCATGGGGTACTGGGTCGACCTGGACGACGCCTACCGCACGATGGACCCGGAGTACGTCGACTCCGTGTGGTGGTCGCTGAAGGAGATCTTCAACAAGGACCTGCTGGTCCAGGACCACCGCGTCGCCCCCTGGTGCCCGCGCTGCGGCACCGGCCTCTCGGACCACGAGCTCGCCCAGGGGTACGAGACGGTCGTCGACCCCTCGGTCTTCGTACGCTTCCCGCTCACGTCGGGCCCGCTGGCCGGCCGGGCCGCGCTGCTGGTCTGGACGACCACGCCGTGGACCCTGGTCTCCAACACCGCCGTCGCCGCGCACCCCGACGTCACCTACGTCGTCGCGACGGACGGCACGGAGCAGCTGGTCGTCGCGCAGCCGCTGGTCGAGAAGGCGCTCGGCGAGGGCTGGGAGCTCACCGGCGAGACCTTCACCGGCCGCGAGATGGAGCGCTGGACGTACGAACGCCCCTTCCAGCTGCTGGAGTTCCCGAGCGAGGCGCACTACGTCGTCAACGCCGAGTACGTCACGACCGAGGACGGTACGGGTCTGGTCCACCAGTCCCCCGCGTTCGGCGCCGACGACCTCCAGGTCTGCCGTGCGTACGGCCTGCCGGTGGTGAACCCGGTCCGCCCCGACGGCACCTTCGAGGAGGACCTGCCGCTGGTCGGCGGTGTCTTCTTCAAGAAGGCCGACGAGGCCCTCACCGAGGACCTGGACGCGCGCGGCAAGCTCTTCCGTCACGTCCCGTACGAGCACAGCTACCCGCACTGCTGGCGCTGCCACACGGCCCTGCTCTACTACGCGCAGCCGTCCTGGTACATCCGCACGACGGCGGTCAAGGACCGGCTGCTCCAGGAGAACGAGAAGACCAACTGGTTCCCGGACTCGGTCAAGAACGGCCGCTTCGGCGACTGGCTGAACAACAACGTCGACTGGGCGCTGTCCCGTAACCGCTACTGGGGCACCCCGCTGCCGATCTGGCGCTGCGAGGACGACCACCTGACGTGCGTGGGCTCCCGCGCCGAGCTGACGGAGCTGACGGGCACCGACCAGTCGTCGCTCGACCCGCACCGCCCGTTCATCGACGAGATCACCTTCACCTGCTCCCACGAGAACTGCCAGCTGGAGGCGTACCGCGTCCCCGAGGTCATCGACGCCTGGTACGACTCGGGTTCGATGCCGTTCGCGCAGTGGGGCTACCCGTACAAGAACAAGGAGATCTTCGAGAGCCGTTACCCGGCGCAGTTCATCTCGGAGGCCATCGACCAGACGCGCGGGTGGTTCTACACGCTGATGGCGATCGGCACCCTGGTGTTCGACAAGTCGTCCTACGAGAACGTGGTCTGCCTGGGCCACATCCTCGCCGAGGACGGCCGGAAGATGTCCAAGCACCTGGGCAACATCCTCCAGCCGATCCCGCTGATGGACCAGCACGGCGCCGACGCGGTCCGCTGGTTCATGGCGGCCGGCGGCTCCCCGTGGGCGGCGCGCCGGGTGGGCCACGGCACGATCCAGGAGGTCGTCCGCAAGACGCTCCTCACGTACTGGAACACGGTGGCCTTCCAGGCCCTGTACGCCCGTACGTCGGGCTGGGCGCCGTCCGCGGCCGACCCGGCCCCCGCCGACCGCACGGTCCTCGACCGCTGGCTGCTGAGCGAGCTCGGCACCCTGGTGGACGAGGTCACCAAGGCGCTGGAGGGTTACGACACCCAGCGCGCCGGCAAGCTGCTCTCGGCGTTCGTGGACGACCTGTCCAACTGGTACGTCCGCCGCTCCCGCCGCCGCTTCTGGCAGGGCGACAAGGCCGCGCTGCGCACGCTGCACGAGGTCGTGGAGACGGTGACCCGGCTGATGGCCCCGCTGACGCCGTTCATCACGGAGCGGGTCTGGCAGGACCTGATCGTCCCCGTCGCCCCGGACGCCCCGGAGTCGGTGCACCTGTCCGACTGGCCGAAGGCGGACCCGGCGTCCATCGACCCGGTGCTCTCCTCCCAGATGGCGCTGGTACGCCGCCTGGTGGAGCTCGGCCGGGCCACGCGGGCCGAGTCGGGGGTCAAGACCCGGCAGCCGCTGTCGCGGGCCCTGGTCGCCGCCTCGGGCTTCGAGGCGCTCACTACGGAGCTGCGCGCCCAGATCACGGAGGAGCTCAACGTCTCCTCCCTGGCCTCGCTCTCGGAGGTGGGCGGCTCGCTGGTCGACACCACGGCCAAGGCGAACTTCCGCGCACTGGGCAAGCGGTTCGGCAAGGGCGTCCAGGCGGTCGCCAAGGCGGTGGCGGACACGGACGCCGCGGCGCTGTCCCTGGCCCTGCGCGAGGGAACGGCCTCGGTGGAGGTCGACGGCGAGCGGATCACCCTCGCCCCCGACGAGGTCATCATCACGGAGACCCCGCGCGAGGGCTGGTCGGTGGCGTCCGACTCGGGCGCGACGGTCGCCCTGGACCTGGAGATCACCCCGGAGCTGCGGCGTGCGGGCCTGGCCCGTGACGCGATCCGCCTCATCCAGGAGGCCCGCAAGAACAGCGGCCTGGACGTGGCGGACCGCATCGCCGTCCGCTGGACCTCCACCTCACCGGCGACGGCCGAGGCCCTGACGGAGCACGCGCCCCTGATCTCGGACGAGGTCCTGGCCCTGGACTACGCACAGGGCGAGGCGGACGACACGTACGGCACCCCGTTCGAGGACGAGGGCCTGTCCCTCACGTTCCGCCTCCGCAAGACCCAGGCGTAACCCGCCGACGAGGGGCCCGGCCGGAATCCTTCCGCCCGGGCCCTTCACTGTTCCCCACCCCGCTGTTCCCCACCCCCCGGCCCCACCATCCAGCCCCTCCGGCGTT
>NZ_JAERUC010000110.1 GCF_016745505.1 Streptomyces silvae | reverse complement strand
CGAAGCCCTCGACCAGCTCGCCATGGAACACCTCATCGGCATCCGCTGACCCCACCCCCCGGGCTCCCCGACGGCCACACCACCACCGCCGGGCAGCCCGGGGCCCGGCATGGGCCGGCTGTCAGGCGTCCATGGCCGAGGGCGGGGCGTACGCCACCGGGTCGGCCAGCACGTCCTGCACCACCAGCGCCGCCGCGCCCCGTGCCGCGTCACCCGCGACCGACGACGCGCGCAGCCTGCCGCCGCCCCGGGACCAGAGGCCGGAGACCACGCGGCCCGTCAGCTCCTGGTCGGCCGGCGGCGAGAGCCACGGCATCAGGCCCCGGTATATCCCGCCGAGCACCACCGCGTCCGGGTCGAACAGATTGACCGCACCGGACAGCACCTGCCCCAGCATCCGCCCGGCGTCGGCCACCGCGGCCAGTGTCACCGGATCACCGGCCTGCGCCCGCCGCTCCAGCTCCATCACTCCCGCGGCCCCGCCCGCGGTCTCGTCGATGCCCGCCGCGCGCAGCAGGGCGGACTGGCCGGCGTACTGCTCCAGGCAGCCCCGCGAGCCGCACCGGCACTCCGGACCCGCCGGGTCCACCACCACATGCCCGATCTCCCCGGCGAACCCGTGCGCGCCGCGCAGCAGTTCGCCGTCCAGGACCAGGGCGCCGCCGACGCCGATCTCGCCCGTCAGATAGAGGAAGCTGCGGACCGCGTCGAGTCCGCCGAACCACAGCTCCGCCAGCGCGGCGAGATTCGCCTCGTTCTCCGAGCGCACGGGCAGCGGCGCCGTGCCGGGACGCAGACCGGCGAGCGCGTCCGCGAAGAGCTCCTCGGCGGGGACCTGGTTCCAGCCCAGGTTCGGGGCCTGGCGTACGGAGCCGCCCGACACGAGCCCGGGCAGCGCCAGCGCCGTACCGACCGGGTACAGATCCTGCTCCCGCGCCGAGTCCAGGGTGCGGGCGGCGATCCCCGCCGCCCGGGCGAGGACCTCTTCGGGCGGGGCGCCGCGGTTGTCCAGGTGCTCGGTCTGCCGTACCCGGCCGGTGCCCGCCAGATCCACGACGCACACCGACACGTAGTCGATGTTGACCTCCACGCCGAGACCGGCGGGCCCGGTGCGCGCCACCTTCAGGGCCGTGCCGGGGCGCCCGGCCTGACCGCTGAACGTCTTGCCCGACTCGGTGACGAACCCGCTGTCCAGCAACTGCTCGACCAGGGAGGACACCGCGGCGCGGGTCAGTCCCACCCGGGCCGACACCCCGGCCCGGGTGGCCTCGCCGGCTTCCCCCTCGTCCCGTACGGCGCGCAGCACGAGGCTCAGGTTGTGGCGCCGCACGGTGTCCTTGTCGGCCTTGGACCCCAGGGGCGTGAGGTAGCTCTTCATATCGTCGCCGAGCCTATGCGATGCCTGCCCGGACACCGCCCGCGGTACGAGGCCCGGGGCCGTGCCCCTACAGGCCGGCGGCCTTTGTCACCGCGCGCAGGTCGACGAACTTGAAGCCGGTCGCCTCCCGGCCCTCCTCGGCGCCCGACGCCGAGGTCTCGTGCCCGTCCTGGACCACGAGCAGCCCGTGCGGGTAGCGGGAACCCAGCGGCTCGGCGAGCACCGCGGCACCGTCGCACTCCTCGCTGCCGTCGAGGTCGGCCGAGGCGGCGGTGACACGGAAGCCGCCCACATAGGCGTTGCCCCCGGAGGCCTCGCGGCCGTACACGGCGAAGGAGTCGTCACCCTGGCCCGACGCCATGAGGTAGCCGCGGCCGCCCTTCCGGAAGAGGGTCAGGCCCTCCACGTCGGCCGCCAGCCGCTTGCCGCCGAACCCGGGGTCACGGCCGGGGGCGCACTCCTCGGTCTCCGGGTCGTACGTCCCGGGGACGCCGTACTCGCGGACCTTGTCCACCAGGACCGGGCGCCCGTCGAGGCCGGCGGGCAGCCGCCAGATGCCGACGTCCTCCTGACCGGCGTACAGCGTGCCGTTCTCCGGGTCGACGACCATGCCCTCGACCTGGGGCAGCTCTCCCGGCTCGCCGCACGGCGTCCACGAGGTGCCGTCCGGGAGCCGGAAGGCCGAGGGGAGGGAGAGGGTGCGCACCTTCCGGTAGCCCACCGTGCCCGCCGCCGTCGGGCGCAGCTCCAGGAGAGCGAGGTCCGTGGTGTTGCGCCGGCTGACGAGCGCGTACGAACGCCCGGAGGAACGGTCCTGCCAGGTGGCGAGTCCGTACGCGGTCCGCTGCTCGTTGATCTCGGCCTGGCCGGAGGAGAAGACCGGGGCGGCGGCCGGGTCCGTGATGTCCTTCAGGGGGCCGCCGGGCTGCGAGGGATCGATCCGGTAGATACGGAGTCGGTCGTTGCCCCGGTCGCTGACCACGGCCACGTCGGCGCGGCCGGACGGGGTGCGGAGCCCGCCCACGAGGTCGACGTTGTTGAACCGGCCCGGGGCGTCGTCCTCCGTCGCGGGTGACGGGGCCGCGATCGTCTGCACCAGGGACGCGTCCAGGCCGTGGACCCGCAGCCCGCCCTCCTTGGCGGTGGCGACGACCAGACTGCGCCCGGGGGCGGCGTCGTTGCGCCAGATCGCGGGGTCGTCGGCGTTGGCGTTGCCGCCCGCCTCGTCGTCGTACAGCGCGGCCGTCTCCGCCGTCGGCCGGACGGACGGCAGCGTCCGTGCGTGGGCCGGGAACAGCGGGACGAGGGTGATCAGCGCCGTACCGAGGAGGGCGGTGGCCGCCAGGCGAGGGGAGCGGTGCATGCGCACGGATGCTTCCTGTCGTGAGAGGAACCTGAGAGGGAACCTGAGAGGGACATGTCCATGACTCGTCAGGAAGTGTCGGACGGCGCGGCGGTGGCCGGGTGTCGCGTCCATGAGGGGGACATGGGCGCCAGGTGAATTCGCGGTGCGGCGGGGGGCCGGGGCCCGGCGACGCACGTCACCGGGCCCCGGCCCCCCCGTGTTCTGCCTGGAGCGGTTCCCCGGCTCAGGGGCGCGCGCCCCTGGCCTCCAGCATGTCCGCCATGAGCGAGATCTCCGACTCCTGGGCGCGGGCCATCCCGGCCGCCAGGTCCCGGATCTCGTCCGTGGCCGCCGAACCGGCCGCCGCGCGGGCCATGTCGGCGCCCGCGCGGTGATGGACGGTCATCAGCCGCAGGAACCGCACCTCGGCGTCCCTGCCCGACGCCGCCCGCAGCCCGTCCAGCTGGGTGTCCGTCGCCATGCCCGGCATGAGTGAGCCGTCGGACGCGGTGACCGGGTGGCCCATCCACTCCATCGGCGGCCGCTCCGAACTCTTGGGCCTGCCCCAGGACTCCAGCCAGCCCAGCATCATGCCCCGCTGATTGGCCTGCGTGTTGATGATGTCGTACGCGAGGCGGCGCACGTCCTCGTCCTCGGTGCGGTCCCGGACGAGGAACGCCATCTCCACCGCCTGCTGATGGTGGACCGACATGTCCCGGGCGAACCCCACATCGGCCGAGCTCTCCGAGGGCGCTCCGGCGGACGCCCCGGAGCCGGACGGAGAGGCCGCCGAGGGCCGTACGACCATCAGCAGCACGAGCCCCACGGCCACGACGAACACCACCGCCCCCGCCCACACCAGCGAACGCGGCAGGCGTGCGACGGAGCTCACTTGGCGACCCCGCCGGAGCAGGCGGCGCCCGGCTCGGGGGTCTGCGCGCCCTGGACGTACTTGGTGAAGAACTGCGCCACGCGGGCGTCGGTGGCGCTCTTCACGGTGAGCTGCTTGCCCCAGGCGCTGAGCATCAGGGGGTCCTTCTGGTCGGCCACGGGGCTCATCAGGGAGTAGGGCGTCTTCGAGACGCGCTCCGAGAACGCCTTCACGTCCGCGTCCTTCGCCTTGTCGTTGTACGTGACCCAGACCGCGCCGTGCTCCAGGGAGTGGACGGCGTTCTCCTTCGGTATCGCCTCGGTGTAGATGTCGGCGTCGCAGTTCATCCAGACCGGGTTGTGGTTGCCGCCGACGGGCGGGTTCATCGGGTAGTCCACAGGCGTCTCGACATGGTCCTGGGTCAGGTCGTCCCAGGACTTCTCGCCGGTGACGGGCGAGGTCCTGGCCTGCTCCTCGGCCTTGTCCTTGTCGTCGGCGGCCGACATCAGGTAGCCGCCCCCGGCGACGAGGCCGGCGACCACGACGACGGCGGCGGCGATGGTGATGATGCGGCTGCGGCGCTCGCGGGCCCGCTCCTTGCGGCGCGCCTCGTCGAGCTTGGCGCGGCGTGCGGCGGCGGGGCTGTTCTGGTTCTTGGCGGAAGCCATGTCAGGTCCTCGGGTCCGGCGGATCGCGTGCGCGCGGGACGCGTCACGCGGGGGAACTGGGCATGCGTACGGCCCGCCTCACGCGCCGACGGCGCGGAGGACGGGATCGCACGGCCCTAGGGCGTGTTTTGAAAGTCCCGCCTGCCCGGCGGCGTCTGGCACGCACGCTCGCGGCGTTGCAGAAATGCCCTGGTAGCTCCTCCCCCATAGCCTGAAGGGCATGGGAGGGGCCCCCACCGAGAACATTTCCGCGCCTTGCGATCGCACGCACCAGACG
>NZ_JAERUC010000109.1 GCF_016745505.1 Streptomyces silvae | reverse complement strand
ACATCTCGGAGATGTGCACGGTGTCGCCCGGCCGCGCGTAGGTGAGCAGTTCGGCGAACTTCGGGCGCTGGAGGGGGTGGAGGCGGCTGGAGGTGCCGGGGTCCTCCTCGAAGACGACCGGGTCCTCGATGCCGGCAGGAACCGGCCGATGTAGCGCACGGTGCACATCTGGAGCGCGAAGCTGAGCTGATAGTGCGCGGAGCGGCGCCGGGCGATCAGATCGCGGTCGACGTCGTCCAGGAAGAAGAACCGCTCCAGCTCGGGGAGGGTCGGCTCCTCGGCGAACTTCCCGTACGCCTCGGCCTGCTCATCAGTCAAAAACTCCACCGGCACGAGCGGACCGTAGCCAGCCCCAGCACCCGCCCGGCGTCTTTCCGCGAACCCCAGCAGAGCCACCGGCCGGTGTGCTAGCCGACCATGATCAATCTCAGCGCCAACCGCTGTACCGATGTTCCCCGAGGCCGGGATCACCTGCGAAGTCGAGAACGATATTCGCCCGGGGCCGTGCCTCGGGCACGTTTGAAGGCACGGCTGAAAGCGTGCGGAGAGCCGTATCCGACCGCGCCGGAGATCGACTCGACGGGCTCATCGGTATCGCGGAGCCGGACGGACGCCAGGTCGATACGCCACTGCGTCACGTACGCGCCCGGCGTCTGTCCGAGAGCGGACCGGAAACGCCTGGACAGCGTCGCCCGGGAGACGTTCGTCGCGGCGGCCAGGGTTTCCGTGGTCCAGGGGTGCTCCGGTTGGGCGTGGACACACGCCAGAGCGTCGCGCACGACCGGATCACGCATCGCTCCCAGCCATGAGCCGGACCGCTCCTGCGGGTGGCGGGCCAGCCAGGCGCGTACGAACTGGACGAGCAGCAGGTCGACGATGCTGTTGACGGCGGCGGTGGTGCCGATCTGCGGCTGTGCGAGCTCAACAGCGAGAAGTTCGACGGCCCTTGCGAGCTGCGCGTTCTCCCGGGCTGAGACATGCATCGGCCGGGTGAGGGAGGTGAGCACCGGTGTGCGCACCTCCGGGTCCTGCTCGTAGTGCAGGACGATCACTTCCGTCTGCACCGGCGCCGAGCCCAGCCGCAGGGCCCGGCCATCGGCAAAGGACCGGGCCGCTGCCTCACGGTCGCAGGAACCCATCGTCACACTGGCTCCGCCGGCTATCCCGTGTGCGGTGCCCGGCGACACCAGGACGGCGTCTCCGGCCCGCACCTCAAGAGGTTTCTCGCCCGTGACGTGGAGCCACATGGTGCCGCGGGACACCACGTGCAGCGCCGCCCCTGGGTAGGAGTCCAGCCACAGGCCCCAGGTTCCGCCGGCCTTCAGCACGACCCCGAGCCCTCCACGCGCACCCGAAACACGCAAGACCTCCGCCAGCACATCCATGGGGCCATTCTCGTCCACCGCCGCGAACCGCCCGCCGGCGGGCGAGGCGCATCTGTCCTCGCCTGCAGCGTCAGGCCACGTCAAGAACGATCTTTCCGTGCACCTTCCGCGCGAACAGCGCCCGGACGGCGTTGTCCACGTCCTGCCAGTCGCCTCGCAGTCCGACCGGCGCCGAGAGCTTCCCGGCGGCCATGAGGCCCAACAGGTCCGTCAGCTCCCCGCCGGTCGGCGTCATGTCGCCGTAGGTGGCGATGCTGCGGGGTTCGCCGAAGCCGAACAAGGCCTCTGCCGGGAAGGTGGTTTCCTGCCCCGAGGAGTAGCCGACCAGGTGGATGGTGCCGCCCTCGGCGAGGGAACTCCATGCCCGGGCCACCAGTGGTCCGCCGACCGTGTCCAGGACGAGGTCGAACCGGTCCCCGGTTTCGGCCAGGTCGGTCAGGACCTTGTCGGCGCCGAGTTCACGGAGTCCGGCGGCTCGCTCCGGTGAACCGACGAGTGCCGTCACCCGGGCGCCCGCCAGGGCCGCCAGCTGGACGGCGAAGTGCCCCACGCCCCCGCTGGCGCCGGTGACCAGAACGTTGCGCGCCAACAGAGAACGCTTGCGCAGCACTCGCAGAGGGGTGACTCCGGCGATCCCCAGCGCCGCGGCGTGGGCCAGATCGACCCCCTCGGGGACGGTGCCGAGCGAGGCGGGGCTGACTGCCACCCGCTCCGCCCACGAGTGGGGAGCCATTCCCACTGCGACGCGCGTACCCGCGGGCGGCCCCGAGCCGTCGGACGCGGCGCGCACCACGATGCCGGCCGCGTCGTGACCGTGCACAGCGCCGGCCGGCCACTGGTGCACGTAATTCAGCTCTCCGAAGTTGAGACCGATATGCCGTATCTCCACCAACGCCTCACCGGCGGACGGTACGGGCTCATCGACATCCGCGAACCGGACGGGTCCGGCTTCACTGTGATCGACCACAAGGGCGCGCATCAGGGGTGTGTTTCCTTCTCTCGTGGGTGCGCCTGAACACTCGGCGCGGCAGCAGATCGAGTGCGCAGATGCCGCACTGCCGCCTTCTTGGAACCCTTTCGCAGGACCGGGACAGCGACCAGGCCCGTGAGAATCAATCAGTTGACAATCTGTGTCAGTGCGACTCGCGGCGCGTCGAGCCCTGCCCCCTCCGGTGGATGACGCCGTGACGGGCACAGCCACGCCCGGGAGCGTAATGATCTTGAGGTTCCAGCGCTTGCGTCGGGCTGCGGAGTCGCGCTGGGTGACGTGCCTGGGCGACCGCGTCGGCGCCGGAGCGGGCGTTCAGCCAGGGAGGGGACGGAGGTGTGGCAGGAGCGGGCCAGGAGCGTCCCGCCGCAGCGCGGCAGGCCCCTCCGCGAATAGGTGGGTGATGGTCAAACAAACCTCTCGGACGCTCGGCATAGGCGTGCACGGCCCCTGACGCGGCCACCCTCGCCTGGCGATACCCTAGGGGGGTATATGGTTCCGGTATGGGCCAGAGGGACGGACCACACCGGACGGACAAGGGGATGACGGTCATGGAACACAGCG
>NZ_JAERUC010000108.1 GCF_016745505.1 Streptomyces silvae | reverse complement strand
CAAGCTCAGAGCGCGAGTTCGATTCTCGTCACCCGCTCTTCCCACGAACCCTCAGGTCAACGGCCTGGGGGTTCGTCGTTTCCTGGACGCCGTGTGGGCGCGCTGAATGATTCCCTGCCCATACCGTGGGGATTCGGCCTGACCACGGACTTGCCTGTTCGAGTTGTCCGGCGAGGCGGAAGAGCCGGCCTTCGAGGCCATATCCGGCGGCGAACTGCATGCCGACCGGGAGCCCCGTCCCGGCGTCGGCCGTCACGGGTACGGATATGGCGGGTGTGCCTGCCACGTTGAACGGCATGGTGAACGGCGACAGGTCATTGATGCGCTCGATCCACCCGAGGCCGTCCAGTGCCTCCGCACCCTCCGTGTGAGTGCCGAGAGACACGGGAGGCTCCGGCAGGGTTGGCGTGAGGAGGATGTCGTACTCGTCGAAGTACCGCGCCAGGCTTCGGGCCACCCGGTTCCGCATCGCGAGAGCGGTGTGGAATTGCGCGCCGCCGACCCGGTGCCCGTAGTGGTAGCCGGCGAGGGTCGCCGGTTCAAGGGTCGAGGAGTCGACGGGACGGCCGAAGGCGGCGGCCAGCCCGTCGACCAGGGTGGTGAGGTTCACCGTCATGAGTCGGGCGTTGGCCAGGACGAATTCCTCCCAGCCGACGCCGAGGCCGACCTCAACCTCCGTTACCTGATGACCAAGGAATTCAAGCAACCGCACGGTGCGGGAGAGGGCGTCGGTCACCGGCGCGGTGGTGCGGCGTCCACCCCACGCCTGGGCGAGAACACCGATGCGCAACGAGCCCGGATGACGGGTGACTTCCTCCGCGTACGGCCGTGACGGCTGCGGGGCGAAGTAGGGGTCGCCCGATTCCGGGCCGCGTATCTGGTCGAGCAGTACCGCACTGTCGCGTACGGTGCGGCTGACGCTGCCGTGGACGGCCAGGCCGCTGAAGACCTCGTCGACGTCGGGCCCCATGGACACCCGGCCACGGGTCGGCTTGATCCCGAAGAGGCCGTTGTAGGCGGCGGGGATACGGAGCGATCCGGCGGCATCGGTGCCATGGGCGACCGGAACCACCCCTGCGGCGACAGCGGCGGCAGCGCCTCCACTGGACCCGCCTGCGCTGCGCTCCAGATCCCACGGGTTACGGGTCACGCCGTACAACGCAGATTCCGTCGAGATGCCATAAGCCATCTCCGGTGTCGCGGTGCGCCCGAACGTCACGAGGCCCGCGCGTCGGAAGCGCTGCATCAGCGAGGAGTCGGCGCCGGCGACGTTACCGGCCGCCAGGCGGCTTCCCAACTCCATCCGCCTCCCGGCCATGGCCACCGCGATGTCTTTGATCAGAAAGGGGACGCCGGCCAGTGGTGTGCTGCCAGGGGCAGGTTCGTCGTCGGTCGGCCAGGTCTCCACGACGGCGTTGATCTGCGGATCGACTGCCTGCACAGCTTGGCGTGCGGCTGCCTCCAACTCGGCGGGGAGTACCTCACCCTCGGCCACCAGCTCCGCCAGCCCGACGGCGTCGAAACTCACGTACTCAGAAGCTTTCACTGTCACTCCCCACCAAAAAAGATACCGTTGAGTGCTGAACGATACCCAACGGTATCGGGTGGGCCCGACTGGTACCATGACGAGGGCGTGAACCGCACGATCGACCGGAGTAGTCATGGCATCGACCCTCAGCAGACCAAGCAGAGTGGCGAAGCTGCCGCCTCGTGAGCGCATTCTCGACGCCGCCGAAGAGCTCTTCGAGAGAGAAGGGATCCGGCTGGTGGGGGTCCAGGCGATCGCCGACAAGGCCGAGACCACCAAAATGGCGATCTACCGGCACTTCGAGACCAAGGACGCGCTGGTCGCGGAGTGGCTGCGGATCGTCGCCGCGGACTATCAGGCGGCGTTCGACTGGGTGGAAGCCGAATATCCCGACCGGCCCGAGGAGCAGATTCTGGGCCTGGCCCGATTCATCGCCGAGGGCCTGTCAGCGATCTCGTACAGGGGTTGCCCGTTCATCAACTCCCTCGCCGAGCTTCCCGACCGCCTTCATCCGGCACGGCAAGTGATCGAGGACCACAAGGCCCGCCAGACCCGCAGGCTGATCGGCATGTGCACCGAAGCGCAGATGCGCGACCCCGGACAGGCCGCGGCCGAGATCACCTTCGCACTCGAAGGAGCCCAGGTCAGCGCACAGAACGGAAGCATCGATCAGACGGGAGACCGCCTGATGAAAGTTGTCGAGGGAATCGTGGACCGGCACCGCTCCCCCCTCGGCGCACACAGCGCGGCCGACTGACCGTCCGCGCCCCCGCCCGAATCCCGCCTCGATCGCACAGGACCGCAAGCTCCTCGCGATGCTGCAGGTCTTCCACGACATGGGAGCCGACCTCGTGATCGGGGCGAACACCATCGTGGAGGTCAGCCACTCCCGCACCGACATGCCCCGCCTGAACTGGGCCCTGTCCCGAGTCAAGGTTGAGCCCGTCACCGAGCAGGCGGCGAAAGCGGCGGCCGAGCTCCTCGAAGGCGCCGGACTGCACGGCCACAAGTACGCCATCGACGCCACGGTCGCCGAGGTCGCGC
>NZ_JAERUC010000107.1 GCF_016745505.1 Streptomyces silvae | reverse complement strand
CCCAGCGCAAGGCCCGCCGCGAGTACGAGAACCGGGTCAGCGCCCTCACACCCTGATCAAGATCGTTCTCGCCGATAACCGCTGTACCGATGTTCCCCGAGGCCGGTTTCGGTAGATCATGCTGGCCGGAAAGTGATTGCTGAGAGTAACTGAACAGTGATTTAGTGTCTCCGTACAGTTGTTCGGTATGTGCCTGCCGCGGTTGACGGCCGCTCGGTGGGCTGCTGCGCGCGCCCATTTCGTTCGAGGGGGGAACCTTGCGCGCTAATCGTTTCGGGATTCGTACGGCAGTTGTGACTGCCACCGCTCTGGCAAGCCTGGCATGCGTCACCTACGCACAGGCATCGGAAGAGCCTGGAGTTGATGACCCGACGGCACCCACGCAGACCTTGCAGGCGTCGATCGACGACGTGCTTGCGAACACCGAAGGAGGGACGCAGATCAGCCCGCATGAGGTCGCTTGGGAGGGTGGGGCAGTTGTCATGTCCTTCCCGGATCCGGGGGAGCAGAAGGCTCCTGAGAGTTCCGCTGCGGTTCAGGCGTTCCGGGCGAAGGCCACTGGGCAGATGGTGCCTTTTGTGGAGGTGCCGTTGGGCTCGAATGAGGGGTGCCCGACCGAGAAGTTCGGAAACGACTGGTACTGCTTCTACCAGTACGACTCCTACGGGGGGCGTCGCCTTCAGTGGAACGCCGCTCACACGTCGAAGATTTACTTCTCCAAGTACGACTTCGTCAACAAGACCTCGTCCTGGGTCAACGGCGGGGGCAAGACGATCTATGTCTACGGACGGACCCGCACCGGCGACGACAGCAGCTGCACCAAGCACCTGTGGACGGAGAGCAAGCACTTCAAGGACGACGACAACGGTTACGACAACCAGGCTGACTGCTTCAAGACCTCATAGGCGGCACGCTGCCCCGTGACGTCACAGCTGATGCCTGGCCTTCCCGCTCTCATCGGGAAGGCCAGGCATCAGCGCTATTGCAACGTCAGTCGGGCGGACCCGGAAGGCATCAGCCCGTGGTGTAGTCGCTCTTCACGTGGGTGGTGTAGTCGATGACTGACGGAATCTTGACGTTGAGCTCGCCGGGGTCCTTGGTGAGCATTTCCTCGTGTGCCAGAAGCTTGCCGCTATGCGGATCGAAGATCACCGTCTGCTTGTTCGGCAGGCCACCGAAAGCGGATTCGACGGAGAAGGCGACTCCTGAGCGGCCGGAACGATCCTCAACGGTGCCGTTGTACTCCACGCCCTCGAACGTCGCGAGCGCCCGCAGAACCCCGGCGACCTGCTGCGGTGTCAAAACCGTATCGAGACTGCGCTCGTTGAGGCGGTTGAGGAACGCGCCAGCACTTTTGCCGTCGCCCTGGGAGAGGATCCAGTGCTTCATCTCTTCCGTGCCGCCGGCTGAGGGCGGCTGAGGGTTGTTCTTGGGCGGGAAGCTGCCCTTGTCCTGTCCGCCTTCCCACGTCACGACCTGTTCGGTGGAGCCGTCTGCTTTCTGCCACGTCTCGTAGCGCTGCGGCACGACCTCGGAGGTGACCTGCTTTCCGTCGATCCTGGTGAACAGCGACCACGTCTCGTACGAGAAATGCTCCGTCGTTCCGCCGCTTGCGGCGGGTTGCTTCTCAGCCGACTGTGCCAGCTGCCGCAGAACGGGCGCTGCCGCAGTTCCCTCGAAGGCCTGCAACTTGAGCGGAGCGGGCGTGGACGCGAAGGCGGAGCGCTGCCCGGGCCCGTCGATCAGACCGATCATGCCGACCGCGACCACTACGGTGGCTGCCACCCCGGCGACCCACATCAGCGGACGTCGACGTGCACCCCGGCGAGCAGTAGGACGTGCGGTCGCTGTGATGTGTTCAAGGAGAGCCTCGGCCTGCGCATCCGTCATCGGCGGCAGTGTGTCCCGCGCGGGGTCGAGCCCTTGCAGCAGCCTGTCAGTGTCGTGCATGGGTAGCCTCCTGCGGAGGAACGGCGGCGTTCGAGACACCGGTGGGCAAGGCAGGGCGAGAGCTGTTGAGTTGCCTTCGCAGCCGATGACGGGCCCGGTGCAGACGTACCCGCACTGCCACAGGCTTCTGGTCCAGGACGTGTGCTATCTCCGCGGGCGTCAGTTCCTCCCACAACGCCAGCCGCAGTACTTCCTGGTCATCAGCCCCGAGCCGGTCGAACGCTTGGGCAACATCCGTCTGTGCGATGACCTCCTCCACGTGCCCAGAATCCAGCCGGCGCGGCTGGTCGGCCAAGCGGTCGTTCAAATCGGTTCGGCGTTGGCTGGCACGGCGGTCGTTGGCCAGCACCCGCCGCGCAACGCCGTACAACCACGGCAAGGGCTCAGCCGGCATCTGCTCAAACCTGCGCCATGCCGTCAAAAACACCTCTGCCAGCACATCACCCACATCTTCCGGCTGGGCACGCCGCAGCACGTACCGCTCGACCGCCACTCGATGGCACCGGTACACGGCGGTGAACTGTTCCTCGATCGTTGAATCCATCTGCCCTCCACCCTGTATGTGTCCGGCACCAGCCCCACCGTTACACCTCCGAAGAGTCCAGAGGGGGAGTGGCTGCGATGAAGTCGGCGGTCAGCTGGTCGGCGTACGGGGCGAGTTCCTCGTGGTCGAGCACGACGGAGTTCACGATGCGGTTGATGCTGTCGGAGCGGGCCAGGCGGGCGCCGCGGGCCCGGTTCGCGGTGGTGGTGAACAGAGCGCCGGCGGAGGGGTGGGTGTCGAGTGCGGGGTTCCAGACGCGCTGGTCCTGGCCGGGGTCGGGGGTGAGGGTGCCGTCAGGTTGCCTGCCGGTGTAGGTGTCCAGGAGCCGGGCGGCGTCCCGGCTGATCGTCACTGTGGTGATGGCGGAGGCGTCGGCGTTCTTCGGCTTGATCCGCCAGGTGGTGCGGAAGCCTTCGTTGGTTCTGTTGTCGACGTCCATGAGCAGGATGGTGCCGGGCCGCAGCTTCTCGTGTCCGAAGTGCTGGTTGAGCAGCAGGTAGCAGATGGCGCGGTTGCGGTGGGCGTCGCGGCCGGTGAGCCGGTCGGCGGCCTGCATGAACCAGCGAGGGCCCTGTCCGCGCAGTCCGGTGCGCTGGGGGTCGGTGGGGACAGGCGCCCCGGCGAGCCGGGCGCGGGTGAGGTTCTTCTCCACCCCGTCAGCGACGCCGAGGTCCAGGAGATGCCCGTAGAAGGACGTGACCGCGGAGGCCATGACCGCGCGGGTGGCGAGCGGGGAGTCCTGGTGCCGATCGGAGATCCACGCGGCGATCTGGGCGCGGTCGCAGGTGTAGGGGTCGAGCGGGTCGCGACCGGTGTCGCACCAGTTGAGCCAGTCGGTGACGTAGCCCCGGTAGTGCCGCTTGGCTTCCGGGGAGAACGAGCCGGAGAGCAGCTTGTACGGGGAGCCGGGCGCGGTCCAGGAGCCGAGCCGCACGTACGCGTCGTGCGCCCCGCAGTCCTCGGGGTGGCAGTTGGGACCGTGGTGGTGAAGATGGGGCACGCCTCGGCACCCTACTGCCCGGCGGCTCCGCCGTTCGCCGGAGCTAGGCCAGGACGGCGGGCCGACGCACCCGAGTCGGCCCGCCGCCCCCGGGCCCTCACCGTTGCGGACCTTGCCTTGGGTCAGGAGGCTCTGCCCTCAGCGGCTTCGTATCGCCGGCCGAGGGTGATCACGAACCTTCCGGCTGGCTTGCCGGACCGCTATCGTTTCGGCAAGCGGCTCTTTCTCAAGCTTCCGGTTCCGGCCCTTGGGCCACGGACCGAGAAATTTGAGAGGAACTCTCATGAAGAACAAGCACAACCTGTGGCCTCGCCTTCGTCGCTTGGCCGCGAAGGTCGTTCCGGGCGTCGTGTCGGGTGTACTCGTCCAACTCATCCTCGCCTTGCTCAACCTCAACTGAGGAAGTGTCCGCCAGGGGGAACCAACCGGGGAGTACACCGGGCCCCCGCCTCAATACCCTGCGTCCGCCTGGCTCCGCGACGGTGCGAAGCAGAGGTCGAGCCGCCGCTTCACGGGGCCGACTTCTTTCACGCCGACCGAGCCGGGACGGCGCCGATTCCGAACACGCTGTCACCGTCCGCCGGATCATAGACTCTGACGTTCCGGCCCTGTCCTCCCGAAGCTGCCGCGAAGTGACAAGTAGCGCTCTGTAGCAAAGCAGGGGTGCGCTTGTCCGGGTTTTCGATCTTCTGGGGTTGTTGAGGGATCGGTTCCGCGAGGTTGGTCCGGTCACGACGACCGGAGGGAGCGCGGGGTGCGGCAGGACTGGGAGCCGGAGGACCTAATCGAGGTCTGGACGCTGCTGGAGGAGGACCAGGAGCGGCTGCGGAACAAGTCGGGGGCGAACCGGCTGGGGTTCGCGTTGTTGCTGAAGTTCTTCGAGGTGGAGGCCCGGTTTCCGGAGGATGCCGGGGAGATCCCGGTGCCCGCGGTGTCGTACGTGGCCCAGCAGGTGAAGGTGCCGGCCAAGGAGTGGGCCGCGTACGACTGGTCGGGGCGGGCGATCAAGCGGCACCGGGTGGAGATTCGGGGTGCGTTCGGGTTTACGGAGTGCACGGAGGAGGACCAGGCCCAGCTCGCCGAGTGGCTGGCGGCGGAGCTGTGCGGGGTGGAGCTGAACCGGGACCGGCTGGTGGAAGCCGTGGTGGTGCGCTGCCGGGGGGACCGGATGGTGAGTTGGCAGCTGGAAGGCGACTCTGCAGAGACCAGCAGGCGGAACCACGAACACCGCCAGGCGCTACTCACGGCGCCAGTGCGGCACGGGCCTTCTGCAGCTGCTCAACGCCCACCGTGCCAGTGTCCGGCAGGCCCGCGCTCCCCCAGGCACCCTGTGCCCGCGTCACGACGCCGTCGGCGTCGTCTAGGAGGACCTTCTTCGCCATGTTGACGGAGATCGCTCCGTCACCCAGGTCCACCAGGTGCGCGAGCATGCGTACGTTGTGCTGCCGGTTTCCCGCCTTCTCCTCGTTGTACCGGTAGACCAGCACCCACCTTCCGACCAGCGAGCGGGCCCGCTCGATCAGTTGGCGGCCGCGGTCCGTCTCCTCCTGCTCCGTACGGATGTTCTCTGCATCCCCGGACGGCGGCCGCAGGGTGAGCAGACCGCGGCGGCTGGTCTCCTCGATCTCGACCTTCTCCAGGAACGCGACAAACGTCTTCGCGCTCTCCAGGCGGTCGACGTCCTGCGCCGCCTGCTTGGCGATCATGTGCAGGTCCACCGTGAGCGTCTGCACGCGGCGGCCCCAGGAGGCTTCCTCGCCGGGCGGGCAGGGGCCGGCGGCTTGGGCGGCGGCGATCACAAGGCTGTAGTCCACGCATCCATCATCGCGCGCACCGCCGAGATCGTGACTCCGCCCGTCGTTCTCTGCCTTCAGAAGCCCCGGAACGACGAGACAGCTCTGAAGGGCCTTCAGAAGAAGCAGGTCTCGGAGAAGGTGAAACAGACAGCCAGAAAGGCTTGTGCCCCCTATATTTGAGGCATCCACGCCTTACCGGGGAAGGTAAGGGATGCCAACGCACTAGGTGCGCACCGCTGGTGCGCAGGCAGCACTCGTAGCTCTCACTCCCTATGGTTCGAAGCGAAGGGCCGCCGAGCGGCGGCCACGAGGGAGTTCAGATCATGTCCATCGCTGACCACCGGGATCAGCTCCATTCGCAAGCAGAGATCGCCACGTTGGCGGGCGTCTCCCGGGCCTCCATCACGCAGTGGCGCCGCATCCCCGGCTTCCCCTCCCCCGAGCGCGGCGGGGAGCTGGAGCTGTTCCGGCGCTCCGAGATCCTCGCCTGGCTGGACGAGCGGACCATTCCGCGAAGCCGGTTGCACGGAGATCCGGACGGTACGACGTACGGAGCACGGGCGCGCCGGACCCTCGTCGGAAGTGCTCCGGCCGGGACGGACGCGCCCCGGCCCGCCGGTACGGACGCACCCCGGCCGGCCGCGCCCGGTGCCCGGCCGGATCCACGTACGGCGGACCACGTGCGTGAGCTCATGGGGCAGTTGTGCGACCGGGTCCGAGGAGCCGGCTCCAGGGTCGACTACGTGAACCTGCTCGTGTCGCTGCACTTCCTGCGGCGGTCCGGCGGGGCTCACTGGGACGGCGTCGTCCAGATGTCCGCGAACGGGCAGGGCTCGGACGGCGCCGCCGCCCTCCTCCAGCACATCGCCGCGGCCGTCGACCAGCAACTGAGGCTGCTGGGCATGCGTCCGGCGATGCGCCAGGCGCTGGTGCGCCTCGAGCCCCGCTCGTACGGAGATCTACGGCACGTGGTGCGCCTGGTGGGGGAACTCGGCCCGGAGGCCTTCGAGCTCATGCTCGACGAGTACGAGCTGCTGGCCGGGCTGGACAGCGGTGAGTTCTTCACTCCGCGCGCCGTGGCACGCGTCATGGTCCGCATCGCGGAGGAGAACACGGCAGCCGGCGCCCCGCTGGGTGTCTACGATCCGTACGCCCGGGGCGGGGAGCTGCTCGCCGCGGCGACCACCTGGTGTGCTCAGCAGGGCACGGCTCCGCGCGAAATGCGGGTCCGCGGACTCACCCACGGGCGGGACACGGCACCGCTGGCGACGATGAACCTGGCTCTTCTCGGTGCGCGGCCGACCGTGCATGTCTCCTCCGGCGCACCGCCCTGGGCCACGTCGGCACCATCCTCGGCGTCCACCGCCGAGCAGTTCGACCTCGTCCTGAGCAATCCCCCGTTCAACATGCGCGACTCCACCGGGGCACCGCGCATCGAGGGCAACTGGCCGTACGGGCCTCCTCCCCTGGGCAACGACAACCTCGCGTACGTACAGCACGTGCTCGGCTCGCTGCGGGAGGACGGCGTCGCTGCCGTGATCATGCCCAACAAGGCGGGCAACTCGGCGAACGGCTCGGAGAAGAGGATCCGGCGGGCCATGGTGGAGCGCGGCGTGGTGAAAGCCGTCGTCGCCCTGCCGGACCGCTTGTTCTCCGACACGTCCGTGCCCGTCTCGGTGTGGTTCCTGGTCCATCCGTCACTGGCCCGCGACGAGATCCTGTTCCTCGACGCGCGTGAGGTGGGGACGCCGGTCCGGGGCAAGCGTGCTCTCCAGGACGCGGACGTGGAGGCGATCCTCGACGCCTACCGAGGCGGCTCGAACCCGGGCGACGACAGCGGGCGGAACCCGGCCGTGCCGACCGCGGTCGTGACCCGGGAGGCCGTCGGGCAGCAGGACTGGTCGCTCAGCCCGATGGACCACATCGATGCGTACAGACCCCGCCGGCACACCGCCGAGACCGCGCACGCGGAAGCCCTGGCCGAACTGGAGCTCCGTAAGCAGCTGGCATGGGAAGCGGACGTCGCCGCGGCCTCCGCTCTGGAGCAGGTGGAGCAGCGGGCGGAGCACGTGCCGCAGGAGAGGGGGCTACCCGATGCCATCGGATGGGAACGTGTGACGCTGTCCGGCCTGTGCACGATCCAGGCGGGCCCGTCGTACAGCCTGCTGAAAGGGCACGTCACGACCGACGGCGGTGTGCCTCTGGTCTACCCCCAGAATCTGCGCGAGGGCCGCATCGCCGAACTGGCCGACGACCGTCACGTGGCGGCGGAACACGCCCGGCGCCTGGAGCGCTTCCTGCTCGAACCCGGGGACATCGTCTGCGTACGGACCGGGGCCGTGGGCCCTCCGGCCCTCGTACGGGACGCGGGGGCCGGCCGGCTGATGAGCGCCAATGTGATCCGGCTCAGGATGGACGAGAGGCAACGGGCCCGCGTCCACCCCGGCTATCTCGCGGCCTACTTGGGGCGGCCCGAGTCGGTTGCCTGGGTACGGGACCGCGCGACCGCGACGGGTGCGCCGTCCATCAGTGCCGCGGCGCTGGGCAACCAGCCCGTACTGCTTCCCCCGTACCCGGAACAGCAGCGTGTCGTCGCGGTCCTCGACGCGCTCGACGCCCAAGCCGCGGCCCACAGCCGCCTCGCTGCGGCAGTCGCTCACACCCGGACGACCGTGGCGGAACGCCTGATGCTCTCGGACCTGGACGGTGCCACCGATGTCACGCAGCCGAAGGCCGGTACGCGCTCATGACGACCGACCGTAGCGAATCCCGTCCGCCCACCTCCGCCACCGATGAAGGGACCCCTGTGACTCCCCCGGCCTCGCCGACCCCCGTACCAGCGTCGCCCTCCCACACCTGGGCGCTGTGGCTACTGGTGATGGTGCTCTTCTCCGCCGTCGTCGCCCTCACGGTGATCATGCTGAAGGCACACAGCGGCTCGGGGCTCACCGACGCGGTCCTGTCCGGCGGCACCGCCTTCGGATCGACGATGCTCATCTGCCTGGGCACCGTCGCCGCCGTCAGGGAACTGCGCCGGTCGCGGTGACTGTCCGGTGAGTCCGCCCTCGGCAGGGTGTTCCTCGTGCCGCGCCCCTGGTGGAGCGCACGAGGGGCATCCGATGCCGGATCCCGGCGGAGGACACCGTCGGGAGCGCACCCTCCTGAGTCCCTCAGGAGGGGCTCTCAGGAGGGCACTATCTCGTTTCTGCGCTTCCCCTGGGAGCGCGGGGTCTTCTCCCCCACCCGCCGAGGCTCGATCGTCCTCGGGTCGACCGCCTCCCCCGGGGCGCCCTCCTTGTAGAGGCCCTCGGGGTCGTTCGGTCTGTCGTGGGGCAGCAGGAAGAAGGTACGGCGCTGGAAGAGGCCGCTGTCGGGATTGGCCTCGGCGTCCCTGTCGAGCTCCGCGTAGCCGACCATGCGTCCGTCACGGGCGTAACGGGGCTTCCCGCCACGGCGGGTGCTCTTGTCGAGCGCCTGGCGGACGTAGTCGAGGTCGTCGAGGTCCTCCAGCCACACCACGTTCGCTTCGTGTGCGAGCTGGCTTTCATGCAGCAGCGAGCTCATGGACGCAGCTCCTTGTCGGTCATGTGGTGGTGCTTACGGCTACTCGGCGCGGGCCAAGCAGTGCGGTGGTCCGGGACGCTCCCATGGTAAGGCGATGTCCGGATCCTGGGCAGGAGGCCGTGGTTCCTCATGGGCGTCCACCTGTCGGCCCGTCAGGATGGACGATGTCGTCCTTCAGCAGCGCGACGGCGGGGTAGTACTTCTTGCCGCTGGACTTCAACATCTCGGCAGGAGAGGCGAGTCCCACCTCCTGCCGGATGCGGCCGGCGAAGGCCCTGGCGGTGTCCGCCCGGATGCCTTCCGAACTGCACCAGCTGGTGTAGGTCGCGTAGAGGAGGCCCTGTTCCACACGCAGGTCACCCGTGTCCGGGCTCTGGCGCAGGCAGCACTCGGCGAGGAAGCGCCCGATGTGGTCCTCGGTCGTCTCGTACGCGGCGGTGGCCAGACGTACGGAGGACGGCCCGCTCAGGGGGTCCCGGGTGGTGAGGTAGCGGATCGCGCCCTGGATCAGCCAGTGCAGGATGCCGGGACCCTCCTCCTGGACGAGTTCGCCGGCCAGGTTGTCGATCTTCCGGTCGGCCGCGACGACCCGTTCGAACGGGATGAGCCTGATGCGGCGCCAGAACGCGTGTCCTCCGGTGCCGACCTCCGGCTGGTGGTTGCCCAGCAGCCAGAGCTTGTGGGTCGGGGTGAAGCTGAAGTAGTCCTGCCGCATACGGCGGGCCTTGATCTTGTCCCCGCCGGTGAGGAGCTTGACCCGGGCCTCGTCGAACTTGTCGTTGGGCTTGAGCTCGCTGCAGACGAAGATGCGGCGGCCGTGCAACTCCGTCAGTTCCGTCGAATGCTCGGCGAAGTTGCCCTTGTCCATCAGGAAGCCGGGCGGGGCCGCGTCGGCGTAATCCCCCATGACCTGGATCATGACGTCCAGGAGAACCGACTTGCCGTTGGCGCCCTTGCCCCAGAGGAACGGCAGGACCTGCGCCCCGACGTCGCCGGTGATGGAGTACCCCAGCAGCAGGTGAAGGAAGTCGATCATCTCCTGGCCCTTGGCGTCGGCGCCGAAGGTGTCGTCCAGGAAGGCGTGCCAGCGAGGGGTCGGCATCGCCTGGGGCGCCACCTGGGTGGCACGCGAGTGGAGGTCCCGCATGGGATCCGGCTTGTGCAGACGGCCGTTACGGAGATCGACGACGCCGGCGGGTGTGCACAGGGAGTAGGCGTCACCGTCGAGGATGTCGGGGTCGAGACTGAGCGCGGGCGCGGCTTTCGCCTGGTGAAGCAGCGCCTTCATCCCGCTCGTGGACATGGTGCGCCGACGGTGCTGGGCGATCTCACGGTCGCTGAACATGCCGCGGGGGTCGGTCGGAGACATCTGCTCGGCCATGTCGCCCGCGGCCCACAGAGCGGCCTTCTCGCCGCCCACGCGCTTCCACCGGAACTGGTCCCAGCAGTACCAGCCGAGGCCTTCGACGTGACGAAACTGGTCGCTGTAGAGCTGGGCGAAGAGCTTCGCGTTGCCGCGGTCGGTGAGCATGGGCGGCAGCAGTGCCGGTGCCTCGGCCGCGACAGGCGCCTGTACCTGCTGGGGAGGCACCCACGCGGGGGCCGCGCCCTCGAGGTCGAGCATCTGCTGAGCGGCGGCGACCGCATCGAAGCGGCTGCTCTCGGCGCTACTCATGCGAGTCCTTTGGGGTGGAACGGGCGGCTGGCGCCTGCGGAAAGGGCTGCGTCGATGATCGTCTCATTACGGCGGTTCTGGTGGGGACGAGCATAGTGAGCGGCTTCTGCGAGCTCTTGGCGGGCTTCGGCCTGATTCAGATGTCCTGCTGCGGCGAGCCCTCCCGCTGTGAACGCCGCCCGGTTGAGCTTCTCCGTGAAGCCGGTGCCTTCGGCATGGGCCGCACATGCACGAACGGTCTCGATGAGCGGCCGCAAGAACGCCTGCGCGCCACCGGTCCGGGTGGGCCTGGCCGGACGGTGCGGCCGCGGGCCGGGAACCGGGGACACACGAGGCGTCACATGGCCCGTGCGCCTCAGCTCGGCGGCCAGCCAGGCCGGGAGCGGGGCAGGCTCCCGTACGGCCCCCAGGGGCCTGTAGACGCCTGCTGCGGTACGGGTCGTCGGCGCCACGATGTATCCACCGTGCGCCCTCACATCCACCTGCCAGGCGAGCGCGGTCCTGGGACTCGATCCGGTGGAGGAGCGATAGCGCACAGCAGGTTCGGAGTTGACGTACCAGATGTGCAGTCCCCCGGACGGGGTGCGGACCCGCAGAGTGCTCTCGTCCTCGGCCGGATCCGGCTTCTGCCGGTAGGCAGCCAGCAGGGCCAGCGTGTCGAAGCCTGAAGCGAGGCCGGCAAGGTCGACCTGCTCCGGGATACGGATGCCCGGGAGAAGCCGGTCACGGTCCGGGACCTGGGCGGCATGGGCGTCGACGTCCAGGACGACAAGGTGGGCAGGCCCGCACGACACGCCTACGCCCGCGCGGGGCTCCCTGCTCCACCAGGCGTCGACGAGAGCGAGGTCGGTCGTCGCACTGTGGAAGCCGTGACACCACTTCCCCTGCGCATGGCAGGGGCAACTGGAGGGATCGTGGCTGCGGACCCGGCACTGCTCACAGTTGGCGGCCGGCGTCTTGCGGCCCGGTGCGAGCGGGTGGACCGGCCACTGACGGCCTGCGAGCCACCGGGCCACGTCCGCGGGACGCGGCTGCTGCGCGATCCCAAAGGAGGCGGTGTCGGCGGGGCGCTGCACTGTTCGTCGGTCCGTTCCTCTTGTACGGCTTGCACGGCCAAGGCTGCTCTTCAGGCTGTTCCTCGCTCGGTCCTGGACATATTGCCTGGTCAGGCGGGACCACTTGAGGGACCGGAGGGACTGAAGGGACTGAGTTTCCCTTATAGCAGGCAGAGCCTAGCGGACGGGGTTGCCGCTCTGTGGGAGGCATGAGCACTTATGGCAAAAACAGTCCCTTCAGTCCCTCCGGTCCCTGGTTCGGGGAGCTGAGAGCCCGTCTGTCGGTTGGTTGGTCGCCTGCATCGGGGGGCGTGCTCCGGCCGGCTGTTCGCTGACTGTCCGGCGGAGGGACTGAAAGCCTGCAGGGGCGGGGGGACTGAACGGTCCCCCTTCAGTCCCAGTGGTGTTTCCGCAGGTCAGAGCACATATGCCGAAGAACGGAGGGACTGAAGGGACCCATTTTGCTAGTTATCAGCGCACCAGAGATATGTAAGGGTCAGTCTTACGTACGCGCGCATACACGCGCCTGCACGCAGGTGGAACAGGGGATTTTGGTCCCTTCAGTCCCTTCGGTCCCTGGGAGTACCGCCCTGACCTGGCTTTTTACCGAGGGACTGAAGGGACGAGGGACTGAGAGAGTCTGGCCCCTCCCCCCGTAGGGCAATCTCTCCTTCAATCGTCTTTTCAGATGATCAAGGGCTCGATGCTGCGGACAGAACCCCCCGCCGGCTGCCCCTCCTTCAGGCTGTTCTTCTCCAGCTCCGCCGGGCGATCAGTCGGCCGACGAGCCCGACCTGAACCAGCCGTCCGAAGCTCAGGCCTCTCTGTGGGGGCCGCTACGGCCGTTTTTAGCGCCCCAGGCCGGCGCTGCGCTCTGCCTGTTCCGATGTCCACGAGCGGTTTTGCCTTGCAGGCTTTTCTGTGAGGCAGGCTCACATCTGCTGGACCTCAGGAGACCAACGCGGACCTGGAACAGCAGGGGGCATACCGTGCCTCGGTCCCCGCCCTCACCCGCCGGAGGCGCCAGCTCTGACCCTGCTGTCCACGTCGAGCGCTAGCCCTCGCCAGAGTTGCCGCCGCTCTCCGCACAGAGGCCGCAGCCCTTGACGGGGAACTTCTCACCTCGAAGTTTCGTGCCGGTCCGCCGATACCGTCGGCGGACCGCTTTCGTCCCGTGGACTGCGAGTGGGCAAGTTGAGGGCCACAAATTTGGTGCTTACGCCTCGTCAAAGGCCTCGAGCAGGCCCTCGTACGCCGGCTTCGGCCGCAGGGCCGCGTCCCACGGCAGGGAATCGGCCGTGCGCGGAGGATAGATCTTGGTGTCGGCGGTGGAACCGTACCGGTCGGTGATTCCCCATGTGGAGAACGATGTGCAGTTCGGCTCCTCCAGGCAGACCCGCAGCTTGCCCGCCATCTCATCAGCCTGGGTCTGTCGCCCGTCGTCCTCGTCCTCACCTATGGGGACGTCCATCTCCGACACCCGCGCCTGGACCCCGAGCTCCGCCAGATCCCGCACATGGCTGCGGAAGGTCTCCGGGTCGACGCGGTCGCCGGGTGCGTACTCATGGTTCTGGAAACCCACGCCGTCGATCGGTACGCCGCGTTCCTTGAGCCGCTTGACCAGATCGTAGAGGGCGTCCCACCGCTCGCCTTCCTCCTCGACCCCGTACTCGTTGAGGAACAGCCGTGCCTTCGGATCGGCCCGGTGGGCGGCCCTGAACGCCTCGTCGATGTACTCCTCGCCCATGGCCTCGAACCACGGGCTTTGCTCGGAGCGCAGACCGAGATCCCCGTTGGTGTAGCTCCTCTCGTCGTCGGACAAGGGTTCGTTGACCACATCCCATTCCGCGACCTTTCCCTTGAAGTGCCCGGCGACCATGGCGATGTGCCGGAGCATGGTCCGGCGCACCTCCTCGGGGTCGTCGTCCTCCCGCATCCAGTCGGGCAGAGCCTCGTGCCAGACGAGGGTGTGCGCGTGCACCTTCATGTCGTTCGCGCGGGCGAAGCGTATGAGTAGGTCCGCGTCGCGGTAGTCGTGGACGCCCCGGCGTGGGTGAAGGAACTGTGGCTTGAACGCGTTCTCCGGAGTGAGCATGGAGAACTGGCTCCCCGCGAGCGCCCGGTAGCGTGAGTCCGTGAGCAGCGGGTTCTCGGCCAGGGCGGCGCCGACGTCGAACGGCCGCCCCACGTCTGCGGCCCGCGCACGCAGCGAGTCGTCGGACTGCTCCTGGCGTAGCCGCGGCGCCTTGATCACGCGGAGCGAGTCACCGCTCTCCGCCCGCGCGAGCAGCTGCGTCAGACGCCATCCCTCGCGGCGCTCGTCTTCGCCCGCGTCCGCCTCCAGACCGAACCAGACAGTGCCCTCGGCGAACACCCCCGGGTCCGGCACGGTTCCCAGCTGCCGCCCGTCGGCTTGCACGCCGAAGGCGTCACCGATGCTCGACACGGCGAGCGTCACCGTCCCGGAGCAGCCGCAGTCGAAGTCCTTGGAGGTGGCCGGCTCATCGCCCTCGCCGTCCCATATCTGTACCTTCACGTGTCCGCCGGCGGTCACGCCGACGCGGAGTGAGGGCCGCTCCTGCCGCCACTCGTCGTAGATGACCGGTACACGTCCGTACAGCCTCAGCCATGCGTCGCCGTCATCGTCACCCACTCCGGACATGCGCGCGGTGACGGTGAAGTCGCCGTCGGACCTGAGATGCGGGCCGGCCAGGTTCAGCGGGGGGTTGGGCTGGCCGCCGGAGGAGTCCTGCTCCACGATCTGCCGATCCAATGCGCTGACCCGCAGGATGTCCTTCCGCGCGGTGGTGCCCGGCATCTGCGTCCAGTCGTGGTTCCGCAGCAGGTCTACGTCGTTTCCGCCGCCCGGACCTTCGCCCTGCCCTGTGCACCCGGCCGCCACCGCCATGACGAGCACGACGGCGGTCAGTCGCTGCCACGTCCCCCCACCAAGGCCCACGGCCCCTCCCAGCTCTCTTGTTCGAGACAAGATCAACGTCTCGACATCGGAACGCAGTTCATCACACCTGAGGTACAGCGACCTTGTGGTCACCCGGTGCGGGAAACGGACGTAGGCTGCGACCTGCCTCGCTCTTCTCACGTCGGTTTTGCCGCTGGCCCGGCCGCTGCGGGGCCAGCGCCTGCCGACCGCCCAGCAGATCAACGGGACGCCGAAGACGGCAAAAGCGTTTCCGGGTAGGCGTCCGTGATGGGTGCCGGCTGGGAGCCATATCCGGCTGCGGACACCAGTCCGCGCGCTGTCTCCCGTTCCGTCGGCTTCGACCGCTGCCATGCCGGCGGACCTCACCGCGCGCAGTCGATACCGGCGAGACGGTTCATCGTGATCTCCCCGCCCGCCAGGTCGTACCGGACGAGGTCCAGTACCGCAGGCCGCACTGTCCCGTAGCGCTCTTCACGGCGTGTGGAGACGACACCACCGATCGAGCGCTCGGGGACGACCGGCGCCCGGAACACGGCGACCGAGACATGGGCGGTGTCCCGCATGGTCGTGTAGTCGTTGCTGGCGAGCGCCCGCGGGCCTTCGGCCGTGCCGGCCTCGTGCAGTCTGGTCCGCAACTGGACCAGACCGTCACTGGGGGCCCCGCACACGAACAGCCCGCCTTTCGATCCCCCCAACCCGGACAGCTCGATCTCGATCGGTGGGCAGTCCTTCAGCGCGGTTTCGACGAGGTCTGCGAAAACGCCACCTGGTGCTGCGGCACCTGGTCTTGATAGCCCTCCAGGCTGCGCACAGTGCTGTGCAGGTTCCCGGGAAGGTAGGTGAAGTGGTGCGGCGACAGGGCCGCAGCGATCGGGCCCAGGTCCTGGGCGATCGCATCCCGGATCGCGCCGTCGATCGGCACGACCAGACTCAGCCCCCAGCGGGGATCGCCGTGGCGCGGAAGGGAGCCGGCGTTGTAAGTACCCTCCGCGAGAGCGGGCTCCGCGTCGCCCCACATGGCGTGGAACTTCGCGGCCAGATCGGGCACCCGGTAGGCATCAGGTGTCTGGGATATCGGCTCGGGCATCAGTCACTCACCAGGTGTATTCGGAGGAATCTGGCATATTCGAAGGTCAGCGATCAGCTCATCGTGCGCCGACGCCGGGATCATCCCCGCACGCGCGGGGAGCACGCTTCGTGACCTGCGGCGTTGCTAGGCTCGGGCGCTGTTTTTGAGTAGTTTCACTGAAACCGGCATACCATTCGAAACACTCATTCCGCCCTCACCTTCGCCCGAACCGACGCCGCTTTGCTGCATTGCTCCAGCCCTTCTTCTGCGTCGGCCCGGCGGAGGAGGCAGTCTTCGCGTTCGGGCGTCGGATAAGGGTCAGGCCCTCGTGGTCGACCGGGTGCCAGGCGTGGTCGTGGGTGCGGAAGGTGAAGCCCTGTTCGTTGTCCGTGGTGTGGGCGAGCAGGGCCCGGCCTTGCTCGGCGTACTGCTGGACTTCTTCCCACAGCAGGTCGCGGATCCGTGCTGACGGGTTGCCGATGAACACGCCTGCCGAGATCTCGAGCAGCCAGCGCGTGAGAGCCGCGCAGTCCGGCTGGGCAGTTGGTGAGGACGATGACCGTCACCAGGACGCCTCCACGTCGCTGTAGCCCTCTCCCCCGCCGTAGTTGCGCCCTGCCGCCACTGCCCGGCCGCCGTCACTTTGCAGCGTGACCACGTCGGGGTCCTCGTTCGAGACGGTGCCGCCGGGGGCTCCCCCGGGAAGGAGGAGTCCCTTGATGTCCTCGACGCAGCGGTCCAGCAGGGTCGTCTCGTTGATGCGGTCCCGCAGCGCGCGGCGTGTGCGTGGGCCGACGTCCTCCTCGTCCTCGGCGGCGATGTCGAAGGCGAGCGGGATGCCGATCTCGGTCTTGTACAGGTCGGCGACATCGAGGACGAACGACAGTTCGTGACCGGAGTGCACGAAGCCCAGAGCCGGGCTGCAGCCCAGGGAAGCGACGACCGCGTGGGCGATGCCGTACATGCACTGGGCGGCTGCGGTGACGGCCTGGTTGACCGCGTCGCGGCTGGTGAAATCGCCGGGGGTGTACCGACGCCCTCGCCAGGGCACTCCCGTACGGGCGGCCTGGGCGCGGTAGCAGTCCTTGACGCGGCGGCCTTCGCGACCGAGGAGTTCGTGGCGCGTGAGGCCGGCCGGGTCTTCGTCCGGAAAACGCAGGCGGTACATCGCCCGCGCGACACCGAGCCGGCTGCGGACGTTCGCCCATTGCACTGCCTGCGCCTAGGCGAGAGCGGACGAGCGCGTCAGCGCACGCCCTCCGGCGTAGTAACGCACGCCCTGTTCGCCGACCCAGCAGACCGCTCCCCGAGGACACTCATCGCCTGGTGTGTGATCCGGGTGCCCGGGCCCAGAAGCAGGGTGCCGATGGTCGCCGACGGGATGTGGGTGGTGCCCTCGGCCGTGATGGCGTTGGCGTCGCGATGCACCGTGCAGCGCTCGAGGTAGATGAAGGAGGACCGCTCCCCGGTGCGGGTGAGCTGGCGAGGGGTGAGGGCGGCGCGGCGGGAGACCGTCGTCATCGGCTCACCCTGCAGTACCGAGAGGCGCGAGGGTGAGCAAGCCGCAGCCGTATGCCTTGGCCTTACCGATGCCCTGCCGCAGGGCTCGGCACAGCAGTTCGGGATCGGTGACCTCGAGCCGGCCGTCGAAGGTGACGGTGACCAGGCTGACAGGGGCCTTGCGGGCCGCCTTCGGACCCGGGCCGCGGGACTTGTCGAAGGAGAGCGAACGCTTGTCGTGGACCGTGAGCTCGTAGCGGTCGCCGTGGTGAGGCTGACCGGTGTGCGTGGTGCCGCTGGGCAGCAGACGCCGTTCGGCGGGCTTCTCGAGGACACGGAACCCGCACCGCTCCTGCCGGTCCAGGAGCCAGCCCATCTGGTGGACGGGGGTGACGTGTGCGGTGCGCTTGGTGGGCTCGTCGTCCTTGCGGCGAATGTGCTGGATGGGGTTGGCCGTCAACCTGAACGTCCACTGGCCCCCTGCGGCGAGCTGGTCGAGGAACGGGCCGTACGGGCGGCTCTCCCAGCCCGGTGCGGTCGCGGAGGCGACTGCCGGCCGGTCGGCGAGGAGCGTCAGGTCGTCGTCGATTCGCTCCAGCTCGACGTCCACAGAGCGGCCGGAGGCCGGGGGACGCCGCAGGACCGGCGCCCCGCCAGGCGCGACAGCCGTCAGAAGCGGGTACTCCTCCGCCTGAGCGACAGTGTCGAAGTCGCGGGAATCGGCCTTCTTCCTGCCTGAATACGCCTCGACCAGCTCGCGTCGCCGGTTCGTCGGGAGAGTCGCGGAGAGCACCACCACCGGGACGCGGTAGGCACCCAGCCACGCGAGTACCCGGTCGAGGTAGACGCTCATGTAGGTGTCGTAGGCATGCGCCTCGTCGATGACGATCACCTTGCCGGCGACCGCGAGGTGGCGGAGAGCCAGATGGCGGCTCTTCAGGCCGGCGAACAGCAACTGGTCGATCGTGCCCGCGACGAACGACGACAGCATGGCCTTCTTTCGCCCGCGCAGCCATGCGTGGGCGATCAACTCGGCGGAAGCTGAGCGGGTACGGCTGGAGGGCCTCAACTGCCGCCCGCCGTCTGAGTTTTCCGGCGCGTCGTGATCAAGAGCCTTGACCTGGCCCCGGTCCATCAGGTCGGTGAAGTCCTCGTTCAGGGCGGACTTGGAGTGGGCCAGCAGAACCGAATGGCGCGTCCCATCCGGTGCGGGAAGCCGGTCGAGCCAGTCCAGGAGGCGGGGGAACATGGCGTTGCCCGTGGCCATCGTCGGCAGAGCGAAGAACACCCCGCCGCACCGGACCGCGCGGCGAGGACTTCCGCGGCAGCGAGCGCGGCTTCGGTCTTCCCCTCCCCCATGGGCGCCTCGATCACCAGGAGCCCCGGCTCGTCCATGGCCCGGGCCAGTTCCACAGCCGCTTCCTGGACAGGGCGGACCTTCGCGCCCGGCGGCAGTGCGAAGCGGGAGGCGAACAGTTCCTTCACATCAGCAGTCGGCTCCGCGGCCTGCCATGCGCCCGGCAGATTCAGGCCCTGCCAGGCGGCCGCGATCCGCTCCTCGTTGCTACGGGGGATGTCCTCAGGGAAGTAGGGGAACAGCTCGGGGTTGCTGGCGACCCAGTCGGAGACGATGACCAGAGCTGTGAGAACCACCTGGACGCGCTGCGGCAACTTCACCGACCGCCAGGCGCCTAGCCTGTCGTGCACACCGAACTCCGCCGCGCAGGCATCCAGCAGTTCGTGCTGGACACGTCGCCACAGGGTCTGACTGCCTCCGGGGGTGCGCAGGAGCTGGGGATGCCGGTCCAGGGCAGTGATCTGTCCGTGCTCGGGAGGGATGCCATGATGCCCGCCCACCGCGACGGTGAACTGCCCTGTCTGCGCGACGGTCCAGCCGTACCGCTCCTCCAGCCACTCCCCCAGTAGCACCTGCCCGGCCAACCCGTGAGGGGCCAGCTTCCGGTCAGCGCCCATCGCCCGCTGGGAACGCATTTCCAGCCCTGCTGCCCGCATCACCTGCGCGAGCGGTTCGACCTGGCAGGCGAAGGCCGGGGTGGCCTTGCCGATGTCGTGAACGCCTGCCAGCCACACAGCGAGCCGGCGCGCGTCGTCCGCGCCACCCGGTAGCTCGGCGGCGACCAGCTTGCGTACCGACAGCGGCAACCACTCGTCCCACAGCAACCCCGCCACCGCGGCGCTGTCCGCCATGTGCCGCCACAACGGCAGCCACCCATCGGAGTCCCGGTCATGCTTGGCCCACACACTGAGCGCGGGGCCGCGCAGCCTTGCCCGCAGGTCGGTGCGGAACCTCCCTCGACTGTCATGCCAGATGAATATCTGCCGGTCGCGGGGTTCCGCAGGTGAATGAAGAAGTTGCGGAGAATGTGTTGTTGTTGTGGTTGATGCCGCCTCAACTGCGGCGGGTCGTCGGTAGGGTTGATCGGTTGTTGCCGAGGGCCAGGGGGAAATTTACTTAATGTCGGTTTCTTTGAAAGTGCTCAAAACTGAGGTACTCCCGCGATAAACCTGCAGGTCGCGCAGTCTGCTCCCCGCGCACGCGGGGATGGTCCCACCTCCCGCGTCCGCTGCTCCGACTCGTCCCTCTGCTCCCCGCGCACGCGGGGATGGTCCCACGATGGCGAACTGGCCGAGCCCCTTCTCCTGCTGCTCCCCGCGCACGCGGGGATGGTCCCACGTACGCGATCGACCGGCTGGGCGTCGACGCCTGCTCCCCGAGCACGCGGGCTAGCGGTAGGCACCTGACCTCGGTTGGTGAGCTCTTTCGGTTGTTGTCCACGGACAACAACCGAAAGAGCTCATCCCGACATGGTCGTGCCTGGGCACGCGACCCGGCACGCTCCAGCAAGGCGTTCCGTCGCTCAGTTGTTGTCCGCGGACAACACACTCCCACCCCTGCTCCCTCGTAGCGGCGATCGTCCCGACCTGTCGTCCAAAGAAGACCATGACCCAGGATGGAGCCGTGCTTCCCTTTGTCTACCGCGTGACCAAGTACGACCCCGCCGACCGTGACGAGCATGGTCACTACCACGGGCCCCAGGACATCGTGAGCGATCGCGGTGAGTCCGAAGCGGCCTACCTCGAGGCGGTCGCCGCATTCGCCGCGGATGCCGGAATCGACCGTCTCGCCGTACGGGAACCCGGAGTTCCGTCCTTGGCTCACCTCGGAGTTACGGCGGCAGCGGACGACTACGGGCTGGGCGCTCTCTTCTCGAACGGCCTGCACGGCTTCCATGACGGAGCGGAAGTTCAGCTGCCCACAGCCCTGGAGCTGGTGAGATGCATGCTGCGCGAGAGTGGCGCCTGGTGCCGGCTGGAGGCGGACGGCACCTTCGAAGTGCATGTGGGATGGGACCAGTACCTGTACGTCTGCACCAGCCGGCCCAGCGAGGAGGCGGTGGCGCGGACGCGTGCGCTGGGCCTCTTTCCTGAGAACCTGGGCGCCTCCCCCTACGCCGTGGAGACGGAGTCGCCGGACGTCCAACGGCCGGCAGACGCCGAGTTCTGGTCAGTGGTGGCCTGGGCCGTTGCCTCAGGACGCGCGGGGCTGCTCGAGGAGACGTACGTCGAGGGAGCCTCCCGGTGGCACCCACTGAGCGGTGACACCCTCGGCAACGTACGCGCTGGACTGGTGCCGCGCGCCCGGCTGGCTGTCTGGCCCGCCCTCTCCCCCGATGTCGGCGCCGTCTTCGGCTCACTTCCTGACGAGGGCCTGGTGGAAGCAGTCTGGCAGGACGCGGACGGCCGGGTTCACCGTGCTCTGGCAGATGAGGAGGACCACGCGGAGTTGACCGTGCGGATGGCCGGCGCCACGGCGGCAGCCCTGATGCCCGTGTACGCCGATGAATACGTGCCACTGTTCACCGCTGTCCTGCCCGACAGCGACGGCGTCGTACGGGCACGCTGGCGGACCGAGCCGACACCGGACGACCGGAAGTGGGCCTTCCTCAAGTCACTGCGGGCCGGCCAGGTTGTGACAGGCACAGTGATCGAGACAGCCCCCTTCGGCGTCACCTTCGTCGATGTCGAGGGGCACGTAGGGATCATCAACATCCCAGAGCTGTCATGGCGCCCGCTGGCTCATCCGTCGGACGTCGTATCCGTGGGCCAGCTCATTCACGCACAGGTCCTGGGTGTGGACGCGGTCCGGGGGCGGGTGGCGCTGTCGCTCAGAGCTCTGCTGGACGATCCGATGAAGGAGCTGACAGCCCAGGTCGGCACCATAGTTCTCGGGCCCGTCACCAAGCTCGTTCCCTTCGGTGTCTTCGTGCGCATAGAGGAGAGGGAGAACGGTCTGGAAGGGCTGGTGCACAACTCCGAGCTGACCGGCCCGCAGGTGGGGGATCCCCGGTTCGGCATCGAGATCGGACGTGCTCTGCGAGTCAAGATCCTTGATGTGGACCTGGAGCGCCGACGGATCACCTTGTCCCAGCGGCAGGCCGACCCAGAGGTCTGAGCCGGCCGGGCCTACCGTATCGGTATGCCGAGGAGGCTGAGCCCTTTGCTCAGGCCGGCCACAGCCGGGCCGGCCCTCGGCGGCCCCTGCCGCAGCTGGAAACAGAAGTGCGCCGGAGGCAATCGCCTCCGGCGCACCGAACCGATGAGCCCTCTCACACGTATGCGTGGAGCTCTTCGATCAGCTGCGTCAGCTGCTCAGGGGGAAGGCCGGACGCGAGGGTACGTGCCTGCTCCTCGACCGAGGTGCCGAGCTGGCGCACAAGAAGCCGACTGCGCTCCTCCGCCGGTGTGGTTGTCCCGTTCCCTTGAGACGCAGGTTCGGCAGGGTCTCCTTTGGTGCCGTGCATGTTGTCCGCGGACAACGTCGGAGAAGGGGCGGGCGCCGCTGCCGCCGGGGGGCGCTGCTCCTCGACAGTCGTGTTGTCCGCGGACAACACGCGCTCCTCAGCGGGGATGGAATTCCTGGGCGAGAGGTTCGGACGCGGGGCCGACGGAGCGGCCTCCGTCTCGCGCGGCGTGTTGTCCGCGGACAACACGGATTCGGGTGCGGGGGAGCGGTCGACGGCTCCTGTGCTCTCGGCCGGGGCGGAGGACCGCGTCGCCGCAGTCTTCTTGGCCTGCTGCAGGAGACGCTTCTCCTCCTCGCGCGAGCGAGCCTCCTGCTCCCGGGTCTCCTTGAGGTGGGCCAGCAGCCCAGCCCCGCCCAGCGTCGGCTCCTCCTTCAGCCGCCGTGCGAGCAGACGGCCGTCACGTTCGGCGAGGGAGCCCGAGCTGAGCATCGTCAGCAGCTCGGAGGGGAGTTCGAGGAGCGCGAGCTGGTTGGTGACCCAGGAACGATCACGCCCCAACCGCTTGGCGGCCCGGGCCCGGGCCCCCTTCTCCGACTCCTCGCTGCATACCCGTACGAGCTCGAGGACGCCGCGCGCACGCTCGACGACATCGAAGTCCTCCCGCTCAAGGTTCTCCTTGAGCAGATGATCGACGAACTCCTCGCGAGAGGCGGCCAGATCGTCGCGTACGACGAAGTCCAACGTCTCCAGAGCCACGTGCACCGCGCTGCGGAATCGCCGCTCGCCATTGACGAGTACGTACGCGGAATCGCCGATCTGCGCCTCGTGCTCGGGCCACAGCCTCAGGTACGCGGGACGGGACACGGCGACGCACGCCGCGAGCTGGGCGACGCGCAGCTCCTCACCGAAGCGGGTGAGGTCCTCCTCCGAACCGAAGTTGCGACGAGGGTTGAGCGGCGTCGGCGCGACATCGTCCAGTTGCAGACGCCGCAGCTCGTACGCCGGAACATCGCCCTGCACTATGGCCTTTGCCCGACCTCGGGCGCTCCGACCGCGCGGCACGCCCCCGAAGGAGGAGCCGGTGCCGAGCCGGTCCGCGACACTCATGACATGACCTTCCGAGCGATGGCGCGCATGATCTCGGACTGCTCGCACTTCGGGGCGTAGGAGAGCAGGGGCTGCTTGAGCCGCACGGACTCGCGCTGCTCCTTGAGCTCAGGCATGACACCGATGACCGGCGGGTCGCCGATCTCCTTCCAGCTGTGCAGCGACGACGTGGCGATGTAGCCCTTGCGGCTGTCGTACATGTTGACGATGAAGCCGAGCATGGAGATCTCGACCTCCATGTCGGCACACAGGTCCTGAATCTGGTCGTAGAGCATGTCGTACGCGTCGGCGGACGAGTCCTCCGCGAGCACGGGGATGAAGATGCCGGACAGGCCCGGCGTCTCACCTTCGCGTGTGCGGCAGTAGTACAGCGCCGTGTCCATGGTGTAGCCGAGGCTGGGCGGGCAGTCGACCACGATGTAGTCGAACTCCCTCTCCAGCGGCTCCAGCGCCTTCTCGAGCGCGGTCTCCTTGATGCGGACGAAGCGGCTGGTGGCGAGCTTGGCGTCGAGCAGGAAGGCGTCCTTGCAGGCCGGCAGCATGAACAGCCGTCCGCTGAAGGCACCGTCCTCTATCGGGACGAGCAGCTCACGCAGCTCTCCCTTCGCCTCGCCCAGCATGTGCTTGGCCAGGCTGGGGGCTTCGATGTCGAACAGGTCGTACCCGAGCTGCTTGGTGAGGTGGCCCTGGGGGTCGAAGTCGATGAGGAGGACGCGGTTGCCGGCCTCGGCCAGCGCCTGCGCGACACCGGAGGACGTGGCAGTCTTCCCGACCCCGCCCTTCTGGTTGCCGAAGATGAACCTGCGGGCCCAGCTCGGCCGCGTTGCGCCTCTACGGGGGGAGGGGTGTGTGTCGAGCCAGAGACGGATTGCCTGGGCGATGCCCTGGTTGAAGGGGATGCCGCGCTGCTTGCAGTCGTCCTTGAACTCCCCGTACAGCCCGGTGGGGAGATAGGTGGAGAACGAACTGCCGCCTGTGGTGTCCACGGGGGCGCGCTCGGCGTCATCCGCACGCCACGCCTGGACGCCTTCGGTCACGGCGTCCTTGATGTCGACGCCGAACTCGGCTGCCCTGACCTTGAGTTCTTGTCGCAAGGCGGCGGGCAGCTTGGCGACTACCTTTTCCCTGTCATCGGGGGAGTATGGGACGGTCATGCGGTTACCTTACTCACCTCGGTACGGGTTTGTGGTGCAGGCGGGGTCGGAAATTTGTGGCGTGTCGCCCCGATGCGGGAGGGATGATCAGGTGAAACCGCTTGAGGTTGCGACCGAATTGAGGGGTTGGGGAACAATGTCGGAATCGATGAAAGTGCATCAGAATCGGCTTGGCGGCCGATAGAACAGCAGGTCAGGGAGTCTGCTCCCCGCGCGTGCGGGGATGGTCCCGTCACTTTGCCGGGGTACGGATCACCCATGATCTGCTCCCCGCGCACGCGGGGATGGTCCCCCGCGCAGCAGCGAATCGAACCGGGCCTGCCTCTGCTCCCCGCGGACGCGGGGATGGTCCCGACGACACGGCCAACGTCGGTGCGATCCTCGCCTGCTCCCCGCGCACGCGGGGATGGTCCCGGCGTCGTGGGGACCGCGGGGAAGTACCTCTCCTGCTCCCCGCGCACGCGGGGATGGTCCCGCCCACGCGGCATGGCGATATCTGCGGGTCGACTGCTCCCCGCGCACGCGGGGATGGTCCCCGGTTCGTGAACGTGGTGAACGCGCGGGTCAGTTGGTCCCCGCGTGTGCGGGGTGGTCCCGTGTGGCCTGGCCGACCTACGTGCCGGCGGCCTGCTCCCCGCGCACACGCGGGGATGGTCCCGCCTGGAACAGTTCCAGGGTGGCGGCCACGTGCTGCTCCCCGCGCACGGGGGGATGGTCCCTGGATGCCGCTTCTGGTCGGCACGCCGGCCCACTGCTCCCCGCACACGCGGGGATGGTCCCGAGCATCACCAGCTCGACACCATCACAAAGCCCTGCTTCCCACGCACGCGGGGATGGCCGCATGCCGACGGCGTCGGAGTCCTTGGATGATCAGGGCCTGCTCTGCGGGGGCATTCGAGTTGGCTTCATCCGCCAGGTGACGTGCTCAGTACGGGGTGGTGCTCAGGGGGCACGGAAGTCCTTCGTGTCCGGATACGTCACGTGGGTGCAGCCGCGTCGCTTGGTGATGTCGTCGACGTACGCGTGGAACAGCGCCGACAGCGTCTGGGGACCGAGTACGTTGTCATAGGTGTAGCTGGAGCTGAGGGTGTGCAGGGCAGGCTTGCCGTCGCAGATGGAGGAGGCCCACCACGCGCCGCTCGCGTGTCCGGCCGTTCCCGCCGTGATGACCTTGGGCTCGTTGCCAATGCCGTCGTATCCCACCGTGTGCGCCTCCGTGCCGAAGTAGGAGCTGGTGCGCAGCCACCATGGTGAGTGAGTGAGTGCACTGCGTGCGTAGTCGAGGTCGTCGTCGTGCAAGCCGTCGGCAATACGGCCCACCTGGTCGGGGCTGACCGCCAGGAGACAGCCTTCGACGGGGTATGAGTTCCGGGTCGGTGCCGCGAGGGCACGGTCGGGCAGCCGGCCTTGTTCTCGTTCCTTGACGTGTCGGGCAAACCAGAGGCATGAACCGCCCGCCGACCGTGCGGGGCGAAGGGCAGACGGGACGGACGCCAACTGGTCGTCAGGCAGGGCGGGCAGCTGGGTCCGGCAGCCGATTCGGTCGGTGAGTTTCTCGGCGGCCGAGCGGGCGATGTGGGCGAGGCGTTCACGGTCTGCTGCGGAAACGTCCTCGTAGTCGGCGCGGGCCGTAACGTTCAGCAGCTTCGGAGCGGTCGCACGGCTGCCCGGGCCGCACTCGGCGCGGATGGTGGTGTACCAGTTTCCGTACCGGCCCAGCGCGCCATCGCCGATCGGACGCGGTTCGGGGCGCCGGTCAGCGATCGCTGTGACATCGGATTTCTGACTCCCTCGACTGTCACTGAACGGCTCGAGATCACCGTCATCACCGACCCAGTACAACGGCGTGGAAGCGTCGCTGCCCCGCACAGTCAGCGTGAACAGGCTCGTGGTCTTGCCGGGCCCAGGCACCTTGTAGACGGCGCAGGAACCGGGCAGCTCGTCCACATCGAGTCTGTACTTCTCATAGTCGCTGCCCTTTGCCCGGATCATCCCGCCCTGCAGGTCCATCACTGCGGCCCCGGACACCAGCCGATCACACGCCGCGCTGATGTGGCGCTCGCTGGAGGCATGGTCCCGGATGTCATCGAACGTCAACCAGCCCGCATACAAGCTCAGTCCGATCCCGCCGTACGCCGTCCACTTCCACAGCCGTATCCACCCCGCGCGCATCGCTTACTCCCCCTCGGAACCCATCCGGCGCGATCACTGCCGCCCCGGGCATCGAGCGTAGATGCTCGGGGCGGCACCTATGACGCGGCCTCGGCGAACAACAGCGCCATGTCAATCCTCTTCGGGGACCCATCGGGCCCTGCGAGACCAACGCCATCTGGATCCACCGCGGCCTGCTGGCCGCGGTACAACCCTGAGCGATCTTGTGGTGGTCGCCCGAGTTCAGGGCGAAAGGGCAGCCACTGCCGCTGTGGTCGGGTCTTCAGACAGTGGTGGAGAGCGTGTTGTCCGCGGACAACACGCTGCACCGATCTCAGTCCCGCCAGGTCCGCAGAAGAGCCGCGATGCGTGCGGCTGTGCAGTGCGGGTCGTACAGCTCGTGTGCCAGGGCTGACAACTGCTCCCGTGTCGGTGCCACAGGAACGCCGCTCGCTTCCAGGTACATCACGGCGACGGCGCTCGCCACGCTCAGGTTGGACCGCTCCAGCCAGCGCAGCCGCCCCAGGGTGTGCACCAAAGCCGCAGCTCTGGCGAAGACACCCTGGTAGACCGGAGTCTCCAGGAGTTCCGCGCGGTGACGGGCGACCGCGGCCAGGGGGACTCCCAGATCTTCCGGGGCCGGGTCGTGGTGGCCAGCGCGTTCGGCTACTTCGAGGATCCAGGAGAGGTCCACGTGCAAGGACATGCTCACGCAGCGGCACCCCGGCTGGGTGCGGGGGAGTGCTGGGAGTCGAGATCCCTCTCGAGGGCGTCGAGGAAGGAGCCGTGCTCGTCCAGGAGGCGCTGGGCACCCGCCATCCCGGCGGCTCGGGCGCCGGAGGTGTCCTCGGCGATGAGTCGCTCGATGTACCGGTTGAAGTCGAGCCCGCGAGCTGCCGCCGCGTCCTTTCCGGCTGCGAGCACTCCCGGCTCCAGTCGGAGCTGAGTCTGCTTCTTCTGTGAGGTCATACACTCAAGGTAGCAGGGTGGTAGCAGTAGGGGAAGGTGTGCGACGGTCGGCCCCCACCCGCACGCGGGGGAGTCCAGCATGAACCTCTCTCACCTAGGACTGCGTGAGGAGCTCTGGCGGGTCATGCAGAACGAGCTGCCGCTCCCCTTACATCTCGAAGCGCCTGGAACCGCCACCGAAGAGCGGAGGTGAACAGGACGGAGATGAGGAGAAGGGGCGATGGAGCTCGTCGTTCTGCTGGTGCTGGCCGTGCTGGCACCGTCTGTGAAGAAGCTGGTCAAGAGCTTGGCAGCACGCCATCGCGCCGAAGGGGAGGCGGCTTTGATCCGGGCCCAGGGCTGGGCTGACAGTTCGCGGGCCCTCGCCAAGGCCGAGATCGTCCGGGCGAAGGCAGCCGAAGTGCAGCGGGCGGGGAGCGTTGTCGTCCATCCTCTGAGCCGACGCGAAGAAGCCGGAAAGCAACGGGGGAAGAAGAGCCGTGGTTGAACCGGAGCAGAAGGCAGCAGCCGCACTGGCTGCGATGTACGTGGACAAGGAGCGCGATCTCTTCGCCCACGCCCGCCGGTGTCTTGTGCAAGAGGGCATTCCGGAGTCACGGCTGGGTGCCGAGGATTTGGTGCAGGAGGCGATGGCTGTCACCTTGGCCAACTGCTCCAAGCAGCCGATCGACAACCTCGCCGGTTATGTGTACAAGGTGATCTCCAACAAGGTCCGCGACGAGAGCCGGCGGATCGGAGTGGCCCAGCCGATCGATACGACCCTGCACTCCGTGGATCAGGACCGCTTCATCCACGTCTCCACCGTCGAAGCGGTCGGTCAGGACGACGCGGCCGACTACCTCGACCTTGAGGAGGCTTTGCGAACCCTGCCGAGGCAGCAGCAGCGCATGATCATGCTCGCCAAAGGGTTCGACTACACCCATGCCGAGATCGCCGGCATCACAGGACTCCACAGGGGAACGGTCGCCCAGCACGTCAGGCGGGGGACACGTGCGCTGACCCTCCTTCTGGCCGGCACGGCAGGCTGCCTGGCCTTCGCGCTCGTGAGCTGTTTCGCGTCCTTCGGGGGAGGAGAGCTGATCCCTGCCAGCAGCCCCGGGATCAGGACTGCCGTTCGAAGGTTCGATGGGTACTCGCCGTGGGCCACGACTCTCTCGGTCCTGGTGCTGAGCGCCTTGCTAGGAGTCGTGTGGGTCATCAGGAGGACCACCGTTCGCAGGGCCGAGGACAGGAGCGCACACCTGTTTCGGATCGTCCGGCAGATGCAGGAAGCGCAGCTGTACGGAGGCGCGCTCAGCACTCTGGGGCGCGAACCCACGGACGAAGAGTTCGCGAGGGAACTGGACGTCGCGCCGGAACTCATCGAGGAGGCCAGGTTCTACGCCAGCCACGTGATCCAGGACATCAACAGCAGAGGTGTGGACATCCGGACATGGACCAGACTCCACGACCCCAAGCCGAACAGGGGATGACTTCGGAAAGGAATCTTGGCCGGGAGGTCATGCAGACCACGCTCCTGCTCCCCTGACCCCTGTGGGCTTTCACGACAGCAGTGCTCTGCGTGAGCCGGCTGGACACCGCACGGGCCGCGCGTATCTGACTCGCTGGATCCCTCCTTGGCCGACCTGTGTGCGCTGAACACAGACCGTCGAGAACCACTACCTCGCCCCCCCGAGGCCGCCGCACCCACTTCACCGCCGCCCGCGAGTCCGCCCGGGAGGCGCACGACCGGTTCGTAGGCGCGGATCGCGTTGATCCCTTGCGGGAGTTGGTCGGTCGCCCTGGAGCTGGGTGAGCATCTTCCGGAACGCGCGGACGTGCCCGGTGAGGGGATCGAGTTCAGGGCAGCCGCCGAGAACGGATCTGAGCTTCAGATGGGGCCGGGCGGCGTAATTCTCCAGCCGTTGCGCTGTCGACCTGCCGTCGCTTGTGAGTACGCGGATCGTTCCGTGCCTCCTGTGACGACCAAGGCAGGACTTACGTCCGACTCAAGATTCTCAGCGCTCGCGCGCGTATGTCACGACCCACGCGGTGGCGAGAACGAGCCCGAGAACCCCGATACCGAAGATGCCGAGAATCGTCCCGATCCCCTTCCCGTCCAGAGTGGCGCGCACCCCGCCGGCGAGCCCGCCGACGGACATGCACAGACCAAGGACGAATGACCGTGAACTCCGGGGACGTAGCAGGTGCCTCGCGCTCGGGCTCCGGCGACCGGGCTCCGGCGGACCCGAGCGGCGGCGGCCGGAGGGTGGCGTGCCTGGCAGGTGCTTCATCAATACCTCGTCTTCCCCGGTGCTGCCGGGGCATCGACATGAGTGTCTTCCGGGCCCTTCTTCGACGGGGTGTAGGCGAAGTCGACCACGGTCGCCACCACGGCTACGGGAGCGCCGAAGATCTTCCCTCCGAACTTGCCGACCGTGTTCAGAGCGGTTGGGCGGTGGTGCTTTCCCTTGACGTCGCTCAGGATCGAACCCTTCTCGAGGTGCTTGCTCGCCTCGCCGGCAGCGTAGGCGGGCGTGCCGCCGATGAATCCCTGAACCGCGCCGTTCAGGTCTCCACGAAGGAGCGACTCGCCACCGCCCATCCAGGAGCGGTAGCTGAGAAATTCAGCGACAGGCTTTACGGTGCCGCTGCCCCACTTCTCGGGAGGCACGTACTCGGCTGTGTCCAGTTTCGTCTGCGCCGCCTGCTCCTTGAGTGTCTTCGCGTCTCGCAAGGAGGCGTAGTGCACGGAGCTGAACTGGTGCGGGTCTTCGGTGAGAGCCGCCAGGCCACCGGTGCAGAGGGCATCGGCGCCGGCCGCGCGCTGGAGTATGGCCTCCATGCGTTTGACGAGTACGTCGACGTCGTCCGAGCCGGGGTCCGAGCTCTCCAGATGGATGACGACCCCGTACGGGTCGATTTTGAGGCCGTGGGGCGGGTTCTCGTAGATCTCCACGAGCTCGGCCTTGGCTTTCGTCAGTTCGCTGTAGGCGCCCTTGAGCAGGTTGGTGATGCTCTCAGCCTGGGTCACCGCGTCCTGGAATTCGCTGGCCGCCCTCGTGACGAAGGGCTTCGTGACGCCGGCGTTCTGGCCCTTCCAGGCCGTCCCTTGCGCGAAGACGTTCATGTCTTCGGCGTCCTTGGCGAGCTCCCGCAGCTTTTTGGCCATGGCAACCCAGTCGTCGATTGCCGAATCGAGCGGCTTCGTCCTGAGATTCAGAAGCTGCTGGAAGGCCAGCATCGGGCACCTCGCTCAGATGAAGAAGGATCGGATGGAGAACAGCGACGGATCACATGATCGGGCCCTGTGGCTTCGGTACTGAGGGCCGTGCGTGCTCGTCGGGGACGTCGTAGTAGTCAGAGATCTTTGTCGCACTGACCTGGGTGGCTGCCCAATCGTCGTCCTTCTTCTTCGACGCTTTCGTGTAGTCGAGGTGGTTGGAGATGTGCGCGCAGGCGTCAACGAGCATTCCTACCTGTTTTGCCCACGCCGTGGATGCGGAGGCCAGCGCCTTGCCCATCTCGAACCCGTCCGCCGTCAGACTCGTGCCTGCCGTCCTGGTCGTGGTCTGGGCGAGCTTTCCGTCCGCCTTGAGGTTGTTGTGCAGCCGGTAGGCGAAATGGCCGATTTTCCCCAGCTCGTCGTCGTGGACGACGAGATCCGCGCCGGTTGGTGTCGTGCCTGGGTCCCTCGTCGGCGCACCGTTGAGCTGCATCCGTGCGGCCGCCGCGGCCTTGAGGTCGGCCCACTCCTCTTCGAAAGACATGTCCCTCCCGGCGATGTGATGACGAACGCGCAGTCGCGCACGATTTCATCATTGACGATCTCTTCACGGTGGCGTGCAGCGGGGGCAGGGGGCGACCACGAGGCCCAGGTCGTCGCCGGATTCCGGCGTACGGTGATGTGCTTGACCTCGAACGTTCCAGCCATGATCAAATTCTGGGGAAGGACGAAGGGGGTTCCCCTGTCGGGACTCCCTGCGCTCCGGAAAGCGTAAGACGCATGCCCTGCTGACGGGGCAGCACGAACGGGGGCGGCCGGTGGCCTGGCTGACGAAGATCACGGCAGACGAGCAGATCGACTACCGGCTGCGGGAGCAGGCCGGGTGCGCGGTGGTGGAGGCGTCGGCCGAGCAGACCGTGGTGCGGGAAGGCGCCGTCGACGAGCGGACCGACCACCGGCTGCAGGGTGCTGCTCTGGTGTGGATGGGCAGCGGTCTGCAGGCGATCGGACTGACCGACGGCCAGGTCCTCGGCGAGGACGGCAAGGAAGCCGCCCGGCGCCTGATGACCGGCTGCCACCCGGAGACGGGCGCCCGGCTCATCCGTACGCAGACCTCGGTCCGCGCCCACGAGAGGGCGAAGCTGACGACCGCCCGGCTGGTCGAGGCGATCGAGGCCGCGGCGGGGGAGAAGAGCCTGACGGCCGCCGAGCTGCTGGAGGGCAAGCCGAAGCAGCAGAAGGTTCTGGCACAGCAGCAGCGGATGGTGCACCGCTTCGGGGAGACGCACCGGATGCAGGTGACCACCTTGCACAAGCTCGCGCGCGCCGCCGGCCTTTCCCTGGACGAGGTCTACGACGAGCGGCAGCTGGCCGAGGCGCGGGACCACAAGGACGTCCGCGTCGATGACCGGGTCCGCGGCTGGGACCTGGTGCTGGATCTCCCCAAGTCCGACAGCGTTCTTCAGGGTTTGATGGACGACGTGGACGAGGTCGAGCTGCGCGACCTGGTGCACCAGGCCAAGCGTGACACGTTCGCCCAGCTCGAATCCTGGGTCGGCTACGCGGTCGGCAGCGAGGAGGGGAGCCCGGTCCGGATCGCGACCGGTGGGCTGATGGGCTGGTCTGTGGAGCACCAGGCGGCGCGGCCCATGGGGGATGGGCAGCCCGGCGACCCGCACCTGCACCTGCACGTCACCATCCCGAACCTGGCGCTGTGCGAGGACGGGCAGTGGCGGTCGATCGCGAACTCCGGGCAGGACCTGCACCGGCACGCGGCGGCCGCCGACGCGTTGTTCAAGGCGCGGGTGCGGGCGCTCACCTATGCCCGGTTCGGTGTCCGGCGCGAGCAGAACGAACAGACCGGCGCGTGGGAGGTCGCGGGGGTGCCGGAGCGGCTGCGGACGGAGTTCTCCCGCCGGGCGACGTTGGTCGACCGGACCGCCGGCGCCGACGCGAGCCGTCAGGAGAAGGCGAAGGTCTCCCTGCAAACCAAGCGGGCCAAGCATTCCGCCGGCACGGCGGGGATGCGGGAGAGCTGGCGGCAGCGGGCCGAGGACGCGGGTGTCGACGTCGACGCGATGGTCGCGGCCGCCGCCCCCGGACCGCCCGGCCCGGACGGGGGTCTCGGCATCGACGGTCTCGGCAGCGGCCCGCGGATCCCGCCACCGGCCGACCTCGCCGCGCTTGTGTTCCACCCCGATGCCGGCCTCACCCGCAGCGATACGACGTTCTCCCGCGCGCAGTTGCTCGCAGCGGTCGGCAACGCCCTGCGGGACGGGATCGACGACGGATCCGGGCGCCTGGGCGAGCTCGTCGACGACGTCCTGGACGTGGCCGGGTACGCGGTGCGCGTGCCGGACTACGGCTCCACCGTCATGACGTCGACCGCCCGCTACACCACCCAGGACATCCTGGATGCGGGGGAGTACGTCCGGGACCAGGCGCTCGCCCGCCACGGTGAAGGCCGTACGACCCTGACCAGCGAGCAGGCCGCGGGCGCCATCGATGTCTTCCAGTCCGCGGTCGGCTTCGCGCTGTCCGACGAGCAGCGCACGGCGGTGGCCCGGCTGCTGGCCGGCGGGCACGGCATCGACACGATCGTGGGCGTCGCCGGGGCCGGCCGGAGCACGCTGATGGAAGCGTGCCGTATCGGGTGGGACGCCACCGGCACCACGTACGCCGGGGCCTGCCTGAGCGCCGTCGCCGCTCAGCACCTCACCCAGGCATCAGGGATTCCCGCGCGTACGGTCGCTGCCTGGCTCCGACGGATCCGCACCGGAAGCGGCCTCACCGGTGTCGACGTCCTGGTCATCGACGAGGCCACGGCGGTGGACGACCGTTCAGCCGAGGTCCTCGTGCGCGAGGCGGCCCGCACCGGCACGCGGATCATCGGCGTCGGCGACCCTCTTCAGCTGAAGGCGATCGGTGTCGCTGATTGGTACCGCGACGTCCATCGGCTGGTCGGCGGGCTCACCCTGCACGGGAACCGCCACCAGGAGGACGCCGCCGAACGCCACGCGCTGGAGGTCTGGCGCACCGGCGACCGCGACCAGGCGCTGCGCCTGCTGGCCGACCGGGGACGGATCCACCCCACCGAGTCCGCGGATGAGGCGCGCTCGCAGATCCTCACCGCGTGGGACGAGCTCCGGCGCGAGAAGTGGCCCGACACCCACGATCTCGTCGACGAGTTGGTGGTGCTCGCCGCTCGTGACGCCGACGTCGACGCGCTCAACGCCGGGGCCCAGCAGATCCGCCGCGCCGCCGGAGAACTCGGCACCGAGCACACCTACGCCCTGCCCGGCGGCGACCGGCTCACCCTGGCCACCGGTGACGCCGTACGGGTGCGCGCCAACGGCTACCGCAGCCACCGGGGCGAGGGCCTGGACCTGCTGAACGGGTACCGGGCCGTCGTAGGCGAGATCGCCGAGGACGGGCGGATCGAGATCACCTGGCGCACCCGTACGCGCGGTGAGGAAGCCACCTTCGTATCCACTTGGCTGACCCCGGACCAGGTCGCCTCCGGGGCCCTGTCGCTGGGATACGCGATGACGATCGCGGCCTCGCAGGGGATGACGTGCGACACGAGCCTGCTGTACGGGCACGGCGCCAACGCGTTCGCGACGTATCCGGGCCTGACGCGGGGCAGGCAGGCCAACCACCTGTGGTTGCCGCTGGCGGTGATCGAGAGCGGGGATGCCGGGGCCCGGCTCGGTGAGGCCCGTACGGAGAAGGAGCGCCTGGAGCGCGCCCTGGAGGCCTTCGCCCGGTACCTCGGACAGTCCCGGCCGGCCGTGACGGTCTCCGACCTGCTCCACGAACCGCCGGCCTCTGCCGTTGTGCCGTCGCCGGCCCGCACCCAGGCCGTCAGGGCCGGCGCGGCACGCGCCCGGTCGACCACTGTCCACGACCAGCGCCGGCGCGAGGCCCAACCGCAGGCAGGGGAGTACCGGCTGACGGGCGAGCAGAAGCAGCGCCTGGCCGATATGCAGGAGGAGCGGGAGCTCGCCGGGGTCCAGGCCTGGAACCGCCGCCCGTACGGCGACCGGACCGACGAGGAGCTCACCCGGCTCATCGCCAACGGCCCCGTCGACGCCCGGCGCGAGGAACTGGCGGCCGCCGAAGCCGAGGAGACCGAGCGCGCGCTGCTGGAGCAGATCGCGGACGGCCGGGCTCGCGGGGAGACCCGGGGCGAACGTGAGGTCGCGCCCGTCTACCCCCTGTTGGCCCGCGCCGACGAGCAGCTGGCCGCCGCACGTACCGAGCAGGCTCGCGAGACAGCCGCAGCGCAGGCGGCGGCCAAGGCCGACGAGCGCCTTCGCCTTCTGGCGACCGCCGACGACAAGGGCCGGATCGCACTGCGCCTGGCGGGCACGTCCCGCAAGGAACACCGGCAGCTCACGCAGCAGGCCACCGAACAGCGCGCCGCCGGGTGGAGGGAGGCGGCCGATGCCCGGGCCGCGGCCTCCCGAGCAGCCGAAGCCGCGTGGGAGATGCTGCGCAGCAGCCCGTACGCCGCCGCGCTCGGTGCCACCGAGCACCAGGCGCCGGACGTCGACACCCTCACGGCGCGGCTCACCGAGATGCGTGAGGTCCGCATCCCCGCCCGCGTCCAGCAGATCGACACCGGCGACGCGAAGCGCGTCTCCCACGCCCACGGCCAGGCGGCCCGTGCCCGGGAGAACGCGGCCATGCACTGGGCTGCCGCCGCCGACGCGCGGACCGAGAAGGCTCTGCGAGCTCGGCTCTCGGAGCAGCACCCCAGGCTCCACGAGTCCGAGGTACGGGCCCGAGCCGAACTGCAGCAGGCTCAGGGGGCCCAGAACATTCGTGTCGCCGCCCGGAGCAGCCACTTGTACCGGCCACCGACTCAGAACCGTCCGGGGCCGCGCCATAGCCGCTGACAAGGAGGCCCGCCCAGTGACAGCTGTGGGCGATTCGGCCGTGGTCAACCGTGTGTGCGGGAAACGGTTCGGTTCGTGAAGACGCGCGCGTCGGGGCTGCATCACGCTGGGCGAGGTCGAGGTCTTGGGGTGGGGACGAGTCCGGCCCAAGAGCTGTCCCGTAGGGGATTCGGCTCTGGCAAGATGCCCGGGTGGTGAGTGCACAGGACTGGGAGGCGGCACGCCGCCGACTGCATTTCGGGCAACGCTTCCTTGGAACCGTGGTCCGGGTGCCAAGTCCCGGCGCGATCGGCATCTTCGTGGGCATCGGGCTGCCCGTAACCGGTTTCGTTGACGTGTTGCTGCTACCAAGCGAAGCCGAGCGCTGGCCCACGACGGGCACCGAGTCGGAGTTCGAGGTGTGGTGGGCCGATGAGCGACCCCAGATTCGGTTGAAGCCGGCGGACCCTTTGTTCGTGCGCGAGGACTTTGCCCAGTGGCTCACCAGATGGCGGCCGGGATGGCCCCAGGAGCAAGGCCTGCCGGTCACAGTCGCCGACGTTCCGCCTTCGGCATCCGAGGCCGCCGGTGGAGATGCTCACGCTCCTTAGGCGCCCGTCGGCGTATGAAGAGGACCCCAATTGAAGGAGGTCCCGCTGAAGGTCGCGTCGTCGAAGATGACCACGCCGCCGCTGAACCTTGCGCCGACGAAATCGATGTCGCCGCCGTTGAACGTCGCGCGGCCGAAGGTGACCATACGGCCGCTGAATATCGCGGAGCCGAAGTCGACCGTGCCGCCGTTGAACGTTGCGCGGCCGAAGTCGACCATGCCGCCGCTGAACGTTGCGCGTCCGAAGTCGACCATGCCACCGTTGAACGTTGCGCGTCCGAAGTCGACGATGCCACTGAAGCTGGTTCCGCCGAAGTCGACCATGCCGCCTTCGTTGAACGTTGTGCGGCTGAAGTCCACGTCACCGTTGAATGTGGCGCGTCCGAAGTCGACGTCGCTGTCGAACCTTGCGCGTCCGAAGTCGACATCCCCGCTGAACGTCGCGCGTCCGAAGTCGACCGTCCCGTAGCTGAACGTTGCGCGGGAGAAGGTGACTGTGCCTCGAAAATGGCTGGTCGAGAAGCTGCAGCCGTCAAAGACCACGTTGGTGAAGTCGAAGTTGTGCTCGCACCAGGCGGTGGGCCCGTCGGGTTGTTGAAGGTGGTCACGGATGACTCGGATGATGGTCTGCCGAACCTCCCGCTCACCGGCTTTGTGCTCGGCACCGTGCGGGTCGGGTTCGTAGGGCATGCGGAGGTAAGCGCACAGGACGTCGATGCACACCTGGCGTTGTTCTGCCCAGTCGTCAGCGAGGCGGGCGAGGGCGTAGACGCCCGCCAGGCGGACAGCGGCCTGGTCGTGGCCGAGTTGTTCGGCGGCGGTGGTGTAGCGCTCGGCGAGCTGGCTTGCGTCTGCGCGGTGGGCGTCGCCCTCGGCGAGGAGCTGTTTGCGGTAGGCGTAGAGACCAGCGAGAACGGCACCGATCAGGGTCAGTGCGGTGACAGCGGCCTTGAGGACGTCATTGATGTCGACCGGCTTGGGCGGCTTCTGCTCGGCGGCTGCCTGCGCGAAGTAATCGTAGGCGTAGTGGTAGATGACCCAGCCGAGGGCGCCGGCCACGACCAGCGCCACGGGTGCCACGATCCAGACGGGCCAGAGGTTCGGTGCGTACGTGCCCCGCGGGGCAGCGCGCTTGCGCCGGAGTGAGATTGCCACGTCAGAAGCATGGAGCCCGCCTGCCGTCCAGGACAGTCACTTGACAGAAGACGTGGGCCTCGGACGACCTGGACCCCATCGAATCCGAGTGCCAGGAGGGGTGCCAAGCGCCGCCGAACCGATCGAACGACAAGCTCATCCCTTGAGGAACTCGATGATCTGCGGGGCGATCTTCTTCGGAGCCATGACGACGGCGCCGTGGTTGAGTCCGGGCAGAGTGCGGTGGTCGGCCTGCGGCAGGATCCCGGTGACGGCGAGGGCGGCGCGCTGGAACGCGGCCGGACTTTTGCCACCGGTCAGTACGCGGGTGGGTACGGCCACCCCCTTCCACTCCTCGGCATCGAGCGGCTTGCCTTGCTGGGTATCGCCCATGACCGCGATGTCATAGGGCAGAGTGCGAGCCAACTTGGTGAGATTTGCCCAGATCTTCGGCATGCACTTCATGAAGAACACGGCGATGCCGGGCATGCCCTGCACCCTCGTCATGAAGTACTTGACCGCGTCGCTGGGCCGGCCTTCCGCAAGCAGCGCGGTGATCCGCTGCGCGAGATCTTTGGGCGGCCCGTCGTCGCCTTCGGCGACCACGAACGGCGGCTCGTACAGAGCCAGGCGGTCGACGTTGACTCCGGCCGCGGCCGCGCGCAGGGCGAGGACCGCTCCGGAGGACGAGCCGAACAGCGACGCCGAACCGCCGACGTGTTCGACCAGCGCGGCGATGTCTTCAATCTCACGGTCAGGGGCGTAAGTACTGGCGTCACCGCTGGCACCGCGTCCGCGCCGGTCGTAGTTGATCACAGTGAAGTGCTGGGCCAGGAGAGCCGCGAGTTTGGTCGTGTCCGAGCGGTCTGCCAGTGCCGAGGCAACCAGGACGACGGCCGGCCCGCGGCCCGACTGCTCGAATGCGATCTCGGTGCCGTCGGCGGAGACGACACGGGCCTCGGCTCCGGCCGACTGCTCTCGCGCTGTTGCCATGCTTGTCTCTCCGGTTCACGTAGGGGCCGTACCGCTGTGGTGTGCATTGCTGCCAACAAGACCCCCGCAGTGCAGGAAACTCATCGGTGCGCCAGGTGTTCGGTGCCGAAGCCTCGGGACAGCCCTTAGGGCCTGTCCGGTCGATCATGGGACTACTCTGCGCCCGCGTCGTTGAATGTGGACATGGGGCGGGGTGATCTCACGGATGCCGAGTGGAAACGGTTGCGGCCGTTCCTGCCGGTCAGTAACGGTCGTTGTGGCAGGTGGCGGGACCACCGGCAGGTGACCGACGGGATTCTGCACCGGGTGCGGACAGGCATGCAGTGGCGTGACCTGCCCGAACGGTTCGGGCCCTGGAAGTCCGTCTACGAACGCCATCCGGCAAGGTGCCGCGCTGCCGTACCCGAGGGTCTGCACCTCACAACAGCGTTCGAACCGCCGCTATGCGGGGCGAAGGACGGGATCGATCTCTGCCAGGCTCGCATGCAACCGACGGCCCCCCTGGGCAACACGATCGTCGGTGTCGCCCGACATCTCGTCGCAGATCCGTAGCGCCTCGTCCAGATCGTCCGAGAAGATGCTGAAGACATCGACGATCGCGGTGTGGATGTAATCGGCGTGGTTGTCTTCGGCGACTGCCAGTGCGGACGCGACGATGGTCAGTCCGACCCTGTCCTTTCGTCGAAGCAAGCCCTCTGCGGTCCGCCGGGTGACGAAGGTGTCACCACGGTCGAGCACAAGGCCCAGCAGTAGCTCTACAGCCTCCGGCATCTCGGCGAACCCTGCCAGGCTGTGACCGGCATCCGCCCGGTCACGCCAGTCATCGCTTCGCCCGAGTTCGCCAAGCGCCGCGACCACCGCACGCCGCAGGTCACTGTCCACGGATTCGTCCGCCCCTCCCCGCGATTCCGGTCAAAATATCACCGAGGCGCCTTACCGGATGATCGCCAGGACAGCCCCCAGGGCTGGAGCGGTCTCGGCGCGGGGCGCCGCAGCTGATGTGGCCGCCGCGTGGCTCTCACCGGAGGCCCGTCTGCGGGTTGCAGATCTGGCAGGCCTCGATGTCGGGCTCGGCCAGCGCGATGACCGCGTCCTCGCGGTTGATGTAGCCGAAGTCGTTCTTGTACAGCGTGCAGTTCCCCCGGTGCAGCAGCGCGCTGCTGCTGGAGCGCAGGGGCTGGATCTTCCATGACTGCTCCGCCCGCGCCTGTGCCCTCCGGCGCTTGTCCTGCTGCTCCTGAACCTCGAGCTCGCGGACCTTCTGGTCCGCACACCGGAGCTGCCACGCGAGGTACTCCCGGGTGGCCCGCCACTTCTCGAGCCGGGATATCCCGCCAGGGTCCGACATCGCGCTCAGCCCGTCTCGACAGCGGCCGGCGTCTCGTGGCTGTGCTGGAGAGCCATCCGCCCTCCGACCGTCTCGCTTCGCTCCAGCGTCGCCCAGAACGGATGCGTCGCCACCACGGTGCTCAGACGCAGGAGCTCGGCGCGGAACCGGGCCACCTCCCGGTGCTGCTCCTCGGTGTAGCCGGGGCTGTCGGGTTTGGCGGACCGGTATCCGCTGTGCAGCTGCTTGTCGCCCTCCCAGCCGGCCATCGGTTCGGCCGACCACGGCAGGGCTCGGGCGTACTGCTCGTAGGCGGCGCGGGTCTGGTGCAGGGCGAGCTGGGTGTCCCGCAGGTCCTGGGGGAAGTCGTACATGGGCACACAGGAATGATACGTCTGTTCGAATTGCTGGGGCGAGGGCTCGCCGGGCCGTGCGAGCGGTGTCACTCGAACGGCACCGAGCGATGACCGGATGGCAGGGCGAGGACGGAGCCGACTGATGGCACGCCTCTCCGCGTGCTCCGCCGCACCGGCCGGGGTCTGCCCGCCCCACTCTGTCGTCGAGTGGTCCACCTCACGCCCCCCGGTCGAACACGTCCGGAACATCTCCGTGGGGTGCCGCGTTCCTTTGCGTGTGGGTACGGAGGGGACTGTGTCCCCGGGCCTCACCTATAGCCCATGAGGAAGATCGTTCGGCTGAAGCCTCATGGAGCCCTCCGCCGAGAGGCGACCACCCTCCGCACCCACACCCCCTATCGGCCCCGGCTGGCCTCCCCCGACCAGTCGGGGCTTTCCCGTGCGCCCGCACCGCCCACCGGCAGCCGACTACAGAGCCCTTCGCCGCGCCTGCACCTGAGGCTGCGGCTGCTGCACCCGAAGTCCGGGCCGATCCGGCCCGACCGCACTTCGGCGGTCGGCCTGTCCCCACCCCGCGCCGGCCGCCAGACGGCGGTGGGCTCCCGCGTCCAGCAGGGCGCGGGGGACCGGGGTGCCGGCCTGCTGGGCCATGTCCAGGAGGGACTTCGCTGACGCCTGCTCCATCGGCAGGACGGCCTTGTACGGGTGGGCCAGCGCTTCCAGCTGCTGGGAGTGGATCGGACGGAAGCGGTGGTTCCTCCGTCCCGTCGGTGCCTGGCGCTCGAGGACATCGGTGACCAGGCCGCCCCGCGCCAGGCTCACGGCCTGGGGCGCGGCGAGAGCGAGCTGCCAGCCCGCGGCGGGCAGCCGGTACAGGGCCGAGGCCAGACCCCCGGTGCCTCGCGCGTCGGCCAGGATCTCCGAGCCTCCCCGCGGGTCGGGCCGGGTCGCGGCCTCCGGCCGCCACTGGGGTCCGTACAACAGCTGTCCGACCCGGACCGCTGCTGTCTGGGCGATCACGGTGGCCGGGTGGGGGACGACCTGCGGCAGACGCACCACCTCTCCGCGGCGGACGATCTCGTAGCTGGGCGCGGGCAGCTTGGGGTGGGCCCGCGGGTCGGCGATGTCCACGACCCGGTGCCACGCCGTCGCGGCCTTCTGCCAGGCTTGCGCCGACCCGCGCAGCGCGCCCGCGCTCTCCCGCAGGGCGGCGGCAGCCTCGTCCGGCAGCTCTTCGGCGACCCGCAGCAGGACCCGGCCCGCCAGGAGGCGCTGCATGGCCGTCCAGCGCGCCAGCTGCTGGAGATCCGACCCGCTCATGCGGTGATCGGAGCGGTGGTGCAGGGTTTCGAAGGCCGCCCGGGACAGCCGGTCGCAGTCCTCCGCGAGGTTCGCCGGTACGTCCTGTGTCCGGTCGGCGGGATCGGCTTGGACAGGGCTGACCGGAAGCGTCGGCGAGAGGGCGCCGATCGCGGGGTCAGCGTCGCGGGTTCCCTCCTGGCCGAAGAGAGCGGCCTCGGAGAGGAACTGGCGAGCGTCCCCGAAGGCTGCCGCCGCGGAGGGGTCCAGGGTGTCCCGGGCGAGACCGGACGCCACCTGGGCCGCGCCCCAGGCGAGTCCGGAGCAGCGGCGGGTGAGGTAGTGGTGGGCCGGACCCGTGCTGAGCGCATAGGCGTACGCACTCAGCGGTACGCGGTCCGGCCCACGGTGGCTGTCGATGACGTCGCGCACCGCGTGCAGTGCGACCAGGGCGTCGGGCAGGTGCTTCTCCGCCGGGCCGGCGCCGGGTGGGGGCAGCGTGCGCTGCGCGGCCAGTACGGCGTCACCGGCCCGACCCAGCTGATAGAGGAGGTCCTTCGTCACGGCCGACTGACGGACGGTCTTGTCGCCCAGGCCCAGGGAATCGGTCAGCGCGGACAGGAACTGGTCGAGTTGACGGGCCGAGGAAGCCCGGTCCGACGAGGGCGTCGCCGCTGCCGTCCGGAGCCGGTCCTGGGCCGTGTCGAAGAGCTCGTCGAGCGTCGCCATCAGTGCCCCCGGACGGCGGCCAGCGACCGTGCGGCGGCAGCCGTATGATCCGCGGCTGCACCGAGCTGGTCGTCCTGTTCAGCGAGTCCGGTGAGTGCCAAGTGCGCCCTGTCCAGGAGAGCGACGTAAGGCTCCAGACCGCCGGGACCGGTCTGGATATCGCTCGCCTCCAGGGCGAGCGGGCCCCCGGTTTCGGGCAGCGGCAGCAGGGAGCGGGCGGCCGAGCATTCCTGTGCTGCCGTGAGCGCGAGGAGATCGTCGCCGGCCTCGTCCCAGGTGACGGCGTCGGCCACCCGCTCGCCGAGATCGAGTGCCTCCCAGGCACCGGCCAGCACCGTGAGGGGATCCGCTGATCCCAGGGCTGCTTCCAGGGCGTTCATCGCGGTGTTCATGAGCGGCCTCTCGATCTGTCTGTCGCGCGTCGTGGTGGGGATCGTGGCACCGGATCCGGCGAGGGCTCCAACTCCCTGTGGATGACGAGGCCCTTGTGGACAACGCCGGCGCGGGTGCTCAGGTGATGCTTCTGGCCTCGCGTGAGGCGGCCAGAACTTGAAGTCGCTTACGGGTCCGACGAACCACCGCTGCCTCGGGCCCGTGGATGTCGGTGACGGCACCCAGCACCTCCGCGCCGAGCGCGGGCGCGTCAGCGTCGGGGACGGTCCGCCAGAGGCTGTAGACCCGACGGGTGGCCTCCTCGGTGTCGGGGTGACCGGGCCCCTGGATCGTGGCGCGCAGCCGGGCCGTATGCAGGTACCACCCGAGCGACGTCGCGTGGTCGCCCGCCAGATAGGCCAGATGTGCGCGGACCTCCCGGATATGAACGGTGTTGAGGTGCTCCGGGCCGTACTCGCCGGTGACCTCCGTGTCGAGCTGGTACGCCATCCAGGCGGCGTCCGGGAGCCGGCCGCGGGCGGCCGTCGCGGCGATCTCCGTCAGCCGGCCGCGCAGCACCTGGGGGATGCGGGCCTCGGACCGGGTCGGCGACGTCTCGGGTTCGAGACCCCAGAAGGCCGGCGTGACCGTGCCCCAAGGCTGGTACAGCTGTTCGTGATCGACGTGCATCAGCCGTCCTTCGGTTCCGTGGCTCACCACTGCACCACCCGGCGGACCTCGGTGACCCGGGTGATGGCGCTGGTGGAGTTGCGCCAGCTGCTGTACGAAACGACGCGGGTCCGCACACCGGTGCGGGGTGCCTCGATGACCATGTCGTCGCCGATGTACATGCCGACGTGCCCCGGGCGGGCGTCGGAGCCGTCGCTGCCGGGGTTGAAGACCAGGTCTCCCGGCTTGGGTCTGTCCACGCTGACGTGGGTGCCGACGCGGACCTGGTCGTAGGTGACCCTCGGGATGCTGATGCCCGCCGCCCGGTACGCCTGCTGCATGAGGGAGGAGCAGTCGCACCAGTGGGCAGAGCTGGCGCCGTGGGCGTCGGTGCAGTCGCCGCCGAGCTGGTACCAGCCGCCCTTCTGTCTCAACGCCCAGGCAACCGCGGTGCGCACCTCGCGGGGCGTGCCGGCGGGCAGGGCGTAACCGGCGGGCAGCTGAACGTCGCCGCTCGATGCCGGGGCGGTGAACTGCTTCGCCAGCGCCAGGATGTTCCTGACGTAGTGGTAGGTCTGGCCCTGAGCGAAGCTCACTGGGGGTACGCCGCCGTACTCGTCGACCCTGCCCCAGCCCGCGTTGTAGCCGGCGAGGGCCAGCTCCGTCGGTGATCCGTCGTACTGGGGGTGCGCTCTGCCCTTCCGCATCAGGCTGCACATGAACTTCCCCTGACCCGCGATGGCGTCCGCGGGCTCCCACACACTCTTGGTGCCGTTCCCGTTCCCGTCGGTCGCCCAGGTGGACCAGGTGCCCGGCATGAACTGGGCGATGCCCTGGGCGCCGACTCCGGGGGATTGAACCCGCGGATCGAAGTTCGATTCCTGCTTCAGCTGAGCCCCCAGCACCGCAGGCTGAAGGCCCGCGTCACAGTCGGCGGCGGCACCGAGGATCATCGGCGCGTACTCGGAGGGCACACCGCCCCGGCCGATGCGCAGACTGCCGGCGGTCGGACCGAGGCTTCCGCCGGACTCTCCGTCCCCCTCGTCGAAGGCGGCGATGAGCAGGACGACCCCTACGCCCAGCGCGACGGGGGTCATCACGGCCCCGCCCACGGCGACCGCCAACCAGCGTGTGACGCGCACAGTCCCCCCAGGCCTGCACTCGGTTTGCGTAAACGAACCCGCATGCCCGGTCCGCTTCAAGGCGTCGCGCTGGATGCAGACGGGTGATCGCCTGTGACACTATGCCACCACTGCTTATCGGGGCCCATGTTGGCGACGTAAGTAAACCGTCTGAGTGACCGGGTCTGTTGCCTGGATCCGTTCCGATATGACGAGATGATGGATCGCATTAGCGTATGCGAATGGTTGGCGCGGTGCATGGGGGCAAGCATGGGTAAAAGGGAGTTATCTCCTGGTGTGCTCTCTTCGGGGGCCCGTCTCGTCGTGCCGGTGATGGCGGCGACGGGCGGCAGCGGCCGGTCGACCGTGGCGGATCTGCTCGCAGGGCACCTGGCCGCGGCGGGAGCGTCAACAGTCGTCCTCGACACCGCTCCACGGCTCTCGTCCCCATGGCCGTCCTGGACGGCCGGGCAGTACGCCGGGGGACTGGGCGCACTGCCGCCGGACAGACCGCTCACCCGTTCACAGGTACAGCGCGCGGCCGCGCTGCGACCTGGTGCGGACCGACCGGGCTGGCAGGTGCTGACCGACGGCCGTGACTGGCACAGCCTGCCGCTCGCTCTGCCGCACGCCCCGGCCGCGTGGCTGCAGCTGGCGGCCATCGGCGGCTGGCAGTGCGTCGTCGCCGACACCCCGCACCCGGTGGCGCACGACATCCTCGAGTCCCGGTGCGCGGGGCAGGACGGACGGACCCGGTCCTGGTGCGAACTGCCCTACGCCGTGCCCGTGCTGTGCGCCTCGGCCACCGCAAGCGGCATACAGGCCCTCCAGCAGGCGGTGATGGCCATGCACGCGGACGGCATGCCGCTCCAGCGCACCGTGGCGGTCCTGGTCGCCCAGGCGGACGGACGCCTTCCCGCGGTCGTGCGTGCGGGCGCAACGATGCTGTCCGCACGGACCGCCGCGGTCGTCCACTTCCCGCACGACCCGCACATCCGCGCCCACGGGCTGCGCACGGTCTCCCGACTGCGCTCGCGTACGCAGCAAGCGGCAGGCCTGCTCGGCCAGGAAGTCCTCGCGGCGGCCGGAGCCTCCTGGGGCACGCCGCTTCCGGACGCACCCCGACCCGCGCCCCTGGCCGTGGTCTCCCACTCGTAGACGACCTTTGACGAGGTGTTCCCGATGACGTTCATGGACGCAGTCCGCACGCTTGCCACCGACCCGGGCCTGCAGGCGCTGGCCGCAGACCCGCCGCCGGTCGTGCCGAAGCCCTCACCAGCCCTCCCCGCGGCGGTGAACACCCAGGTGCAGACCGTCCTGAACTGGACCGCCGGGTTCGGGCTCGCCGCCGCGGTGATCGGCGGGCTGACCGGCTGGCTCCTGGTCGCTGTCGGCCACAACACGGAAAGGGCCCAGCTGGCCGCCAGGGGCAAGCAGTCCGTGCTGTGGAGCCTGTGCGGTGCCGGAGGCATCGGTCTGACCAGCTCCATGGTGCTCGCGGTCTACAACATGTCGATCTGAGGCCGTCGTCATGGACAACCACGAACGCAGCGCCCGGCGCGCCAAGCTCCTGCTCGCGGGGCTGGCCGTCCTGGTCGTCGGCGCCCTGGGCGTCGGCGGGATCACCGCGTATTCACTGATCGACGGGGACAGCTCCCGTACGCCGGCAGCAGGGCCGACAGCCGCGGGGGAGACGAAGCCGTCCGGCTCCGCCTCGGCCGCCGGCGGTGCGGAGATGACTCCGGAGAGGGCCAAGAAGGTTTCGCTGGACGCGCCGGCGGGCCAGGAGGGCGGCGCCAGCACCGGCTTCCCTCACAGTCCCGGAGGCGCGATCTCCGCGGTCGTCCACTTCTGGGAGGAGTACGCCTGGATGGACGACCAGAAGGCCCGCCAGCAACTCGAGGTCGTGACATCGCCGGACGCCGCCGGGTACATCGACAAGCAGATCTCCGAGGTCCGCAAGCTCAGGGAAGGCGCCGGCCTGCCCGCCTCCGGCGGCACACCGGCAGGGGTCACCTTCACCACCACGGTGGATGCCGTACGGATGCGGAGCCTCGCCGCCGACGACCTGCCACGTGGAGACGTCGTCCACATCTGGCTGAGCTTCGACCGGTACGCGACCACACCGGACAAGGCCACGGACGACAACCCGGTCAAGGGCGACACCACCGACTTCATCGTCAAGTGGCAGGAGGGTGCCTGGAGGATCACCGACGAGGAGGCGTACGTCGAGCAGCGGACCCTCCCCGTCGCCTACGACCCCGATTCGCCCTTCGCGTGGCGTGACCAGTGGGTCCAGGTCAGGCATGAGGACTGAGCGCCCGCGGCGTCCTGCGGCACTCCGGGTCCGGCTCCTCCTGCTCGCCCTGCTGTGCTGCGTGGCCGGCGGCGCAGTGGCCGCGCCCGCCGCAGTGGCCGACCACGGCGGCAAGCACGCCGCGTACGGACCGCCCGAGCCGCCGCCGGCGGAGTGGGCCGAGGACGGCGACGTCGCGGGCGTCGACACCCAGGGCCACTGGTGCGTCATGGACTTCGGGGCCACCGACGGGGACTGCCGGCCCGCCGAGGCCGGCGAGCTGCCCGGCACCATCGGCGAGTGCGAGGGGGCTGACGGCAACGCGGCCAGGAACTGCGGCGAGGCCGATCGCCAACGGTACGAGGAGCTTCGCCTCGACAAGTGGCGCAAGGCCTACGACCAGGAGCAGGGCAACTTCGAAGAACTGAACACGTACGTCACCGCCTGCGTCGAGAAGGGCGGCCTCTTCCAGGAGTGTCTGCGGGACGGTCAGAACAAGTACCCCCCGGACGCCAAGAACCCGGTGGCCTGGGCGGAGGGCAAGATCAGCGAGCTCGCCTCGGACGCCCTGAAGGAGGCCGCCCGCTACATCGGCAAGGCCGTGGTGTGGCTGCTGGAGGAGTTCGCGAAGGTCTTCAACAGCTCGTCGACCATCGACCTGTCCAAGGTCGGCATCGGCTCCGCCACCGGGGTCATGACCTCCCTCTCGTTGGTGGTTGCCACCTTCCTCCTGCTTCTGCAGTTCGGAAAGGTCGCCCTCAGCCAGCGAGGCGAACCGGCCGTCACCGCCCTCACCGGCCTGGCGAAGTGGGGCGTCATCTCCTCCGTGTACGTACTGGCCACCCAGACCGCGCTGTCCTGGTCGGACGCGGTGTCCACCTGGATCGTCAACTACACCTTCGACGGCGGCGGATCCGGCGAGGCGGATGCGACCGAGGCGATGCAGCACCAGCTCGGCACCCTCTTCGGAGGGCTCATCACGGGTGGCGGGGGCGCCGCGACGGTCGGCACCGCACTCATCACCGGCGAGGGAGTGGCCGCTGCGGCGGTCGGCGTCATCATCGTCGTCGGGATCATCTGCATCCTCGCGATCGCGGCGCTCTGGCTCGAAGTGCTGCTGCGCCAGGCCGGGATCATGATCCTGGTCGCGACCATGCCCGTGGTCCTGGCCGGCCAGCTCTCGGACTCCACCCAGGAATGGTGGCCGAAGGCGCGGAACGCGCTGATCGCCCTGATCCTCATGAAGCCGATGATCGTGCTCTGCTTCGCCATCGGGTTCGGAGCCATGGCCGAAGGCCAGGGCGTGCAGAACATGTTCGTAGGCCTGGTCATCTTCATCCTGGCCTGCTTCGCATGGCCCGTCCTGGCCAAGTTCATGACGTTCTCCACCGTCGGCGGGGGCAGCGCGGTCGCCTCCGGCCTCGTGAGCTCCGCCGGGTCGTCCGCCGCATCGGTGAGCGGCGGCTACCGCCCCGAGATGGGCGGGGCCGGCGCGGTCGGCGGCGGCAGCGCCTACACCCGGGCCCTGGAACAGGACACCGCCCAGACGTCGGCGAGCGGCTCCAACGCCGCCCCGGTGCCCGGCGGCGGGACAGGTACAGGTGCTGCGAGCGGTGCCGGACGCTCCTTCGGCTCGAAGGTCTTCGGCACGGTCGCTCTGCCCCTCCAGCTCCTGGCGGCGGGCAAGGACACCCTCGAGTCCGGCATGTCGAGCACAGCCGGTCACGCAGGACTTGATCACGGCGCCGCGGGAGGCCGCCACGTCGTCATCTCCCAACGTCGCGTATCCGCCGGCCCGAGGCATCCGTCCGAGGCCCAGCCCGAAGGCGGGGACGCTCCGCTGCCCCCGGTGCAGCCTCCCAGCCCTCCGATTCAGGAATAGCTCATGACACAGCCCGTCACGTACAGCGGGTGGCAGTCGGAGAAGTCCGGCTTCATGGGACGCCTCTCCGGTCCCGGCTTCGCCCTCGTCGCCGTCGGCTGCACGCTCCTGCTCATCCCCGTCAACCTCGCGAGCTGGGCCGCGGCCGGTGTGTGCGTGCCGGTGGCCGCGGTGCTCCTCGTCCTCGCGTTCGGCCGTGTCAGCGGGCTGAGCGCCGATGCATGGATCCTGCTGGCAGTGAGGCATCAAATCGCCGTGGCACGGAATCAGAATGTCTTCGTCTCGGGGCCGTTCGCCCCCCGCTCGACCCGGACCGGGCAGCAGCCGATGGACCTGCCCGGCACCCTGGCCAGGCTCCGGATCCTGGAGGCGCCGGACGGGCTCGGCGGTCTGCTGGGAGTCGCGCACGACCCGGTCGCCGGGACGTACACCGCGGTGTCCCGGGTGTCCTTCCCCGGCCTCGCCCTGGTGGACACGGACAAGCAGGCCGCCCGGGTCTCGTCATGGGCGGCGCTTCTGCGCACCTTCTGCACCGAGGACTCCCCGATCGTGCGGCTGTCCGTGCACCAGCGCTGTCTGCCCGACGACGGCGCCGCCCTGCGATCATGGACCGCTCACCACATCACCCCCGACGCGCCGCCCGCCGCGGTGAGCGCCCTGTCGGACCTGATGGAGGGCGCCGGCCCCGCGGTCACCAACCGGGAGACCTACCTGTCCGTGACCCTGTCCGCCGGCCGCGCCCGGCTCGCGATCAAGGGTGCCGGTGGCGGCCAGGTCGGCGCGGCCGCCGTCCTGGTCAGGGAGATCCACGCGCTGGGCGGGGCGCTGAGCACCGCGAGCCTCCAGGTCATGGAATGGCTCTCCCCCCGGAAGGTCGCGCAGAGCATCCGTACGGCATTCGACCCCGACGCCCAGGTCGCGATCGCCACGACCGACGCGGCCGCCCGGAACCCCGGATGGGAGGGCGTCGAAGAGGGCGTCGACCCCGCGCTGGCCGGGCCGGCGGCTGCGGAAACCGGGTGGGGGACCTACCGGCACGACGGAGCCTGGACCGTCACCTACCAGGTCCGCACCTGGCCCCAGGCCCAGGTCTACGCGACGTTCCTCCAGCCCCTGCTGCGGCCCCGGCGCAACGCACGACGGTCCATGAGCCTCGTCTACGAACCGCTCGGCCCCCGCCGCGCCCGCCAGGAACTGGCCCGTGAGAAGAGCAAGCGCTCCTCCGCCCGCTACCTGCGGGCCAAGACCGGACGGGACGAGAGCGAGGACGAACGCCGCGAGGTGAATCTCGCCCGCACCCAGGACGCTGCCCGCGCGGCCGGCCAGGGCGTGGTCCGGATGACCGCGGTGCTGTCGGTGACCGTGACGGACCTGGAGGAACTGGAGACGGCCTGCGCCGAGATGCAGGCCGACGCCGCCGCGTCCGGTCTTGAGCTACGGCGCATGTGGGGAGCCCAGGACGTCGGATTCGCAGCCGGGGCCCTGCCACTGGGCCAAGGACTCCCGGACCGGCGGGTGGGCTTCTGATGGGCCTGCGGACACGTCTGCCGGCAGGCCTGCGCAGCCACCTGCCGGCACGCCGTCGTGCCACGGACACCGAGCTGCACGCCTCCGGCCTCGGTGAAGCCACCGGGATCAACACCGCGTACGTACTGGGGCCCACCGGCCCGACCCCTGCCGAACAGCGGGAGTCCCGCCGGCTCGAGGACGCCGAAACCGTCATGCGGGTGGCACCGCGCAAGGGCTGGCCGCACCCCTTCGCAGGCCGCTCCGCCTCTCTGCCCCGCACGGAGGTCGTCCGTGCCGACACAGGCAACGCCGCGGGGGCGTACCCCTTCCTGCACGCCGGATCGCTGCCCCCGGTGGGCGCGTACATCGGGCACAACACGCTCACCACCCAGGCCTTCAGCGCGCACCCGGCGGTCTGGGTCCGCGAAGGCCTCTGCACCAACCCGAACGTGATGATCACGGGCATCCCCGGCAGCGGGAAGAGCGCGCACATCAAGGCCCTGTGCTTCCGGCTGATGGCCTTCGGCCACCGGACGCTGATCGCGGGTGACGTGAAGGGTGAGTACGCGGGGCTCTGCCGCCACCTGGGAGTTGAGCCGGTACGCCTCGGCCCCGGCCTGCCCGGCCGTCTCAACCCGCTCGACGCCGGGCCGCTCGGCGCGGGCCTCGACCGGATCAAGGATCCCGCCGAGCTCCGGGGGCGCCTGCAGGAGATCCACCGGCGCCGCCTCACCCTGCTCAAGGCCCTCCTCGAACTCCAGCTCCGTCGCACCCTCGAGTCCCGCGAGGAGGAGGCCCTGGACGTCGCCGTGCGCGAGGTGACCGGCGAGCTGTACGGACAGACCAGGCTCGCCGTGCCGACCCTGCCGCTGGTCTACGACAAGCTCCGCGACCCCACCGACGCGATGGCCCTGGAGCTCCGGGTCCGGGACGGTGAGGTGCAGCTGGCCCGGGAACAGATGGTGTCGATCCGCTCGGCGCTCGGCACGATGGTCAACGGGCACCTCGGCGGGCTCTTCGACGAGCAGACCTCCATCGGCCTGGACTGGGATGCACCGATCCAGTCCGTCGACATCAGCGCCCTGGAGCAGTACGGCGACGAGACGGTCGCCATGGTCCTGTCCTGCGTCTCCTCGTGGGCCCAGGCCGCCATCGACCGGCCCGGGCAGCGTCCCTGGATCGTCGTCCGGGACGAACTGTGGCGGCAGATGCGCTCCGGCGGCGCCGCGATGGTCCGCAAGATCGACGCCGACCTCCGGCTGTCCCGGGCGACCGGGACCATCCAGATCCTGGCCACCCACCGGCTGTCCGACTTCGAGAGCGTCGGCTCGGCGAGCTCGGAGGCCGTCGCCATCGCCAAGGACCTGATCTCCTCCTGCGAGACACGGATCCAGCTGGCACAGGACACCCGCCCCCTCCAGATCACCCGAGAGGCGATCGGTCTCTCGGACGCCGAATGCGACCTGATCGGATCCTGGGGCGCCGGGCAGCGGGGCCGCGCCCTGTGGAAGATCGGCCGCGGCGGCGGTCACGCCGTCCAACTGGTCCTCTCCCACATCGAGCAGAAACTCTTCGAGACGGACGAGCGGATGTCCGTGTGATGGCCGCGGAGAAGACCGGCCCGTCCACCGCGAGCCTGGACGACAACACCCTGCTCGCCGCCTACGGGTTCGGGGCGGCTGCCTCGGTCGGCGGCGCGGTGCTGCTCGCCGCGCCGGCCGCGGCCGTGCTGTCCGGGCGCGGGTGGGCCACCCGTACCGACAGCATCCCCGCCACCGTCCTCAAATCCCTGGTGAAGGGCCCCGGCGCGGCGTACGACCCGGCCCCGCCCAGCTGGCTGTTCTACGTGCTGACCGCCCTACTCGTCCTGGCCGTACTCGTCCTGGTCGTGAAGGCCGTCAGCCTTTTCGGCCGCGGCGGCCGGACCGGCGGCGCCCAGTGGGGCGGGGCCAAGGTGGAGCGGAAGCTCCAGGCGCCCCAGGACCCGGTCGAACGCGCCAACCGGATCACCGCCGGGCGCGGGATGCGCACCGGAAAGATCGTGGCCGCACAGCCCAACATCAGCGCCACGGTGTTCGGAGTGCCGGGATCCTCGAAGACCACGGGCCTGGTGCTGCCGAACGCAGCCGAATGGCAAGGGCCCCTGGTCGTGACCACCACCAAGGCCGCCGACCTCGACATCATCTACGCGCGCCGTCGCTCCCTCGGGCCGGTCTGGGTCATCGCCCCGGCCGGTATCCCCGGCCGGCCCACCCAGAGATGGTCGCCCGTCGACTACTGCACCGATGCGAAGGCCGCCGACCGGATGGCGTCGTGGATGGCGGAGGCGTCCGCCTCGGGCGACAGCAAGCGCGCGGCGCCGTGGGTCGACCAGGCCAAGAGCGTCCTCAAGGGCGTACTGCTGGCCTCGAACCTGTCCGGCGGGGGAGTGGGGGCGATGCGCCGCTGGCTCAGCCTGGGCAAGGACGCCGTCGACCACGTCCGGGCCGTCCTGCTGCAGCACGGCTGCAACGAGGTCGCCGACGACTACGCCTCCCCCTGGCTACGGCTCCACGAGGACGGCATCGGATCGATCCAGTTCACCCTCAACGTGCTGGCCCGGGTCTACGCCGACGAGGAGGTCCGCGAGACGTGCGCCGGCACCGACTTCACCGTCGAGGAGCTGCTGGACCGTAACGGAACCGTCTGCCTGATCGCGTCCGAGGCCGATGCCGAACGGTTCGCCCCGCTGCTGACCTCCCTCATCGCCTCGATCATTCATGGCGCCGAGGTCCGCTACAACAGCACGGGCAAGCCCCTCGACCCGTCGCTGGGCGTGATGGTCGACGAGGCCGGCAACATGCTGCGCTACCCGAGACTGCCGAACATCCTGACCACCGGCCGCGGCATGGGCATCGACGTCCTGACGGTGTGGCACGACCTCTCGCAGCTCCGGGACCGGCTCGGTATGCAGAAGGCCAACACGGTGCTCTCCGCGAGCGGCCTGCGGATGCTGCTTCCGGGCTGCGGCGACCTGGAGACCCTGCGCTACTTCTCCGGCCTGTACGGACGCACCGAGGTGATGCGGACCTCCCACGGCCGCTCCCGGGGCGAGTTCACCACGAACACCTCAGCCACCGAGACGGATCTCGCCCCGGTGCACTCGCTGCAGCAGCTGCCGGACTTCACCGCGATCGCGCAGTACTCGAACCAGCCCCCGATCAAGATCAGGATGCGGCTCACGTTCCGCGACAAGGACCTGAAGAAGCTACTGGCCCCGTCGGGAGGACGGGCGCCCATGCCAGAACCGGACCACGACAGCAGGTCCTTGGAACAGCGCTGAACAGAAGGCAGGCACTACTCGTGTCCTCAGATTTCGACAACCCGGCCTCGCTGTGGCCCACGATGACCCCCGAGGCTCAGCCTGAGCCGCAGCGGTGGGTGTGGGCCGCCATGGACCCGGTGGACCGGCACCAACGTCTTCGCGAACTGGCGACCTGGGTCGACTGGCTGCGCACCACGTTCGAGCTGCACAACAGCATCCCGCCGTGCTGGTACCGCCACCCTCCGGTCGTGGAGCACCTGACAGCCCTGTACGCCGGGTGGATCCGTACGTACGCCGGCGAGCCGACCCCGGGCCGGGAGCTCGCCGAGGCCGACTGGATCAACACCCTGCACGCCTTCACCCCACGCCTTCAGCTCGCCGCGTGCGCGACCGGCGTGCACCAGGCCCCGCCCCCTGTCCCACCGGTCATGCCGGGGACGGAGACCGACTTCGACCACTACCTGACCTCCTCGGAGACCACGAACGCCCCCGCGGCCCACCCGGCCGCGGCCGAATTGCGCCGCCGGGCCGGCGACGCCGAGCTGCCGCTATGACCCGGACGGTGCTCGACAGCCCGACGACCACCACGCGCCCGGCCGAACCGACATCTACGGAGGCACCATGGCCACGAGTGCAGACACAGACACCAACCCGGAGAAGGCCGAACGTCCCGCAGCCCGGGCTCCGCTGCCGCCTGCCCCGTCGAACGCCGTAGCGGCGACGGAACACCCCGATCTGCCTCTGTGGCCGGGCAACGATCTGCCTGGCGGTCGGTGGGAGCGCAGGGGCGACGTCCTCCACGAGCCGTCGGACGGCAACCCCATCTGGCGCCTCAAGCACGACCCTGCCGAGGGCAGTGTCGCGCTGCCGCCCATCGACTGGGAGGAAGGCCTGGAGAGAGCGCGGCGGGCGTGGAAGGAACATGTGCCCGAAGCCCACGGCAGTGCCGACGACATGTGGGCCGTGGTGGTGGAGGACCTGGAGACGATCGATCAGGTGACGCCGGTTCACAATCCGCCGCGCAAGGGCGAGATCCTCACGGAGGCCCCCTCCGCCGCCGCAGCGTCGGACCTCGTGAACGGCGCCCTGCACGACGCGGCTGCCTCGGATCTCCGGAGCTCGCCGGAGTGGCAGCGGATCCAGAGCGTCCGGGGCGCCATGGGGCACCTGATGACCACGATCAGGGAGCGGGCCGGCGCGTACTGGAAGGAGCTGCGGACCGATACCCGGTTCCAGGGCTTCTGGAAGTCCGTCTCCATCCGCACGTGCGAGGTCATCAGCCGGCTGGCTGCGGCGGGCGCGGAGAGGATCCGCCGCACCACGGCCGGCGCCCTTCCCAGCGCCGACGCCTTGCTCAAGTTGGGCGACGCGGGCCTCACGTACAGCACCGCCGCCGCGCGCATGCCGGTCCCGTACGGCTCCCGGAAGGAAGCGATGGCCGGCGCGCGATCGGTGGCCGAGTCCTTCCAGGCGTGGATCGCCGGCCCGATGGGGCGGACGCTGGCCACGTCCGACCATCCGAGGATCGAAGCGTTCCGCGAGGCCTGGCAGCAGCTGCCACCGTCCACCACGCTCCCGGAGGGGGCCGGCCGATCCTCGTCCCCGTACGGCAGAGCCGCCGAGGAGGCCGGCGCCTTGGCGGAGGCGGCCGCTGAGTCGACGCGTTTCGCGGGGGCTGATCTTGCCGCTCTGCGGGAGGTAGCAAGGGCGGCGGACGACCACGCCGCCCGGCTCTCGGTGACCTTGCCGGAAACGAAGGGCGAGCCGCCCGCGCACCCAAAGACCCCTCGCCCCGCGGCTGTTGCTCCACGTCCGCGAGTTGCTGCACCGCCCCTGACGGCTGCACGAACCCGATCGTCGAGAGCGGGGGTATGACTGGTCGGCTCGGCCACTGCTCAGGGGGGCATGCGAGGGGCGGCTGAGAGGTGCATGACTGGAAGGCGCGTTTTGTCGGAGTCGGTGAAACCGGTGCGGAATGGCTATCACGGACGATGAACTCGCAGTTCAGCGAAAGTGCTCCCCGCGCGCGGGGATGGTCCCATCGACGCGGCTGGCTATCTGTGGATCCAGGAGTGCTCCCCGCACGCGCGGGGAGGGTCCCCACGTCGTCACCGAGGCCTCCGGCTACCTCACGTGCTCCCCGCACGCGCGGGGATGGTCCCGGGGTTCGCCTCACGGGCGCCCAGTGGAACGCGTGCTCCCCGCACGCGCGGGGATGGTCCCGACGATGGGGAAGACGACATCCTCGACTAGGGGGTGCTCCCCGCGCGCGCGGGGATGGTCCCGGGCCGACCGGGGGCAAGCCGGTAGAGGACGCGTGCTCCCCGCACGCGCGGGGATGGTCCCGCGCCCTCGAGACGGGTGGCCTCCGCCTCCATGTGCTCCCGCAACTGAAAAGAGTTTAAAGTAGGGTGTCCGTGTGAATTCCCCTGTGGCATACGGCGATCTGACGCAGCTTTATGCGTTGGATGGTGTGGTTCTCTATCCCGCTCTGAGTTTCGGCTCAGTTCATGCTGCTACCGCCCAGTTTCTGGCTTCCATCGGTCTGCCGAACGATAAGTTCTTCACCTCCCGTACGGGAGTGTCGGGATCAGTAAGGGACCCTTACGTGCTGGCCCCCTTGTTCGCCTTGGAGGATCGCTATTGCCCGGAGGAGTCACAGTCCTGGCATGTCCTGGGTTACCTTCCTGCGGCGCTTATCGCTATTGATCCGTCCTCTGGAACGGTCTACATATTCCAAGAGGGCGCGCGTGAGTACCAGGTTGCGCACCGGGATGTCGCTGCGCTAGTTCACTGCCTGATCGAATTCAGGAAGCTCGAAGACGCTTACAACTCACCCAATCCCGATGTCGAGGAGTTGGTCGAGACGTTCCGTGAGGCGGTGGCCGCATTCGACCCGACTCCGCTGACCAACCCAGAGTCTGAATGGAATCGCATGCTCGATGAAGTGCTTGAGGAGTTGTGGTAACAGAGCGTGCCGGAGATTCGGGGTCTGAGGAACTTCGGCCCCGCGTCGACGCTCTCGGCTCAAGTCGTGGACCCTGCAACCCTCGAAGGATTTCAGCAGCCGACCACCAAGGGGGGTGTCGCCGCACCTGTGCTCCCTGCGCGTGCGGGGATGGTCCCAAGGATCCGCGTGCCGTTGCGGCTCTGATGCCGTGATCCCCGTTTTGGCGGGGATGGCCCCATGGTGGTGATCTGTTCGATCAGTCCGGTCAGGTGGTCCCCGCGCAGGCGGGGATGGCCCCGACGCCGCAACCCTCGTCATCGGGTCCGGCAAGTACTCCCCGCATCCGCGGGGATGGTCTGCCGAGCTTTCGCTCCGGCAGAGCTGAGGCCCCGCCGGAGCAGACGCCTCAGGTCCCCTGGGCTTCAGGTGGTGAGGCGTCGTCAGTAGGCGATCACCATGCGGGCCGACGGCTTCTCGATGACGTAGCCCTCGGTGAGTTCATAGTCCGGCGTGCCTGCCGGGTACAGGCTGATCATGGGTTCCGCCGTCCGGTCGTCGCCCCACGCCGTGATCTGGGTGCACAGCCGCTCCGCGAGCGCATGTCCGCGTGGTCCGTAGCCGGCCGCGCCGAGTCGGAAGCGGGGTTCGGTGCTGTCCTCGGCCGTGATGCGTTCCAGGGTGAGGTAGGCGATCGAGTCTGCTTCGACGAGGGCGGGGCTGAGTGCGGGCGCCGCAGGGCGTCGGAGGCCCGCGGCGATGGCGGCCGGCTTGACGGTGATGCGGCAGGTGGTGGGCTCGGTGGCCGACAGGCGGAGCCAGATTCCGTCGAACGACTCGACGGGCCCGACACTCGCTTCGGTCCAGACGACCGTTCCCGGCTGGGAGACGGCCGTCGCCAGCGCCGGCGGGGCGATCGCCTGGTCGTCGTCCCAGAACAGGCGGATCAGGTGCTCGTCGTCGACGTAACCGCTGTGTTCGCCGTCCTGGCCGATCATGGGCAGGAAGCCGCACATCTTCACCGAGTCGGACAGCAGCCGTTCGGGCCGCCGGGTGAAGGCGACGCTGCGGGTCAGCCCTCGCCACCGCAGTGGGAGGACGAGCCTGCCGCCGGGCGTGAGCTGGTTCTGCAGGGCGGGGGAGGGGTCCCAGACGCCGACGGTCGCGATGATGCGGTCGAACGGGGCCAGCTCCTCCGCGCCCAGCACTCCGTCCCGGGTGATGACCTCGACGTCGCGGAACCCGGTCGCGTCGAGCGTCTTGCGGGCGTAGGCGGTGACCTCGCCGTCGATGTCCGCAGTGACGACGAGTCCGGAGGGGCCGACCAGGCGCCGGATGTACGCGGCGTTCACGCCCGTGCCCGCGCCGATCTCGAACACGCGGTGGCCGGCTTCGAGCTGGAGCTGGACGAGCATGAAGAAGACCACGTCGGGCTTCGAGGCGCAGCTGAAGGGGAGAGCGTCCTCGGCCGGATTGTCCTTGATGGACACGGGCTGATTCGCGTACGCGGTCTCGACGCTTACGGCCGGAAGGAACTCGTGCCGTGGCACCGAGCGCATGGCTTCCTCGACCCGCGGGTCGTAGAGCCCGGCGACCCGTTCCTCCACGATCTCGTCGAGCAGCCGGTTACGCAGGACCTCGGTCGAGGGGTGGGCGGTGGTGTTCATGGGATTCCTTCCACGACGTGCCCGGCGGTGACGAGGGGCACGAGCCTAGTGGTGCGTTCTCGGGGTGCTGGTGTGCTGGGCGCCGGTCAGCCGTCCAGGAGCAGGCAGGCGTCCCAGCGGGATATCGGCGGGGTGTTGACGCCCGTGTCGAGCTGCGTGAGGTGGACGCCGTCGGCGCCCTCCATCAGGCCCGGGGGAGGGGGCGACCCCGACGGCTCGAAGGAGTCGCGCATCCGGGCGTGGAGCCCGGGCAGGGAGGCGCCCAGCGCACTGCCGGGGCCTGCGTCCGCGGCTGCTCGCTGAACGGTGCGTACGAGGCCGGCCCAGCCGTGGCAGAGAGAAGCGTCGGTGAGTCGGGCGAGTTGCTGTTCATCGGTGACGCAGGCGGCGAGTGCCGCCTCGGCGTGGTGCCGCAGCGTCGCATCGCCGAGGGCCAGCGCGGCGAGCTGCCGGGCGCGGGCGATGCCTGGGGTTCCGTAACACCATGAGGGGCGCCCTGGGCCCTGCTGCCGGCGGGGCGTACGGGCCTTCCATTCGTCGAGGGAGAGCGTCTCGGGCCACCAGGGGCGTCCTTGGGTGCCGAGGCACCACTGATCGAGCGTGGCGCAGATCGAGCGGATGGCTCCGGCCTGCCCGGGAACGGCGATTCCCCGCCGCAGGGTGATCGCCAGGAAGGCGAGCGGGCCGCAGATGCCGTGCGCCAGGCCGAGGTTGCCGTGTCCGTCCGGCCACCGGGGGGACGGTCGGAGGCCGGGTCCGTCGCCGGTCCACCAGCCGGGCAGGAGGTCATGACCGGCCGGGACCGGATCCGTGAGTGCGACGAGGTAGTCGAGGACCTCGAGCAGCAGCGCGTCGTTGCCGCCGCGGGTCAGGAGGTGGACGCCGAGCCCCGTGAGGCCGCTGATGAGGTCGTACTCGCGCAGGCGCGGCAGCTCTTTCCGGTCCATTCGTTCGTGGGCGGCCCGCAGCCGCAGACGCGTCATGGCGGCGATGTGGTGGTCGAGCGTCAGGAGGGCGGGGGCGTACGAGGGCCGGTCCGCGAGGTGGAGGACGTAGGCGATGGCCGGCGCTCCCTCGAAGAGGCCGCACGCGTCCGGGTCGGCGTTCACCGGGTGCCGGACCATGGCGGTCACCCACGCGTGGACGGCCTCCCATCCCCCGCGGCCTGCCTGTACGTCGGCGATGTGGCGAAGAGCGATTCCGGGAGCGCCGGCGTAGAGCGACTGTTCCTGTCGCAGCGGTGCTCCGGTCATCGCCGGGCCTGCCGAGCGCGGGCAGCCTGCCGTGCCACGCGGCGGCAGACCTTCTCCCCCGACCGGTCGAGGCCGAGCATCCGGTTGTGGTGCATGTGGAACAGCGACTCCAGGATCGCGTCGAGGTCCGTGTCGTCGGGGAGCTGACGGCGGTAGTGGGCCAGAGCCGCGGTTCTGTCCTGCCAGGCGCGGGCGACCTCGCCGTTCCAGCCGGGCAGGTCGAGAGGCGTCCGGAGTCGGGCGAGACGTACGGCCTGTTCGGACACGGCGCGCTCCGTTGTGGCGGTGGCGGTGGGCCGGTCGGCGAGCCACTCCGTCCCCGCCTCACGGCCGAGGAAGCCGCGCGCGATGTCCACCATGCCGACCGCGACGAGTGCCGTCGGGTGCAGAAGGGGGCCGTGGACGTGGCGCAGGGTGCGGGCGACGGCGCGGGAATCGGCCGTGAACACCGCCTCCGCCGCTGCCAGCGCCTCGCCCTGCCCGTATCGGCCGATCTCGGGGCTGTACGTCTCCAGGACCAGCCGGCTCGCAAGGGATTCGCTGCGGAGCCGAGCAGCCCACCGCGCTACTGCTTCGGCGAACGTGGCGTACCGGCCGGCGCCCGGGACGCGGAGGCGCAGTCGCAGGTGGGGGGATTCGTGTGGGCTCCGGTAGCGCAGGAACCACCACTCGGCGTCGCCGGGCAGGGCAGCGAGAAGCTGGGGGAGACGCCCTGTGATGATCTCGGTCATCTGCTCGGGGTGGGTGTGGAGCTTCGCGTGCAGCCATGGGGCATCCGGTGCGCCGGGCATGGGGCCCAGCGAACCGTTCAGCAGCGTGGGCAGTGGCCGCCCGGACAGGCCCGACGGGGCGGGTGCGCGGGTCGCGACAAGGGGTACGGCGATCTCGTGGGCGTGGTCACCGATCCAGCCGAAGGCGCCGTCGGGGGCGGTCTCGGTCAGGATCGCCTCGTCGTGGCGGTCGAGATGGGCCCGCAGGATCGCCGCGTGGAGGGGTTCGTCCAGGGTCAGGCGCAGGGTGCGGTCGTCGTCGCGGAGCTCCACCGTCCCGGGGCACCGCCAGCGCTCCCGCCACCGGGCGAGGGACTCCGTCACGGGGGCAGCCAGATCGGCGCTCGTGAGGCGCCACCGGGCCGGTGACAGGACGGTACGCCGGTAGCGGACCCTCGGCAGGAAGGCGAGCCGGAAGGCTTCGGGCCCCCAGTCGAACCCGGTCCACGAAGCCGTGAAGGCGCGCGGCAGGTGGGCGAGGAACCGGGCCATGGGCGGCGGTTGCTTCTCCAGCGCCATCGCGTGGAAGACTTGGGGCTCGATGACCCGGCGGCGGGAGACGCTCACCAGATGCAGACGGCTGTGCGTCGCGGTGACGGCGAGATCGTCCAGAGGGATCGTGATCACGTCCTCCTCCGGCCCACGGTGCTCTCCCAGCGAGATGACGTGCGGCAGATAGGCGGGGATGCGACAGACGTTCTCCGTGTGCGGGTACAGCGGCGGAAAGGACAGTTGAGCCGGCAATGCGTCGGCGACGCCCGGGGGGAGGGTGCGGTAGACCTCCCGAAGCTCGGAGCCGCCTGCGACCGGCGTGAAACGGGAGGTGAGCGTGCCGGCGGAGCGCGCGGGCGTGACCGTGAGGGTGAAGTCGCCCCGGTCCAGGGCTGCGATGTCCTCGGCGTGGATCCGGGCGCACATCTCGACGTGCGGCGGGCCGGTGGTCGGCCCGTTCCCGGCGACCGCGTCGAGCACGTCGTCGGTGAGGACGATCTCACGGCTTCCGTCGACCGCGGCCTGCCAGGCGAGCGCGAGCAGCCGTCGGTCCCGTTCGGAGGTCTGCGTCGCAGGGGTGGACATCACGCTGCCCGGGTACTCGGCCGGGAAGCCGAGTCCGGCCGCCGGGTCGAGCACTTCGCTAAACGGGACGAGCGTGCCCGCGCCGTACCGCTCCCAGAACGCGGTCTGGAAGTCGTGCCAGATCGCGTGACCGGTGGGTCGGCGGGTCAGACGTAACAGGGCCGTCGCCGCGGCCTCCATCTCACGCGCCACGCTGAGCGGGACCGTCACGGCCGAGTCGAGCAGCAGATCAACAGCGAGCGGTGCCCGGCCGGCATCCGACATGATGCGCAGCTCCCGGACCAGCGCCTCCCGCATCCGCGTCTGCCCTGCACCGGGGGTGCGGTTGTGATGGTGCAGAGCGGCCGCCACCCTCTCAAGACCGTGGAGTACTGGGGCCACCGCCTCGATCGTGTGGGCCTCGACCCCGTGCAGACGATCGAGGAGATGGCCGAGCGGGTCGGTCACCGTGAGTGGAGCTCGCAGGCTGGTGACGAGGAATCCCTGGCGGACGAGATCGGTCAGCATGGTGCGGATCCGCGCCGGCGCGGTGCCGGGAAAGACCTTCGTAAGGGCTTCGAGTACGGCGCTGAACCGGGTCGGCGTGGACGCGCAGGTCTCGAGCGCTCGTACCGCGCTCGTGTACTTGATGCTGGTGCCGTGGGGGCCGCCGTGCGGGACCTGGAGGCGTCCGCCCCGCCGGGCGGCGAGGCTGTTCAGCACCACGTCCAGGCGTTCGAGCAGCTCCTGGCAGTTCTCCAGGCCGTCGATGATGCTGCTGAGCCACATCGTGTCGAGGCGGGCAACCGCCCGGTGGCCGCTTCCCCAGCGCACTTCGGTCCTCGACCCGAGTGCGGCCGGGGCGATGCCTGCGAAGAGGCCGAAGGGGGTGGGCCGCCCGGTCGCGCGCAAGAGGTAGCGCGCCGTCGAGAGCGCCGCCCGCCGCAGCTTCTTGCCGGGGACCGTCCGCCCGCCACGCATGGCATCGACGCTGCGCGCCAGTTCGGGGTTCGCCTGCCGGATCGGTCCGGCGAAGTCGTGGCGGGACCAGACGTGGTCCAGCCATTTCAGGCACTCGTCGCTGTCGGTCGGGTCGGGCCACCAGTCGGGTAATTGACTGCGCGGTGCGGCGGCGGCCCGTAGGAGAGCCGTGCCCTTGTGTGCGTACAGAGACGTGTTGCTCATGCGCGACTTGCTCCTTCGTCGTGCAGACGGATGGGAGGGCCGGGGGAGCCCGGCCCTCCCGGGAAGCGGTGTGTCAGACCGCGCTTGCGCAGGACGAGGCGCAGGACGCGGCGCAGCCGTCACCGGTGCCGCACGCGGCCGGCATGCCGAGGCCACCGAGGTCCGTGGTCACGGCCAGGTCCAGTGCGAACGGGTCCTCGGTGATGTCGGCGAGGGTCTTCGGCGGGGCGGTCTGTTCGGGCATGACAGCGGTCATGGCAATGCTCCTTCGTCGGATCGATGGACGTGCTCTTGTGCACCTCGGTGCTGGGGCTGACGTGACCGGCAACGAGGGGTTGTGCCCGTGCTCGCTGGTGGGCCGCGGGGGCGGAACCGTGGGCGAGGACGGAGTCGGTGGTAGGGCTCGAGCTCGGGCGTCCTCAGGCGGAGGGCCGTAGCCGAGGGGGAGCGGTCTGTCCGGGAAGCTCGGCCAGGTCCTGCTGCAACTCGCTCACGGTGAGGACGCGGAACCTGGCCAGGCGGCGGATGAGCTGTGAGGCAAGGAGCGTAGGGAGGTTCGGGTGCCCGTAGGGAAGGGGCTCCCTGGGGTGCGCCACGACCTCGACCCTGCCGTCGACCAGGCCGTACATCGTGCCCAGGACTCCGTACACGGGCGCGCTCGTGGCCAGGAACACGACGGGGTCCTCCCCGAGGTGCGGGCAGAGGGCGGCGGCGGTTGCGACATGCCGTGCGCACACGGGGGGCTGGTTGGTGAGGAGCGGCGCTTCGTGGCTCGCGTAGTCCGCAGGGCCGGCGAGGAAGATGCTCCCCAGAGGAGTCGCCGCCGGGGCGGTGCAGATCTGGCAGCGCATTCGTTCCATCGTGGCCCGCTGCCGGAAGGGGTGCATGAGCTTCCACTCGGGCTCGCCGGTGGGGCGCCGACGCTCGTCGTACGGCGTGAACGAGACCCGGGCCCACAGCACCTGCCGCAGGTCGCGGTCGAGGTGGGCGTCCTCGTCCGCGTAGAACAGGCGGTAGGCCCTGCGGCCGCGACTGCCTCTCGACGGCAGCAGGACCAGGTTGTCCCGCGCCGCTTCTTCCCCCGCGCGCTGCGTGATGTAGGGGACGACGGCCGGGCGAAAGGTGGGGCGCACAGGGCGGTTCGTCTCTCTCGTCCGCGTCTCGGTGGGGTGCTCGGGGGGCTCGGGGGGCGTACTCATGCCACGTTCACGTTCGTGAGCTGCCCGGTCGCCAGCAGCCGCTCCAGGAGTTCGTTGACGGTCCAGGCCGTACGCCGGAGGTGAACGACGGCTCTCCGCGGATCCATCGGCATGACCTCGCAACGAGTGGCGCGGGCGTTCTCGATGAGGGTGAGCGTGGCTGTGTCCTTACGGTCGGCACCGCCGCTGATCGCGATGTCGACGAGCTGCGCGAGGTGGCCGCGGAGGCGCTCGGCGAGCTCCCGTCGGTGCTCCTCGGCCGGTGGTACGTCGTCGAGCGCTGTCCCGACGTCGTCGAGCAGGGCGTCCGCGTCGAACGGCTCCCACACCCGCATCCTCCGCAGGATGCGTCGTAACTCCGTGGGATCGAGCGTCGGGGACCACGCTGCTTCCGGTGCCTCTCCGTGTGGGAGGGATGGTGACGCCAGTTGGCGACGGGCGCGTGGGGCCGCGTGAGCGGGTGCGATCACGACTGCTCCTCCGGCACGCTCAGCCGGCACCAGGTGCATGTGCCGTCCTCGGTGACGCCCCACGATTCCGCGATGGCCTCGACCAGGGCCAGACCGCGGCCGCTCTCGTCGTCGACGCCGGCAACGCCGAGGACAGGCCTGTCGGGAGATCCATCGGTCACCTCGATGCACAGGTGCGAGGCGGTCCCGTACAGCCGTACGTCCACGACAGGGCCGCTGCCGTACCGCATCGCGTTGGTGACCAGTTCGCTCAGGCACAGCTCGACGGGCTCACACAGGCTGTCCAGCCTCCACCTGCGGAGCTGCTCCCGGCCGAGGCGGCGGACACGACCGGGCCAGAGCCTATCCTCCTCGGACATCTCGTCGGCGCCGGCAAGGCCTGGGCCGGAGGAACGCGGGATGCGGAGCTCCACGCCGCGGCCACCGGCGCCGAGCTGTCGCACAGGGGATGTGCTGCTGAGGCCCTGCCGGCCTGTGGCCGCACTGCCGGTCGCGGTGGCGGTCATACCCAGTCCTTTCGCACGTCGTGAGGCGGCGTCGCATGCGCTTCGTCGTCCGTTCACCCGGTTCGTCCCGCACGGGGGCGACGGGACGAACCGGGCCGTCGGGCCGCCCGGAAGAGGTCCACGAACGGCCGGTAATCACTCAACTCCCCGACGCGCCGGTGGGTAAGGGAGCAGAGTGGAGGCACGGTTGAACTGGTTGAACGCACCAGGGGGTCATCGATGGCACGTCGCCCGCGAACACCGAACACGGCCCTTGCGGCCCTGATGCAGTCGGGGGGAATCGGAAATGCGCAGCTCGCACGGCGCGTGAACGGCGCAGGCCGCGAACTGGGCGTCCGCCTTCACTACGACAAGACCAGCGTGTCGCACTGGCTCGCCGGATCGGTGCCGAAGCCCGAAGCGCGCCCTGCCCTGACCGAGGCGCTCTCGCGGCTGCTCGGACGGCCCGTAACGTGCGCTGAGATCGGCTGGCCGGGCGAGGACGAGCCGGCCTCGAAGCGCGACCTGGTGGCAGGAGTGATCGACCTGAGCAGGGAAGACATGGACCCCTCACGCCGGAGGGTGCTCAAGACAGGGATGTACGCCGCGGTACTGGCCGTTCCGCGCTACGAGGACCTGACCGGGCGGCTGGAGGCGGCGTCGACCGGGCGGACGGTGCACGTGGGCAGGTCCGACGTGGAGACCGTCCGCACCATGACCGACAAGGTGGCCGACATCCTGGACCAGGTCGGGGCCGGACACGCCCGCCCGATGGCCGCGGCCTTCCTCGTCAACACGGCCGGGCCCTACCTCCGGGCCGACGGAACGGACCAGGTCACCCGCGACATGCGGGCCGCCGTCGCCGACTTCGTGTACCTCACCGGGTGGATGGCCATGTACGAGGACCAGCAAGGGCTGGGCCAGAAGTACTACCTCCGCGCCCTGGAGCTCGCCGGCGCCGCCGAGGACCACCTCACCTATTGCCGGACCCTGCGCGGAATGAGCTTGCAGGCGACGCACCTGGGTCACGGCAAGAAGGGCCTGGAACTCGCCGAGGCCGCCGCCGAGGCGGCCCCTTCCGCCGGCCCGCGGCTCGTGGCCTTCCTACGCGGTCAGCAGGCCGCGGCCGCGGCGATGACCGACGCCCGCCACACCGCCATGGGCTGGCTCAAGGAGGCGGAGAGCGCACTGTCACGCGCCGACGACCGGCGTGACGCCGTGGGCGGCTACGACCAGGCCGCCTACTTCTTCCACGAGGCGCACGTGCGCTGGCACCTGGGCGACCAGGAAGGCTCGATCGCTTCCCTGCACCGTTCGAACGCTGCTCGCTCCCCGCTGGAGCGGCAGGGGCGCCTGCACTGCACCGGGGTGATCGCCGAACGACAGTTCCGTATGCGCCACATCGAAGCCGCCTGCCAGACCTGGGGAACCTTCCTCGACGAGCACGTGACCATCTCGTCCGCGCGCGGGGACGAGCACCTGAAGACGATGCTGAAGGCGCTTCCCGCCTACCGCCGCGTCCCAGGAGTCCAGGAACTGGAGGAACGCGCCCAGCAGGTCGCGGCACTCAAGGCGGCGTAGGGGCGCCGGATCGGCGGTCCGCGAGTCGCTGAGGACCCGCACTTTCGCGAGGCGCGTCGTACGGCCCGGAGGAGGCGAGGCGGGCCAGATCGTCGGCCACGGTGCGGTCACCTCGTGCGGCCTGGACTCCAGGGACATCCACCTCGGAACGGCCGCGGTTGAACCGGCCTCGGGGAACATCGGTACAGCGGTTATCGGTGAGAACGATCTTGTTCAGGGAGTGAGGGTTCCGGAGCGGTTCTCGTGGGCTTGGAGCCCGACCTCGGGGAACATCGGTACAGGGGTTGGCGCTGAGATTGATCATGGTCAGGGCGTGAGCGCACTGACCCGGTTCTCGTACTCGCGGCGGGCCTTGCGCTGGG
>NZ_JAERUC010000106.1 GCF_016745505.1 Streptomyces silvae | reverse complement strand
GGGGTGATGGGTGGCTGGTCGTTGTTTGAGAACTGCACAGTGGACGCGAGCATCTGTGGCCAAGTTTTTAAGGGCGCACGGTGGATGCCTTGGCACCAGGAACCGATGAAGGACGTGGGAGGCCACGATAGTCCCCGGGGAGCTGTCAACCAAGCTTTGATCCGGGGGTTTCCGAATGGGGAAACCCGGCAGTCGTCATGGGCTGTCACCCGCTGCTGAACACATAGGCAGTGTGGAGGGAACGAGGGGAAGTGAAACATCTCAGTACCCTCAGGAAGAGAAAACAACCGTGATTCCGGGAGTAGTGGCGAGCGAAACTGGATGAGGCCAAACCGTATGCGTGTGATACCCGGCAGGGGTTGCGCATACGGGGTTGTGGGATCTCTCTTTCACAGTCTGCCGGCTGTGAGGCGAGTCAGAAACCGTTGATGTAGGCGAAGGACATGCGAAAGGTCCGGCGTAGAGGGTAAGACCCCCGTAGCTGAAACATCAACGGCTCGTTTGAGAGACACCCAAGTAGCACGGGGCCCGAGAAATCCCGTGTGAATCTGGCGGGACCACCCGCTAAGCCTAAATATTCCCTGGTGACCGATAGCGGATAGTACCGTGAGGGAATGGTGAAAAGTACCGCGGGAGCGGAGTGAAATAGTACCTGAAACCGTGTGCCTACAAGCCGTGGGAGCGTCGCTGTATGTGCTTGCACATGCAGTCGTGACTGCGTGCCTTTTGAAGAATGAGCCTGCGAGTTAGCGGTGTGTAGCGAGGTTAACCCGTGTGGGGAAGCCGTAGCGAAAGCGAGTCCGAATAGGGCGATTGAGTTGCACGCTCTAGACCCGAAGCGGAGTGATCTAGCCATGGGCAGGTTGAAGCGGAGGTAAGACTTCGTGGAGGACCGAACCCACCAGGGTTGAAAACCTGGGGGATGACCTGTGGTTAGGGGTGAAAGGCCAATCAAACTCCGTGATAGCTGGTTCTCCCCGAAATGCATTTAGGTGCAGCGTCGTGTGTTTCTTGCCGGAGGTAGAGCACTGGATAGGCGATGGGCCCTACCGGGTTACTGACCTTAGCCAAACTCCGAATGCCGGTAAGTGAGAGCACGGCAGTGAGACTGTGGGGGATAAGCTCCATGGTCGAGAGGGAAACAGCCCAGAGCATCGACTAAGGCCCCTAAGCGTACGCTAAGTGGGAAAGGATGTGGAGTCGCAGAGACAACCAGGAGGTTGGCTTAGAAGCAGCCACCCTTGAAAGAGTGCGTAATAGCTCACTGGTCAAGTGATTCCGCGCCGACAATGTAGCGGGGCTCAAGCGTACCGCCGAAGTCGTGTCATTCCAGCACATACCCCCAACGGGGGCTGGGATGGGTAGGGGAGCGTCGTGTGCCGGGTGAAGCAGCCGCGGAAGCGAGTTGTGGACGGTTCACGAGTGAGAATGCAGGCATGAGTAGCGATACACACGTGAGAAACGTGTGCGCCGATTGACTAAGGGTTCCTGGGTCAAGCTGATCTGCCCAGGGTAAGTCGGGACCTAAGGCGAGGCCGACAGGCGTAGTCGATGGACAACCGGTTGATATTCCGGTACCCGCTTTGAAACGCCCAATACTGAATCAGGCGATGCTAAGTCCGTGAAGCCGGCCCGATCTCTTCGGAGTTGAGGGTAGTGGTGGAGCCGACGAACCAGACTTGTACTAGGTAAGCGATGGGGTGACGCAGGAAGGTAGTCCAGCCCGGGCGGTGGTTGTCCCGGGGTAAGGGTGTAGGACGCACGGTAGGTAAATCCGTCGTGCACATAGTCTGAGACCTGATGCCGAGCCGATTGTGGTGAAGTGGATGATCCTATGCTGTCGAGAAAAGCCTCTAGCGAGTTTCATGGCGGCCCGTACCCTAAACCGACTCAGGTAGTCAGGTAGAGAATACCGAGGCGTTCGGGTGAACTATGGTTAAGGAACTCGGCAAAATGCCCCCGTAACTTCGGGAGAAGGGGGGCCATCACTGGTGATCCGATTTACTCGGTGAGCTGGGGGTGGCCGCAGAGACCAGCGAGAAGCGACTGTTTACTAAAAACACAGGTCCGTGCGAAGCCGTAAGGCGATGTATACGGACTGACGCCTGCCCGGTGCTGGAACGTTAAGGGGACCGGTTAGTGCACTTTCGGGTGTGCGAAGCTGAGAACTTAAGCGCCAGTAAACGGCGGTGGTAACTATAACCATCCTAAGGTAGCGAAATTCCTTGTCGGGTAAGTTCCGACCTGCACGAATGGCGTAACGACTTCTCGACTGTCTCAACCATAGGCCCGGTGAAATTGCACTACGAGTAAAGATGCTCGTTTCGCGCAGCAGGACGGAAAGACCCCGGGACCTTTACTATAGTTTGATATTGGTGTTCGGTTCGGCTTGTGTAGGATAGGTGGGAGACTTTGAAGCGGCCACGCCAGTGGTTGTGGAGTCGTCGTTGAAATACCACTCTGGTCGTGCTGGATGTCTAACCTGGGTCCGTGATCCGGATCAGGGACAGTGTCTGATGGGTAGTTTAACTGGGGCGGTTGCCTCCTAAAGAGTAACGGAGGCGCCCAAAGGTTCCCTCAGCCTGGTTGGCAATCAGGTGTTGAGTGTAAGTGCACAAGGGAGCTTGACTGTGAGACCGACGGGTCGAGCAGGGACGAAAGTCGGGACTAGTGATCCGGCAGTGGCTTGTGGAAGCGCTGTCGCTCAACGGATAAAAGGTACCCCGGGGATAACAGGCTGATCTTCCCCAAGAGTCCATATCGACGGGATGGTTTGGCACCTCGATGTCGGCTCGTCGCATCCTGGGGCTGGAGTCGGTCCCAAGGGTTGGGCTGTTCGCCCATTAAAGCGGTACGCGAGCTGGGTTTAGAACGTCGTGAGACAGTTCGGTCCCTATCCGCTGTGCGCGTAGGAATATTGAGAAGGGCTGTCCCTAGTACGAGAGGACCGGGACGGACGAACCTCTGGTGTGCCAGTTGTCCTGCCAAGGGCATGGCTGGTTGGCTACGTTCGGAAAGGATAACCGCTGAAAGCATCTAAGCGGGAAGCCTGCTTCGAGATGAGTATTCCCACCACCTTGAGTGGTTAAGGCTCCCAGTAGACGACTGGGTTGATAGGCCAGATGTGGAAGCCCGGTAACGGGTGGAGCTGACTGGTACTAATAGGCCGAGGGCTTGTCCTCAGTTGCTCGCGTCCACTGTGTT
>NZ_JAERUC010000105.1 GCF_016745505.1 Streptomyces silvae | reverse complement strand
ATCGGGCGTGGGGGTTCAAGTCCCCCCTCGGACACCAGCGAAGACCCCAGTTGATCTGGGGTCTTTTTGCATGCCGCGGACCCACGGCGGCCCCGGACTCACGGCGGCCCCGGACCCACGGCAGCCGCGGACCATGCGTTGGGCGGACCCGCGGCGACAGTGGACCGCCTGCTCACCGCGGGTGACCGGTCACCCCGCGTCGGCGCCCGCGGCGTGGCACGAGGGTGCGGTCAGCCCGGCGACGAGGAATGCGATCACCGTCTCCGTGTGCGGGAAGGACGACGGCTCCGCGGGCATCTTGACCAGCGGGCGCCCGTAGGTCTCCATCGCCAGGCTGAAGGCGAGCCGGCAGCGCTCGGTGACCTCCTGCGGCGAGAGTTCCGGCAGCGCGCGCCCGAGCAGCACCTCGAAGGGCGCCGGGGCGAACAGGGTGGAGACGTTGAGCACCTGGCCCGTGGGCAGGGCCGCGCGTGCCAGGAGGTGGCAGAGCACGCGGCCGTCCCGGGTGCCGACCAACTCGGCGAACGGCTCGACGAGGGCCGCCACCAGGTCGCGCACCTGGAGATCGCCGCCGGGCGGACCCGAGAGGGCGCCCAGCCGCCCGCTCCACATCGGCCGCAACTCCCGCTCCAGGAGCGCCGATACGAGTCCCTCCCGGGAGCCGAAGTGGTAGTGCACGGCGCCCGGATTCAGCCCGGCCGCCGTGTTGACCGAGCGCAGGGACACCTGGTCGGCGCCCTTCTCCAGGAACAGCTGCTTGGCGGCGGTGAGGAGGCGGTCTCGGCTGGAGGCCTCGGGCTGGCTCATGCGACCCATTCCACCACAGGCGGGGAGGCCGCCATCATTGTCCAATCACTGATTGAATTACGATGGAATCCACCGACACCCCAATGAACGGACGCGGGACCTCACCGGGACCGCCGAAGGAGAGTTGTATGCGTACCTATGTCGTCACCGGTTCCGCCTCGGGCATGGGCGCCGCGAGCGCCGAACGGCTCCGCGCGGCGGGCCACCGTGTCATCGGGGTGGACCTCCGGGACGCCGACGTGATCGCCGACCTCGGGAGCGAGGCCGGCCGCCGGCACGCCGTCGACGAGGCCCTCCGCATCAGTGGCGGCACCCTGGACGGTGTGGCCGCCGTCGCGGGAGTGGGCCCCGCCATGCCCGACGCCGCCGCGGTCGCGTCGATCAACTACTTCGGGCCCGTCGCCCTGCTGGAAGGGCTGCGCCCCGCGCTGGAACGTTCCGGCGCCGGCCGGGCCGTCGTGATCAGCTCGAACTCCGCCTCGACCGTCCCGCTGATCGACGACACCCTGCTCGGGCTGCTGCTGGACGGCGACGAGGGCGCCTCCCGCGACCACGCCGCCACCGCCCAGGCGGCCCTGCCCGCCACGGTCGTGAAGTCGGCCCCCAGCATCTCGGCCTACGCGACGTCGAAGCTGGCCCTCGCCCGCTGGGTCAGGCGCACCGCGGTGACGCCGGAGTGGGGCCGCCGCGGCGTCCTCCTCAACGCGATCTCGCCCGGCGCGGTGATCACCCCGCTGATGACCGGGTCCACGGATGTGACGGCCACCCCGGACCCCGACTCGTTCCCGACGCCGATGCCCCTGGGGATCTTCGGGCAGGCCGACGACATCGCGTTCTGGGTCGAGCAGTTCCTGCGCCCCGAGGCCCGTTTCACCACCGGCTCGATCCTCTACGTCGACGGCGGCACCGACGCCGCGATGCGCACCGACGCCCAGCCCACCGCCATGCGTCGGTGACCCGCGGGCCGGGGCTCCCGTCCGCACGGTCCTGAGTCCCGGCCGCCCACCCCTCCCGCTGTGCCGCGCCCCCATCACGATCCGGTCACGTCCACCGGGCTGGGGGTTGTTTTCCGCCATGTAATCGATTCCAATCATGCGTGTAATCGATTCCACGGCTACTTCCGCTGGTTTCGAGGCTTACGGAAACCACAAGGAGGTGGTCCGGAAATGGCGAGCATCAAGGATGTCGCGGCCCAGGCAGGAGTCTCTGTCGCCACGGTCTCCCGTGTCCTCAACAGCCATCCCTCCGTCAGCCCGGACGCACGCAGACGCGTCCTCGCCGCCGTCGAAGCCCTCGGCTACCGGCCCAACGCCGTGGCCCGCTCGCTGCGCACCGACCAGACCCGCACGCTCGGTCTCGTCATCAGCGACGTACTCAACCCGTACTTCACGGCGCTGGCCCGCTCCGTCGAGGAGGAGGCCCGCGGCCTCGGCTACAGCGTGATCATCGGCAACGCCGACGAGCGGCCCGAACAGCAGGACCACCACGTCCGTACACTCCTGGACCGCAGGATCGACGGACTCCTGGTGTCGCCCGCCGACGGCGAGTCCCCGCTGCTGCTGGACGTCGCGCGCACCGGGACCCCGATGGTCTTCGTCGACCGCTGGATCCCCGGGGTGGACATCCCCGTCGTACGCGCCGACGGCCACCGGGCCATCCAGGACCTGGTCGCCCACCTGTACGCGCTCGGCCACCGCCGGCTCGCCATCATCGCCGGGCCGGCCGCCACCACCACCGGCAACGAGCGCGTCGAGGCCTTCCGCGAAGCGATGCGCGCCCATGGACTCGCCCTGCCCGACGCCTACATCGGCCAGGGCGACTTCCAGGCCGACAGCGGCCGGCGCGCCACCGAGCGCTTCCTCGCGCTGCCCGAGCCGCCCCAGATCGTGTTCGCCGCCGACAACCTCATGGCGCTCGGCGCCCTGGACGCCATCCGCGCACGCGGACTGCGCGTCCCCGAGGACATCGGCATCGCGGCCTTCGACGACATCCCGTGGTTCGTCCACACCGGCCCGCCGATCACCGCGATCGCCCAGCCGACGGGCGACCTCGGCCGCGCCGCCGTACGCGCCCTGATCGACATCGTCGAAGGCCGCCCCCCGCAGTCCGTCACCCTGCCCGCCCGCCTCGTCGTACGCAGCTCCTGCGGCGAGCGCACCTCCACCCCCGGGAGCAACGAGTGAGCGAATCAGTCGAGTTGCTGCGCATCGAAGGCGTACGCAAGACCTTCCCCGGTGTCGTCGCCCTGGACAGTGTCGACTTCGACCTCCGCAGCGAAGAGGTGCACGTCCTGCTCGGTGAGAACGGCGCCGGCAAGAGCACCCTCATCAAGATGCTCTCCGGCGCCTACCGCCCGGACCGCGGCCGGATCTTCGCCGGCGGCGAGGAGGTGCGCATCCACGGCGCGCAGGACGCGGAGAAGCTCGGGATCGCCACGATCTACCAGGAGTTCAACCTCGTCCCCGACCTGACGGTCGCCGAGAACATCTTCCTCGGCCGCCAGCCCCGCCGCTTCGGCATGATCGACCGCAGGCGCATGGAGGCCGACGCCGAGGTGCTCCTGCGCCGCGTCGGCCTGCACATCTCACCCCGGGTCAGAGTCCGCGAACTGGGCATCGCCCGGCTGCAGATGGTCGAGATCGCGAAGGCGCTCAGCCTGGAGGCACGCGTCCTGATCATGGACGAGCCGACCGCCGTCCTCACCTCCGAGGAGGTCGACAAGCTCTTCGGGATCGTGCGGCAGCTGCGCGCCGACGGCGTCGGCGTCGTCTTCATCACCCACCACCTCGACGAGATTGCGGCCCTCGGGGACCGCGTCACCGTCCTGCGCGACGGCCGCAGCATCGACCAGGTGCCCGCCTCGACCCCCGAGACGGAACTGGTCCAGCTCATGGTGGGCCGCAGCATCGACCAGCAGTACCCGCGCGAACGCCCGGAGACCGGGCCGTCGTTGCTCTCCGTACGGGGACTCACCCGCGACGGGGTGTTCCACGACATCAGCTTCGACGTGAAGGCCGGTGAGGTCGTCGGCCTCGCCGGGCTCGTCGGCGCCGGCCGTACCGAGGTCGCCCGCGCCGTCTTCGGCGCCGACCCCTACGACGCCGGGACCGTCGAGGTCAGCGGCGAGCGGCTGGGCAAGCACGACGTGACCGCCGCCATGGGCGCCGGGATCGGGCTCGTCCCCGAGGACCGCAAGGGCCAGGGCCTCGTGCTCGACGCCTCCGTCCAGGAGAACCTCGGCCTGGTCACCCTCCGTTCGGCCACCCACTCCGGGCTCGTCGACGTCAAGGCGCAGCGCACCGCCGCCGCCCGGATCGCCGAGCAGCTCGGCGTACGGATGGCGGGCCTCGGCCAGCACGTCCGGACCCTGTCCGGCGGCAACCAGCAGAAGGTCGTCATCGGGAAGTGGCTCCTGGCCGACACCCGGGTGCTGATCCTCGACGAGCCGACCCGTGGGATCGACGTCGGGGCCAAGGTCGAGATCTACCAGCTCATCAACGAGCTGACGGCCTCCGGACACGCCGTACTGATGATCTCCAGCGACCTGCCCGAGGTCCTCGGCATGAGCGACCGGGTCCTGGTCATGGCCCAGGGCCGTATCGCCGGAGAACTCCCCGCCCACGAAGCCACCCAGGACGCCGTGATGGCACTCGCCGTCAGCGCCGCCCCCGTGACCACACCCACCGAGCACCACGCAGAGAACGCAGAGGAGAGCCCCCGTGGCCACTGACACGCATCCGAGCAAGACGGGCGCGGGCGGCGCCGGACACACCCTCCGCCGCCTCCTGCTCGACAACGGCGCCCTCAGCGCACTGGTCGTCCTCCTGGTGGCGATGTCGCTGCTCTCCGGCGACTTCCTCACCACCCAGAACCTGCTGAACGTCGGTGTCCAGGCCGCGGTGACCGCGATCCTCGCGTTCGGTGTCACCTTCGTCATCGTCTCGGCCGGCATCGACCTCTCCGTCGGCTCGGTCGCCGCACTCTCCGCCACCGTCCTCGCGTGGTCGGCGACCTCGGCGGGCGTACCCGTCTGGCTGGCGGTCATCATCGCCGTGGCCACCGGCATCGCCTGCGGCTTCGTCAGCGGCGCCCTCGTCGCGTACGGCAAGCTGCCCTCGTTCATCGCGACGCTGGCCATGCTGTCGGTGGCCCGGGGTCTGTCCCTGGTCATCTCCCAGGGCCGGCCGATCCCGTTCCCCGACTCCGTCTCCGTGCTCGGTGACACGCTCGGCGGCTGGCTGCCCGTCCCCGTGCTCGTGATGATCGCGATGGGCCTGATAGCGGCGCTCATCCTGGCCCGCACCTACATCGGCCGCTCCATGTACGCCATCGGCGGCAACGAGGAAGCGGCCCGGCTGTCCGGTCTGCGCGTCAAGAAGCAGAAGCTCGCCATCTACGCCCTGTCCGGCCTCTTCGCCGCCGTGGCCGGCATCGTCCTCGCCTCCCGCCTGGTCTCGGCGCAGCCGCAGGCGGCCCAGGGGTACGAACTCGACGCGATCGCCGCGGTCGTCATCGGCGGCGCCAGCCTCGCGGGCGGCGTCGGCAAGGCGTCCGGCACACTCATCGGCGCGCTGATCCTCGCCGTGCTGCGCAACGGCCTCAACCTCCTGTCCGTGTCCGCCTTCTGGCAGCAGGTCGTCATCGGTGTCGTCATCGCCCTCGCGGTGCTGCTGGACACCCTGCGCCGCAAGGCCGGCTCCGGTGCAGCCTCCGCCGGCGGTGCCTCCGCCGCACCGGGGTCACCCGGGAAGGGCCGCAAGGGAGCGATGCAGGTCGGCATCGCGGTCGTCTGCCTCGCCGCCGTCATCGCCGCCGTGACCTTCTTCAAGTCCGGTTCCTCCGGCACCACCACCAAGGTGGGCATGTCGCTCTCCACCCTGAACAACCCCTTCTTCGTCCAGATGAAGGAGGGCGCGCAGAAGGAGGCGAAGGCGGCCGGGATCGACCTCACCGTCACCGACGCCCAGAACGACGCCTCGCAGCAGGCCAACCAGCTGGAGAACTTCACCAGTTCAGGGGTGGACTCCGTCATCGTCAACCCGGTGGACTCCGACGCCGTCGGCCCCGGCGTCCGTAACGCGAACAAGGCCGGCATCCCGGTGGTCGCCGCCGACCGAGGCGTCAACAAGGCGAAGACCTCGACGCTCGTCGCCTCCGACAACGTGGCGGGCGGCAAGCTCGCCGCGAAGACCCTCGCCGACCGGCTCGGCGGCAAGGGCAGCATCATCGTCCTCCAGGGCACCGCGGGCACCTCCGCCAGCCGGGAGCGGGGAGCGGGCTTCGCCGCGGGCATCAAGGCCTACCCGGACATCAAGATCGTGGCGACCCAGCCGGCCGACTTCGACCGCACCAAGGGCCTGGACGTCATGACCAACCTGCTCCAGTCCCACCCCGGCATCAACGGTGTCTTCGCCGAGAACGACGAGATGGCGCTCGGCGCGGTCAAGGCGCTGGGCAGCAAGGCCGGGAAGACCGTCCCGGTCGTCGGCTTCGACGGAACCCCCGACGGCCTGACGGCGGTCGAGGCGGGCACCCTGTACGCCTCCGTGGCCCAGCAGCCCGGGGAACTGGGGAAGATCGCCGTGCAGAACGCGATCAAGGCCGCCGACGGCAAGAAGATCGACAGCATGGTGAAGGTGCCGGTCAAGGTCGTCACCCGGCAGAACGTCGCCGACTTCTCCTGATCACGAAAGGCCCCACCCAGATGCAGAAGAACGAGGGCTCCGCACCCTCCCGGCACGACCTGCTGGTCGTCGGCTCGGCCAACGCCGACCTGGTCGTCGGCGTGGACCGCCGCCCGGGGCCGGGGGAGACGGTGCTCGGCTCCGACCTCGTCGTCCACCCCGGCGGGAAGGGCGCCAACCAGGCGGTCGCCGCCGCCCGCCTCGGTGCCCGTACGGCGCTGCTGGCCCGGGTCGGCGACGACGCCCACGGGCGGCTGCTGCGCGCCTCGCAGCAGGAGGCGGGCGTCGACACCGGCGGGGTCCTCGTCGGAGGGGCGCCCACCGGCGTCGCCCTCATCACCGTCGACCCCTCGGGCGACAACAGCATCGTCGTCTCCCCGGGTGCCAACGCCCGGCTGACCCCCGGGGACATCAGAGCGGCGGCGCCCCTCCTCGCGTCGGCCCGCGTGGTCTCCGTACAGCTGGAGATCCCGCTGGACAGCGTCGCGGAGACGGCTCGCTCCCTCGCACCGGGGACGCGGCTGGTCCTCAACCCGTCCCCGCCCGCGCCGCTCCCCGACGAGGTGCTGGCCGCCTGCGACCCGCTGGTCGTCAACGAGCACGAGGCGCGCTTCATCCTCGGGGAGGGCGCGGGCCCCACCCCGGAGTCCTGGGCGCGGGGGCTCACCGCCCTCGGCCCGCGCTCGGTGGTGATCACCCTGGGCGCGGACGGCGCGCTGGTCTCCGACACCCGGGGCGGCGACCCCGTACGGGTGCCGAGCCCCCGGGTCGACGCCGTGGACACGACGGGCGCGGGCGACGCGTTCACCGCCGCCCTCGCCTGGCGGCTCGGTCTGGGCGAGGACCTCACCGAGGCCGCGGGGTACGCCGTACGGGTCGGCGCGGCCGCCGTCACCAAGGAGGGCGCGCAGGCGTCCTTCCCGACCGCGGAGGAGGTCGCCGCGCTGTGAAGAAGTCAGGCATCCTCAACCGCCACCTCGCAGGCGCCGTGGCCGAACTCGGCCACGGCGACGGCGTCCTGATCTGCGACGCGGGCATGCCCATCCCCCCGGGCCCCCGGGTGGTCGACCTGGCCTTCCGGGCGGGCGTGCCGTCGTTCGCCGAGGTCCTGGAGGGCCTGCTGGACGAACTGGTCGTCGAGGGCGCGACGGCGGCCGAGGAGATACGCGAGGCCAACCCGGAGGCCGCCCGCATCCTGGCCGGTCTCCCCGGCCTGACGCACGTGCCCCACGAGCAGCTGAAGGAGCTCACCGCGTCCGCCCGCCTGGTCGTGCGCACGGGGGAGGCCAGGCCGTACGCCAACGTCCTGCTGCGGTGCGGCGTCTTCTTCTGACGCCGAGCCCCGCGCCGTGCCGCGCCGGCCGCGCGACCGGAGCAGGGACGCGCCCCGCGCCGCCGGGCGCCCGGGCGCGCGCCCGGCCGGTCCTGGAACCCGCCGCTCAGGCGGCGGCCAGATGGTCGTGCGCCCACTGCTCGAAGCCGGTCACGTCGAGGCCCAGCTCACGGGCGAACCGCGGCCTGGCCGGCTGGCCGACCGCCTCCATGAACGCGTGCGTGGCACCCATGTCCCCCATGCCGGCGGCGCGGGCCTGCTCCTCCGTCATGTCCGGTGCCGACAGCGGCACCCCCAGGGCGCGGGAGAGGATCTCGGCGATCTCGGTCATGGTCAGGTGGTCGCCGGCGAGCTCCAGCTCCACCCGGTGGAACGCGGCGGGCGCGGACACGGCGGCGGCCGCGGCCCGGCCCACGTCCCTGGCCGCCACGAGCGCCAGATGCGTGCCCGGCCGGACGACGGTGACCAGACCGCCCTCGACCCCCCGGGGGAAGTAGAAGCGCATCGACGGCTCGAAGTTCTCCATGAAGAACGACGGCTTGAGCAACGTCCAGTACGGGAAGTCGATCTCGCGCAGCCGGTCCTGGATCGCGGCCTTCGTACCGAGCGGGGCCTCCATGATCGCCCACCGCCCCTCGGCCCAGCCCGGAGCCTCGACATGCTGCCCCACGCCGCTGGTCGACGACTGGACGAACTGCTCCACACCGGCCGCCCGCGCGGCGGTCATCAGGTTGTCCGCCTGGCGCACCTCGCCGGCGAAGTCGAAGCCCTGCCCGGTCCAGGCGGGCATCTGCACGGAGAAGACGGCCCGGACGCCGTCCACGGCCGGGCCGAGGGTCGACGGTTCGGTGAGATCGCCGACGTACAGCTGGGCGCCGAGTGCCTCGACGGCCCGTGCGCCCGGCGTGTTCGGGTCACGCACCAGCGCGCGCACCGGTGTTCCCTGCGCGAGCAGCGCGCGGGCGGTGGCGCCGCCCTGGCGGCCCGTGGCACCGGCGACGAGCACCGGTGATGCGGCAACGGTCATGAGTGGTCTCCTCGGTGGTTCGCACGCCCCGGAAAACGGCGGGGCCCGCCGTTTCGTGTTCGCTACAATACGGCGGGGCCCGCCACTTATCAACGCAGGAGAGCACATGACCGGCCAGCGCTCGGACGCCCGCCGCAACTACGCGCACATCCTCGCCGTGGCCGAGGCGGAGGTGGCGGCTCAGGGAGCCCAGGCGTCCCTGGAGCGGATCGCCCGTGTCGCAGGCGTGGGATCGGCCACCGTGCGGCGCCATTTCCCCACCCGCAAAGCCCTGCTCGACGCCGTCTTCAAGCAGCGCGTCCATGTCCTGTGCGAGCGCGCCCGCACACTCCAGGACGAGCACGACAGCCGCACCGCGCTGGTGGAGTGGCTGCGTGAGCTGCTCGCCTACTCGCTCGCCGCACGCGGGCTGGCGGACGTCCTGTCCTACGAGCCGCTCCAGGACGAGGTCACCCAGGACTCCTGCGGGGCCGTCATCGGGGCGGCCGGCGCCTCCCTGCTGAGCAGGGCCGTCGACGACCGGGCCGTCCGGGCGGACATCACCGTCGACGACCTGCTCACCCTGATCGTCGGGATCGCCCTGGCCACCGAGAACTACACCGACCCGAAGGCGCAGGCGGAGCGCGCCTTCCGGATCGCCGTCGCGGGCCTCGACGCCACCGGCGCCTGAGCGTTCACCGCCCGGCCGTCACCGGCGCACGGTAAGGTCGGTGCCGTGACTGCCGGGTCGGCCATGGGCCATGTACGAGAGAGCAGCCCGGCTGCTGCGTGAGCCCGTGGCGGGCGCGAGCCCCGCCACTCCGTCGTGTCATCCCGCCCGGCGCCCCAGTGCGGCGCCCCCTTCCCGCGGAATCCACGACATGGAGACGTACCCGACATGCCTCACACCCAGCAGCACCCACGCGACTCCCAGCAGGGCGTCGACGTCGTCCAACTGGACCACCACGCCGTCTACGCCAAGGACCGCAGCCTTTCGGCCGAGTTCATCGCCGCCGTCCTCGGCCTGGAGGTCGGCTCCCCGTTCGGGCCGTTCCTGCCCGTCGACCTGGGCAACGGCGTGACGCTCGACTACTACGAACTGCGCGACGAGCCGGTGCAGTCGCAGCACTACGCCTTCCTCGTCCCCGACGCGCAGTTCGACGCCATGACCACCCGGCTCCAGGCGCTCGGCGTCACCTACTACGCGGACCCCCACCACACCGAACCCGGGCGGATCAACCGCCTGTTCGGTGGCCGAGGGGCCTACTTCCTGGACCCGGACGGCCACAACATGGAGATCATGACCCGGCCCTACGCCCGGCCCCGGTAGGCCTCCCGGGTCATACGCCGGTGAGTCCGTCCACCAGCACGGCCAGAGCCGAGGCGAGCGCGTCGAGCCCCGGGCCGTACGGGCCGCCCGGCTCGGTCATGTACAGGTCGCGCCGGATCTCGATCATCAGCGCGGTGACCCGCCGGTCCGTCCGGTAGTGCTTCAGCGGCACGTACGTACCGGGGAACGGACTGTTCAGCCCGGTGCCGCCGAATCCGGCGAACGCCGCCTCCGCCAGGGCCGGAAGCCCGGGCGGGGTGTGGAAGCCGTCGGTGCCCAGGCAGACCGGAGGGCGCGGTCCGGTGCCGTGCAGTTCGTACGGGAGCGCGGTGGCCGGATAGGAGTGGACGTCGATGACGACGGCACGTCCCGTGGCGGCGAGCCGTCCGTCGACGGCCGCCGTCATCGCCCGGGCGTACGGGTGGAAGTAGCGGTCGAGCAGCGGCTCCGGATCCGCCCCCGGCGGCCGGAGCCGCTGCCCGTGGGTGGTGCGGGTGTAGACCGCGCCCATGCCGGCGGCCAGCATCTCCTCCCGCTCGTCCGGGAAGCGCTCCGGGTCGACGACCAGCCGTGACAGGCCGTTGACGAAACTCCAGGGGGCCACCGCGCAGGCCGCGGACGCCCTGGCGGCCAGGAGGGCCGTGTGGGAGTCCGTGATGTGGCCGAGTTCGGCGGCGAGTTCCTCGTCGCCGAGCACGATGCCGTCCCGTACGCCCTCCGGGATCACCCGCGAGGAGTGCGGGACATGCAGCAGCACGGGCGATCCGGGGGCGCCGGGCAGGAGCCGGAACGGCGGCGGCTCGGGGCTCAAGAGTCGCTCCTGATGCGTGCGAGAGGTGCGTGCGAGGGGTGCGTGCGAGAGGTGCGTGCGAGAGGTGCTGAGGTGGGGCGGCCGGGCGGCTCGGGGCCGCCCGGCCGCCCCACGCTACCGGCAGGTCAGCCGGCCCAGACCTCGGCGTCCTCGGCCGGGACGGTGGTCGCGAGCTTCAGCTCCTTGCGGGCGGCGACCGTCCTCTTCGGGTCGATGCCGGTGAAGCCCAGGTCGTAGGCGACGTAGAAGTCGTCCAGGGTCCCGGCGGAGGCGGCGTCCTTCCAGGCTTCGGCGGTCTCGTCCAGCTGCGCGCGGAGCTTGACGGTCTCCGGCTGCTGCACGTCCTTCAGGCCGGCCACATGGGAGTTCAGCGCGGCGGACACGGCTTCGGCCTGCTTCTTGTAGCCGTCCAGGTCGTCCTCGATCTGGTCCTTCTCGGGCTGGTTGTTCCACAGCGCCTCGTAGACCGCGTTGGCACCCTTCAGGTACGTGCGCTGATCGGCGTTCAGGGACGTGTTCCTGAGCGAGCCGGAGAACGTGCCCGACTCCTTGGCGTACGTGCAGCTCACCGACCGGTCGCCGGTCTTCCAGCTGTCGGCGGTGGGGTAGTAGAGGAAGAGGCCGACACCCTCGGGCACCGCCCAGGTGTCGGATATGAACTTCAGGGACTCCGCCGGGCACCGCTTCTCGGCGATCTTCGACGCCCCGTCGTCACCGGGGTACTCCGACTCGCCCTCGATGGTGAACTCGCCGACGACCTCGCCCTTGTGCGCCTCCCCGCAGGGCACGATCTCGACGCTGAACGCCTCGGTGTCGGTCGCCGCACCGTTCGGGTTGTAGCAGTCGCCCGGGGTGAGGGAGAAGACCGACCGCTGCCGGGCCACCTTCTTGGCGCCGTCGATGGCGTCGGCGCAGCCCACCGCGCCGATCGCGAGAAGGGCGACGGCGGCGGACATGCCGCGTGCTGAACGGGACGTGACACCGAGAAACATGACGTGGGCATCCTCAGACGGAAGTACTGTGAACAGGTGTGCGCATCGTATGGCATAAGGGTGACGTCTCTGTGTGCAGCCTGTGCCCGGACCCGAGCGCCGGCCTCCCGCGCCAGGAGGCACCCGTCACCGGCCCCGCCGGGGGCCGCCGTCCACGTCGTCGACCGGGCCGCAGCGCCGGATTCGGAGCACCCATGAGAACCTTCCAGACCGTGGCCCTCCTCGCCTCGGCGGTGGGAGCGGCCCTGATGGCAGGGCTGTTCTGCGCCTTCTCGTACGCCGTCATGCCGGGCCTCGCCCGCGGTGACGACCGGGCCTTCGTCCAGACCATGCAGCACATCAACCGGGCCATCCTCAACGGCTGGTTCCTCACCCCCTTCCTGCTGCCGCTGCCGCTGCTGGTGCTGGCGGCCTTCCTCGCCGTACGGGGTCACAGTCCGGGGGCCCTGCCCTGGATCATCGCGGCGCTGGTGCTCTACGTCGCGGCGTTCCTCGTCACCGGGACACAGAACGTCCCGCTCAACGACGTCCTCGACAAGGTGCCGCTCGACTCGGCCCCCGACCGGCTCCGGGAGGCGCGTGCCGCGTTCGAGGACCGCTGGACCACGTGGAACACCGTCCGCGCCGTCCTCCACACCGCGTCACTCGGCGCGCTGCTGTGGGCGTTCCACCTCCACAGCGCGGGTGTACGCGAGCTGAACTCCTAGGTTCACGGGGTCGGTCGGTTCAGGCCGCGATGACGACTGCCGGCCTGGCCAGTGGGGCAGGGGCGCCGGTCGCCGCCGGGGCCGGGGTGAAGACCACCGCCCGCAGCAACACGAAGCGCCCGACCCCGGCCGCCGCGGACGCCGACAGGTACACGGTCTGCTCGACGACGGCGGAGGGGGCGGACTGCACGGCGTGCAGGACGAGCAGGGCGCCCGTGGTGAACGCGTAACTCACCACCACCGTGAGCCCGGACCGCAGGTGGATCCGCCAGCCCCCGCGGTCGCTCCGGAAGGAGATCCGGCTGTGCAGCTCCGTCGCGATCACCGTGGAGACCACGGTGACCAGGGCGTTGGCGAGGACCAGCGGGACCCGCCCGGCGAGCAGCACCAGCGCACCACTGGCCGCCAGCCCGACACCACCCCCGCAGACGACGAAGCGCACGAAGGCCGCGACCAGCGGATGGACGGTGCGCTTCGGCTTCGCCGGCAGGTGGGCCAGGGCGGTCACGGGGATCCTCCAGGAGGGGGGCGGGGACGATGCTCCGATTCCACACCGTGCCCCCGGCCGGGCGCGTCCACCCGACGACGCAGCCGGGCCCCTACTTATGTGGGGGGAATCCCCCAGGGGACACGCGGTCCGCGTGTCCCCTGGCGCCCCTCTCTCGTTGACCAAGGCCGCGACTCCCCGTCCCGCGGCCCCGGCGAGGAGAGGAGCGGCCCGTGCGCACGTACCCGCCACTGGACCCCGTACAGAAGGCCCCCGCCGCCCCGCCGGGCCGGCGTCCCTCCGGCCCGATGCTGTGGCTGACGGCCGTCGCCGTCCTCTTCGCCGCCGTACAACTCGCCTACGTCGTACCGGGTTCAGGTCTCTCCTGGGACGAGACGGTCTACGTCAGCCAGGTCGGCGGCAACGCCCCTCCCGCCTACTTCAGCGCCCCCCGCGCCCGTGGGATCTCCTACCTCGTCGCCCCCGCCGCCGCGCTCACCGCATCCACCACCGCCCTGCGCGTCTACCTCGCGCTGCTCTCCGCCGCCGCACTGCTCGGCGCCCTGTCCGTGTGGCGGAAGGTGCTACCCACCCCCGTTCTCGTGGGCGCGGGCGCCCTGTTCGCCGGCCTGTGGCCCACCCTGTTCTACGGGCCCGCCGCCATGCCCAACCTCTGGTGCGCGCTGGGGGCCCTGGCCGCGACCGGCTGGGTCGTGAGGGTCCTGCGCGGCGCCGCCGGGCCGGTGGAGACGGCCGGTGCGGGGGCCGCCGTGGCGCTGGTCGCCCTGATGCGCCCCGCCGACGGATTCTGGCTCGCGCTCCCGCTGGCGATGGCCGTCACCCTGGTCCCCGGCCGGCGCCGTCCGCGTCTGTGCGCCGCGCTCGCCGGGGGCCTCGCGGCCGGCTGCGCACCCTGGACGGCCGAGGCGTACGCCCACTACGGGGGCCTCGCCGCGCGGCTGCACCGGGCCGGTGAGATCCAGGGCGGGCTCGGCTGGAACGTCGCCGTCGACGACCACCTGCGTGCGCTCGCCGGCCGTACGCTGTGCCGCCCCTGCGACGTCGGCTGGGAGAGCCCCGGCACCGCCGTCTGGTGGGTGGCGCTGCCCCTCCTCGCGGCGGGCGGCGTCCTGGCGGCCCGGCGCGCCGGCCGAGGGGCCACGGCACTGCTGGCGACGGCGACCGGGGTCTCGATGGCCGTTCCGTACCTCTTCCTCGTGGAGTACGCGGCGCCCCGCTTCCTGCTCCCCGCCTACTCGCTGCTGGCCGTCCCGGTCGCCGAGTACCTGGTGCACCTCTTCACCCGGGCGCGCCGTGCCCGCCGCCCGGTCGGCCTCGCCGCGCTGACGCTGGCCCTGGCGGCCCATCTCACCGTGCAGCTCTCCGTGCTCAGCCACGCGGCCCGCGTCAGCCACTCCACCACCTCGGAGTTCGCCGCGGTCGCCGGTGAGCTGAACCGGCTGGGGGTGCGCCCGCCGTGCGTGGTCAGCGGCGACCACGCCGTGCCGATCGCCTACTACGCCGGCTGCGTCTCGCGCCAGACGGGCGGGCACGACGCGAGCATCACTCCCGAGGCGCTCCGGGCTCTCGGGCGCCGCGTACCCACCGCCGTCCTGACGGCCGACGGCGAGGTGCCGCCCCCTGCCGTCGGCGGCGCACGGGCCGTCCCGCTGCCGGCCGGCCTGGGCGCGGGCCCCCACCGGACGTACCTGCTGCCGGGCCCCGCCCTGGGCCCGGCGGTGGCCGCAGGACGAAAATCCGGCTGACCGGACCGCGCACCTCGCCTATCGTCGACGTGCTTCCCGCGGGGGAGCCATGTCACGACGTGGAGGACGACTGTGCGATATCGCGAGCTGGGGCGGAGCGGACTCCGGGTGTCCGAGATCGGCTACGGCGCCTGGGGCATCGGCGCGTCGAGCTGGGTCGGTGCCACCGAGGACGAGTCCGTACGCGCCCTGAACCGGGCCGTGGACCTCGGGGTGAATTTCATCGACACGGCGCGGGGCTACGGCGAGAGCGAGCGCATCGTCGGCCGGGTCGTCCGCGAACGCGCCGGTGACGACATCCTGGTCGCGACCAAGGTGCCTCCGAAGAACAGGACGTGGCCGGCGCCCGACGGGGTGGACCCGGACGACGCGTTCCCCGGCGACCACATCCGTACGAGCCTGGAGACCAGCCTCGGCGCCTCCGGCCTCGACCACTTCGACGTCCTGCAGTTCCACGTCTGGAACGACGAATGGATCGGCCGCGGCGACTGGCTGGAGACCGTCGCCGCCCTCAAACAGGAGGGAAAGATCCGCCTGTTCGGCGTCTCCGTCAACGATCACCAGCCCGAGACCGCCCTCGCGCTCGTCCGCAGCGGTGTCGTCGACAGCGTGCAGGTCATCTACAACGTCTTCGACCAGTCGCCCGCCGACGCGCTCCTGCCCGCCTGCGAGAAGCACGGCGTCGGCGTCATCGTGCGGGTGGCGCTGGACGAGGGCGGCCTCACCGGGCGGATCACCGCCGGCACGACCTTCCCCGAGGGCGACTGGCGCAACCGCTACTTCCGCGACGACCGCCCCGCGCAGGTGGAGCAGCGGGTGGCCGCGATCGTCGCCGACCTCGGCATCGCCCCCGACGAGATCGCCGAGAACGCGCTCCGGTTCGTGCTCAGTTCACCCGCGGTCTCCACGGTGATCCCCGGCATGCGCTCCGTACGCAACGTCGAGCGGAACACCGCGCTGAGCGACGGCCGCACCCTCACCGCCGACCAGCTGGCGATCCTCGCCGGGCACCGGTGGCAGCGCGACTTCTACGCCTGACGCACCGGGCCGGTCTCCGGCTCGCTCGGGGCGGTGATCGGCCGGATCATCGCCCCGACCCGGTGGAGGTGGTACCGGTAGTCCTCCGCGCGCAGGGCCAGGGAGCGGTCCAGCCGCGCGGCGTTGAAGAAGATCTCCTCGTGCTCCAGCACCCCCGGGTCCACGACGAGTTCGAGATCCGGGTGGAAGCTGAACGGCAGGATGGTGCCGCTGACGCTCCCGGACAGTGCCTCGGCCTTGTCCGCGGAGGCGAACGACACGTAGCTCCCCTCCGCCAGGGCCTTCAGCCCCGGCAGGTCGACCCGGGCGTCACCGGGGACGACCGCGAGGAAGTACCGTTTGGTGCGCTTGCCCGTCTTGACCATGACGACGAGGCACTTGGCCCCCTGCGCCACCGGGTGGCCCCGGTACCGGCTGACCTCCTCGGTACGCCCTTCCGGGGCGTGGTCGATGACGCGGTAGCGGGCACCGCTCTCGTCGAGCAGCGAGATGAGCCGCAGATACGCGGCGTCGCCGCCGGGGACGTCCGCGAGCTCCTGCGGGACGGACGCAAACTGTTCGGGCACGTGTACCAATCCTTTGTCGGACATCCGCTTGGCCTCGGTGATGCGTTGCGGCACGACGATAGAGCTACGGCGCCCCGCGTGACAGCCGCGGCCGGCCGCTCAGGAGGCCGCCCGCCGCTGTGACGCGTGGGCCATCAGCCCCTTCGGCCCCGTGGTGATCGGTGGTGGCACCACGGGGTCGGCCCCGGTCTTCGGCCCCGCCGAAAACCCGCGCCGACGCATCGCCCAGGTGCGGGAGAACCCTGTTACGCCTTACGGGCGACGGCGCACCACATCGGCAGGGTGTCGTCCGGGGTGTCGGACGGCTCCGGACGCCAGCGGGTCAGGGTGACCACGCCCGGCTCCAGGATCTCCAGGCCCTCGAAGAAGCGTTCCACCTCCTTCTGCGTACGCGGAGTGGCCGAAGCATGGCTGGCGGCGCGCTCGTTGTAGATCCGCATGGACTCCGCGACCTCGGGGGCGGTGACATCGGCGGCCGGGTGGGACAGGACCAGATAGCTGCCCGGCGCGAGGCGCTCCAGCAGACGGCGGGTGATGTCCCAGGGGTCCTCGGCGTCCTTGACGTACTGCAGGATCGCCACGAGCATCAGGCCGACCGGCCGGTCCAGATCCAGGGTGCGTGAGGCCGATTCGAGAATGGTGTCCACGTCCCGCGCGTCGGCCTGGACGTAGTCCGTCCGCCCCTCGACGCCGCTGACCAGCAGTGCCCGTGCGTGGGTCAGGACGATCGGGTCGTTGTCGACGTACACGACACGCGACTCCGGGGCTGCCTGCTGGGCCACCTCGTGGGTGTTCCCCGCGGCGGGAATGCCCGTACCCACGTCGAGGAACTGCCGGACCCCGGCCGACGTGAGGTGACGGACGGCGCGGCCGAGGAACGCCCGGTTGGCGCGGACCGACGGCACGATGGTGGGGTTGGCCGCCGCCGCGAGTTCGGCCGCCTCCTGGTCCACCGGATAGTGGTCCTTGCCGCCCAGCCACGCGTTGTAGACGCGGGCGGGATGCGCGTTCGTCGGATGGGGGGTGGGCAGCGGGTATGCGTTCATCGTTCGTCACCTCGTGCGGCCGAAACGTCCCGGTCGGGCTCGTGTCGGGCCACCGTACCCCGGTGATTCGCCCTGGTCACCGCCCGATCGCCGCCCGGACAGCGGAAGTTCTGGCCGCCCGCCGCCGGGGCGGGCAGCGGGCGGTACCAGGTGGGCGGACGTACATCGCGTGTGCCGTAGTCTGATCCGCTCCTGTCCTGTGAGGGGTCTGTGTGCGTGCGATATCGACTGCCGTGACGGCGGTACTGGCCGGTCTGCTGCTCGGGGCGGCCGTCACCGGCTGCGCGGGCGGGGGAGCGGAGAAGGAGCTCTCCGCCGACGAGCTGCTGGACGAGGCGCACGCGACGATGAACGCGCTCAGCACCGTCACCATCGCGGCCTCGACCACCGTGGCCGACGGCACCGGTTACTCCAGTCGGCAGACCACCGACCTCGAGGGCCGGTGCACGAACAGGATCACGTGGACCGGAAAGGGCACCCTCGAACAGATCCGGATCGACGACACGGACTACGTGCGGCCCGACCGCGCCTATCTGGAGCAGTGGTCCGGCCGCAAGGCCGCCGAGGCGGACGAACAGGACCGCTGGATCAAGACCCCGGCCGCCAATGCGAAGCCCGGTGACGGACTGGTCGACTGCACCTGGCCGTTCAGCGCCTTCGGGACCGCGGTCAAGGGGAAGCCGACCGAGATCGGCGGCCGGGCGGCCGTCTCCCTGAAGGTGACCGACGAGGGCGACGGGGACGACGAGGCGAAGGGCGTCTACACCTTCTACGTCGCCACTGAAGGCAAGCCGTACCTCCTGCGGGTCGCCTACAAGGGCACCGACTACCGCAGCACCACCGATTTCAGCGCCTTTGACGAGCCGTTGGCCGTGCGGGCCCCGGCCGAGGGCGACGTGCTGGACGCCGCTGACGCCGGCTGAACGACCCGGGCTGAACGACCCGGGCTGAACGACC
>NZ_JAERUC010000010.1 GCF_016745505.1 Streptomyces silvae | reverse complement strand
GTCGCGGACCCGCGCGAGGGCGCCGAAGCGCCCGGCGGCCACCACCCCCACCACCCCCGCCACCTCCGCCACCGTCACCCGCGCCTGAACCCGGGCAGGACGAGAGCCCCGTGCCGCGTGCACGGGGGCTCTCTGTCGCCCCGGTCCCCCGTCCCCACAGGTAACCGGCGCTCCGGGGGCGCGTTCCGCTCAGACGCGCGCCCCGGGGTCTCGTCGCGTCAGACGCGCACCAGCTCCCGCTCGCCGCCGCCCTCGGCGGGCCCGTCCTCGGAGAGGTCCTTGCGCAGGCCCTCGCCCTCGACGTCCACGTTGGGCAGCACCCGGTCCAGCCAGCGCGGCAGCCACCAGGCACGCCTGCCGAGCAGGGCGAGCACCGCCGGCACGATCGCCATCCGCACCACGAAGGCGTCGAAGAAGACGGCGATGGCCAGGGAGAAGCCGATCATCTTGATCATCTGCTCCGAGGAGCCGATGAAGCCGGCGAAGACGGCCATCATGATCACCGCAGCGGCCGTGACCACCCGGGCGCCGTGCCGGAACCCGGTGACGATCGCCTGTCCGGGGGTCTCCCCATGGACGTACGCCTCGCGCATCCGCGTGACCAGGAAGACCTCGTAGTCCATCGCGAGGCCGAAGACCACGCCCACCATGAAGATCGGCATCATGCTCATGATCGGGCCGGTCTGCTCGACCCCGAAGAGCGATCCGAGCCAGCCCCACTGGAAGACCGCGACGACCGCACCCAGGGCCGCGACCACCGAGAGCAGGAAGCCGAGGGCCGCCTTCAGCGGGACGAGGACCGAGCGGAAGACCACCATCAGCAGCAGGAACGCCAGGCCGACGACGAGCGCCAGATAGGGCAGCAGCGCGTCGTTCATCTTCTGCGAGAAGTCGATGTTCATCGCCGTGGCGCCGGTGACCAGCACCTCGGCACCGGTGTCGCTCCTGATCCCGTCACCCGCGTCACGGATGGCGTGGACCACGTTCTCCGTCTCGACGGAGCTCGGCCGGTCCTTGGGGATGACCGTGATGGTCGCGGTGTCGCCGGCCTTGTTGAAGACGGCCGGGGTGACCGCGGCGACACCGCCGGAGCCCTCGATCTCGTCGGAGACCCTGTTCACCGCGGCCTTGCCGTCGGAGCTGTTGCTGGTGTCGACGACGACCATCAGCGGGCCGTTGAACCCGGGGCCGAAGCCGTCGGAGAGCATGTCGTAGGCCTGACGCTGGGTGGTCGACTTCGGCTGCGCGCCGTCGTCCGGGAGACCCATCTCCAGCGAGGCGGCCGGTACGGCGATGGCGCCGAGGCCGAGGACACCCACCAGCAGCACCCACACCGGGCGGCGCAGCACGAACCGGGCCCAGCGGGTCCCCATGTTCGGCTTCGCCTCGGGCCTGTTCTCCGCCTCGGCGGCCTTGCGCGCCTTGCGCCCCATGACCCGCTTGCCCGCGAAGCCCAGCAGCGCCGGGACGAGGGTGAGGGCGATGAGGACGGCGATCGCGACCGTACCGGCGGCGGCGAAGCCCATCTTGGAGAGCATGGGGATGTTGACGACGGCGAGGCCGACCAGGGCGATGACCACGGTGAGCCCCGCGAAGACCACGGCGGACCCGGCCGTTCCGACGGCCCGCCCGGCGGCTTCCTCACGCTCCCGGCCCTCGGCCAGTTCGGCGCGGTAGCGGGACACGATGAACAGCGCGTAGTCGATGCCGACCGCGAGGCCGATCATCATCGCGAGGGTCGAGGTGGTGGAGCCCAGGTCCAGGACGTTGGCCAGGGCGGTGATCGTGGAGACCCCGATGCCGACCCCGATGAGGGCGGTCAGCAGGGGCAGCCCCGCGGCGATCAGCGAACCGAAGGTGATCACCAGGACGACGGCGGCGATGGCGACACCGATGATCTCGGTGGCCCCCGTCTCCGGCATCACCTGGAGCGCGTCACCGCCGATCTCCACCTTCATGCCGCTGTCCTGCGCGTCGTGGCCCACGTCTTCCAGGGCCTCCCGCGTCGCGTCCGTCAGCTCCATCGAGTTGACCTTGTAGGACACGGAGATGTACGCGGTCGAGCCGTCCTTGCTGACGGCGTTCGCCGTGTACGGGTCGGCGACGGAGGCGATCTGGTCCGAGCCGGACTTCAACTCGCCGACGATCCCCTGGATCTCGGCCTTGTTCGCCGCCTGGGACACCTTCTCGCCCTCGGGGGCCTTGAAGACGATCCGGGCGGTCGCACCGTCGGCGCTGCCACCGGGGAAACGTTCCTCCAGCAGGTCGAAGGCCTTCTGGGCCTCCGTGCCGGGGATCGAGAAGGAGCTGGAGGTGGCGGTGGCGGCCGAGGAGGCGCCGAAGCCGGCCAGCGCCAGCAGGGCCACCCAGATCAGGGCGACGTAACGGCGGCGCCGGAAGGCGAGCCGTCCGAGTTTGTACAGGAATGTAGCCACGGAGGGGTTACTCCCGGTCAGGTCGTTGAGTGGAAGAGGGCGTGAGGAACCAGCCCGACGACGAGAGCGGCGTGTCAGGTGGAGCGTCGGAAGCAGGTCGTACGGGAGGAGAAAAGGGGACGTCAGACGCCGAGGGCGGGGAACACCACGGATTCCGCGTAGTCGGTGAGGAACGCCTGGTCGACGGGGCGGTCGTCGACCAGCTCCCGTGCGGCGAAGGCGCCGATCATCATGTGGGGCACATAGGGGAGCGCCGGATTGTCCGGACGCACTTCCCCCCGGTCCACGGCCCGCTGGAGCATGGCCCCGAGACCGGTGATCTCCGGCTCGATCAGCAGCTCGCGCAGCGCCTGGAAGAGATCGGGGTTGTTGTGGACGGCATGGCTCAGACCCCGCAGCAGTGCGGAGTTCTTCTCCATCTGGCAGTCGTCGGTGCGGCCCATCACGGCGAGGAAGTCGCCGCGGAGCGAACCGGTGTCGACATCGCCGAGGTGCACCGGCTTGTCGTTCCGGAGCGCCTTGACGACCAGCTCGGCCTTGCTCCCCCACTGGCGGTAGAGGGTGGCCTTGCTGGAACGGGTGCGGGCGGCGACGGCGTCCATGGTCAGGGCTTCGTAGCCGACCTCGCCGAGCAGGTCGAGCACGGCCTCGTACAGCTCGTTCTCACGTTCGGGCGTGAGCCGGCTGCGTGCCATGGGTCGACCTCCTCTTCCTCGCGCCTGCTGGATCGTACGTCAGTCGAAGATCAACTAACGGAACGAAACTGTTTCGTACACCTCGAAGATACTCCCCGCCCTCAGCGAAACGAAACAGTTTCGCTTGTGTCCTGCACCACAAGTTGCCGCGGGCCCTGCGCACGGAAAGCATTGGAGGGTGAGTGACGACGTCGCGTATCTCCGTTTCCCGCACCTCCACAAGGACTTGCTCTGCTTCGCGGCGGAGGACGACCTCTGGGTCGCCCCCCTCGCCCCGGAGGGGCAGCGGCCCGGCCGGGCGTGGCGGCTGACCATCGACCGGACCAGGGTCAGTCATCCGCGCTTCTCGCCCGACGGCAGCCGTATCGCCTACACGACCTGGCGCACGCTCGATCCAGAGATCCACCTCGCCCCCGTCGAGGGCGGCCCCGCCCGCAGACTCACCTACTGGGGCTCGACCGACGCCCGGGTCTGCGGCTGGAGCCCCGACCCCGGGGACTCCTCCCAGATCCTCGCCGTGTCCTCGCACAACCAGCCGTTCTCCTACTTCTCCTGGGCGTACAGCGTCCCCACCGACGGGGGCCCCGGCGGCAAGCTCCCCTGGGGGCCCGTCTCCGACATCGCGGTCGCCGACATCGACGGCGAGCGGCGCACCCTGCTCCTCACCGGAAAGCCGCCGCACGAGCCGGCGGCCTGGAAGCGGTACCGGGGCGGCGCCATGGGCCGGCTCTGGCTGCACGGCGAGCGGCTGCTGCCGGACATCGGCGGGCACCTGGACGCGCCGATGTTCGTCGGGCGCCGCATCGCCTTCCTCTCCGACCACCAGGGCGTCGGCAATCTGTACTCCTGCCTGATGGACGGCACCGATCTGCGCCGTCACACGGACCACGACGCGTTCTACGCCCGGCACGCCTCCAGCGACGGCAGCCGGGTGGTCTACCAGTGCGGCGGCGCTCTGTGGCTGGTCGAGGACCTGGAGTCCCCGGACGCGAAGCCCCGGAAACTGGACGTACGGCTCGGAGGGCCCCGGACCGGCCGGCGTACGTACCAGGTGCCGGCGTCCAGCAACGTCGACTCGCTGGCCGTCGACGAGACGGGCCGGGCGAGCGCCGTCTCCGTGCGCGGCAGCCTGTACTGGCTCACCCACCGCGACGGCCCCGCCCGCACGATCGCCGACACCCCGGGGGTGCGGGTCCGGCTGCCGGAGATGCTCGGCAGCAGCGGCCAGGTCGCGTACGTCACGGACGCGGAGGGCGACGACGCGATCGAGATCGCCTACCTCCCCCGGGCCAGCGGCGACCGCCCGCCCCGCCGGCTGGCCGCCGGGCAGCTGGGCCGGGTCCACGAGCTGATCTCCGACCCGGAGGGCGAGCAGCTGGCCATCGCCTCGAACGACGGCCGGCTCCTCCTGCTGGACACCGCGGAGACGGAGGGCGGCGTCGTCGACGTCGTCGAGGTCATCGAGGACCTGGACAGCGGGCGCGTCGAAGGCAGCCTCGTACAAGCCGGGGCCGAGGTGGACACCACCGAGGTCACCGAGCTCATCCGCTCCGTGAACGGCCCGGTCCGCGATCTGGCGTTCTCCCCGGACGGCCACTGGCTGACCTGGTCGCACCCCGGCGTGGGCCGGTCCCTGCGGCAGATCAAACTGGCCCGGATCACCGGCCCCGACGCCCCGGTGATAGTCGATGTCACCAACGGCCGCTTCGAGGACGAGAACCCCGTCTTCACCGGCGACGGCCGCTATCTCGCCTTCCTGTCCTGGCGCGGCTTCGACCCGGTGTACGACGTCCACACCGGCGACCTCTCCTTCCCGCTGGGCTGCCGCCCGTACCTGGTCCCCCTCTCCTCGGCCACCCCCTCCCCCTTCGCCCTGCTCCCGGACGGCAGGCCCGCGGCGGGCGGGCTGGACCCGGTGGACATCCCCGAGGGCCCGGTCGAGGGGCCGACGGTCATGGTGGAGTTCGAGGGGCTGGAGAACAGGGTCACCCCGTTCCCGGTCTCCGCCTCGAAGTACTCGGGCCTCCAGCCGGTCAGCGGCGGCGGCCTCGTCTGGCTGCGCTGGCCGATCTCCGGGGCGCTGGGCGAGACCTTCGCGAACCCGGCGGACATGTCGGGCCGGCCCACGCTGGAGCACTTCAACATCGCCAAGGCCCGCAGGACCGAACTGGTCGGCCACCTCGACTGGTTCGCGGTCAGCGGGGACGCGACCCGGCTGGTCGTCATGGACGACGGCGAGCTGCGCGCCGTGCCGTCCAACGAGCCGGGCGACAACGACTCGACGGTCTTCCTCGACCTGCGCCGCATCCTGCACGACGTCGACCCAGCGGCCGAGTGGCGCCAGGCCTACGGGGAGGCGGGGCGCATCGCCCGCGCCTACTTCTGGGACCCGGACATGTGCGGCATCGACTGGGACGGCGTCCTGGAGCAGTACCGGCCGCTGGTCGAACGGGTCGCCACCCCCGACGAGTTCGCCGACCTGCTGCGCGAGGTCCTGGGCGAGCTGGGCACCTCCCACGCGTACGTCTCGCCCGCACGCCGCAACGAGGGGCCCCCGCACTACCAGCGGGCGATCGGCCTGCTGGGCGCCAACCTCGTGTGCCGGGACGGGAACTGGACGGTGCAGCGCGTCCTGCCCGGCGACTCCTCGGACTCCAAGGCCCGTTCACCGCTCGCCGGTACGGGCATCAGGGAGGGCGCCGTCCTCACCCATGTCGACGGCCGGCCGGTCGACCCGGTGGCGGGCCCGTACCCGCTGCTGACAGCGGCGGGCGGCACGACGGTGGAGCTGACGTTCCGCCCGTCCGGGGGCGAGTGCGGAGGCCGGTCCCGGCGCATCGCGATCGTCCCCCTGGTCGACGAACGCCCGCTGCGCTACCAGGACTGGGTGGCCAAACGCCGCGAGGTCGTACGGGAGTTGAGCCACGGCAAGTGCGGGTATCTGCACATCCCCGACATGGGCGGCTCCGGCTGGGCCCAGTTCAACCGGGACCTGCGGCTGGAGGTCTCGCGTCCGGCCCTGATCGTGGACGTACGGGGCAACGCGGGCGGCCACATCAGCGAGCTGGTCGTCGAGAAGCTCACCCGCACCATCCTCGGCTGGGACCTGACCCGCAACGCCCAGGCGGTCAGTTACGCGTCCAACGCACCCCGGGGCCCGGTCGTCGCCCTCGCCGACGAGGCCACCTCCTCCGACGGCGACATGATCACGGCCGCGTTCCGGCTGCTGAAACTGGGACCGGTGGTGGGCCAGCGCACCTGGGGCGGTGTGGTCGGGATGACCGGCCGTCACAAGCTCGGCGACGGCACGGTGATCACGGTGCCGATGAACGCGGCCTGGTTCGACACGTACGGCTGGTCCGTCGAGAACTACGGCGTCGAGCCCGACCTGGAGGCCCTGCGCACCCCGCTGGACTGGGCGGAGGGCCGCCACGCGGTACTGGACGACGCCGTCAGAGTCGCCCTGGACCTCCTGGCCGCCCACCCGGCAGCCACACCCCCCAGCTACGACACGGCCCCGAACCTGCGCAGGCCACCCCTGCCCCCGAGGTAGCCGGCCGCCCCCGGCCCGAATCAAGCCCCTCGGGGCCCCGGGCCGAGCGAATTTCAGCCCCTCCGGCGATTGAGGAGCGGGGTCCGGGGCAGAGCCCCGAAACCCCGCACCGCGCAAGCTCGCGCCCCGCAACCCGCACCGCGCAAGGAAGGGGCGTACCCGGAACCCGGGTACGCCCCAACAGACCTCAGACGCGCAGTGCGTCAGCGACCGGAACGCTCACGCGCCTGGTCCGCAGCGTCCTGCGCACGGTCCCGCGCCTCGGGCCGACGGCCCTGCGGCTGGTCCGCGCCACGACGCGACGCCTGGTCGGCCGAGCGCTCACGCGCCTGCCCCTGCTTGCCACCGGCCTTCTGCTGCTTGGCCTGGTCGGCGAGCTCCTGCGCCTTGTCCTTGAACTGGTCTGCGATGCCCATGCTGTTCACTCCTATGTGGGTGCGTGGGGTCGGCCCCGGTGGGACCTCGATCAGACTTACACACCCGGACATTCACCGCATTTCGATCATCCGCGGGCGACCCGCGCCTTCTGGTCGGCCTCCCCGCCGGCCCCCACGAGTCCCTTGCCGACACCGTCCAGCCGGGACCCGAACCGCTTCATCTCGCGTTGCCCGACGGTCCCTATGACCATCGGCAGGTATCCCCGGACCGACTGCATCCCGCGCAGCCACCACTGGGCGTACACATGCGCGGAGCGGCGCTCGATCCCTGCCACGATCCGGTCGACCGCCGGGCCCAGCGGGTAGGTGCGGTTCGTCGGCCACGGCAGCCGCTGCCGCAACTCCCGCATGACGTCGTCCTCGTCGGCGCCGCGCACCATGTCCGTGTCGGTCCAGGACAGATAGCCGACCCCGACCTTCACGCCCCGGTGGCCGACCTCGCCGCGCAGGCAGTGCGCGAAGGCCTCCACGCCCGACTTGGACGCGCAGTACGCGCTCATCATGGGCGCCGGGGTGATCGCGGCCAGCGACGCTATCTGGAGGAAGTAGCCGCGGCTCTCCATGAGCACCGGCAGGAACGCCCGCGCCGTCACCGCACCGCCTATCAGGTTCACCTCGATGACCCGCCGCCACGCCTCCGGGTCGGAGTCCACCAGCGGCCCCCCGGAGGCGACACCCGCGTTGGCGACCACGATGTCGATCTTCCCGAAGCGCGCCTTGACCTCTCCGGCGACCCGGCTCATCGCCTCGTGGTCGGTGACGTCCGCGTGCCAGTGGTCGCTCTCGGAGTGCAGCCGCTCCGAGACCTTCTTCAGCTCCTCCGGTTCCAGGCCGACCAGCGCCAGCGTGGCGCCGCGCGCCGACAGCTTGCGGGCCAGCAGCTCGCCCACTCCCCGCGCCGCACCGGTGACGACGACGACCTGACCTTCGAGACTCCGCCTGCCGCTCATGCGACCTCCTCCTCGCTCACGGCTTCCGCCGTACCGCCCGCGCTGTCCACAGTGACGTACAGGGCCACCAGCTCGCGCAGCTTCGCCGTGACCGTCTCGGGTGCCTCGACCGGCGTCATGTGGCCCATGCCCGCCAGTTCGGTCAGCCCGAGGCTCTGCGGCAGCGCCGCTTCGATGGCCCTCGCGTGCACGGGCGGCGTCAGCCGGTCGTCCGTACCCGCGATCACCGCCGTCGGCAGCCGCAGCTCCCGTATGCGCGCCTCGAGGTCGAGCTCGGCGAGCACGTGCCCCCAGGCGACGCGTGCCCCGCGGGGACACGCGTGGACGATCCTGGCACAGGCATCCACCCGTTCCGGGGCAGAACCGCGCCCCATCGTGGCGTACTTGAGGATCGCCCTGGACACCGCGTTGACGGGCCCGAGAGGAGCCCGCGCACCGAGGACCGCCGTGGTCATCCGGGTGCGCAGCGCACCGGCCCGCAGCGGGAGCACCAGCGACTCGGCCGTCAGGCGCGAACTGCCGGTGCTGCACAGCAGCGCGGCCGCCCCGTGCTCCCGTACGGCGGCGCGGCCGCCCGCCGCCATGATCGTCATCCCGCCCATGGAATGGCCGGCGAGCACCGCCTTCCGGCCCGGTTCCAGGGTGGCCTTGAGGACCGCTTCGAGGTCGTCGGCGAGCGCACGGGTGCTGTAGCCGCCGGCGCCGGCGGCGGGCGAACGCCCGTGGCCGCGCTGGTCGTAGACGACGACCCGGTGGTCCACCGCCAGGTCGCGTATCTGGGCGTCCCAGAAGCGGGTGTTGCAGGTCCAGCCGTGGGACAGGACCACCGCGGGTGCGTCCTCGGGGCCGTACAGCTCGACGTGGAGGCGCGAGCCGTCGGCGGAGACGACGCCCAGTTCACGTACGGGTACGGGCGGGGGCGGCGTGGCCGCCCGCTGGGTCAGCCTGCTCATCGTGCGGCCTCCTCGGGCACGGCCTGCGCCGTGGGGCGGGTGACGGGTGGGCGGACGACGTCGTAGTCACCCAGGTCGACCGAGCGCGTGGCCCGCCGGAACTCGGCGGTCGTGCCGGGCCAGACAGTGGTGTTGCGCCCGTCGGCGTCGAGGTACCAGCTGGTGCAGCCGCCGGTGTTCCAGACGGTCCGCTTCATCCGCTCCTGGACCCGCCGGTTCCAGTCGCCGACGGCGGAGGGCCGGGCGTCGAGCGCGACGCGGCCGCCCAGGACGTCCAGCTGGCGCAGGTAGTCGGCCATGTAGTTCAGCTGGGACTCGATCATGAGGATCATGGAGGAGTTCCCCAGCCCCGTGTTGGGGCCGATGATCGTCATCCAGTTGGGGAAGCCGGCCGCGGTCGCACCGCGCAGCGCCTGCATCCCGCCCTTCCAGGACTCGGCGAGGGTGATGCCGTCGGCTCCGACGACCCGGCTCGCGATCGGCATGTCCGTCACATGGAAGCCGGTGCCGAGGATGATCACGTCGGCCTCGGTCTCCGTGCCGTCCGACCCGACGAGGGTGGAGCCCCGCACCTCGGAGAGGCCGGAGTCGACCACGTCCACATTCGGCTGCGCGAGCGCCGGGTAGTAGGCGTTGGAGAGCAGGATCCGCTTGCAGCCGATGCGGTACGAGGGCGTCAGCTTGGCCCGCAGCGCGGGATCCTTGATCGCCCGCGCCATGTTGGACTTGGCTATCCTCTCGACGAGCCCGAGCTGGTCGGGGTGCTTGGTGAAGGCACCCACCTGCAACTCCCGGATGCCCCACAGCAGTCCACGGCGCGCGGTGGCCGTGAAGGGGAGCGTGCGGTGCAGCCACTTCTCGGCGCCGCTGATCGCCCGGTCCATGCGCGGCATCACCCAGGGCGGGGTCCGCTGGAAGAGGGTGAGCCGGCCGGCCTTCGGCTGGATCTCCGGGACGATCTGGATCGCGGAGGCCCCGGTCCCGACCACCGCGACGCGCTTGCCGCTCAGGTCGTAGTCGTGGTCCCACTGTGCGGAGTGGAAGACCTTGCCGGGGAATTCGGCGAGCCCCGGGATGTCCGGCAGCTTCGGGTCGGAGAGCGGGCCGGTGGCGGAGACGACGGCGTCGGCGGTGACCGTCGAGCCGTTCGCCGCCTCGATCACCCAGTGCAGTTCGTCGTTGTCCCAGCGCATGACCGTGACTTCGTGGTTCAGCCTGATGTGCGGGCGCAGCCCGAAGGTGTCGGCGACGTGCTCCAGGTAGGCCCGGATGTGCTGCTGGCCCGAGAAGGTGCGCGGCCAGTCGGGGTTGGGCGCGAACGAGAACGAGTACAGGTGGGACGGGACGTCGCAGGCGCAGCCCGGGTAGCTGTTGTCCCGCCAGGTGCCGCCGACGGCGGCGGCACGTTCGAGGACCAGGAAGTCGGTGATGCCTTCACGGCGGAGCCGGACCGCGGCTCCGAGGCCCCCGAATCCGGATCCGATCACCGCCACTCGTACGTGCTCGTGCTGGGCCATCCTGCCGCCTCCCCGCGGTACGTCACACGACTCTGCCAGCAATCACTGGCATTGTTGGGAGGGTAGAGCAGCTCCGTACCGATGGGTAGGGGGCGGACCGAGGAAAGTTACCGGCGGTACAACATAGGGTGCGGGTGTGGCTGAAGGACGCGAGCACCGCGAGTACCGCATGGAGGAGCTGGCCAAGGAGGCCGGCATCACCGTGCGCACCCTGCGCTTCTACCGGGAGCGCGGCCTGATCCAGCCACCGCGCCGCGAGGGCCGTATCGCCTGGTACGACGACCACCATCTGGCCCGGCTGCGCACCATCACGGGCCTGCTGGAGAGGGGCCACACCCTCAACGGCATCGCGGACCTCGCCACCACCTTCGACAGCGGCCGGGACGTCGCGGAGGTGCTGGGCCTGGGCGAGCCGACCGAGGAGACCCCGGTCCGGCTCACGCCCGAACAGCTCGCCGACTACTTCCAGGACCAGGCGACGGCGGAGAATCTCGCCGCCGCGATGGAGCTGGGCTACCTCGGCATCGACGGCGACGAGATCGTCCACATCAGCCGCCGCCTGCTGGACGCCTCGTCCGAACTGGTGCGCGCCGGCGTGCCGCTCGACGCCGTGCTCGGCGCCGGCCGCCAGGTCCGCGAGCACGCGGACGCCCTGGCCGACCTCTTCGTACGCGTCCTGCGCACCCACACCGAGCACACCGAACCGGAGCAACTGCGCACGCTGGCCCAGGCGGTGGTGGACGCCGAGCTGTCGATGGCCCTGGACCGGCGGCTCCGCAAGGACGACCGGCGCCCCTAGGGCGTGTTTTGAAGGTCCCGCCTGCCCGGCCGCCCGGTCGGACTACCGCTCGTACGTGACCGTCACCGGCGCGTGGTCGCTCCACCGCTCGCCGTGCGTGGCGGCGCGCTCCACCCAGGCCTTGACCGCGCGGCCGGCCAGCCCCGGGGTCGCCACCTGGTAGTCGATGCGCCAGCCCGTGTCGTTGTCGAAGGCCCGGCCCCGGTAGGACCACCAGGAGTACGGGCCCTCCTCGTCCGGGTGCAGCGCGCGGACCACATCGACGTACGCCGCCTCGTCGAACACCCGGGTCAGCCACTCCCGCTCCTCGGGGAGGAAGCCGGAGCTCTTCCTGTTGGCCTTCCAGTTCTTGAGGTCGGCCTCGCGGTGGGCGATGTTCCAGTCGCCGCACACGACGACCTCGCGCCCCTCGGCGGCGGCCCGCACCTTCAGCCCCTGGAGGTAGGGGAGGAAGGCGGCCATGAAGCGCTCCTTCTCCTCCTGCCGCTCCGTGCCGACCTCGCCGGACGGCAGATAGAGGCTGGCGACCGTCACACCCGGGAGGTCCACCTCGACGTACCGGCCGGAGGTGTCGAACTCGCCGCTCCCCGGCACCTCGAACCCACCGAAGCCGATCTGGACTCGCTCCGGCGCGTGCCGCGTGTAGAGGGCGACGCCCGCGCGCCCCTTGGCGGCGGCCGGGGCGTACACGACGTGCCAGCCCTCGGGGTCACGCACCTCCTCGGGGAGCTGCTGCGCCTCGGCGCGGACCTCCTGGAGGCAGATCACATCGGCCTCGGTCTGCCCCAGCCACTCCACGAAGCCCTTCTTCGCGGCGGCACGGAGCCCGTTCACGTTCACGGTGGTAACAGTCAGCATCCAGGTACAGTACCTACACACCCCTATGCATACCTGTACTATTGTGCGCATGAATATCCAGCCTCGGCCCTTCGACCACCCCGACGCCGTGAAACTCAACGACCAGGTGCAGCTCGAATACGCCGAGCGCTACGGCGACGAGGGCGACATCACACCGCTCGACGCCACGATGTTCGATCCGCCTCGCGGACTGTATCTGCTCGCCTACGACGAGCAGGGCCGCCCGCTGGCCACCGGCGGCTGGCGCAGCCAGGAGCGGAACGCCGAGGGGTACGCGGACGGCGACGCCGAGATCAAGCGGATGTTCGTCGTCCCCGAAGGCCGCGGCCAGGGCCTGGCACGCCGGATCCTCGCCGCCCTGGAGGCCGACGCCCGCGCGGCCGGCCGCACCCGCATGGTCCTGGAGACCGGCGACCGGCAGCCCGAGGCGATCGCGCTGTACACGTCGAGCGGCTACACGCTCTGCGAGAAGTTCGGCCACTACCGCACGTACGACAGCAGCATCTGCATGGCCAAGCCGCTGGCCCTGCCCTCCTAGGGAACCCGGGCCACGCCGACGTAGAACCCGCTCCGCTCGTACACCGGCGCGGGCTCCTCCTGGTACCACTCGGGCGCGGTGACCAGCCCCGGCCCGACCAGCTCCAGCCCCTCGAAGAACGGCTCGACCTCCTCGCGCGTCCGCATGCGCAGCGAGATCTCACCCTTCCGGTACGCCGACTCCGTCTCCTGCTTGAGCTCCGGGTGCTGATCGGCGGTCCCGTGCGACAGCACCAGATAACTCCCCGACGGCAGCGCCCCGACCAGCGTGCGGGTGATGCCGTACGGGTCCTGTCCGTCCGGCAGGAAGTGCATCAGCGCGATGAGGGACAGCGCGACGGGCCTGGTGAAGTCCAGCAGCTTCGCGGCCTGTTCGAGGATCGCCTCCGGCTGCCGCACATCCGCGTGGATGTAGTCGGTCGCCCCGTCGGGGTGGCTCACCAGCAGGGCTTCCGCGTGACGCAGCACGATGGGGTCGTTGTCCGCGTAGACGATCCGGGCGCCCGGGGTCACGGCCTGGACGATCTGATGGAGGTTCGGCGCGGTGGGGATGCCAGTCCCGATGTCCAGGAACTGATCGACGCCCTGCCCGGCCAGCCACGCCGACGCCCGGTGCATGAACGCCCGGTTCCGCGCGGCGTTCGCCCGCGCCTCGGCAGGCAGTTTCTCGGCGACCTCCTGGTCGACCGGGTAGTTGTCCTTCCCGCCGAGCAGCCAGTCGTAGACCCGTGCCGGGTGCGGCTTGCTGGTGTCGATGCGGGAGCTGGGTATGCCGGCTGTCACGGTGCGCCCTCCATACGGAACCACGAACAGGCACCCCCGCACCTGACCCGCGCAACCCTCAACAGCGGTCACCGGCAGGGCGGGTGAGCGAGGAAGGCCCAGGTTACCGGGTGGTCGGCCGGGTGGACGCCGCGCCTGGCAACGACGAAGGTCCCGCCCGATCTTCCGATCGGGCGGGACCTTCGTGTGTGCGGTGGACCTGTGGGGATTTGAACCCCAGACCCCCTCGATGCGAACGAGGTGCGCTACCAGACTGCGCCACAGGCCCTTGCAACGAGTGAAACTCTAGCACCCTCACCGGGGTGCTCGGAAATCCGTATCCCGGCAGGTCACCGAGTCGGGTTCACCCCGGGTCTCACTCGTTGGCCGCGCGCGGCCTGTCCTCGTCGTCGTACTGGTCGAAGAGGGGTGTCCGGCCGCGGTCGCGGGTGCGCTTGGGTGCGTTGCCGCGGCGGCGCGGGGCCGGTTCCGCGTCGGGTGCGGCCGCGTCCTGGGCGTCGCGGCTGCCCGTCCGGGTGGGCTCCGCCGGGCTGGAGCGGGCCGCGCTCCAGGTCTCCGGGTCGCCGACCTCCACCCCGCCCGTGGCGCGCGGGGCGACCGGTGCGGTCACGTACGTCGGCAGCGGGACCGGGACCGGCTCCCAGCTGTCGCCCTGGGCCGGTCCGCGTTCGCGCTGCTGGTCGACCCACTCCGCGTGGTCCGTCTGCTCGACGAGGGCGCGGCGGCCCGCCTCCTGCGGCGAGACCGTGGGCACGGGAGCGGCCGCTTCGGGCTCCTCGTCGGGCTCGGCGGGAGCCGAGGACGCGGGCTGGTGCCTGCGGGGCCGGTTCTCGCGCAGCCGCTGCGCGGCCACCTCGGCCCGGCGCCGGTCCATGGTGAAGACGAACCGGCGGCGCTCCTGGGCACGCAGATGCACGATGTACGTGCTCAGCAGCACGGCCGGAACGGCCGGTGCCCACAGGAAGCGGAGTCCGCCCACCGCCGCGACGACCGCGCCCAGCGTGAACGCCATGAAGAGGACCGTGGTGGTACGCCGCCGGCGCGCCAGAACCTGCGAGCGCCGCCGGCGCTCGCGCTCTGTCTCCGCGCCGGAAGGGCGCGAGCGCCGCGCGGGCGCCGGGCGGGGTGCCCGCTCCTGCGTGCGCTCCTGCTCCGGGCGGCCGGGCGCGGGCACGCGCAACCGCGCTTCCGTACGGTCCGGGGGCGCGGAAAAGGCCCGGACGTCGACGGACTCCAGTCGGTCCGTGACGGCATCCGGGTCCACGTCGCCAGGCGCCTCCTCGGCATCCCGCTCCCGCAGCTCCTTGGCGTAACGGCGCTCCATGGCCGCCCGTCCGGACAGCAGCCGGATGGCGGTGCTGAAGCGTTCCGTCGGACGCGCCTCGTTGAGCTCGTCCTGCCTGCGGAGCCACATCGGCACCAAGTAGGCGGCCCATGCACCGACGATGACTGCGTAGATGAGGCCGCTGCTGCTCACGCTCACACCGTAGAGGGGTTTGCACGGCGGCATCCGCCAATTGGCCCGGTGTGTCGCACGATCCGGCTGATATGACGGACTTTTTTTGTGCTTGTTCGGGTCAACAGTCGCCGAAAGTGAGGTTCATTACCGTCAGAGAGCGATCAAATTCGAACACTTATTTCATTTCCCCGGGAGTGCGCGGTGTTCCGGACGTACCCGGCCGCACCCTGCGCCAACGCCGCAGCAGTCCGTCGGGGACTTCTTCCGCGGTGAGCGCGAAGATCAGGTGGTCCCGCCACGCACCGTCGATGTGCAGATAGCGTGGACGAAGCCCTTCCGCGCGGAATCCGAGTTTCTCCACGACCCTGCGGCTGGGGGCGTTCTCCGGCCGAATGCACACCTCGATCCGATGCAGTCCGACCGTACGGAAACAGTGGTCGACGGCGAGCGCCACCGCGGTCGGCATGACCCCGCGGCCCGCCACGTCCTGGTCGACCCAGTAGCCGACATGGCCCGAGCACATCGAGCCCCAGGTGATGCCCGCCACCGTCAGCTGTCCGACGAGACGGCCCTCGTACTCGATGGCGAAGGGCAGCATCCGCCCCGCGTTCGCCTCGGCGCGCAGGTGGCGGATCATCTGCCGGTAGGTGGGGCGCTGCGCCACCGGGCCGCCGGGGGCGGGTGGCGGGACGGTCGCTTCCCAGGGGCGCAGCCAGTCCCGGTTACGCCGGTTGACCTCGCGCCACATGCTCTGGTCGCGCAGCTTTATCGGGCGGAGGGTGACGGCGCCGTCGGTCAGAACCGCCGGCCAGGTCCGGACGTTCAGCTCGGGCTCCCCGGTCGGGGGTGATCGCCGCCGCGCAGCTGGTCGACGGCGTGCACCAGAACCCTGCCGAGTACCGCGAGCCCGTCGCGTACGCCGCCGGTCGAGCCGGGCAGGTTCACGATGAGGGTGCGGTCCGCGATGCCCGCGAGGCCGCGGGAGAGTGCGGCGGTGGGGACCTTGTCCCGGCCCTCGGCGCGGATCGACTCGGCGATGCCCGGGATCTCGCGGTCCAGGACGCGCCGGGTGGCCTCGGGGGTGCGGTCGGTGGGCGAGATGCCCGTACCGCCGGTGGTGACGATCACGTCGTAGCCCGCGGCCGCCCCGGCCCGCAGGGCCGCTTCCACCGGATTCCCGTCGGGCACGACCTGGGGGCCGTCGACGGCGAACCCGAGACCGGTGAGGGCCTCGCTGATGAGGGGCCCGCCCTTGTCGGCGTACACACCGGCGGAGGCGCGGTTGGAGGCGGTCACGACGAGGGCGCGGTATCCGCCGGTGGCGGGGGCGCTGCCGGGCGCGGTCATGCGTCCGCCCCCTCCGCCGCGGGGCGGCGGTAGTCGCCGGACTTGCCGCCCGACTTCGCCTCGACCCGTACGTCCGTGATCACCGCGCTCTTGTCGACCGCCTTGATCATGTCGATCACCGTGAGCGCGGCCACCGACACCGCGGTCAGGGCCTCCATCTCGACCCCCGTGCGGTCCGTGGTCTTCACGGTGGCCAGGATCTCCACCGCGTCGTCGGCGACGCTCAGGTCGACCTTCACCCCGGAGACGGCGAGCGGGTGGCAGAGCGGGATCAGGTCCGGGGTGCGCTTGGCCCCCATGATCCCGGCGATGCGCGCGGTGGCGAGCGCGTCTCCCTTGGGGACGCCCTCGCCCCTGAGGAGTTCGACGACACGCGGTGACACGAGGACCCGGCCGCTCGCGCGGGCGACACGTGCCGTGACGTCCTTCTCCGACACGTCGACCATGCGGGCGGCGCCCGCCTCGTCGATGTGCGTCAGCCTGTTCTGCGTACTCAACTCACTCCGCCTAGCGGTAGGGCGCCGGTTGCCCGCCCGCCCCGCGCGCAGGCGCGGGCGGGGGGACCGGGGGGCTTCCCCCGGTAAGGCACAGCGCCAGATACCGTACCGCCACCGTGCCCGGGTCAGCGGAGGAGGATCACCTCGGTCTCCGTGCCGGGCTCGGCGGAGGCGACGTCCTCGGGCAGCACGATCAGCGCGTCGGCCTGGGCGAGGGCGGCGATCAGATGCGATCCGGGCCCGCCGACGGGAGTCACGGTGCCCGCCTCCGCGTCGTACGTCCCGCGCAGGAACTGGCGTTTGCCGGACGGCGAGGCGAGCGCCTCACCGGTGCTGAGCGTGGCCCGCACCTTCGGGCGGTGGACGTCGTCGAGGCCCATCAGCGTCAGGATCGCCGGCCGGACGAACAGCTCGAAGGAGACGTACGAGGAGACCGGGTTGCCGGGGAGCGCCAGCAGTGGTGTGTGGTCGGGGCCGATCGAGCCGAAACCCTGCGGCTTGCCCGGCTGCATGGCGAGCTTGCGGAAGTCGACTCCGCCGCCCGGCTCGTCCTCGTCGCCCACGGAGGACAGCGCCTCCTTGACCACGTCGTACGCGCCGACGCTCACCCCGCCCGTGGTGACGACGATGTCGGCGCGGATCAGCTGGTCCTCGATCGTGGCCCGCAGCGTCTCGGCATCGTCGGCGACCGCCGGCACGCGGTAGGCGATGGCCCCCGCGTCCCGGGCCGCCGCGGTCAGCGCGAAGCTGTTGGAGTCGTAGATCCGGCCGGCGGTGAGCTCCTCGCCCGGCTGCACCAGCTCGCTGCCGGTGGAGAGCACGACGACACGCGGACGGGGCCGCACCCGCACCGTCGAGCGGCCGATCGCGGCGAGCAGCCCGATCTGTGGCGGCCCGACGACCGAACCCGCGCGCAGCGCCAGGTCACCCGGCTGTACGTCGCTCCCCTTGGCCCGGACATGGGCGCGCGGCTTGACCGGGCGGTGGATCCGGACCTCGCCGCTCGCGCCCTCCGGGGCGTCGCTGTGGGCCCGCATGGCCGAGGCGGGGCCGCCGCCCGTGCCGCCGTCGGTCCACTCGACCGGGACGACCGCCTCGGCGCCCGCGGGAAGCGGGGCGCCGGTCATGATGCGCGCGGCCTCGCCGGGGCCGACGGAGCGGCCGTCGGCCAGGCCCCCGTCGCCCGCCGCGACGTCGCCGATGACGGTGAGGACGGCGGGGAACTCCTCGCTGGCGCCCTCGACATCGGAGATCCGGACGGCGTACCCGTCCATCGAGCTGTTGTCGAAGGGCGGCAGGGACACCTCCACCACGACGTCCTCGACCAGGACGCAGCCCTGGGCGTCGGGCAGTTGCAGCTCGATGGGTTCGAGCGGCTTCACCGCTGCGAGGATGTCGTCCAGGTGCTCGTCCACCGACCAGATCGTGCTGCTCAAGCTGTTACAACTCCTCGTCGACGTAACTGCGCAGCCAGGTCCGGAAGTCCGGGCCCAGGTCCTCACGTTCGCACGCGAGTCTGACAATGGCACGCAGATAGTCACCGCGGTCACCGGTGTCGTAGCGGCGGCCCTTGAAGACGACGCCGTGCACCGGGCCGCCGATCTTCTCGTCCTCGGCCAGCAGCTGGAGGGCGTCGGTGAGCTGGATCTCGCCGCCTCGGCCGGGCTCGGTCCGGCGCAGTATGCCGAAGACGGCGGGGTCCAGGACGTAGCGGCCGATGACGGCGAGATTGCTGGGCGCCTCGGCCGGGTCGGGCTTCTCCACGAGTCCGGTGACCCGGACGACGTCGCTGTCGGTGGTGGCCTCGGTGGCCGCGCAGCCGTACATGTGGATCTGCGCGGGGTCGACCTCCATCAGCGCCACGACGCTGCCGCCCTCGCGCTCCTGGATCTCGACCATCCTGGCGAGCAGCGGGTCGCGCGGGTCGATGAGGTCGTCCCCGAGGAGCACGGCGAACGGCTGGTCGCCGACGTGCGGCGCGGCGCAGAGGACGGCGTGACCGAGGCCGCGCGGGTCGCCCTGGCGTACGTAGTGCATGGTGGCCAGGTCGCTGGACTCCTGGACCTTGGAGAGCCGTTCGGCGTCTCCCTTGCGGGTCAGCGCGGACTCCAGCTCGTAGTTCCGGTCGAAGTGGTCCTCCAGGGGACGCTTGTTGCGACCGGTGATCATCAGTACGTCGGAGAGGCCGGCGGCGACTGCTTCCTCGACCACATACTGGATGGCGGGCTTGTCGACGACAGGCAGCATCTCTTTGGGAGTGGCCTTGGTGGCCGGCAGGAACCGGGTGCCGAGACCTGCAGCTGGGATGACAGCTTTGCTGATCCTGGGGTGCGACTGAGTCATGTTCAGAACTGTAACCGGTGCGTATGGGCGGAAGATGAGCGTCCGGTTAACTTCGTCCTCATACATCCATATAAGCGAACCATGTGAGCACCCGTTGAACCATGACATGTCCGGAAAGGCCGCCCTGCGGCGTGAACTGCTCGCCGCGCGAAGGCTTCTCACCTCGGAAGACGTCAGAAACGCCGCCGCGGTTCTCGCCTCGGCCGCCCAGGATCTTCCCGAGCTGACCGAGGCCAGGACGGTGGCGGCCTACGTCTCCGTGGGGCGCGAACCGGGGACCCACGCGCTCCTGGACGCTCTGCGAGCGCGGGGCGTACGCGTGCTGCTGCCGGTGCTCATGGCCGACAACGACCTGGACTGGGCGGCGTTCGAAGGCGCCGAGCACCTCGTGCCCGCCGGCCGGGGCCTCCTGGAGCCGGACGGCGCCCGCCTGGGGCCGCGGGCGGTCCTGGACGCGGACGCGGTCCTGCTGCCCGGCCTGGCCGTGGACCGGCGCGGGACACGGCTGGGGCGCGGCGGAGGCAGCTACGACCGGGTACTGGCCCGGCTCGCCGCGGCCGGCGCGGACCCCGCCCTGATCGTCCTGCTGTACGACGACGAGGTGGTCGCGCTGGTCCCGGAGGAACCGCACGACCACCCCGTGGATGCCGTGGTCACGCCGGCCGGAGCGCGGCGCCTGAGGACCTAGGGTTTCTTGAGCGTCAGGGAGTCCACGGTGGACTGCTTCACGGCTGACTCCTCGAAGGACCAGTCGAGCAGTTCACCTTCGACCCACTTGTCGGTCTGGTCGGTGTAGTGCGCGCTGAACGCGTGCCCCGAGGCGCCGGTGAGGTTGATCCAGCGGGACTTGTCCCACTCGCCCACGTTGACGACCATCCGCATCGACGGGACCCAGATGACCTCGTAGCCGCCCGCAGCGTTCCAGCCGGTCGCGTTGACCGCGGCCTCGCCGCCGCCGAGGTCCCAGGGGCCCCGGTTCAGGGCCCGCTGGAGGAGGTCCGGGCCGTCGGTGCCGAGCGTCTGGTTGCGCAGGGTCAGCCGGTGCAGCCGGCCCCAGCTCCAGGTGGACATGTCCTTGCCGAGCTTGGCGGTCAGCTCCCAGCGCGCGTCCTCCATGGCGCGGGCGAAGAGCTCGTCACGGCTGTCGATGGCCTCTTCGCGCCCCTGGGCCGGGGCCTTCCACCACTCGTTGTCCTGGTCGTCCAGGATGCTCTCGACGACCTCGTACCAACGGTCGCCGCCGTCCGGCTGAGCCGCGTCCGGGTCGCGCTGGCCGCATTCGCGTACGGACTTGTCCTGCTCGTCCACCGGCCCGGTCCCGGGCACCGGCTTCACGTAGATGCAGTCGCCCTCGGCCCGCATCTCCTTGGGCAGCTTGTTGCCGAAGGCCAGCTTCAGGATGTTGCGCCAGACCCCGTTGAAGTACGCGGCGGCGGCGGAGTCGGGCTCCTGGTGGCCGTCCCAGCCCTCCAGCAGCTTCTGTGCCTCGCGGACGTCCTTGTCGGAGATGCTGATCTTCTTCAGCTCCGGCAGCAGCTTCGCGGCGATGCGGCTCTGGTTGTCCATCTGCATCGTCTGCATGTCGTCGGTCGAGATCTTCTCGCCGCGGTTGATCTTTCCCTGGATCAGGTCGTTGATCCGCTGGCTGCGGGCGCCGTAACCCCAGTCCTTGGTGAGCAGGTGCTCGTAACTGTCGTCGATGACCGCCTGGTTGGCGGTGACGATGTAGCCGCGGTCCGGGTCGTACTCGTACGGCAGCTCGTCGAACAGGACGTACTCGTCCTCCCAGCCGTACTTCGGGCTCCAGCCGGGGCTCGGCGTCGTACCGTCGCCCTGCTTGCGGACCGGGATCTTGCCGGGCGCCTGGTAGCCGATGTGGCCGTCGGTGTCCGCGTAGATCATGTTCTGCGACGGCACCTCGAAGTTGGCGGCCGCCTTGCGGAAGGTCGTGAAGTCCTTGGCGCGGTTGAGCTCGAAGACCGCGTCCATGGACTTCCCGGGGCTCAGCGCCGTCCACTTCAGGGCGACCCCGTACCCGTCGCCGCGGTCGGGCGCGGAGGTGGTGACGGGTGCCTTCTTGCCGACCTTCTCCAGCTCGGCGCTGCGGTCGGAGACCAGCGGGCCGTTGTTGGTCTCGCGGACGGTGATCGTCCTGCTCCTGCCGCCGGCGACCTTGATGGTCTCCTTGCGGGTGGTGAAGGGCCGGGTCCTGCCGTCGTACTGGTAGCCGTCGGCCGAGACCTTCTCCAGGAAGAGGTCGGTGACGTCGGCGCCGAGGTTCGTGAAGCCCCAGGCGATGTCCTGGTTGTGGCCGATGATCACCCCGGGCATCCCGGAGAACGTGTAGCCCGCCACGTCGTACTGGCAGGACTCCGAGACCTGACGGCAGTGCAGCCCCATCTGGTACCAGAGGGAGGGCAGCTGCGGCGCCAGGTGCGGGTCGTTGGCCAGCAGCGGGTTACCGGTCGTCGTGTACTTCCCGGAGACGACCCAGGAGTTCGATCCGATGCCGGTGCCGTTGGGGCCGAGCAGCGCAGGGATCTCGTCCAGGGTGTCGGAGAGCGCGGAAAGCTGGGTGTTCAGGCCCTCGGTCGCGCCCTCGACGGTCCCCGAGCCGATGTTCTCCGACGGCTCGGCCTCCGGGTCGAACTTGCCGGTGGCCGGGGAGACCGCTCCCTGGCCGACGATCGGCTTGTTCTTCTTGTACGGGTAGTCCGGGTAGAGATCCTTGATCTGCTTCTCGGTGAGCCTGCTCGTCATCAGCGAGCGGTCGATCTCGTCCTGCATGTTCCCGCGCAGGTCCCAGGCCATCGCCTTCAGCCAGGCCACCGAGTCGACCGGGTCCCACTCGGTGGGCTTGTAGTCGTTGGTCAGCCCGAGCGCCGCGTACTCGACGGAGATGTCCTTGCCGTCCTTGCCGTCCAGATACGCGTTCACCCCCTCCGTGTAGGCCTGGAGGTTCTTCTTGGTCTCCTCGTCCAGGACCGTGTCGTACTCCTTCTGCGCGACCTGGCGCCAGCCCAGCGTGCGCAGGAAGGAGTCGGTCTGGACCTGGCCGGAGCCGAACATCTCGGAGAGACGGCCCGACGTCATGTGACGGCGTACGTCCATCTCCCAGAAGCGGTCCTGGGCCTGGACGAAGCCCTGGGCGCGGAAGAGGTCGCTGTCGGTGTCCGCGTAGATCTGCGGGATCCCGTAGTCGTCACGTTTGACGTCGACGTCGCCGGAAAGACCCTTGAGCTCTATCGAACCGGTGGTCTGCGGGTACGAGGCCCTGACCGTGGAAACGGACCAGTACGCGCCGTATCCGACACCCGCGACAAGCGCCAGCACCAGGACGATCACGAACAGGCGGGCGCGTCGCCCCTTCTTCCTGCCGGTCTTCTTCGCATCGGAAGACCCGGAAGGGGCGGTTGTGTTGGCGGGCATCGCTGTCCTTCGAGGGGCAGGGTGGTCCTGGGAGTGCAGGAGCAACCATAGGCGCCCCGCAGAAGCCACTCGGACGCGGTATGGGGATGCATCCATTTGCGCACCGGTTCGCACGAACAGTCGAAGGCGTCAAGAAAGCGTTAAAGATTAGGTAAGGTAACGAAGTACTGGCCGCCGGAGGACGTTCCGGAAGGCTCAGAGCATCCGGCAATCGGGGGCCCCCGATTGCCGGATGCTC
>NZ_JAERUC010000104.1 GCF_016745505.1 Streptomyces silvae | reverse complement strand
GACCCGTCGGTCCAGCTGCTGCTCTCCTCGGACCCGGACACCTTCCTGGACCGGGCCGCCGCCCTGGACCGCGTGGGCGAGCGCCGTGCCGTGACTCTGGGCAAGCTCCACCGGGCCCAGCGGAAGATCGCCCAGACCCGCGCGGAGGCCGCCGGGGCCCTCGCCGCCCTGGAGCGCGACCGTGCGGCGGTAACCCGCCACAAGCGCACCGTGGTGGCCAAGCTGGCCAGGGCCCGGGAGATGCTGCACGCCCTTCCCGCCGCCGACCGCGCGTCCCTGGACCGCGCGTCGCGCTCCGGCGCCGCCGGGACGCTCGCCGACGGCGCACCGGCCTCCGCGCGCGGCCTGGCGGCCCTCATGGCGGCACGGCAGGCGCTGGGCCGCCCGTACGTCTGGGGCGCCGAGGGACCCGACGGATTCGACTGCTCGGGACTCATGCGGTGGGCGTACGCGCAGGCCGGGGTCGGTCTGCCGAGGACCTCGCAGGCGCAGCGCTACGCGGGCCGCATGGTGCCGCTCGCCGAGGCGCGGCCCGGCGACCTCGTCGCCTACCGCGCGGACGCCAGCCACATCGGGATGTACGCGGGGAACGGGCAGGTCATCCACGCCCCGCACCCGGGTGCGGCGGTGCGCTACGACCCCGTCGGCATGATGCCCGTCTCCTCGGTCACCCGCGTCTGACCGTACGATCGGCCCGATGGCTGTTCGTACGCAGGACGCGCGGCGGGAGCGTACCCGCAGACGGTGCACGGCCGGTGCCGTGGCCGCCGCCCTGCTGCTCGCGCCCGCGTGCGCCGGTCCTCGGGACTCCGCCACCGGCATCACCGCCGAGGAGGTCGGCGCCGCTCTGGACCGCCGGGCCGCGGCGGTCATGGAGCACGACACCGGCGCCTACCTGGCCGCCCTCGACCCCCGGGCCACGTCCTTCCGGGCCGCCCAGCGCACCGAGCTGCACAACCTCGCCGACGTACCGCTGGAGTCATGGGCGTACAAGGTGAAGGACGTGACCGTCGGGGGCGCGGACCGGGTGACCGCCCAGGTCGAGCTGCGCTACCGGATCAAGGGCTACGACAAGGCCCCCATGTCCTCCTCCCGCACGGTCGAGCTGGTCCGCCGGGGCGACGGCCGCACCTGGTACATCGCCGCCGACCGAGCCGCCGACGGCACCCCGGAACAGCTCTGGCAGCAGGGCGACGTCGAGGTCGTACGGGGGACCCACAGCCTGGTCCTCGGGGTCGGCCGGCAGGCGGCCGAGCTGCGCCGGATCGCGGACACCGCGGACCGGGCCGTCCCCGCCGTCACCGGCACCTGGCCGGATCCCTGGGCCGGGCGGATCGTGGTGCTCGTCCCCGGGTCCGTGGAGGACATGGCGAAGCTGCTGGACTCACCCGCGGCCAGCTACCGGGGCATAGCCGCCGTCACCACCGGCGAGGTCGGCGGCACCGGCAGGGCGCCCGCGGACCGGGTGATCGTCAACCCGCAGGCGTACGGGATGCTCGGCGACTTCGGGCAGCGGGTCGTCCTCACCCACGAGACCACCCATGTGGCGACCCGGGCCCACACCTCCGCCGCCACGCCCGTCTGGCTCTCCGAGGGGTTCGCCGACTGGACCGCCTACCGGGAGGAGAGCCGCACCGCCCCCGAGATCGCCCCCGAGCTCGCCGAGGCGGTCAGCGCCGGCGACCTGCCCGCGCGGCTGCCGACCGACGAGGACTTCGGCTTCGGCGAGGACGCCGGGGAGCTCGCACAGGCCTACGAGGGCGCCTGGCTGGCCTGCGAGCTGATCGCGCGGGACTGGGGCGAGGAGGAGCTGATCGCCTTCTACAAGGCCGTGGGGAGCCGTTCCGGGCGGGACGGAGCCGTCGAGCAGGCCATGCACACGGTGCTCTCCACCACGCCCCAGGACTTCACGGCGCGCTGGCAGGAGTATCTTCGCGACCGGCTGGGCTGACCCGCTCCGCCGCGCGCCCCCGCCGCGCCCCCGGCACCGTGTCCCGCCAGAGCCGCCGCCCGGCGCTCAGCGTCGCGGCGAGCAGCAGCCCGTTGCGTACGGCCATGAGCTCCAGGCCCTCCCCGTCGCTGTTCACCACGTGCACGAAGCCGAGCGGGAACTCCAGCAGGGTGACGGCCGTGGCCACCAGGACCAGACACGCGGGGAGCGCCATCCGGCTGCCCCGGAAGACCAGGCACACCGCGGCGACACCGAGCGGCCACACCATGTACTGGGGGCTGATGACCCGGCTGGTCACCGTGAACAGCAGCACCGCGGTGAACGCCGCGTCCGCCGGGGTGTGCACCGCGAACGTACGGGCCCGGATCCGCCAGACCAGCAGCCAGCCGAAGGCGAGCACGCTCAGCGCCAGGGCCAGCGTGCTCACCAGCGCCACGTGCGGCCCGGCGAACTCCATCGAGCCGTAGCGGAGCTCCACCCGGCCCTCCCAGCCGAACTGCCGGGCCACATGGAAGACCAGCGCGCCCAGCGACTCGATCTCCAGACCCCGGTCCCGCTGGAACGTCAGGAAGGCGAACGCCCCGGGCACCGCCACCGCGGCCACCAGGGCCAGCACGGCGCCCGTCACCGCCGCCGCCGACCAGGACCCGCGAGTGGCCCTGCCCTTGGCCGTACCCACCAGCACCAGCACCGGCCACACCTTCAGCAGCGTGCCGAAGGCGGCCAGCGCCCCCATCACCCGCGGATGGCGCACCCCCGCCAGCAGCGCCGCCACCGCGACGGCCGTCACCATCAGGTCGTAGCGGGCGTACACCGTCGGCCCGAGCAGCGGCACGCCGGCCACCCAGAGCCAGGCGCCCGCGTCCCGCATGCCCGGACGGCTGCCCGCGTACAGGAGCAGCCCGAACACCAGCGCGTCACAGAGCAGCACGAGGACGAAGAAGGCCGAGGCGTACTCCAGGAAGGGCAGCAGATCCGGCGAGAGCACCGCGAGGGCGGCGGCGGGCGGGTACTGCCAGGTGACGTCGTCCAGCGGGTACGTGCCGGTGCGGAGCACCTCGTACCAGCCCCGGTAGATCACCGAGACGTCGCTCGTGACATCGGGGCCCGGCACCGTGAACACCTTGAAGACGCAGAGCAGCAGTACCGCCCGGGTGAGGCCCCATACGGCGAGGGACAGAGCCCGGCCACTCGCGTCCGTCCTGACCGTCATGGCGCCATGATGCAGGCCCGGGCTGTGCGGGAGCCGTCAGGCAGGGCCGACGGGCCGCCCGGTACTGTCGGCGGCGATGGACAAGACGCTGATCGTGACGAACGACTTCCCGCCCCGCCCCGGCGGCATCCAGGCCTTCCTGCACAACATGGCGCTGCGCATGGACCCCGAGCGGATCGTGGTCTACGCCTCCACCTGGAAGCGCGGCACGGAGGGCGCGGAGGCCACCGCCGCCTTCGACGCGGAGCAGCCCTTCACCGTCGTACGCGACCGTACGACGATGCTGCTGCCCACCCCGCGGGTCACCCGGACGGCGGTCCGGCTGCTGCGCGAACACGGCTGCTCCTCCGTGTGGTTCGGCGCGGCCGCGCCCCTCGGGCTGATGGCGCCGTCGCTGCGCGCGGCCGGTGCCCGCAGGATCGTGGCCACCACGCACGGCCACGAGGCGGGCTGGGCCCAGCTGCCCGCGTCCCGGCAGCTGCTGCGCCGCATCGGCGAGGGCACCGACACGATCACCTACCTCGGCGAGTACACCCGGTCCAGGATCGCCGCCGCGCTCACCCCGGAAGCCGCGGCGCGCATGGTGCAGCTGCCGCCCGGGGTCGACGAGAAGACCTTCCACCCGGCTTCCGGCGGCGACCGGATCAGGGCGAGGCTCGGACTCGCGCACCGGCCCGTCGTCGTCTGTGTGTCACGGCTCGTGCCGCGCAAGGGCCAGGACACCCTCATCCTGGCCATGCCCGCGATCCTGGCCCGGGTGCCGGACGCGGTCCTGCTCGTCGTGGGCGGCGGTCCGTACGCCGGGCAGCTGAAGAAGCTGGCGGCCGAGACCGGCGTCGAGGACTCCGTGCGCTTCACCGGGCCGGTGCCCTGGGAGGAGCTGCCCGCCCACTACGGCGCGGGCGACGTGTTCGCCATGCCCTGCCGCACCCGGCGCGGCGGGCTCGACGTCGAGGGCCTCGGCATCGTCTACCTGGAGGCCTCCGCGACCGGACTGCCCGTCGTGGCGGGCGACTCGGGGGGCGCCCCGGACGCCGTGCTCGACGGGGAGACCGGCTGGGTGGTGAAGGGCGGCTCCGCCGAGGAGTCCGCCGACCGGATCGTCACCCTGCTCGGCGACCCCGCGCTGAGCAGGCGCATGGGGGAGCGGGGCCGGGCATGGGTCGAGGAGAAATGGCGCTGGGACCTGCTCGCGGAGAAGCTGAAGACGCTGCTCTGAGCGCGAACGGACGCGGCGTACGGGAAAGGGGCCCTGCACCACCCACGGTGCGGGGCCCCTCTCCCGTCTGTCCGTCCGTCCGGGTTCAGCCGCGGTAGATCGACTCGACCTCGTCCGCGAAGTCCTTCGCCACGACGTTGCGCTTCAGCTTCAGCGACGGCGTGATGTGGCCCGCCTCCTCGGTGAACTGGGCTCCCAGGACACGGAACTTGCGTACCGACTCCGCCTTGGACACCGCGGCGTTGCCGTCGTCCACCGCCCGCTGCACCTCGGCCAGCAGCTCGGGGTCCTCGCGCAGCGAGAGCGCCGTCGAGCCGGCCGGCTTGCCGTTCTCCTCGGCCCAGCGGGAGAGGAACTCCTCGTCGAGGGTGAGCAGCGCGCCGACGAACGGCCGTCCGTCGCCGACCACCATGCACTCGGCGACCAGGGCGTGGGCGCGGATGCGGTCCTCGATCACCGCGGGGGCGACGTTCTTGCCGCCCGCCGTGACGATGATCTCCTTCTTGCGGCCCGTGATCGCGAGATAGCCGTCCTCGTCGAGCGTGCCGATGTCACCCGTGTGGAACCAGCCGTCGGCCAGCGCCTCGGCCGTCGCCGCGTCGTTCTTCCAGTACCCGGTGAACAGGTGCTCGCCGTGCAGCAGCACCTCGCCGTCGTCGGCGATCCGCACCACCGAGCCCGGCAGCGGCTGGCCGACCGTACCGATCTTCTGCCGGTCCCACGGGTTGAAGGCCGTGGCCGCGCAGGTCTCGGTGAGGCCGTAGCCCTCCAGCACCGTGAAGCCGATACCGCGGAAGAAGTGGCCGAGCCGCTCGCCCAGCGGGGCGCCGCCGGAGATCGCGTACTCGCCGCGGCCGCCGAGCACGGCCCGCAGCTTGCTGAACACCAGCTTGTCGAAGACCTTGTGCTTGACCTTCAGACCCACCGAGGGGCCCTCCGGCGTGCCCAGCGCCCGGCTGTAGGCGATCGCCGTGTCGGCGGCCCGGTCGAAGATCTTGCCCTTGCCGTCGGCCTGGGCCTTGGCGCGCGCCGAGTTGTAGACCTTCTCGAAGACCCGCGGCACACCGAGGATCAGCGTCGGCCGGAACGAGGCCAGCTCGTCCGTGAGGTTCTTGATGTCCGGGACGCAGCCGAGCTTGATCGGCGCCATCACCGACGCCACCTCGACCAGCCGGCCGAAGACGTGCGCGGTGGGCAGGAAGAGCAGGACGGAGCACTCGCCGGTACGGAAGAGGGGCTTCAGCCGCTCCACGATGTTGCCGCACTCCGCGAAGAAGCTGCGGTGCGTCAGCACACAGCCCTTGGGGCGGCCGGTGGTGCCCGAGGTGTAGACGATCGTCGCCGGGTCGTCGGCCTTCGCGCTCACCATGCGCAGGTCCAGCGTCTCGTCGGAGACCCCGGCGCCCGCCGCGACGAGCTCGCCGACGGCGCCCCGGTCGATCTCCCAGACGTGCTGCAGACCCGGGAGCCGGTCCCGGACGGAGGCGACGGACTCCGCGTGGGCGCCGCTCTCCACGACCACCGCGACCGCGCCCGAGTCACCGAGTATCCACTGGACCTGCTCGGGGGAGCTGGTCTCGTACACCGGTACGGTGACGGCGCCCGCGCTCCAGATGGCGAAGTCCAGCAGGACCCACTCGAAGCGGGTGCGGGACATGAGCGCCACCCGGTCACCGGGCTGGATGCCCTGCGCGATCAGGCCCTTGGCGGTCTCCGAGACCTCGGCGAGGAACCGGGTCGCCGTGACGTCCGTCCAGACGCCGGCCACCTTCCGGCTCATCACCGCGACATCGGGATGCTGAGCGGCGTTGCGGCGGATGAGATCCGTCAGGTTGCCGTCCGTGGGGACCTCGTACAGGGCCGGAAGGCTGAACTCGCGCAAGACTGCTGCTCCTCATCGGGCTCCGGTTCACGGCTCTGTGTGACGCACCGGATCGGTCCAAGACTGGCAGATGCTCAGTGGGGTGAGCACGACTGGACTGGCGGGACGTTACCCACCGGTACTCGGTTCCGGAAAGGGGGTTCCGGCCAGATGTCTTATGCATCACACATATCGGTGGTCCTTCGGCGCACATTAGTCCACCCGTGTCCCGATCCGGAAGTAATCGCAGGTCCGACGGCCTCTACCCAGAGCAGCGGACGGAGACCTAGGGTGATCTCCATGCGAGCCGGCACACCGCACGATCAGCACAGAACCCCCACCCGACGGACACGCGTGCACGTGGTCAGCGACGTGCACGGGAACACCGAGGCGTTGGCGCGTGCCGGGGACGGTGCCGACGCCCTGATCTGCCTGGGTGACCTGGTCCTCTTCCTCGACTACGCCGACCACTCGCGCGGCATCTTCCCCGAGCTGTTCGGGGTCGCCAACGCCGACCGCATCGTCGAACTGCGCACCGCGCGCCGCTTCGACGAGGCGCGCGCCTTCGGCCGCTCGCTCTGGGCCGGTCTGGACCGTGACGCGGCGATCCTGTCCGCCGTGCGCAATCAGTACGCCGAGATGTTCGCCGTCCTGCCCACCCCTACTTACGCCACGTACGGCAACGTCGACGTCCCCACCCTCTGGCCCGAGTACGCCAATTCCGGTACCACCGTGCTGGACGGCGAACGGGTCGAGATCGGCGGCCGGGTCTTCGGTTTCGTCGGGGGCGGCCTCAGGACCCCCATGAACACCCCGTACGAGATCAGCGACGAGGAGTACGCCGCCAAGGTCGAGGCCCTCGGCCCGGTCGACGTCCTGTGCTCGCACATCCCGCCGGAGGTCCCGGAGCTGACGTACGACACCGTGGCCCGGCGCTTCGAGCGCGGCAGCCGCGCGCTCCTCGACGCCATCCACCGCACCCGCCCCCGCTACGCGATTTTCGGCCACGTCCACCAGCCGCTGGTCCGCAGGATGCGGATCGGCGCCACCGAGTGCGTCAACGTCGGACACTTCGCCTCCAGCGGGCGGCCCTGGGCCCTGGAGTGGTGACGACCCCGCCCGTGGGCGACACGGCCACCGGGCACGGGCCGGGGCGCGGACGGGCGGGCCACCGGCACGCGATAGCCTGCACACGGCAGGCCTCTGCCGAACGCGACCGGTACACCGCACTGGAGGGCCACGGCGATGGCTGAACACACCAGCTCGAGCATCACGATCGAGGCGGCACCGGCCGACGTCATGGGAGTGATCGCCGACTTCGCCCGCTATCCGGAATGGACCGGCGAGGTGAAGGAGGCCGAGATCCTGGCCACCGACGACCAGGGCCGCGCCGAGCAGGTCCGCCTCGTCCTGGACGCCGGAGCGATCAAGGACGACCACGTCCTCGCCTACACCTGGAACAGCCCGTACGAGGTCGACTGGTCCCTGGTCAAGTCCCAGATGCTGCGCGCCCTCGACGGCAGTTACGCCCTGGCGCCGCTGGGCGACGGCGACCGCACCGAGGTCACCTACCGGCTCGCCGTCGACGTCAAGATCCCGCTCCTCGGCATGATCAAGCGCAAGGCCGAGAAGGTCATCATCGACCGTGCCCTCGCCGGGCTGAAGAAGCGCGTCGAGTCCGTCCCGAAGGCCTGATCACGTGCGTACGGTCCTCGTCACCGGCCCCGGCGGCGCAGGCCGTACCACCGTCGCCGCGGCGACCGCCCTCGCCTCGGCACGCGACGGCCGCCGCACCCTCCTGATCTCCGCCGACGCCGTGCCCGCCTTCCCGGCGGGCGCCGAGCCCGTGGAGGTGGCCGAGCGGCTGGACTGCGCCCGCATCGACTCCGCCGCGCACTTCCGCGGCGAGCTGCTGGAGCTCCAGGCCCGGGCGTCCGGCGTGCTCGACCTGCTGGGCGCCAACCGGCTCGACGGCGAGGAGCTCACCGAACTGCCGGGCAGCGCCCAGCTCGCCGTCCTGCACACCCTGCGGCGGGCCGCCGAGGGCGACTGGGCGGAGCGCGGCTACGACGTCCTCGTCGTCGACCTGCCCCCGCTCGCCGACGCCCTGGCCCTGCTCGCCCTGCCCGAGCAGCTGCGCCGCTACCTGCGCCGTCTCCTGCCCCGCGAACGCCAGGCCGCCCGCGCCCTGCGCCCGGTGCTCGCCCAGCTCGCCGGCGTCCCCATGCCCGCCCAGTGGCTGTACGAGGCCGCCGCCCGCAAGGACGCCGAACTCGCCGCCGTCCAGGCGCTGATCGAGGACGGGGCGACCACCGTGCGGCTGGCCGCCGAACCCGGGCAGGCCGGCCAGGAGGCGCTCCGCTCCGCCCGTGCCGGACTCGCCCTGCACGGACTGCGCGTCGACTCCCTCGTGGCCACCCGGGTCCTGCCCCGCCACTCCACCGACCCCTGGTTCGCCGATCTCGCCGCCCGGCAGGAGAAGTGCCTGGACCACTGGCACCAGGAGTGGGCGCCCGGGACATCCGTACGGGAGACCGCCCACCTCGGCCGCGAGCCGCGCACCGCCGAGGACCTGGCCCTGCTCGCCGAGTCCTGCGCGCCCGACGACCGGGCCGCGGGACACGCCGGGGACCCCTGGTGGACCGAGGACGCCGGGGACGGGGTCATCGCCTGGTGCCTGCCGCTGCCCGGCGCGGTCAAGGAGGACCTCAAGCTCGTCCGGCGCGGCGACGAACTGCTGCTCACCGCGGGACCGTTCCACCGCATCGTCCGCCTGGAGTCCGCGCTGCGCCGCTGCACCGTCTCCGGGGCCGCCCTCACCGACGGTGTCCTGCGTGTCCGGTTCACGCCTGACCCCGCGCTCTGGCCCCGGACATCATGAACGGCGTACCACCGTTCGGGTAACGTCGGTAGTACGTGGCCCGCACGGTCACGCAGGCAACCGCGTCGCAGGAGTCCGCCATGAGTGAAGCCACCGATCGTCCCGTCGACGACGACGCGTGGGCGGAGGCCTGCGCCGAGGACCTCGAGGCGGAGAAGGCCCGCCGCCGGGCGCAGTACGGACAGCAGCCCGGCTCCGCCGCCGAGGAGCTGCGCAAGCTCTTCGACGTCGTGGCCGACAAGGTCTCCTCGCTCCAGTCGCCGCTGCTCGGCATGGCCGCGCAGGGCACCGTCCAGCAGGTGATCCGGCAGGCGAAGTCCGCGGTCGAGCCCGTCATCGAGCGCAATCCGGACCTCTTCGACCATCTCGCCGCCGCGGGGAACGAACTCCTCGCCGCCTACCGCTCCGCCGTCGAGGGCCAGGAGGGCCGCTGGACCCGCGGCACCGAGGGAGCCGGAGGCACCTCCACCGGCACGGGATCCACCCCCGGCACCGGCAGGAAGGCGGCCGACGACCCCTCGGACCCGCGCGACGAGGGCCCCGGCGGCAGCGAACACATCGACCTGGACTGACCCTGGGCAGGAAATACCCGTCCCCGGCTCGGGTACGGTTGGCCGTAGCGGGGCTCGACCGAAACTGAGGGATTCATGGGACTCACCATCGGCGTCGATATCGGCGGCACGAAGATCGCGGCTGGAGTGGTCGACGAAGAGGGCCGGATCCTCTCGACGTTCAAGGTATCGACCCCGCCGACCGCCGAAGGCATCGTGGACGCGATCAGCGCCGCCGTGTCCGGGGCGAGCGAGGGGCACGACGTCGAGGCCGTAGGCATCGGCGCCGCCGGATACGTCGACGACAAGCGTGCCACCGTGCTGTTCGCTCCGAACATCAACTGGCGCCACGAGCCGCTCAAGGACAAGGTCGAGCAGCGCGTCGGCCTGCCCGTCGTCGTCGAGAACGACGCCAACGCGGCCGCCTGGGGCGAATACCGCTTCGGCGCCGGCCAGGGCCACGACGACGTCATCTGCATCACGCTCGGCACCGGCCTGGGCGGCGGCATCATCATCGGCAACAAGCTGCGCCGCGGACGCTTCGGCGTGGCGGCGGAATTCGGTCACATCCGGGTCGTCCCGGACGGGCTGCTCTGCGGCTGCGGCAGCCAGGGCTGCTGGGAGCAGTACGCCTCCGGGCGCGCGCTCGTGCGGTACGCGAAGCAGCGCGCCAACGCCACCCCGGAGAACGCCCCGATCCTGCTGGGACTCGGCGACGGCACGGTGGAGGGCATCGAGGGCAAGCACATCAGCGAGGCCGCCCGGCAGGGCTGCCCGGTCGCCGTCGACTCCTTCCGTGAGCTGGCCCGCTGGGCCGGAGCCGGACTGGCCGACCTCGCCTCGCTCTTCGACCCGTCGGCGTTCATCGTCGGCGGCGGCGTCTCGGACGAGGGCGAGCTGGTCCTCGACCCGATCCGCAAGTCGTTCCGGCGCTGGCTGATCGGCGGCGAGTGGCGCCCGCACGCGCAGGTCCTCGCGGCCCAACTGGGCGGCAAGGCCGGCTTGGTGGGCGCGGCGGACCTGGCACGCCAGGGCTGACCCCACCCGCTGTACGTCCGACGCCCGTCGCGCCCCCCGGGGAGCGGCGGGCGTCCGTCGTATCGTGCCTTCCATGGTCACGATGGAGACGCCGCTGCCCGACTCCCGTACCGAGCCGGACGGTTCGGCCGTCATCAGGGTGCTCAGCTACAACGTCCGCTCGCTGCGCGACGACACCGAGGCGCTGGCCCGTGTCATCCGCGCCTGCGCACCCGACCTGGTGTGCGTCCAGGAGGCACCGCGCTTCTTCCGCTGGCGCAAGGCGGCGGCCCGGCTCGCGGCCATGACCGACCTGGTGATGCTCAGCGGCGGGGCCACGGCGGCCGGGCCCCTGCTGCTCTGTTCCCTGCGCGCCACCGTGGAACGCACCGAGGACGTCCTGCTGCCCCGCACCCCGGGGCTGCACCGGCGGGGCCTGGCCACGGCGGTCGTACGGATCGCCGGGACCCGGCTCGGTGTCGTGAGCTGCCACCTCAGCCTCCAGGGGGAGGAGCGCCGGGCGCAGGCGGAGGCGGTGCTGGAGCGGGTCGACGCGATGGGCGTCCCGCACGCGGTCGTGGCCGGCGACCTCAACGACGTACCCGAGGGGAAGGCCTTCCGGCGGCTGGCCGGACGTCTCCAGGACTGCCGGACCGTGCGGCCGTGGGGCGGCGAGCTCACCTTCCCGCCCGGTGCGCCGCGCAAGCGGATCGACGCGGTGTTCGCGACCGGCGGCATCGAGGTGCTCGGCTGCGGTGTGCCGGAGAGCCTGCCCGGCGTCACCGCAGCGGACCTCCGGGCGGCCACGGACCATCTGCCCGTCCTGGCCGCCCTCAGGGTGCCCGCGGGGGACCGAACCGGGGCGTGACCGGGGGCGCCGGAGATGCCGTGACCCGGGGCGGGGCCCCGGGCCGGGCGGCCGTACAGGGCCGGGTCAGACGACCGCGCCGCGGCCCGGGTCGTCGTCCTCGTCGTCGTCGGGGGGCATCCGCGCCACCAGGGTGGCGAAGCCGCCCAGGAAGCCGCCGATGGAGAGCGTGGTGAGCCACCACGTCATCTCCCACTGCATCAGCACGGCGACCAGCATCAGCACCGGACCGCCGACGACGGCGAGCCAGGCGAACTTGGCCGTCACATCGGCCTCGGGAAGCGGCGGCGGCTCCGGCGGGACGAAGTGTCCCTCCTCGCTGTCGTCCGGATCGTCGGCATCGCCGTCCCCGGGCTCCGCCAGCCCGTAGTCGCGCGGACCCGCGACCCCGGGCGCGAAGACGACGGAACCGCCGAGCGGCTTCTTCTCCGGCGGTCCGCCGGGTGTCTTCCCGCCCACGCCCTTGTCCGTGTCCCCGCCCGCACCGGACTCCGGGGAGGGATCCAGGACGTTGAGCTGGTCGTCCTCCAGCAGGGCCAGGTCCTCGATCGACTTGAACGGCTTGGCGCCCGGCGGGTCCGGCGGCTCCTCGCCGTACCCCGCGACGATCGCCTCCCAGGCGGCGGCCTCGTCGAGCGGGACCCCCTCCGTGCCCTCGGGGACAGCCGTACCTTCCGTGGGGCGCGGTTCGCGCTCCTCGTCACTGCCCGCGCGCTCCGCGTCGTGCTCAGCCACCGGACGTGCTCCCCTTCTTGCCAGCGTCGGTTGCGAGGCGGTCGATGAACCGGTAGCTCTCGTCGAAGATCCGCTCCGCATCGTGGTCCAACGTCGCCACGTGGTAGCTCTGTTCCAGGAGGATCTCCTCGACGTCCCTGGACGAGACCCGGGTGAGGATCCGCGCCGAGTCCGCCGGCGGCACGACATGGTCCTGCGGGCTGTGCAGCAGCACGATCGGCTGGGTGACCTGGGGCAGATCGGCGTCGACCAGCCGGAAGAACGCCCGCACGGAGTGCGCGGCGTGCAGCGGCACCCGGTCGTAGCCGACCTCCTCGGCGCCCGCCAGCGCGATGTCGCTGGTCAGGCCCTTCGTCGTCCGCACCAGATGGCGGGCCACGGGCAGGGCGTACGCCGAGAGACCGTGGACCTTGTTCGCCGGGTTCACCAGCACCAGGCCCGCGATCTCGTCCCCGTGCTTCGCGGCGAGGCGCAGCGCCAGGGCACCGCCCATCGAGAGGCCGAAGACGAAGACCTGCTCGCACCGGGCCCGCAGCACGCGCAGCTCCCGGTCCACCTCCGCGTACCAGTCCTGCCAGCCCGTGACCGCCATGTCCTCCCAGCGCGTGCCGTGCCCGGGCAGCAGCGGGAGGGACACGGCCAGTCCGCGCTCCGCCAGATAATCGGCCCAGGGGCGCAGGGACTGCGGCGAACCCGTGAATCCGTGACAGAGGAGGACGCCGACCTCTCCGCCCTCGTGGCGGAACGGCTCGGCTCCAGGGAGGACCGGCACCGGGGTCTCCTGTTCATGAAGCGGGCGGGGGTGCGGGGGGTGTGCAAAAGGATGACTTCACCGTACGCGACCGGACCGACACCGACCAGGGCCGTCACCGCCCGAGCAGCCGTCACCTGGGCGGGCAGCCGTGGGGCACACCGCCCCGAGCGGACGGGGGAGGCCGCGGCCCCACGGGTTAAGGTCTGATCGACGGCACACAGGAGGCACCAGAGTTGATCTACGGCGCAATGAAGTTCTCCATCGGCGGGTCCCTGAAGCTCGCCTTCAGGCCGTGGGTGGAGGGCCTGGAGAACATCCCCGCACACGGGCCGGCGATCCTCGCGAGCAACCATCTGTCGTTCTCCGACTCCTTCTTCCTGCCGGCCGTCCTCGACCGCAAGGTGACCTTCATCGCCAAGGCGGAGTACTTCACCGCCCCCGGCGTCAAGGGCAAGCTCACCGCCGCCTTCTTCAAGGGCGTGGGGCAGCTCCCGGTGGACCGCTCCGGCGGCCGCGGCGCCGGAGAGGCGGCCATCAGGGCGGGCATCCAGGTCATCGAGAGCGGCGGCCTCTTCGGCATCTACCCGGAGGGCACCCGCTCGCCCGACGGCCGGCTCTACCGGGGCAAGCCCGGCGGCCTCGCCCGGGTGGCGCTCGCCACCGGCGCTCCCGTCATCCCCGTGGCGATGATCGACACGGAGAAGATCCAGCCGCCCGGCCAGGTGATGCCCAAGCTGATGCGGCCCGGGATCAGGATCGGCGAGCCGCTCGACTTCAGCCGCTACCAGGGCATGGACGGCGACCGCTTCATCCTGCGCTCGGTGACCGACGAGGTCATGTACGAGATCATGAAGCTCTCGGGCCAGGAGTACGTGGACATCTACGCGACCGCGGCCAAGCGGCAGATCGCCGAGGCGGCGAAGAACAAGGGGACGGACCGGTCCGGCGCGTAGGAGCGCGGCCGGCCGTCCGGAGCGGGCAGCATGACAGGGGCGGGAACCGGGGGAGTGCACATGGCGGGGCGTGAACGGGTCGTACGGATGTCGGTCGAGCAGCCGCTGTGGCGCGCGCTGACCGCGTACCGCGTGCTGACACTGGTCTACGCGGCCCTGCTCGCCGGCTTCGGCCACGCGAAGTACGAGCGGCCCTGGGTGGCCGTGGCCTTCCTGGGGATCCTCGCCCTCTGGACCCTCGCCACCCTTCCCCGGGTCGCCAACGCGGCCAGCTGCACCAAGCGCTTCCTCGGCCTGGACCTCACCGTCGCCCTGACGGGGGTCCTGCTGACCCCGCTCGCCGACTTCGACGCCCAGCACATGGACGGCCCGACGCTGCCGTCGATCTGGACGGCGGGCTCCGTCCTCGCCTTCGCGCTCAAGGGCGGCTGGCGCTGGGCGGCCTTCGCCTCCACCCTCGTCGCCGTCGCCAACGTCGTCGAGCGCGGTGAGCCCAGCGAGGACACCTTCCACAACGTGGTGCTGGTCTGGGTCGCCTCCATCGCCATCGGTTACGTCGTCGAGGTGGCCCGCGCCAGTGAGCGCACCCTGGCACGGGCCCTGGAGATCGAGGCCGCCACCCGGGAGCGGGAGCGGCTCGCCCGGGACATCCACGACAGCGTCCTCCAGGTGCTGGCCATGGTCCAGCGGCGCGGCACGGCCCTGGGCGGCGAGGCCGCGGAGCTCGGCCGGATGGCGGGGGAGCAGGAGGTCGCCCTGCGCACCCTGGTCTCCAGCGGCCTGGTGCCCACCACCCGGGTCTCCGAGGACAGCGCCGAGGGCGCGGTGGTCCGCGCGGTGGCGACCGACGAGCCGGACGAGCCGGAGAGCGCCGAGACCGATCTGCGCGCGCTGCTCGCCCCGCACGCCGGCTCCCGGGTCAGCTTCGCCGAGCCCGGCGCCCCGGTGGTGCTCCCGGCCGGCGCGGCGCGTGAGCTCGCCGCCGCGGTGAGCGCCGCGCTGGACAACGTCAGGGTGCACGCCGGGCCGGACGCCCAGGCGTGGATCCTCGTCGAGGACGAGCCGGACGAGGTGATCGTCACGGTCCGGGACGACGGCCCGGGCATCCCCGAGGGCAGGCTCGACCAGGCGGAGGGGGAGGGCCGGCTCGGTGTCGCCCTCTCGATCCGGGGGCGGCTACGCGATCTGGGCGGCACAGCAGAACTGATCTCGGTCCCCGGCCAGGGCACCGAGGTCGAATTGAAGGTCCCGAAGGTTTCACGGGGGAAGGCAGGAACGACCCGATGAGTACACCGCGTACACCGCAGACACAGGAATCCGGGGAGCGCGCCATCAAGGTGATGGTCGTCGACGACCATCCGATGTGGCGCGACGCCGTGGCGCGCGATCTGGCCGAGGCCGGCTTCGACGTGGTCGCGACCGCGGGCGACGGCCCCGGCGCCGTCCGCCGGGCCAGGGCCGCGGTCCCCGACGTCCTGGTGCTCGACCTGAACCTGCCGGGGATGCCCGGCGTCCAGGTCTGCAAGGAGCTCGTCGGATCGCACCCGGCGCTGCGTGTCCTGGTGCTCTCCGCCAGCGGCGAGCACGCCGACGTCCTGGAGGCCGTCAAGTCCGGTGCCACCGGCTATCTGCTGAAGTCGGCCAGCACCCAGGAGCTGACCGACGCCGTGCGCGCCACCGCCGCCGGCGACCCGGTCTTCACCCCGGGCCTCGCCGGGCTGGTCCTCGGCGAGTACCGCCGGCTCGCCTCCGACCCCGCCCCGGCCGCCCCCGACCAGCGAGCGGTCCCCCAGCTGACCGACCGTGAGACGGAGGTCCTGCGGCTGGTCGCCAAGGGACTCTCGTACAAGCAGATCGCCGAGCGGCTGGTCATCTCCCACCGCACCGTGCAGAACCACGTCCAGAACACCCTGGGCAAGCTCCAGCTGCACAACAGGGTGGAGCTCGTGCGCTACGCCATCGAGGCCGGACTCGACGACGTCTGACGCACAACAGGCCCGCGCGGCACAGGAATTGACCGTCCCACCCATCCCAGAGTGACCTGGGTCACCCTTAGCGTGGCCCGTAGCGAGCTCACTTCGGCGAAGGGATGCTTCCATGCGGGTCGGAGTACTGACCGGGGGCGGCGACTGCCCCGGGCTCAACGCGGTCATCCGCGCGATCGTCCGCAAGGGCGTGCAGGAGTACGGCTACGACTTCACCGGGTTCCGCGACGGGTGGCGCGGGCCCCTGGAGGGCGTGACCGTGCCGCTCTCCATACCGGTGGTGCGCGGCATCCTGCCGCGCGGCGGCACCATCCTCGGCTCCTCCCGCACCAATCCGTTCGACGCCGAGTACGCCGGTCAGGGGGTCCGCCGGATCAGGGACAGTCTCGCCACGTACGGGATCGACTCCCTGATCACCATCGGCGGTGAGGACACGCTCGGTGTCGCGGCGACCCTGTCCGACGAGTACGGCATCCCGTGCGTCGGCGTGCCCAAGACCATCGACAACGACCTCTCCGGCACCGACTACACCTTCGGTTTCGACACGGCCGTCGGCATCGCGACCGAGGCCATCGACCGGCTCCACACCACGGCCGAGTCGCACATGCGCGTCCTCGTCGTCGAGGTGATGGGGCGGCACGCCGGGTGGATCGCGCTCCACTCCGGCCTGGCCGGCGGGGCGAACGTCATCCTCATCCCGGAGCAGCGCTTCGACACCGACCAGGTCTGCGAGTGGGTCACCTCCCGCTTCCGGGCGAGCTACGCGCCGATCGTGGTGGTAGCCGAGGGAGCGGCGCCCGCGACGGGCGGGATGATCCTCAAGGACGACTCCCACGACTCGTTCGGGCACGTCCGGCTCTCGGGCGTGGGCGAATGGCTGGCCAAGGAGATCGAACGGCGCACCGGCAAGGAGGCCAGGACCACCGTCCTCGGGCATGTGCAGCGCGGCGGCACACCGAGCGCCTTCGACCGCTGGCTCGCCACCCGTTTCGGGCTGCACGCCATCGACGCGGTGCACGAGGGCGTCTCGGGCGTCATGGTCGCCCTGCGGGGGACGGACATCGTACGGGTGCCGATCTCGGAGGCGACGGCCCGCCTGAAGACGGTCGATCCCGCCCTGTACGCGGAGGCGGGAGTCTTCTTCGGCTGACACCGCCCCGGCCGCCCCCTCCCCGACGGGGGTGCTCCGGCCGGGCGGCGCCCCGGGGGTGCGGGCCGTATATTCGCGAGGACCGGCCCCACCCCCCTGATCCGGGAGACGTCGTGGAAATCCTGGCATTCGGCGTGCAGTCCGACGAGAAGCCGCTGATCGAGAAGGCCTTCGCCGGCCTGCACGACGTCCGCTGCCTGGACGTCTTCCTCACCGAGGACACCGCCCCGATCGCCGCGGGCCACGAGATCATCTCCACCAGCGTCAACGCCGACCTCGGCAGCCGCGTCCTGCAGACCCTCGCGGCGGGCGGCACGCAGATGATCGCCCAGCGCTCCACCGGCTTCAACAACATCGACCTCGACGTCGCCGAACGGCTCGGCCTGCGCGTCGCCCGGGTCTCGTACTACTCGCCCTACTCGGTCGCCGAATTCGCCTGGGCCCTGACCATGGCCGTCAACCGCCGTATCGTCCGCGCCGTGAGCCGCACCCGGGACTTCGACTTCCGGCTCCACGGGCTCCTCGGCCGGGACATGCACGGCCGCACGGCCGGTGTGGTCGGCACGGGCAAGATCGGTGAGGCGTTCGCCCGGATCGCCCACGGCTTCGGCATGGAACTGCTCGGCTGGGACATCGCCGAGAACCCCGCCTGCACCGCGCTCGGCATGACGTACGTGGACAAGGAACGGCTCTTCGCCGAGGCCGACCTGATCAGCCTCCATGTGCCGCTGCTGCCGGCCACTCAGCACATCATCGGCGAGGAGGCCCTGTCCGTCATGAAGGACGACGCGATCCTGATCAACTCCAGCCGGGGCGGCCTCATCGACAGCCGCGCGCTGGTCACCGAACTGCGGGCCGGCCGTTTCACCGGCGTCGGGCTCGACGTCTACGAGGCTGAGGCGGGGCTCTTCTACGTCGACAGGTCCGTGGAGGGCATCGACGACGACACCCTCGCACGGCTCGTCACCTTCCCGAACGTCATCGTGACCTCGCACCAGGCGTACTACACCAGTGACGCCGTGGGGCAGATCATCGACGCCACCGTGCAGAACGTCACCGACCACCTGGCCGGCCGCCGCAGCGACAACGTCCTGGTCCCGGCACCGCCGGCGCCCTAGCCCACCACCGGGCCGGTCCCGGCACCGCCGGCGTCCCAGCCCACCACCGGGCCCGGACGCCGGCTCCCGCACGGGCTCCTCAGCCGGCCACCGGCAGCTCCGCCAGCAGCCCCGTCACGATCGCGGCGCCGCGCAGCGTCAGCACCGACTCCGGGTGGAACTGCACCGAGGCGAAGCCCCGGCCCCGCAGGGCGTGCAGTTCGCCGGAGGCCGGGTCGCGACTCACCTCGATGCCGTGCGCGCCCAGCTCCGTGGCCGCCGCCCCGTCGCAGAGCGCGGTGAAGCTGTTGTAGAAGCCGACGGTCTCGGGCCTGCCGAACAGATCGATGCGGGTCTGCGCCCCCTGGTGCGGCACGGCCTTCCGCGCGATCTCCAGGCCCAGCTCCGCCGCGATCAGCTCATGGCCGAGGCAGACGCCGAGCAGCCCGTACCGGTGTTCGGCGACCAGCTCGGCCGCCAGCGCCCTCAGCAGCCGCATCTTCGGATCGGCCGCGTCCCGCGGGTCGCCGGGCCCGGGCCCCAGCACCACCGGACCCTCGTGCGCCCGCACGGCCTCGCGCAGCCCGGGCTCGTCGTACCGGCGCACCGACACCGTGAGGCCCGACGAGCGCAGCAGATGCGCCAGCATGGCCGTGAAGGTGTCCTCGCCGTCGACCACCAGGGCGTGGCCGGACAGGTCCCGCGTGCGCTCCTGCATCCGCAGCCAGAAGGGGGCAAGACCGCCGCGCCGGTCGTCCAGGGCGGCCTGCACCCGCGGGTCGGAGGCCAGCCGCGGACGGTCCGCCTCCGACTCGGGCCTGCCCGGCCTCACCCCCAGCGCCGCGAGCACCCCGGCCGCCTTCGCGTGGGTCTCGGCGACCTCCCCCGCGGGATCGGAGTGGCGTACGAGCGTGGCGCCCACCGGCACCCGCAGTCGGCCCGACGCCGAGATGTCCGCGGTGCGGATCAGGATCGGCGAGTCCAGCGTCTGCGCCCCGCCCGGCTCACGGCTCACCAGCGCCAGGGCGCCGGCGTAGTAGCCGCGGCCCCCGGGCTCGTACCGCTCGATCACCCGGCAGGCGTTCTGCACCGGGGAGCCGGTCACCGTCGCCGCGAACATGGTCTCCTTCAGGACCTCGCGGACATCCAGCGAGGAACGCCCGCGCAACTCGTACTCCGTGTGCGCGAGATGGGCCATCTCCTTGAGCCGGGGGCCGACCACCACACCGCCCATGTCGCCGACCGTGCACATCATCTTGAGCTCCTCGTCGACCACCATGGAGAGCTCCTCGGTCTCCTTGCGGTCGCCGAGGAAGGCCAGCAGGCCCTCGGCGGTCGGCCCCTCGGCCGGGTAGCGGTAGGTCCCGCTGATGGGGTTCATCACGACGGTCCCGCCGGACATCCGCACATGGACCTCCGGGCTGGCGCCGACCAGCGTCCGCCCACCCGTCACCCGCCGCCGCCCCGAAGTCGAGAGCCCTTCGGGCTCGCTGCCACCCGTGTGGACGACGAACGTCCAGTACGCCCCGCGCTCGCCCGCCAGCAGCCGCCGGAACAGCGCCAGCGCGTCCGCCCTGCCGAAGCCGGGGATCTCACCGCCGAAGGTCCGCCGGATCACGAAGTTCGCGCCCTCGCCCTGCCCGATCTCGTGGTCGACGACCTGCCGGACGATGTCCGCGTACTCCTCGTCCGGGACGTCGAAGGAACCGTCCTCCACGCGCACGTCATGGCCGGGCAGGGCGTCGAGAACCTCGGCCAGCGGCAGCTCGTGCGCCTGATCGGCGACCAGCACGGCGAGCGGGGTCCCGTCGTCCCGTACGTCGAAACCGCGCTCGGCGATCTGCCGGAAGGGCACCAGGGCCAGCGAGGGCAGCTCGCCCACGGGGATGCCGGCGAGCCGCTCCACCTCCCGCACCTCACCGGTCAGGACCTCGACGGTGTCGTGGTCCCGGCCGGGCGTGCGCCTGTGCAGCAGGGCGAAGGGCGGGGCGTCGTCACGGAGCAGCGTGGACAGCACACCGACCGTGCGGTCGGCACCGTCGGACGTGGGCTCGGGCATGGGCGTTCCTTCCTGGGGGAGGAACGGCACCGGCTCCGGAACGCGGAGAAGGCCGCCCCTCGGGCGGCCTTCGCGAAGTCTGTACGCGCGATGAATCAGCGGGCCGCCGGATGAGCGGTCCACCACCAGTTCTGAGTCGTCTGCGCGAACATGCGACGTACCCTAGCGGACGTGGTGGACAAACGAGCGCGCGTCTCATTTGTTGAGCGGGCGGCGGGGGCGCACTCGCCGACCCCGTAATGTTGTCGAGGTGACCGTGAACGCCAATACCTCCGTCGCCGGTGGCCACACCTGGCGAGACCTTCCCGCGGCGCAGCAGCCCGAGTACCCCGATGCCGAGGCTCTGCGCGACGTACTCGCGGACCTCGAGTCGTATCCTCCGCTCGTCTTCGCGGGCGAGTGCGACCAGCTGCGCGCCCGCCTGGGAGCCGTCGCCAAGGGCGAGGCGTTCCTGCTGCAGGGCGGCGACTGCGCCGAGGCCTTCGACGCCGTGTCCGCCGAACACATCCGGGCCAAGCTGAAGACGCTGCTCCAGATGAGCGCCGTCCTGACGTACGCCGCCTCCGTGCCGGTCGTCAAGATCGGCCGGATCGCCGGGCAGTACTCCAAGCCGCGCTCCAAGCCGACCGAGACCCGCGACGGCGTGACCCTGCCGACCTACCGCGGCGACTCCGTCAACGGCTTCGAGTTCACCGAGGCGGCCCGCATCCCGGACCCCGAGCGGCTGAAGCAGATGTACCACGCGTCCGCTTCGACGCTGAACCTGGTGCGCGCCTTCACCACCGGTGGGTACGCCGACCTGCGCCAGGTGCACGCCTGGAACCAGGACTTCGTGAAGTCCTCGCCGTCCGGGCAGCGCTACGAGGCCCTGGCCCGCGAGATCGACAACGCGCTGAACTTCATGAAGGCGTGCGGCACGGACCCGGCCGAGTTCAAGGCGGTCGAGTTCTACGCCTCGCACGAGGCGCTGCTGCTGGACTACGAGTCCTCGCTGACCCGCACCGACTCGCGCACCGGCCAGCTGTACGACACCTCGGGCCACATGGTCTGGGTCGGTGAGCGCACCCGCCAGATGGACGGCGCGCACATCGAGTTCGCGTCGAAGATCCGCAACCCGATCGGCATCAAGCTCGGCCCGACGACCACCGTCGACGAGGCGCTCGGCTACATCGACCGCCTCGACCCCGAGCGCGAGCCGGGCCGGCTGACCTTCATCGTCCGCATGGGTGCCGACAAGGTCCGCGACAAGCTCCCCGAGCTGGTCGAGAAGGTCACCGCGTCCGGCGCCCAGGTGGTCTGGGTGACCGACCCGATGCACGGGAACACCTTCGAGGCCGCCTCCGGCCACAAGACGCGCCGCTTCGACGACGTCCTGGACGAGGTCAAGGGCTTCTTCGAGGTGCACAAGGAGCTCGGGACGCACCCCGGCGGCATCCACGTCGAGCTCACGGGCGACGACGTCACCGAGTGCGTCGGCGGCGGCCACGAGATCTTCGTGGACGACCTCCACCAGCGCTACGAGACGGCCTGCGACCCGCGCCTCAACCGCAGCCAGTCCCTCGACCTGGCCTTCCTGGTCGCCGAGATGTACCGCGACCAGTAGGGATCTTCCCTGGTGACGCACGTGGGGCACGGATCGATGTGATCCGTGCCCCACAGGCGTACCGGGGCTTTTGTGGCCAGGGGCTCGCGGGTAAGGTTAGGTTAGCCTCACCGAAAGAGTTCGGTACGGCGCAGCGATCGAACCCGTCGGGAGGTGAACCGCATGTACGTCTGCTCCTGCTTCGGCATCACGGAGGACCAGGTCAGGAGGCATGCGGACGGCGGAGCGTGCACGCCCCGCCAGATCGCCTCCGCCTGCAAGGCGGGCACCGACTGCGGCGGCTGCGTCCGCAGGATCCAGGCGCTGCTCGGCCGGGGCGAATGCCCGCGCCGTGACCTCGTCGAGGGACGTACGGCGCCGGCGGGCGCCCCGGCCGGTGCACCCGTCACGCTCGGCGGCACGCCCGGTGCCGGGCTCTCCGACGCCGCCTGAGCATTCCGCCCGGGGCTGAGGGGCCCTGCCGGGGCCGCCGGCGGATCAGCTGTCCGGCTGCTCGATCACCTGGGCGATGTAGAGCGGCTCGCCGAGCTTCTCGATCAGATCCAGCTGGGTGTCGAGGTAGTCGATGTGGTGCTCCTCGTCCTCGAGGATGGACTCGAAGATGTTCGCCGAGGTGATGTCCCCCTTGCCGCGCATCACCTCGATACCCCGCCTGAGACGGTCGATCGCCTCCACCTCGACCTGGCGGTCGGCCTGGAACATCTCGGTGACCGTCTGGCCGACCCGCACATGGAAGAGCCGCTGATAGTTGGGCAGCCCGTCCAGGAACAGGATCCGGTCCGTGAGGATCTCCGCGTGCTTCATCTCGTCGAACGATTCCGCGCGGGTGTACTTGGCGAGCTTCGTCCAGCCGAAGTTCTCCTGCATCTTCGCGTGCAGGAAGTACTGATTGATAGCAGTCAATTCGGCGGTCAACTGTTCGTTGAGGAACTCGAGGACCTCGGGGTCGCCCTGCATCGCAGAGGCTCCTTCCAACCGGTGAACCAGGCACGTGTGCGCGCATCCTCGCATCGCACCAAGTGGTCGTCCAGTAAGTGCACGCTTAGTATGAGTTGCCCGAATCGACTCTCCCCTGGTCATGACCACCCCTGGCTGTCTGTCACCATGGAGGCATGGGTCAGCCGGAAAGCCGGGAACGCGGCACAGCAGAGCAGTCCGGGCTTCCACCGGGACAGCGGCTGCAGCGCGGCTGGCCGGTCACCCATTACGGGCCGGTGCCCAAGTTCAAACCGGACCGCTGGGAGTTCCGGGTCTTCGGCGCGACGGCCGACGGCGACAAGCACTGCTGGAATCACCAGGAATTCACGGCACTTCCCTTCTCCTCCGTCGTCGCGGATCTCCACTGCGTGACGAAATTCAGCATGCTCGGCGCCGAATGGGGCGGAGTACTGGCCCGCGAGGTAGTGGAACTGGCACCGCCCGCCCCCCACGTCACCCATGTGATGGTCTGGGCGGAATACGGATTCAGCTCGAACCTCCGGATCGCCGACTTCATGTCGGACCGGACCCTGTTCGCCACCCATAAGGACGGCGAACTGCTCACCGCCGAACACGGATTTCCGCTGCGCCTGGTCGTCCCGCATCTGTATGCCTGGAAGGGCCCCAAATGGGTCCGCGGCATCGAATACATGTCGGCCGACCGCCGCGGTTTCTGGGAGGAGCGCGGTTACCACAACATCGGTGACCCGTGGAGCGAGCAGCGCTACTCCTACCAGGAGGAGCCCGGGGACGGCCCCGAGCTCTGAGCGGTCCGCCCGAGGGCGCGCCGTCTCAGCCGGTTGCGGTGCCCCTGAGCTCCTTCAGCCGCGCCACGTCCGCCGCGTGGCCTTCCTTGCCGCCCGGCGTCTCGATGATCAGCGGCACTCCCTCGGTCGCCGGGTGCGAGAACAGCTCACGGAACGGCTGGGCGCCTATGTGGCCCGCGCCGATGTTCTCGTGCCGGTCCTTGTGGGCGCCCACCACGTCCTTGGAGTCGTTGGCGTGGATCAGCTTCAGCCGGCCCTCGCCGACCGTGTCCACCAGCAGGTCCAGGGTCTGCCGCATGCCGACGGGACCGGTCAGGTCGTGGCCCGCCGCGTAGATGTGGCAGGTGTCCAGGCAGATCCCCAGCTTGGGGTGGGAGTCCAGGGCCTCGAAGTACGGGCCGAAGTCCCAGGTCCGTGAGCAGAGCGAGGAGCCCTGCCCGGCGGTCGACTCCAGCAGCAGGAACGGGTCGTCGTCGTGGGTCAGCTCGTCCAGCAGCGGAAGCATGTGCGTACGCACCTGGGCGAGGGCCACCTCACGCGGACGCCCGCCGGTCGCCGAGCCGGTGTGCACCACCACGCCGAGGGCGCCGATCTCCCGCGCCCTGCGCAGCGAGTGGCGCAGCGAGAGGACCGACCGCTCGACCGTGGCCTCGGTGTGCGAGCCGAAGTTGATCAGGTACGGGGCATGGACGTACGCCGGGAGCGCCCCGGCCGCGCACTCCGAGCGGAACAGCTCGTCCTGCGCAGGGTTCCCGGCCGGTGTCGCCCAGCCGCGCGGATTGGCGACGAAGACCTGCACGGTCTCCGCCGCCAGCTCACGGGCGTAGCCGAGGCCGATCTTGGCGAGTCCGCCGGCCACGGGAACGTGGCCACCGATGGGGTTACGCATGTGCTGCCGGCCTTCGGGGTGTCTACGGGGCTGTTACAGGCCCTTGGTCCTGATGGTGATCGTGGAGCCTTCGGCGGCCTTCTCGCCGCCCTCCACCGACTGGCTCTTGACCGTGTCGCTGAAGGAGAGGAACGGACGGTCGACCTTGACCTCGAACCCCGCCTCCTCCAGTGTGCTCCGGGCCTCGTCGACGTCCTTCCCCGTGACGTCGGGGACCGGGAGCATGCGCGGGCCCTTGGAGACGGTCAGCTCCACGGTGTCGCCCTCGGCGGCCTCCGCGCCGCTTCCGGGCGTCTGCCGGGCGATCTCGCCGGCCTCCTCCGGGGAGTTGACCCGGTCGGGCAGCACCTTCGCCTTCAGGCCCGCCTCGTCCAGAACGTCCGTGGCGTCCTCGACGGAGAGGCCGGTGAGGTCGGGCACGTCGACGGGGCTGCCCTTGCTGACGACCAGGGCGACCGCCGAGTCGGGGTGGCGCTCGGTGCCGGCCCGGGGATCCGTACGGATCACCTTGCCCCGGTCGATCTCCTCGCTGAACTCCCGCGTCACCATGCCGGGCGCCAGCCCCGTCTTCTTCAGCTCACGCCGGGCCTCGGCGAGGGCGAGCGACTCGACGTCGGGGACCTTCACGATCTCCGGGCCGCGCGAGATCACCAGCTTCACCGCGTCGTTGCCCCGGATCCGCTCCCCGGACCCAGGATCGCTGCTGATCACCGTGCCGCGCTTCACCGTGTCGCTGTAGGCGCGCTCCACGCCCTTCAGATCGAGCCCCTCGTCCGCGAGCCGCTTCTCGGCGGCGCTCTGGGTCTGGCCCAGGAGGGAGGGGACCCGGGTGAACTGGCCCGAGTTGATGTACCAGACTCCCGCACCGGTCCCCAGCACCAGCAGGACGGCGATCAGCACGGCGAGCGGCCCGCGCCGGCCCCGGCCGGACAGCAGGCGCCGTCCGCGTCCGGGCCCCTGGGGCGCGGACGGAGGCATCTCCAGCCGGCTGGTGTGGTGCGCGGTGCCCTGGCCGGGCGGGATCACCCGGGGGATCACGCTCGTACGGTCCTCGGCGGCGTCGTGCTCCTCCGCGATGGCCTGCGGAGGCATCGCGTCGAGCTGCTCCTCGGTGAGACCCGCCCGTATCTCGCGGGACCGCGCGAGCAGGGCCACCGCGTCCTCCGGACGGATGTCGGGGTTGCGGGCCGTCGCGGCGGCCACCAGCTCGTCCAGCCCGGCGGCCAGGCCCGGCACCGCACCGGACGGCGCGGGGACGTCCTCGTTCAGGTGCTGGTAGATGACCTGCGCGGCCGTGTCCCCGCCGTGGGGCTTGCCACCGGTCAGCATCTCGTAGAGCACCACACCGCAGGCGTACACGTCGGACCGGGTGTCGGCCGTGCCCTGCTCGATCTGCTCCGGGGCGAGGTAGGAGACTGTGCCCAGGAGCGAGCCGGTGGTGTCCGTGGCGGTCCCCACCGCGCGTACGAGACCAAAGTCGGCGACCTTCACCCGGCCGTCGTCCCCGATCAGGACGTTCTCCGGCTTCATGTCGCGGTGGACGAAGCCCGCGCGGTGGGCGGCGCCGAGGGCGGCCAGCACCGGTTCGAGGATGTCCAGCGCGGCCCGCGGCTGGAGCGCCCCGCGCTCGCGCAGGATGTCGCGCAGGGTGCACCCGGCGACGTACTCCATCGCCAGGTAGACGTACGCGCCCTGGGCGCCCTGGTCGAAGACGGCCACCACGTTGGGGTGGGCCAGCCGTGCGACGGACTTGGCCTCGCGGATGAAGCGCTCGACGAACGCGGCGTCGGTCGCCAGCGCCGGGTGCATGACCTTGAGCGCGAGCACCCGGTCGAGCCGGGTGTCCACGGCCCGGTAGACCGTGGCCATACCGCCGACGGCGATGCGCGCATCGATGCGATAGCGGCCGTCGAGCAGCTGCCCGACAAGGGGGTCCTGGAGGGTCGTGTCCACGGGGCGAGTCTACGAGCTGCCACGGACACCGCGGATCGGCCCGGCCCCCCGGAGCCGGTTCCGGTGCCGAGCCGTGACAGCCGCATGCACATGCCGTGACGGGAGGACCGCCGCCGGCGCACGGGCTCCCGGCGGGCGGGACCGGGATCTCAGAAGGCGGGGCGCTCCGGATCGAGCACCGCGCGGCCCTCCACGGGCGAGGACGCCTCGGCGAAATGGCGGCGCGGGATGCGTCCCGCGCGGTAGGCCAGGCGCCCGCCGTCCACCGCGTGCCGCATCGCCGCCGCCATCAGCTCGGGCTCCTGCGCCCGGGTCACCGCCGAGGCGAGCATCACAGCGGCGCAGCCCAGCTCCATCGCCAGCGCCGCGTCCGAGGCCGTTCCCGCGCCCGCGTCCAGGATCACCGGGACCCCGGCCTGCTCGACGATCAGCTGGAAGTTGTGCGGGTTGCGGATGCCGAGCCCGGAACCGATGGGAGAGCCCAGCGGCATGATCGCCGCGCACCCCACGTCCTGGAGCTTGCGGGCCAGGACCGGGTCGTCATTGGTGTACGGCAGCACGGTGAAGCCGTCGTCGACCAGGATCTCGGCGGCGTCCAGCAGCTCGATCGGATCGGGCAGCAGGGTCCGCTCATCGGCCACGACCTCCAGCTTGATCCAGTCGGTGCCCAGCGCCTCCCTGGCCAGCCGGGCCGTCAGCACGGCCTCGCCCGCGGTGAAACAGCCCGCGGTGTTCGGCAGGACCTGGATCGAGAGGCGCTCCAGGACGGAGAGCACCGAGCCCTGGACGGTCGGGTCGAGGCGGCGCATCGCCACGGTCGTCAGTTCGGTGCCCGAGGCGATCAGGGAGCGTTCGAGCACGTCCAGGCTGGGCGCCCCGCCCGTCCCCATGATCAGCCGGGACGAGAAGGAGGCGGAGCCGAGCGTGAAGAGGTCGTCGGACATCTCAGCCTCCCTGGACCGCGGTGAGGACCTCGACGCGGTCGCCGTCGGCAAGCGTGGTGGCGGACCACCGGCCGCGGGGGACGACGGTCTCGTTGACCGCGGCGGCGACCCCGGACGGTGCGGCGGTCAGCTCCGCGACCAGGGTGTCCAGCGCGGTGCCGGCGGGGACGGTGCGGAGCTCCCCGTTGACGGAGACCGGGACGGTGAGGGTGACGGCGGCGTCCGGGACGTCGTCGGGGACGACGGGGCCGGCGGCGGGCACGTGCTGTGTCATACGGGCTGCTCCTGCGGCGCGGGGGCGGTCTGTTCGGGGGAGTCGGGGGAGTCGGGGGAGGAGGCCGGTGCGGCCCCCGGGGACGCGGTGGCGGCGAAACGGCCCGGCGCGAAGGGCCTGCCCAGCTCGGGCAGCTCGCCGGTGGTCAGCACATGGGCCATCACCTCGCCGGTGACGGGTGTCAGCAGCACCCCGTTGCGGTGGTGCCCGGTGGCGAGGTGCAGGCCGGGCAGGGCCGTGGGCCCCAGCAGCGGCGCGTTGTCCGGCGAGGCGGGCCGCAGACCGGCCCGGGTCTCGGTCAGCGGCAGCTCCGTGATGCCCGGCATCAGCTCATGGGCGTCGCGCAGCAGCTCGTACACCCCGCCCGCGGTGACCGTGGTGTCCCAGCCGAGCTCCTCGGTCGTCGCGCCGACCACCAGCTCACCGTTGGCACGCGGCACCAGGTAGACCTGCGCGCCGCGCACGACGGCCCGCACGGTCCTGCTGAGGAAGGGGGCGTACGCGGGCGGCACGGTCAGCCGCAGCACCTGCCCCTTGACCGGGCGCACGGGAGGCACGACCGCCTCGGGGACGCCCGCGAGCCGGCCGCTGAGGCTGCCGCCGGCGAGCACCACCTGGCCGGCGGCGAGCTCCGTGCCGTCCGCCAGGACCGCGCCCGTCGCCCGGCCGCCGGTGACGGAGAGCCGCTCGGCCCAGGCGCGGCGGAACACCACCCCCGCCCGCTCGCACGCGGTGACCAGGGCCGAGGCCAGCCGCCTGGGGTCCACCTGGTGGTCGCCGTCGACCCGCAGCCCGCCGCGCACACCCGGGGCGAGCATCGGCTCCAGACGGCGGCACTCGCGGCCGGTGAGCCACTCGGACTCCAGCCCGGAGCGCTGTTGCAGGGCGTGCAGCTCCCGCAGGTGCGCCCGGTCGTCGGAGTCCAGCGCGACGGAGAGGGTGCCGCAGGCGCGGAAGCCGGTCTCCTGCCCGCTCGCCTCCTCCAGCTCGGCCACGAACGCCGGATAGCGTGCCGCGGAGGCCACGTTGAGGCCGAGCAGCGTCTGCTCGCCGTAGTGGAGTTCGGTGACGGCCGCGAGCATCCCGGCCGCGACCTGGGCGGCGCCGCCGCCCGGCTCGGGGTCGGCCAGCGTGGTGCGAAGGCCCTGCTGGGCCGACCGCCAGGCGGTCACCAGGCCGATGATGCCGCCTCCGACGATCAGGACGTCGGAACTGTCCGAGGAGATGCGCATGGGCGTCCAGCCCCTCCCTTCGCCGGCATGACCCGGATCAGGTTCGTACGGTCGGAGGCCGGTCAGCCTCCCTCTCAGCCCGGTGCGCCCGGGCTCCCGCGAGTGCCTTACGGTGACCAGCCTAGACCCCACCCCGCACAGCCAGTAAGGGAGCGGTACCCGTGGCCCGTTCGCTCGACGGACTCGTCCTCTCGCCGGTCGCCGACCAGGCCCCCGGCCAGGTCGGGACCCGCACCCGTTTCACGTACCACGAGCGGGACGGCCGGATATGGGCCGAGTACGCGGGCGGGGACGTCGTCCGGGGACACCTCGTCGGCACCCGGGAGGGCGACACCCTCGACTTCAGGTACGTCCAGCTCAAGCAGGACGGGACGACCTCCTCGGGCCACTGCGTCTCCACCGTCACCGGCCTCCCGGACGGGCGGGTGCGCCTGGACGAGACCTGGGAGTGGGAGTCCCAGGAGGGCAGCGGTACGAGCGTGGTGGAGGAGCTCAAGAGCTGACGGAGCGTCAGGTGATTAGGGTGGACAGGTGAGCGAGCAGACACAGGACCAGGCAGCCGGAGGCCGGCCGCACGGCGTCGTGATCGTCGGAGCGGGCATGGCCGGCGTGCAGACGGCCGTGGCCCTGCGCGAACAGGGCTTCACGGGCCCGGTCACCCTGATCGGCGCCGAACCCCACCAGCCGTACGACAGGCCGCCGCTCTCCAAGGCGGTCCTGCTCGGCACGGCGGAGAGCTCCGCCTTCGACGTCGACTTCGAGGCCCTGGACATCACCCTGCGCCTGGGCCTCGACGTGAGCGGCCTGCGCGCCGGGGACCACGAGCTGGACACCCCGGAAGGGCCCGTCGCCTACGACGTCCTGGTCCTCGCCACCGGCGCCGAGCCCGTCGGACTGCCCGGTTCCGAGGGGGTGCCCGGAGTCCATCTGCTGCGCACCCTCGACGACGCCGCACGGCTGCGGCCCGTCCTGGAGCGGCAGCACGACGTGGTCGTCGTCGGAGCGGGCTGGATCGGCGCGGAGTTCGCCACCGCCGCCCGCGCGGCCGGCTGCGCGGTCACCGTCGTGGAGGCCGCCGGCCGCCCCCTCGCGGGCACGATGCCCGCCGAGGTCGCCGAGCCGATGGCCGCCTGGTACGCCGAGAGCGGAGCCGAACTCCTCACCGGCGCCCGGGTCGCGCGCGTCGGACAGGGCGCCGTCCACCTGGCCGACGGCCGTGTGATCCCCGCCGGGGCCGTGGTCGTCGGCATCGGCGCCCGGCCCGCCACCCGGTGGCTCGCCGGCTCGGGCATCGCGCTCGGCCCGGACGGCTCGGTCACCGCGGACAGCTCGCTGCGCACCTCGCTGCCCGACATCTACGCCGTCGGCGACTGTGCCTCCTTCCCGTCCGCCCGCTACGGCGAGCGGCTCCTGGTCCACCACTGGGACAACGCCCTGCAGGGGCCCCGGACGGTCGCCGCAGCCCTCGCGGGCGGCGCGGCCGTGACGTACGACCCGGTGCCCTACTTCTGGTCCGAGCAGTTCGGCCGCTTCGTGCAGTACGCCGGACACCACGCCGGCGCCGACACGCTGCTGTGGCGGGGCGACCCTGCGGACCCGGCCTGGACGGTCTGCTGGCTGCGGCAGGGAGTGCTCGTCGCGGTGCTGGCCGTGAGCCGGCCCCGGGACCTGGCCCAGGGGCGCAAGCTCGTCGAGGCGGGGGCGCGGATCGATCCGGCGCGGGCCGCCGACTCCTCCGTACCGCTGAAATCCACGGTGCTCCGGGGGTAGCCACGGCCTCGTACGGTCGGCCCGGGTACCGACTGTCGGTCCGGGATGGCACGCTTGTCCTTGTGACCGAGATTGACGTAAAGATCGATGCTCTCGTCCCCGCCTGGCTCCACCTTCCCGACATCGCGGAAATGCTCGATGTCGAGGTGACGCGTGTACGGCAGCTGGTCAAGGAAGGCCAGCTCATCGCCGTACGCCGTGGTGAGAACCGGACGCTCCAGGTGCCTGCCGCCTTCATCGACGGCAACAAGGTGGTCAAGGGTCTCGCAGGGACCCTGACGCTCCTGAGGGACGACGGCTACAACGACGAAGAGATGCTGGACTGGCTCTTCACCCCCGACCCGACCCTGCCCGGCACCCCCGCGCAGGCCCTGAGCGAGAATCGCGGTACGGAGGTGAAGCGCCGGGCCCAGGCGCTCGCCGTCTGACCGGACGACCGTGAGTGGGGTGCGGGCCGTGGCACACACGGCCCGCACTCCGCCGTTACCGGGCTGCCGGCACGGCGATCCATCGACGTACGGGCGCACAGCCGCCGCACCAGTGATCCGACGACGCACCGACGGGGGAAATTCTTCATGTCCACGCCTCGCGAGCAGCTCTCCGGAGCCCGGCTCTACCTCTGCACGGACGCCCGCAAGCAGCAGGGTGACCTCCCCGAGTTCCTCGACGCCGTGCTGGCCGGCGGTGTGGACATCGTGCAGCTGCGGGACAAGGGCATGGAGGCGGCCGAGGAGCTCGAACACCTCGCCGTGTTCGCCGACGCCTGCAAGCGCCACGGCGCGCTCCTCGCCGTGAACGACCGGGCCGACGTCGCCCACGCCATCGGCTCCGACGTGCTCCACCTCGGGCAGGGCGATCTGCCCGTGCCCGCCGCCCGCGCCGTCCTGGGCGACGACGTGCTGATCGGCCGCTCCACCCACGCCGAGGCCGAGGTCGACGCCGCCGTCGCCGAGGCGGGCGTCGACTACTTCTGCACGGGCCCCTGCTGGCCCACCCCGACCAAGCCCGGCCGGCACGCCCCGGGCCTCGGCCTCGTGCGCTACGCCGCCTCGCTCGCCCCCGCGCGCCCGTGGTTCGCCATCGGCGGGATCGACGCCGGCAATCTGGACGAGGTGCTGGACGCCGGAGCCCGCCGGGTCGTCGTCGTACGGGCGATCACCGAGGCGGCGGATCCGGGCGAGGCCGCCGCGTCGCTCGCGGGGCGGATCCGGGCCCGCGCGCTCTGAGCCGGCGGTCACCGGGGGCGCTCGGAAGGCCGCCGGGAAGGCCGCCGGGAAGGCCGCCGGGAAGGTCGCCGGGAAGGCGGCATCGCGGGCGGACCGGAGGCGGAGCGGAGGCGGTACCGAAGGGATGTCCGAGGGGTGGACAAGACCTACCGCATTCCGGGCAATTCGCCCTCTCTGGTTGGGGTACCGCCGGGCCCTGGTTAACCTCCCCATATGGCCCTTGGCACACCTTCCACCAGGACAGATCACGCGCGCACCGTGCGTGAGCTGCTCGCGACCGGCGAGACGTCGTTCTCGTTCGAGTTCTGGGCGCCCAAGACCGAGAAGGGCGAACGGAACCTCTGGAACGCCCTGCGCCGGGTCGAGGCGGTGGGACCGAGCTTCGTCTCCGTGACGTACGGGGCGGGCGGTTCGACCCGCGCCGGGACGGTCCGGGCGACCCAGCAGATCGCGGCGGACTCCACCCTCACCCCGGTCGCCCACCTCACCGCCGTCGACCACTCCGTGGCCGAGCTGCGCAACATGGTCGGGCAGTACGCCGATGCCGGGATCCGCAACATCCTCGCGGTGCGCGGAGACCCGCCCGGCGACCCGATGGGCGAGTGGATCGAGCACCCTCAGGGCGTCCGGTACGCGGCGGACCTCGTACGGCTGATCAAGGAGGCCGGTGATTTCTGCGTCGGCGTCGCGGCTTTCCCCGAAATGCATCCGCGATCCACCGACTGGGACTCCGACATCGGTCATTTCGTGGACAAGTGCCGCGCCGGTGCCGACTATGCGATCACCCAGATGTTCTTCCACCCGGAAAGCTATCTGCAGATGCGTGACCGTGTGGTCGCTGCGGGTTGCGACACCCCGGTCATTCCCGAGGTCATGCCGCTCACCAGCGTCAAACAGCTGGAGAGGTTCGCGCAGCTCAGCAACGCCTCTCTGCCTTCCTCACTGAAAGAACGCATCCTCGCCGCGAAGGACGACCCGGCCGCTGTACGCTCCATTGGCATCGAGTTCGCCACGGAGTTCTGCGCGAAACTGCTCTCCGAGGGTGTCCCGGGGCTGCACTTCATCACGCTCAACAACTCGACGGCGACACTCGAGATCTACGAGAATCTCGGACTGCACAAGCAGTCCTGACCGGCCGTACCCGCCACCAACCGGGGCGGTGGCCGTAGGAGGGGGCGGGCGTGGGCTGGACGGTCCTCTACATCGCATTCGGCATAGTGGCGCTGTGGCTGCTGGGCGAGGTCCTGCTGCAGTACAAGGCACGCCTGCGCTGGAGGCTGCTGGCCTTCGCCGGATTCCTCGGTGTGGTGCTGGGCGTTCTGATCCCCTCCGTGCTGGTGATCGCCCTCGGGGCGATCGCCTTCGCGACGGGCCAGACGTATGTGACGCTCTCCTTCCGGCGCGGCTTCTCGACGGGATGGGCCATAGGCGGCAGCCCCGGTGAGAGCCGCCGCCGGCGCGGGGCGGGCGGCCCGGTCAGCCAGAAGCCCACACTCGAGGTCTCCGGCGTGGAGTACGAGGGCGACCCGCAGCAGCCGGAGACCGCCGCCGCCCCCGCGGCGGTCTACGAACCGGAGCCGCTGCCGGACGACACCGGGCAGTACGGCATCTACACCGACCCCGCCCCGGCCGGCCGCGACGCGGGCCACGAGCAGCACGGCGAACCCCAGCCCCAGTACGCCGGCTACGACCCGTACGGCGGTTACGGCCAGCAGGCCCCCCAGGACCCCTACGCCGGCCAGGGATACCCGGCCCAGGACAGCCAGGGCGCGTACCAGGACCAGGGCACCTACGCGGGCCCGTACGACTACGGCACGGGCCAGCAGGGCTACGCCGCCTACTCCGACCCGTACATCGGCACGGACACCACCTCGGGCACCGGGCAGTACGCCGCGTACGACCCCGCCTACGGCGGCGGGTACGACCCCTCGTACGGCGCAGGGCAGCCGCCCGTGGACCCGTACGGTGCGGAGCAGTACACCGACACCCCGCCGGGCGGCGTCTGGGTCCCGCAGCAGCGCGAGAGCGACCAGTCCCCCCCGCTGCCGCCGGAAGCGCCCGTCCAGGCCCCGTACGGCAACGGGTACGACACCGGGCAGAACGAGCAGTACCGCTACTGACCGGCCGTCCGGCCGTCGGCACCCGACGGCCGGACCCGGAGCAAGGGGCGGGCGCTCACTGTGACCCGCGGAAGCCGTCCCCCTCCACGACCAGTCCGGCGACCAGTGCCCCCGACATCCCGGCGTGGGCCGTCCCGCCGCCCGGATGCGCCCAGCCGCCCGCCAGATACAGCCCCGGCAGCGAGGTGCGGTTCCCGGCGTGCAGATACGCGCCCCCCGCCCCGGCCAGCGCGGGAGCGGGCACCGAACCGCCCTCCGCCCCGGTGCCGGCCGCGGTCTCGGCGGGCGTACGCACCTCGGTGTGGAGTATCCGTTCGCGGAGGCCGGGCATCGCCTCCGCGGCCCGGCCGATCACCACGTCCGCGAACCGCTCGCGCAGCGCCGCGTCCGTCCAGTCGAGCGGGCCGTGCGGCGCCACCGTCGCCGTCAGGGTCACCGCCTCGTGGTCCTCGTCGGGACGGGTGGCCGGGTCGTCCGGGCGCAGCACCGTCACCGTGGGCCGCTCGGCCGTCCGGCCGCCGAACACCGCCTCCTGCTCCGCCCCTGGGTCCACCGCGTGCACCAGCGTCCGGTGCGCGGCACCGGCCTCCCGGGCGCCGCGCAGCGACAGCAGGACGACGAAGCGGCCCGGCACCGGAGCGCGGTGCGCCCCGCCGGGCCCTCCTTCGGGGACCGGACCGGGGACCGGCATGAGTCCGGGCGACGGCTGCGCGCCGAGGACCACATGATCGGCCTCCACGCTCCTGCCGTCCGCCAGCTCGATCCCCGCCGCACGCCCGTCCTTCTCGGACACCCGGACCGCCTCGGCGCCGAAGACGAACTCCACCTTCCGGGCCAGGCACCGCTCGTACACCGCATCGGCCAGCGCGCGCATGCCCCCGGCGACGTACCAGGTGCCGAAGGTCTCCTCCATGTACGGCAGGAGGGCCGCGGCGGCCGGGGCGCGGCGGGGGTCGAGCCCGTACGACAGGGCACAGCCGTCGAGGAGGGCGGCCAGGCGGGGGTCGGCCAGCTCCCAGGCGCCCACCTCCGCCACCGTCGCCGCCTGCCGGGCGGTGCGCAGCAGCCTGCGCCGGCGCACCGCGGGGTACGGGTCACGGCTCAGCATCCGCGGGTCATCGGGCAGCGGCTCCTCCAGGAGCGGCCGGCGGGACCGGTCCCAGGCGGTACCGGCCCGGTCCAGGAAGTCCCCCCACCGGGCCCCGGCCCCCTCGCCGAGCGCCCGGTCCAGCGCGCGGACCACACCGGCCCGTGAGGCGTTGGGCAGCGACACCTCGGTGCCGTCACCGAAGAGATGGCGGCTCGCCGGGTCGACCTGGGTGAGCGTCACGCACTGCTCCAGGCTCTCCTTGCCGGTCTTCACGAACAGGTCGCGGTAGACCGCGGGCAGGTGCAGCAGTCCCGGGCCGGTGTCGAAGACGAAGCCGTCGCGCGCATACCGTCCGAGCGAGCCGCCGTAGGTCTCCGAGCGCTCGTACACCGTCACCCGGTGGCCGGCCACGGAGAGCCGGGCCGCCGCCGCCATCGCGCCGGTCCCGGCGCCGATCACCGCAATTCGTGCCATGTCAGTGACTTTAAGGGGTGCCACCGACAGCTCATCCGTGAGGCCAGGGCCCGCCCGCTCCGGCCGGACGCCTCTCCTCGCGGCGCCGGGCCCTGCGGCGCAGGAACCGGCGGATCCGGGAGGCCAGGAAGACCAGGACCAGCAGTCCGAGCAGCAGCAGGATCCCGGCGATGACGGCCGCCGCCACCGGGTGGAAGACCGCGAAGGTGATGATCCCGGCGACCCCCAGGTCCTCCAGGACGCTGACCCCGACGTTGCTGAAGGGTTCCGGCGAGGTGTTGACCGCCATCCTGGTCCCGGCCTTCACCAGATGGCTCATCAGCGCGGTGGAGCCGCCGACCGCGCCCGCCGCGAGCTCCGGCAGCGACCCGCTCCCACCGGCCAGCAGCGCCGCGACGACCGCGCCCGCCACGGGCCGGATCACCGTGTGCGCGGTGTCCCAGGCCGAGTCCACGTACGGGATCTTGTCGGCCACCGCCTCGCACAGGAACAGCACACCGGCGACGACGAGCACATCGGTGCGCTGGAGGGACCCGGGCACCTCGTCGGTGAGACCGGTCGCGCCGAAGAGGCCGAGGAGGAGGACCACCGCGTAGGCGTTGATCCCGCTCGCCCAGCCGCTTGTGAACACCAGGGGGAGTACGGACACGGACGCGATCGTAACCAGTCGGGCGACGCCCCCGCGGGGCCTTTCGCACAGGCCTGAGTATCCCTACCTAGTGCGTGAGATGAGTAGGGATGCGGATGGGCTCCCACCTGCGCGGACGGAAGAGTGGAGACCACGGAAGGGGCGCGGCGCCCGGACCGCCGGCACGGGGCGGCGGAACGGCGTCGCACCCCGGACACAACGGGGGCGCACGGCGCGGAGTCCGGGACCACGGGGGACACGGGGTCACGGGGGAGGGCTTCGCGGCGCTACGGGACGCCGGTCCGGCGGAATTCGGGGGGATCGAATTCCACCGGACCGGCGTCTTTTCCGTGCGTGCGTGCGCCGTGGCGTGGTTCAGCGTCCGCTGACCCGGCCGTGCAGCAGCAGCGACAGCGCGGAGTGCACGTCGTCGATCGTCCGCTCGGGCTGGAACGCCTGCCAGTCGAGAGCCGCGACCAGGACCATCCCGACCAGGGCGGCGGCCGTCAGCTGGATGTCGATCTCCTCGCTCAGCTCGCCGTTCGCGACGCCTTCCCTGAGCACCCCCTCGACGACCGCCACGGCCTCCTGACGCACGACCAGGAGGGTCGACTGCCAGGCGCGGTTGGTGCGCCAGAGCTCGGCGACGTACAGCTGGGTGAAGGCCGGGTAGCGGTCGATGAAGACCAGACCGGCCCTGATCATCGCGTCCAGCGCCTCCACACGGGTGCCGCCGCGTTCCTCCGTCGCGTCCGCGGCGGACCGCAGCGACTGGGTGAGCAGTCCGACGCCGTGCCGCAGCAGCTCCTCGAACAGCTCCGTCTTGCTCTTGAAGTTGTAGTAGACCGTGCCCTTGGCCACCCCGGCACGCTCGGCGATCTCGTCCACCGTCGTCGCGGAGAACCCCTTCTCCGCGATGAGGGTCACCGCCGCCTCGTAGAGCTTCTGCCGGGTGACCTGGCGACGCGTGGTGCCACTGCTGTCCATGCCCCTGATTCTCACAGGTCCCGGCGCGGTCACAGACTCAGCTCCGGGTGCAGCCGGTCCAGGGTCCACACCTGCTTGCGGCGGGCGGAGAGCGCGGTCAGCGCCAGCGCCCCGGCGGTGAAGGCCAGCAGCACCGCGCAGCCCTGCCAGACCGGGCCGAGTCCGCCGCCCGTGATCAGCCGGCGCAGCCCGTCCACGACGTACGTCATCGGCAGGTACGGGTGGATCGCCCCGAAGAACCCCGGGCTGGTCTGGACGGGGTAGGTGCCCCCGGCCGAGGTCAGCTGGAGCATCAGCACCGCCAGGACGAGGATCCGGCCCGCCGCGCCGAAGCGGGCGTTGAGCCACTGCACGATCGCGGCGAAGCAGCAGGTCACCAGGGCCAGGAAGCCCATCGTCCCGGCGGCGTGCGTCATCTGGAGACCGAGCTGCCAGTGCAGCACCGACATCAGGGCGGCGACCTGGAGCAGGCCCGTCGCGGCGACGGGCAGCCAGCCCGCGAAGGCGATCCGCCAGGCCGGGGCCCCTGCCGCGAGCGCCCGCCGGTTGAGCGGCTGGATCAGCATGTACGCCACCATCGCGCCGACCCACAGCGAGAGCGGGATGAAGTACGGGGCGAAGCCGGTGCCGTAGTTGGGCGCCGCGTGCAGCGAGGAGGAGGCCAGCTTGACGGGGTCGGCCATGACACCGGTACGGGCGTCGCGGTCGTTCTTGTCGTAGTCCGGGATCTTGCCGACCCCGTCGTTCAACCCCTGCGCGAGCGTCGCGGAGCCGTCACCCAGCCGGTACAGCCCGCTGTCCAGGGTCTTGGCGCCCGCCTTGAGCTTCTTGACGCCCGCGTCCAGGTCCCCGGCCCCCGTCTTCGCGGTGCCGAGGCCGGTGTGGAGCTCACCGGCACCCTTGGCGACCTTGTGCGCACCGGTGTTGAGGGCGTTGATCTTCTTCACCGCCGACTCCAGGTCCGTGTCCAGGTTCGGCGCCCGCTTCGCCAGCGCGTCGGCCTTCTTCTCCAGGTCGGTCAGCTGGGTGCGCAGCTTCGCGAGGTCGCCCTTCTGGTTCGTGACCAGCGCGTTCACGTCGTCGGAGACCTTGGCGACATCCTCGGCCGCGGTCTTGGCGCGCTTCAGCTGCGGGCAGACCCCAGGATCGGGGATCGGCTGGTCCTCGCAGCGGAGGCGGTAGACCTCGGTCAGGTCGTCGGAGGCCTCGTGGGCGGCGGCCGAGGCGGTGGGCGCCGCCTCCACCAGCAGGTCGAGGTTGTCCCGTACGGCCTTCGAGGAGTCGGCGACCAGCCGGGCCGTGTCCCCGATGGCCTTGCCGTTGTCCTTCAGGAAGGGGCGTACGTCGGCGGCGACCGCGTTGACCTTGTCGGCGAGCAGCTGGGTGCCGCCGGCGACCTGCTTGGAACCCGTCTCCAGGTCGCCTGCGCCCTTGTTCAGCTTGGTGACGCCGGTGGAGAGCGTGCCGCTGCCCGACTTGGCGGTCGTGAGGCCGTCCGCGAGGTCCTTGGAGCCCTTCTTCGCCTTCGTGAGGCCGCTCTCGAGGTCGTCGGCCCCCTTGGCCGCCTTCGCGGTCGCGTCGTGCAGACCGGAGAAGTTGATGAAGATCCGGTCCAGGAAGCCGCGCGAGGCCTTCGTGGACGCGGCGCTGCGGACCTCGGCGAAGACCGTCCTGGAGATCTGCCCGACGATGTAGTTGTTGGCGTCGTTCGTACGGACCTCGAGGGCGCCGGTCTCGGGGGAGTCCCCGCCGCTCGACGCGATCTGCTTGCTGAAGTCCGCGGGCATGGTCAGGGAGAGGTAGTACGTCCCGTCCTCGACGCCCTTCTCCGCCTCGGCGGAGCCGACCTCGTGCCAGTCGAAGACCTTCGAGTCGAGCAGCCGGCCAGCTATCTCGTCACCGGCCGCGAGGCGTTCGCCCTCGGCGCTCGCGCCCTTGTCGTCGTTGACGAGCGCCACGGGGATGCGGTCGAGCCGCCCGTACGGGTCCCAGAAGGACCAGAGGTAGAGCGCTCCGTACAGCAGGGGGAGCAGGAGGAGCGCCACGAGTGCGGCGCGGGGCATCCGGCCCCTGCCGAACCGCCTCAGCTCAAGCGCGGCCAGTCTCGGCGATCGCATCGTCCGCTTCCTTCCCGGTGGTCGTGTCGTCGGGCGTATCGGTCTCCGCCGCCGGGCGGGTGCGCACGGTGAGCGCGTCCTCGGGGGACTCGCTGCACACGGCCAGCACGGTGGTGCCGCCGGCCGCGAGGCCGCGCAGCAGCTCCCAGGCCAGGGCGCGGTCGGGGGCGGAGAGTTTGAGGTCGGTGTCGTCCACCGCGAGGAGCCGCGGGCGGCCCATCAGGGCGAGGGCGACGGACAGGCGCAGGGCCTCCAGGCGCTCCAGGTCCCGCACGGAGGTCCGTTCGGCCTTGGGCAGCTCCGCGAGGTCGAGCCCCGCGGCCTCCAGGGCGGTGTCGATCGTCGCCCGCGCCGTGGCGGCGCGTTCGGCGCGGGGCCGCAGCAGGGCGCGCGGTGAACCGCCGAACCGGCGCCGCAGCAGGGCCCGTTCCCGAAGGTGCTCGGCCACGGTGAAGGACGGGTCCAGGTCGCTGACGCCGGGGACCGGGCCGAGGGCACTGAACCCGCGTACGGCGGCGAGCCGTCCGGGCAGGCGCTCGCCGCCGACCTCGGCATGGCCCTGGGTGGAGCGCATCCGGCCGGTGAGGGCGAGCAGCAGACACGTACGGCCGGAGCCGGAGGGTCCCTCCACCGCGACGAGCGATCCGGGATCCGCGCTGAACTCCACTCCCCGGAAGGCCCAGCCGCGCGGGCCCTTCAGCCCGAAGTCCTCGGCGCTCAGCGACGCCCCGTGCGGGCTGTCCACGACCCCACCCCCAAGTTTTTGAACTGACCAGTCAGTGCAAAAAACTAGCCCGAACTCGCGCTCGAAGCAAAGTGCCTGGTCAGAGGCGGGATCTGAGGGATTGTCAGTGGGGGCCGTCACGATGGACACATACGGCCACGGAGCCGTCACACGACGACAGGAGGTTCGTCATGGCCAGCTCGTCCGCAGCCGCCGCCCCGCGGCGCCGCGCAGGCAGCCCTGCCCCCTCACTGACCGGCCCGGCAGCCGACGTCCACCCCGTGCCGCGCCGCACCACGGCGCCGCCCGCCGCCCTCGATCTGCTCGCCCAGGCCCACGCCGGGCTGGACGAGGCAGCCGTCCTCGACGTGCCCAACGAGCGGTACGCCACCGCACACCTCGCCGCGCTGCGCACCGCGGCCGCCGTGCTCGCCGCCCGCGGGCGGCCCGAGACCGGCAGACGCCGCAGGGAGCGGATCCGCAGCGCCTGGGAGGTCCTCCCGGACATCGCACCGGAACTCACCGAGTGGAGCGCCCTGTTCGCCTCCGGAGCCCCGCGCAGGGCCCGTGCGGAGGCGGGCATACCCGGCGCGGCCACCAGCCGCGACGCCGACGACCTGCTGCGCGACGTGGCCATGTTCCTGCGGCTGGTCGAGCGGATGCTGGTCCTCCAGCCCGTCCTTCCGCAGCCCCGCAGGGACGGGCCCGGGCGGCAGCGGCCCGACGCGGGGTGACCGTGCGGGCGGTGCGAGGCAATAGGGTGGAGAGCACCCGTACCACCTGCACTGTTCACGCTCCGCCGTCCGTGGCGGCACCGTGCCGAGGAGTCAACTGCCGTGTCGGACCAGCTGCGCCCCCGAGCCTCCCTCCGTACCGCTGTGGTCTGGGAGGTCCTCAGGGACGCTCTCGAGCGCCGGGTCAAGGCGACCGGCAGGGAAGCCCTGGACGTGCTGGACACCGGCGGCGGCACCGGCAACTTCGCCGTGCCCGTCGCCCGGCTCGGCCACCGGGTCACCGTCGTCGACCCCAGCCCGAACGCCCTCTTCGCGCTGGAGCGCCGTGCCGAGGAGGCCGGTGTCGCTGACCGGGTCCGGGGTGTCCAGGGCGACATCCTCGGCCTGTTCGAGGTGGTCGACCGCGTGGGTTACGACGCGGTCCTGTGCCACGGCGTCCTGGAGTACGTGGACGACCCCGCCGAGGGCGTACGCAACGCGGTGGACGCCCTCCGCCCGTCCGGCGCGCTCAGCCTGCTCGGCGCCGGCCTGGGCGGCGCCGTCCTGGCCCGGGCGCTCGCGGGGCACTTCGCCGAGGCCCGGCAGGCGCTGTCGGACCCCGCCGGGCGCTGGGGTGATGGCGACCCGGTGCCCCGCAGGTTCACCGCGGACCAGCTGACCGGCCTGGTCGAGGCCGCGGGCATCGAGGTCGGCGCGGTCCACGGTGTGCGGGTCTTCGCCGACCTCGTGCCGGGCGTTCTCGTGGACACCGAACCGGGCGCGATGGAGGAGCTCCTCAGGCTGGAGGCGGCCGTCGCGGAACTGCCGGCCTTCCACTCGGTGGCGACCCAGCTGCACGTTCTGGGGGAGAAGCGCGCCTGAGGCGTCCGGTGACACCACCGGAGTACGGCGCCGGAAGCGACGGCGGCCCGGCTGATCAGCAACGCAGCTGCAGACGGAGTACAGCTTGGAACACCCGATCGGGCCGCGGGCCCCGTATGATCGGGTGACACCATCCGGCATGACGGATCGGAGGTCGGGGAATCTACGCCTCAGCAGCCGAGCCGAAATGGCGGTCCGGACTGGCTATGGCTAGAGGGCGGGTTTCACGGGGGCGAATCCCTGCCTATCCTGGAAGGGCCGCATACCGGTCGCCCCCGCGGCCGACGACGAGGAGGACTCCGTGCCGCTCTCGGAGCACGAGCAGCGAATGCTCGAGCAGATGGAGCGAGCGCTGTACGCCGAAGATCCCAAGTTCGCTACAGCGCTTGAGGGAAGCGGGCTGCGCAGGTACACCCGGCGACGGGTCTACCAGGCGGTAGCCGGTTTTCTGGTGGGTATCGCGCTCCTCATGGCCGGAATGGTTTTCCAGCAGACCTGGGTCAGTGTGGCGGGTTTCCTCGTCATGCTGGGCTGTGCCGTGCTGGCGGTCACCGGATGGCGCAAGGCGCCGAAGCCCGGTGAGCAGCAGCCGGCGGGGAGTGCGAGCGGGGGCGGAGGCGAACGCCGACATCCCAGGCAGCGCCGGTCGATGATGAACCGGATCGAACAGCGGTGGCAGCGCCGCCGCGACGAACAGGGCCAGTGAGCTTTCCGCCTCCTGGCCCGGCGGTGGACAGCCCCAGCCACCGGCCCAGGACGCGGACCGCGCACACCGAAGACTTGACGCCGGCCTCACATGAGGGGCGGTCGCATCACAGCGACCGCCCCTCATGTGCGTCTGCGTGTGTGCGTGCACGGACGGCCGAGGGCGCAGCCCCTGCGGGGGTGACGCCCGGTCCCGGGGCGCGGCCGAGGGCCCGGACCTGCGCGGGCGTCGGCAGGCATCGGGGTGCGTACGAGGGCCGGACCTGGGGCGGATGATCTTCAGCCCGCCGGACCAGGCCCAGCTCGGGCCCCCGGCCGCTCCCGGGCCACGGGGCCTTGGCCCGCCGACCCAGGCCCGGCTGCTCCGGTCCCACGCCCAGGTCCAGGACCGCCCGCTCCTCCGGACCCAAGCCTTGCTCAGGCCCGGAGCCGGGCTGCTCCGGCACAGGCTCAGGCCTGGCCGACTCCGGACCCAAGCCCAGCTCAGGCCCAGCAGCTCCGGCCCCCGGCCCAGCCAGGCCTCGGCCCAGCCTCAGTCCAGCCCAGCCAGGGCTCGGCCCCAGGCCCGCCCAGGCCCCGCCGAGCCCGCCCGCTCCGGTTACCGGTTACCCGACCCCGGGCCAGGCCATCAGCCCTGCTGTCGTGAAGGCCGCCGGAGCCGGGCCGCCCAGCGGTCCCGGCCCATGCGGTCCGACCATCGGCGGGCGAGCGCCGTCCGGCGTTCCGAGACCGCCCAGATCACCCGTACGGCCGAACGCGGTGCGAGTGTCGCCCCCAGCCTGTCCCAGCGGCCGGCCGAGGCCCGCAGCCCCGTCCGGACGGCCAGCACGTCATCGGCCGGTGCGGACGCCGTGCCCGGCTCCGGGGCGTAGAGCACCTGCTCCACCGCCCCCGCGACCCGGTGGACCGCGGCGGCCGCCGCCCCGTCGAGCCGTCCCAGCCGGACGATCCGCGCCGCGGCCTTGCGTGGGGTCAGCGACTCGTCCGGCGGAATGCCGTGGTCCCAGGCCGAATCGGTGATCTCGTCCCAGGCGGCCATCACCCTGGCCGCCGCGTCGGCGGCCGTACGCCCTCCCGAGGACCCGAGCCGCCGGCCACGGACCCGTGTACGCCAGAGCATCGGCAGCAGCGGGAGCGTGAGCACCACCAGGGAGCCGAGCACCCACAGGGCCACCGTGCCCGCCGGGGTGCCGGGATCGGCGGAGTCCGTCGCACCAGGAGCCGTGGAGGCACCGCACTGACCCTGCTGACGCTCCTGCGCCGGGCAGGACTCCGAGGTGGAGGGGGTGTCGGTCGGCGCCACGGAGGCACCGTCCGTCGGCAGCGCGGGATCGCTGGGGTCCTGCGAGGGCGTGTCCGGCAGGGTGTACACCGGGGTGCTGCCCCGGGACGGTGTCGGCTCGAAGCGGGTCCAGCCCACACCCTCGAAGTACAGCTCGGGCCAGGCGTGCGCGTCCCGCAGCCCGACCGACACCGAACCGTCCGCCTGCACCGTGCCGGGGGTGAAGCCCACCGCGACCCGGGCCGGTATGCCCAGGGTCCTGGCCATCGCGGCCATCGTGAAGGAGAAGTGGACGCAGAAGCCCTCCTTCTCCTTCAGGAACCGCTCGATCGCCGCCGTGCCCGTACCCGACGTGACCGTGGTGTCGTAGCGGAAGCCGCCCTCCGAGGCGAACCAGTTCTGGAGCTTCACGGCCCGCTCGTAGTCGTTCGCGGCGCCCTCGGTCACCACCTCGGCGGTCTCCTGGACGACATCGGGCAGCGACGAGGGCACCCGCGTGTACTCACGGGCCAGGTCCGAACGCGGCTCCATCGCCCCGGCGAGCTGCGCGGCAGTCGGCTCCACCACCAGACTGCTGACCTCGTACCGCGCGCCGCGCGTCGTCTGTCCGTCGTCGCCGACGAGGGTGCGCCCCTCGGGCTCGAACCGCCAGCGGCCCTGGATGTCCACCTCGCTCGCCGGGTAGGGGAGCGGCAGATACGTCTGCTGGTACGAGCGGGACGCCGAGATGTTCGTCCTGACCTCGGTGACCGAGACGTCCCCGGCCAGCCCGGCCGGCTGCGGCAGCCTGTCGGGGACGTCCTTCAGCCGGCGGGTCGACGGACGCCACTCGCCGCCGTTGAACTGGTCGAGGGCCAGGATGCGCAGATAGAAGTCCTGGGGATTGTCCGCGTTGGTGCGGTACGACATCACCTCGCGGTTCTCCGGCTGGTTGAGATTGTTCTGCAGCGAGACCAACGGGTTCACCGCGGAGATGGTGCCCCCGCCGCCACCCCTGCCCGAACCGCCTCCCGTACCGCCCAGCAGCCCGCCGTCCAGGGCGGGCAGGGCCGCGGGCACCACCAGTGCGATGCCCAGCGCCACCACGCCGATGCGCCGCCCCGTACGGACCGACGCCACCGCGCGCCCGGACCCCTCCAGGCCGGCCGACAGACCGCCCGACGTACGGGACACCCCGCCGAACACCCGCCCCCACCGGGACAGCCGGTCCCGGCCCTCGGCCAGCAGGAGCAGCAGATAACCGCACGCCGCGAGCAGGAAGAAGAGCCAGCCCGCCCCGCCGTCGGAGAGACCGGCCGCCACCGAGTACAGCGCGAGCAGCGGAAGACCGGCAGGCGCCGCGGCGCGCACGGTCACCGCGAGAACGTCCACGGTGAGCCCGACCAGGAGCACCCCGCCGATCAGCATCAGCCGGATGCCGTCCGTCGCCGGTGCGGGAATGGCGTACCTGTTGACGTCGTCGGCGCCCATGGTCAGCAGCTCGCCGAGCCGTTGGACCGCCTGCGGCCCGGGCACCACCCCGAACAGGGCGTACTCCCTGGCGAACGACACGGTCAGCGTCAGCAGGGTGACGAGCAGCTGGAGGGAGACCGTCAGGACCCGCGCCAGGCGCATCCGGCGGGCGAGCACCCCCACACCGGTCTGGAGGGCCAGCAGGAACGCGGCCTGCAGGAACCACTTCGCCGTCTCGACCAGCGGCAGCAAGGACGCCGCCGCCAGCATCGTGGCCGCGAAGGCGCAGAGCGCCAGTCGGGTACGCCCGCTCATGACCATCCCCCGGAGAGCCCTGTCGTCGATCCGGCCGCGGAGGACTGCCCGCCGCCCTCCTCGCCCGCCTGCTGCCACAGCCGGGCGAGCTCCGTCCCGGGCGGCACCGCCATCGCCGTCCATCCCGCTTCCCGCAGCAGTCGCAGACGCTCGGAGACCGGCGCGGCAGGCGCGGCCTCGGCACCGCGCGCCCAGTCGTCACCGTCCAGCACGAACGCGACGGCCCCCCGGCTGCGCTGCCGCATCCTGGCCGCCACCGCCGTCTGCTCCTCGTCGAGATCGCCGAAGAACGCCACCAGCAGCCCCTCGTTCCCCCCGCGCAGCACGTCGTACGCGCGGGAGAGACCGCCGCCGTCGGAGTGGTCGACGACCGCGAGGGTGTCCATCATCAGACCCGCCGAGTCCGCGGAGTCCTGGGTCGACCCGGCGAACCCGTCGGCGCTCTCACCCGGCACGACGCTTCCCTCGTCGGTGAGCAGCCGCACCGCGAAGCCACGCTCCAGCATGTGCATCAGCGCGGACGCCGCCCCGGACACCGCCCATTCGAAGGCCGAGCCCGGCCCGGCACCCCGGTAGGCGATGCGCCGGGTGTCCAGCAGCACCGTGCACCTGGCCCGCTGCGGCTGCTCCTCCCGCCGCACCATCAGCTCGCCGTAGCGCGCGGTGGAGCGCCAGTGCACCCGGCGCAGGTCGTCGCCGTGGCGGTAGCCGCGCGGAATGATGTCGTCCTCGCCGGCCAGCGCCAGCGAGCGCGCCCTGCCGTCGCCGTACCCGGTGGCCGCCCCGGCCAGCCGCAGCGGCGGCAGCGGCTCGGTACGGGGGACGACCACCAGGGTGTCGTAGGCGCTGAACGAACGCGAAAGCTCGCACATCCCGAACGGATCGCTCAGCTGCAGCTGCAACGGCCCCAGCGGATAGCGTCCGCGCAGGTCGGAGCGGACCCGGTAGGACACCTCCCGCACGCCGCCCGGCTCCACCCGGTCCAGGACGAACCGGGGCCGGGGGCCGAGGACGTACGGCACCCGGTCCTGGAGCATGAGCAGGCCCGTGTGCAGCCGGGAGACGTTGTCCATGCGCAGATGGACGCGAGCCTCCGAGCCGGCCGGCACCCGCGAGGGCGACAGCCGCCTGCTGCCCGCCACCCGGTAGCGGGTGCGGTAGAGCACGGTGACGCAGACCAGCGGCAGCACCGCCAGCAGCAGACCGACCCGGAGGAGGTCGCCCTGGCCCAGCACATAGGCGCAGACCGCCGCCGCCACACCGGCGGCCAGGAAGGACCGGCCCCGTGTCGTGAGCCCGCTCAGCGCCGCCCGCAGGCCGCCCTTGTCGTCGCTGTCGTCCACGGGGCCGGGAGCCCCGGCCGTCATCACAGGCGCCGTGCGCCGGGCTGACCGCCGTACACCGGGCTGCCGGGCCGTTGCTGGGGCTGCGCCGGGGCCGGCGTGCCACCTCCGGATGTCGGCACCGGGGTGCGCTGCAGGATGTCCAGCACGACCTGCTCGGCCGTACGGCGGTTGAGCTGCGCCTGCGCCGTCGGCAGCAGCCGGTGGGCGAGCACCGGGACCGCCAGGGCCTGGACGTCGTCCGGCAGGGCGTAGTCCCGCCCGCTCAGCGCGGCCGACGCCTTGGCGGCGCGCAGCAGATGCAGGGTGGCGCGCGGCGAGGCGCCGAGTCTGAGGTCGGGGTGCTGGCGGGTGGCGGCCACCAGCTGCACCGCGTACCGCCGGATGGCCTCGGCCACGTGCACCGTGCGCACCGCGTCGATCAGCTTCACGATGTCGTGGGCGTGCGCCACCGGCTGCAGGTCGTCCAGCGGGGAGGCCCCGCCGTGCACGTCGAGCATCTGGAGCTCGGCCTCGGCGCTCGGATAACCGATCGACACCCGGGCCATGAAGCGGTCGCGCTGCGCCTCGGGGAGAGGGTAGGTGCCCTCCATCTCCACCGGGTTCTGGGTGGCCACGACCATGAAGGGGTCGGGCAGTTCGTAGGTCGTGCCGTCGATCGTGACCTGGCGCTCCTCCATCGACTCCAGCAGCGCAGACTGGGTCTTGGGGGACGCGCGGTTGATCTCGTCGCCGATCACGATCTGGGCGAAGATCGCCCCCGGCTTGAACTCGAAGTCCCGCCGCTGCTGATCGAAGATCGAGACCCCGGTGATGTCCGAGGGCAGCAGGTCCGGCGTGAACTGGATACGCCGCACCGAGCAGTCGATGGACCGCGCCAGCGCCTTGGCCAGCATCGTCTTGCCGACCCCGGGCACATCCTCGATCAGGAGGTGCCCCTCCGCGAGCAGCACGGTCAGCGAAAGCCGTACGACCTCAGGCTTGCCCTCGATCACACCCTCGACCGACCTGCGCACCCGCTCCGCTGTCGTGGTCAGATCTGTGAGGCTCGCTCGATCGTCATAGGTCGTCACCCGGCCCTCCTCGGCCCCTTGTGCACGGGCCGACGCACAAAGCTGCCCGGCCCGCCCCGAAATACGGACACTCTCCGGAGGACCCGGAGAGATGTCACACCCGCATTCTTGTTGCCGTTACCGCTTCGTGTCACTCGCCTGTGGATAAGTGGGGGCGATATGCCGGATGTAGGCCGTATGTCGAGGAGGGTTCAGGAGGCGGGCAGGATCTCGCGCAGCGATCCGGTGGTCACGTCGAAGACGAAACCGCGGATGTCGTCCGTGTGCAGGAGGAACGGCGAGGTGCGCACGCGCTGCATCGACTGGCGCACGTCCTGGTCGGCGTCCGTGTAGGCCTCCACCGACCAGACCGGGCGCTGGCCGACCTCGCGCTCCAGCTCCTGCCGGAAGTCCTCGGTCAGCGATTCCAGACCGCAGTTCGTGTGGTGGATGAGGACGATGCTGCGGGTGCCGAGCGCCCGCTGGCTGATGGTCAGGGACCGGATCACGTCGTCGGTGACCACGCCGCCCGCGTTGCGGATGGTGTGGCAGTCACCGAGCTCCAGGCCGAGCGCGGCGTGCAGGTCGAGGCGGGCGTCCATACAGGCGACCACGGCGACGTGCAGGACGGGCCGTGCGTCCATGCCCGGGTCGGTGAACGCCTCCGCGTAACGCGCGTTCAGTTCGACGAGGCGGTCGGTGACCGTGCCCTCGGAACGGGTCGCGGGGGAGGAAGGCGAATCGGTCTCGGCGGAAGGCTGCGCAGAAGTCGACATAGGTATGACGTTAGCGTTCGTGACCGCTCCTGGCGTGCTGTGGAAGGGGACAAAGAACGTCAACGTGGCTTGTTGTGAGGTAACCCACAAGCCTCACGGCCAGGCGTCCGACCGGGTGAGGTTCCCCTGCCGCCGCGGCGGTCCGACGCGCTGCGCGGTTCGTTGATCGGGAATGGATCGAATGGCAGGGTGGACTAAAGTGACGCGAAGTTACCGACACGCCTGCGCGTTCCGCATATTTTTACATGTTTCGAGTTCCCCGTGATGTGCGGCGTACGTGCGGCCCGGCCCTCTCCCGCTCGACGGCCGGCCGACGCCTCCTTCCCCGGCGCCGGCCGACCTCCCCTTCCGGGCGGGCGGGGACCAGACCGTATGTACCGCCACACGGGGCAGAGCCTGAGAGGGCGCTTTGAGCCAGACCCGACACGTCCCGGTGATGCTCCAGCGATGCCTGGACCTGTTGGCCCCGGCTCTGGAGGCGACGGGACCGCAGCCCCCTGTCGTCGTCGACTGCACCCTCGGGCTCGGCGGGCACAGCGAGGCCCTGCTCGAAGCCTTCCCCGAGGCCCGGCTGGTCGCCCTGGACCGTGACAAGGAGGCGCTGAGGCTCTCCGGCGAGCGCCTCGCGCCGTACGGCGACCGCGCCACGCTGGTGCACGCCGTCTACGACGAACTCCCCGAGGTCCTCTACCGGCTGGGGATCCCCAAGGTCCAGGGAGTGCTCTTCGACCTCGGTGTCTCCTCCATGCAGCTGGACGAGGCGGACCGCGGCTTCGCGTACGCCCAGGACGCGCCGCTCGACATGCGCATGGACCAGAGCACCGGCATCGGCGCGGCCGAGGTGCTCAACACCTACCCGCCGGGCGACCTGGTGCGGATCCTGCGCGCGTACGGCGAGGAGAAGCAGGCCAAGCGCATCGTCTCGGCCGTCGTGCGCGAACGCGAGAAGGAACCCTTCAGCAACAGCGCCCGCCTGGTCGAGCTGATCCGTGACTCCCTGCCGCAGGCCGCCAAGCGCACCGGCGGCAATCCGGCCAAGCGCACCTTCCAGGCCCTGCGCATCGAGGTGAACGGCGAACTCACCGTCCTGGAGCGGGCGATCCCGGCGGCGGTGGGGACCCTCGCCGTCGGCGGCCGGATCGCCGTCCTCTCGTACCACTCGCTGGAGGACCGCCTCGTCAAGCAGGTCTTCGCGGCCGGTGCCGCCAACACGGCGCCGCCCGGACTGCCCGTCGTCCCCGAGCGCTACCAGCCCCGGCTGAAACTGCTCACCCGCGGCGCCGAACTGCCCACCGAGGAAGAGGTCGCCGAGAACCGGCGGGCCGCCCCCGCCAGGCTGCGCGGCGCCCAGCGGATCCGCGAGGAGGAGCGATGAGCGCGCCCACCCGGGCCGCCCGGAAGCGGACGGGGACGGTGGCTCCGCGGTGACCGGGACGGCCGAGCAGATGAAGGGGCGGGCCGGCCGGCTCGCCCGGCTGATGCCGTCGGGGCCGAGCACCGCGGCCCGCACCCCCTTCGTCCTGCTGGTCGTGCTGCTGCTCGCGGGTGGCCTGATTTCGCTCCTCCTGCTGAACTCGGCGCTCAATGAAGGATCGTTCAGGCTGAGCAAGCTGAAGCGGGAGACCACCGAGCTCACCGACGAGCAGCAGGCCCTCCAGCGGGACGTCGACAACTACTCCGAACCCGACGCGCTGGAACGCCGCGCCAGGGAGCTCGGCATGGTGCCCGGCGGCAGCCCCGCCTTCCTCGACCCGGACGGGAAGGTCCGAGGAGTGCCCGAGCGGGCCACCGCGCAGCCTTCCCCCGCCGCCCCGCCCGAACCGGAGGCGAGCGCGGCCGGTTCCGCCTCCCCTTCCGGTTCCGTGCCGCCGTCGCCCTCACCGTCCCCCGCGACCCCGTCGACGGCGCCCGCCGCTCCGGCCCCGACCACCCCGACCCCGACGAGCTCCGGCAGGTGACGCAGTGCCGTCCAAGGAACCGCCGCGCCGCCGAGTACCCGGCCCCGCGCGCTCCCGCAACGCGGCCGGCGGCTCGGGACGCCCCCGGCCCGCGGCCCGCCCCGACCCCCGGCGTCCGGGGCGTCCGGTGGCCAGGAAGCGACGGGGCGGCTCCTCGCGGTCCATCCGGCTGGGCAGCCCGCGCCCGCGGCTGCGCCTGATCAGCCTCTGCCTGACCCTCGTCATGCTGGCGTTCGTCATCCGGCTCCTCCAGGTGCAGGCGGTCGACGCGAGTACGTACGCCGCCAAGGCCGAGAAGAACCGCTACCTGGAGTACACGATCGCCGCCGAACGCGGCGAGATCACCGACCGCAGCGGCATCGCCCTCGCCACCAGCGTCGACGCGCACGACATCACGGCCGACCCGAAGCTGTTCACGCCCGAGGACAGCAAGGCCCCGGACGCGCCGCAGCAGGCGGCCGCCCTCCTCGCCCCGATCCTCGGCAAGGACGAGGCGGAACTGGCGAAGAAGCTCTCCACCCCGAAGAGCCGCTACACCGTGCTGGCCCGCCGGCAGACCCCGCAGGTCTGGAAGCAGATCAAGGACCTCAAGTCCGTCTTCGCGGAGAAGGCGGCCGAGGACAAGGCGAAGGGCGGCCCCGGAGCCGACGTGCTGGCCGGGGTCCTCCAGGAGCCCACCACCAGGCGCGTGTACCCCAACGGCGACCTCGCCGCCGGGATACTGGGATTCGTCAACGCCGAGGGCAAGGGCGGCGGCGGGCTGGAAGCACAGCTGAACAAGCAGCTCCAGGGCGAGGACGGCAAGATCCGCTACGCCCAGGCGGGCGGCCGTCCCGTGCCGACCGCCGGCTCCACGGAGATCCCGGCCGTCGCCGGCGCCGACGTCGAGCTGACGATCGACCGCGACATCCAGTGGGCGGCGCAGCGCGCCATCGCCGACCAGGTCGAGAAGTCCCAGGCCGACCGCGGCTACGTCATCGTCCAGAACACCCGGACCGGCGAGGTGCTCGCCATGGCCAACGCCCCCGGCTACGACCCGAACGACCTCGCCCGGAGCAATGCGGCGGGCCTGGGCAACGCGGCCCTCCAGGACGTGTACGAGCCCGGCTCCACCAGCAAGGTCATGTCCATGGCCGCAGTGCTGGAGGAGGGAGCGGCCACGCCCGGGACGCACGTCACGGTCCCCAACCGGCTGCACCGGGGCGACCGGCTCTTCCGGGACGACATCGACCACCCCACCTGGTACCTCACGCTCAACGGCGTACTCGCCAAGTCGAGCAACATCGGCACCATCCTGGCCACCGGACAGCTGGGCAAGACCCAGGCCGAGGCCAACAAGGTCCTCCACTCCTACCTGCGCAAGTTCGGCATCGGCAGTACCACGGGGCTCGACTACCCGGGCGAGTCGCCCGGCATCCTCGCCAAGCCCCAGGACTGGTCGACCTCGCAGCAGTACACGATCCCCTTCGGCCAGGGCCTCTCGCTCAACGCCATGCAGGCGGCGTCGGTCTACTCGACCATCGCCAACGGCGGCGTCAGGATCGAGCCGAGCCTCGTCCGCGGCACCAAGGGCGCCGACGGCCGCTACACCGCCTCCGAGGCCCCCGAACGCACCCGGGTGGTCAGCGAGAAGACCGCCGGGACCCTGGCGAAGATGCTGGAGTCCGTGGTCGACGACCGGGAGGGCACCGGGACCAAGGCCCACATCCAGGGCTACCGCGTCGCGGGCAAGACGGGCACGGCCAACCGGGTCGATCCCGTACGCGGCATCTACAAGGGCTACACCGCGTCCTTCGCGGGGTTCGCCCCCGCGGACGATCCGCAGGTCACCGTCTACTGCGCCATCCAGAACCCCACCAAGGGCAGCTACTTCGGCGGCCAGATCTGCGGGCCGATCTACAAGAAGGTCATGGAGTTCGCCCTGAAGACCCTCCAGACCCCTCCCTCCGGCAGCGATCCAGCCCGGCTGCCGGTGTCCTTCAAGCCCGGCGAGTAACTCGGGGGAACCCTCAGTGACGACCATCACCCCTGATCCCGGGAACCGGAACGAGAAGTACCGCGACCCCGGCCCCTCACTTCGCGAGAGGCCGGGTCCGCCCGGTACGCTCACCGCCGTGCCCCACGCTGATCAGTGCCAAACCACTCAGAAGGACGCGCCTGTGACCTACCCGGGAGCGCCCCGACCGGACCGGATCCGGCCGACGTCCATCGGAGAGCTGGCCGCCCGGCTCGGTGCCGGACCGCAGGATTCCGGTGAGGTCACCGGAATCACCCACGACTCCCGGGCCGTGCGCCCCGGGGACGTCTACGCGGCCCTGCCCGGTGCCCGTTTCCACGGCGCCGACTTCTCCGCCCAGGCCGAGGGTCTCGGCGCCGCCGCGATCCTCACCGACCCGGCGGGCGCCGAGCGCGCCGCCGCCACCGGCCTGCCGGTCCTCGTCACCGACGACCCGCGCGGCCGTATGGGCGACATCGCGGCCGAGATCTACGGACGGCCGGGCGTCGGCCTCCTCCAGATCGGCATCACCGGAACGTCCGGCAAGACCACCACGGCCTACCTCGTCGAGGGCGGCCTGCGCGGTGCCGGACGCAGCACCGGACTGATCGGCACCGTCGAGATGCGGATCGGTGACGAGCGCATCAAGTCGGAGCGCACCACCCCCGAAGCCACCGACCTCCAGGCCCTGTTCGCCGTCATGCGCGAACGCGGGGTCGAGGCCGTCGCCATGGAGGTCTCCAGCCACGCCCTGGTGCTCGGCCGGGTCGACGGCTGCGTCTTCGACGTCGCCGTCTTCAACAACCTCAGCCCGGAGCACATGGAGTTCCACTCCGGCATGGAGGACTACTTCCAGGCCAAGGCGCAGCTGTTCACCCCGCAGCGCAGCAAGCTCGGGGTCCTCAACTTCGACGACGAGTACGGCCGCAGGCTCGTGAAGGAGGCGTCCGTCCCGGTCGTCACCTTCTCCGCCGAGGGCCACCCGGACGCCGACTGGCGGGCCGAGGACGTGGAGGTCGGCCCCCGGGACAGCACCTTCACCGTGATCGGCCCCAAGGACGAGCGCGTCACCGCCAGGGCCCCGCTGCCCGGCCCGTTCAACGTGGCCAACACCCTGGCCGCGATCGTCACCCTGGCCGTCGCGGGCGTCGACCCGCAGACCGCCGCCGACGGCATCGCGGACGTCCCGGGCGTGCCCGGCCGGCTGGAACGCGTCGACGCCGGACAGCCGTACCTCGCGGTCGTCGACTACGCGCACAAGACCGACGCCGTCGAATCCGTCCTGCGCTCCCTGCAGAAGGTCACCGAGGGCCGGGTGCACATCGTGCTCGGCTGCGGCGGCGACCGCGACACGACGAAGCGCGGCCCGATGGGCGCCGCCGCGGCACGGCTCGCCGACACCGCCGTACTGACCTCCGACAACCCCCGCTCCGAGGACCCCCTCGCGATCCTCGCCGCGATGCTCTCCGGCGCCGCCGAGGTCCCCGTCCACGAGCGCGGCGACGTGCTCGTGGAGGCCGACCGCGCCGCGGCCATCGCCGCCGCGGTCGCCCGCGCCGAGCCCGGTGACACCGTACTGGTGGCCGGAAAGGGTCACGAGCAGGGTCAGGACATCCACGGAGTGGTACGCCCCTTCGACGACCGGAAGGTCCTGCGCGAGGCCATCGAACGCTCCCTGGGACGCACGAGCACCGCGCAGGCCCCCGAGGCCCGCGTAGACACCCATGAGAACAACAGTCAGGGATGACCAAGTGATCGCCCTTTCCCTCGCCGAGATCGCCGGAATCGTCGGCGGGCAGCCGCACGACGTACCGGACCCGTCCGCCGTCGTCACCGGGCCCGTCGTCATCGACTCCCGGGAGGTGCGGCAGGGCTCCCTGTTCGCCGCGTTCGCGGGCGAGCGCGTCGACGGCCACGACTACGCGCAGCTCGCCGTCGAGGCCGGCGCGGTGGCCGTGCTCGCCGCCCGCCCCGTCGGTGTGCCCGCGATCGTGGTCGACGACGTCGTGGCCGCGCTCGGCGCCCTCGCCCGCGCCGCCGTGGAACGCCTCGGCACCACCGTCGTCGCGCTGACCGGCTCGGCGGGCAAGACGTCCACGAAGGACCTGATCGCCCAGATCCTGGAACGCAAGGCGCCCACGGTCTGGACACCCGGCTCCCTCAACAACGAGATCGGTCTGCCGCTCACCGCGCTCCGCGCCACGGCGGAAACCCGCCATCTCGTGCTGGAGATGGGTGCGCGCGGAATCGGCCACATCCACTACCTCGCCGACCTGACGCCTCCTCGGATCGGCCTGGTCCTCAACGTGGGCAGCGCCCACCTCGGGGAGTTCGGCAGCCGCGAGGCCATCGCCCAGGCCAAGGGCGAGCTCGTCGAGGTCCTCCCGGAGGACGGCGCCGCGATCCTCAACGCCGACGACCCGCTCGTGCGGGCCATGGCGTCCCGCACAAAAGCCCGGGTGCTCCTCTTCGGGGAGGGCCCGGATGCGGACGTACGGGGAGAGAACGTGCGGCTCACCGACGACGGCCGCCCCGCTTTCGAGCTCCACACACCCACCGGGTGCAGCGACGTGACCTTGCGCCTGTACGGTGAGCACCACGTGTCGAACGCGCTCGCCGCGGCCGCCGTCGCCCATGAGTTGGGCATGTCCGTGACCGAGATCGCCGATGCGCTCTCCGGGGCGGGCACCCTCTCCCGCTGGCGCATGGAGGTCACCGAGCGTCCGGACGGTGTGACGGTCGTCAATGACGCCTACAACGCGAACCCCGAATCCATGAAGGCCGCACTCCGTGCGCTGGCCGCCATGGGCAAGGCCCGACGGGCAGACGGGGGGCGCACGTGGGCGGTGCTCGGTCAGATGGCCGAGCTCGGTGACGCGTCGCTCGCCGAGCACGACGCGGTCGGACGGCTCGCCGTCCGGCTCAACGTCAGCAAGCTCGTCGCTGTCGGAGGAAGAGAAGCCTCCTGGCTGCAACTGGGCGCATATAACGAGGGTTCGTGGGGTGAGGAGTCGGTGCACGTGTCCGACGCACAGGCGGCCGTCGACCTGTTGCGCAGTGAACTGCGCCCGGGAGACGTCGTGCTGGTGAAGGCGTCCCGGTCGGTCGGCCTGGAGAAGGTCGCCATGGCACTGCTGGAGACGACCGAGGGCGAGGTCGCCGTCCGATGAGGCAGATCCTCTTCGCGGGGGCCATAGGGCTCTTCCTGACCCTGGTCGGTACCCCGCTTCTGATCAAACTTCTGGCCCGCAAGGGCTACGGGCAGTTCATCCGGGACGACGGCCCGCGTACCCACGGCAGCAAGAAGGGCACTCCCACCATGGGTGGGATCGCCTTCATCCTGGCGACGATCATCGCGTACATCCTGGCGAAGGTGATCACCGGCGAGGACATGCGCTTCTCCGGCGTCCTCGTCCTGTTCCTGATGGCCGGGATGGGCCTCGTCGGCTTCCTCGACGACTACATCAAGATCGTCAAGCAGCGCTCCCTCGGGCTGCGCGCCAAGGCGAAGATGGCCGGCCAGCTGATCGTCGGCATCGCCTTCGCGGTGCTCTCGCTCCAGTTCGCCGACATCCACGGCAACACCCCGGCCTCCACCAGGCTCTCGTTCGTCGAGGACTTCGGCTGGTCGATCGGCCCGGTGCTGTTCTGCGTCTGGGCGCTGTTCATGATCCTCGCCATGTCCAACGGCGTGAACCTGACGGACGGTCTGGACGGCCTGGCCACCGGCGCCTCGGTGATGGTCTTCGGCGCCTACACCTTCATCGGGCTCTGGCAGTTCCAGGAGTCCTGCGCCAACGCGGAGACGCTGACCAACCCCAGCGCCTGCTTCGAGGTACGTGATCCGCTCGACCTCGCGGTCGTCGCCTCCGCCCTCATGGGCGCCTGCTTCGGCTTCCTGTGGTGGAACACCTCGCCCGCGAAGATCTTCATGGGCGACACCGGTTCGCTCGCCCTCGGCGGCGCGCTCGCGGGTCTCGCGATCTGCTCGCGCACCGAGTTCCTGATGGCCATCCTCGGCGGCCTCTTCGTGATGATCACCATGTCCGTGGTCATCCAGGTCGGCTCGTTCAAGATGACCGGCAAGCGGGTCTTCCGTATGGCGCCCCTCCAGCACCACTTCGAACTCAAGGGGTGGTCCGAGGTCCTTGTCGTGGTCCGGTTCTGGATCATCCAGGGCATGTGCGTGATCGTCGGACTCGGCCTCTTCTACGCGGGATGGGCAGCCAAGAAGTGAGCAACGTGGACTGGCAGGGCAAGCACGTCACGGTCGCCGGTCTCGGCGTCAGCGGGATCCCCGCCGCCCGTGCCCTGCACGAGCGGGGAGCGCTGGTCACCGTCGTCAACGACCGCGACGACGAGCGCTCCCGCGCCCAGGCCGCCGAGCTGGAGGCGCTCGGGATCACCGTGCGCCTCGGCGACGGCGACACCCTGCCCGAGTCCACCGAGCTCGTCGTCACGGCCCCCGGCTGGAAGCCCGGCAAGCCGCTCTTCACGGCGGCCGCCGAGGCGGGTGTCCCCGTCTGGGGCGACGTCGAACTCGCCTGGCGGCTGAGGGGGCAGGACGGCCGGGAACCGGCACCCTGGCTCGCGGTCACCGGCACCAACGGCAAGACCACGACCGTGCGGATGCTCGCCTCGATCCTCGAGGCGGCCGGCCTGCGCACGGCCGCCGTCGGCAACATCGGGGTCTCTCTGCTGGACGCGGTGCTCGGCGACGAGACGTACGACGTCCTCGCCGTCGAGCTCTCCAGCTACCAGCTCCACTGGGCGCCCTCGCTGCGCGCCCACTCCGGGGCCGTGCTCAACCTGGCCCCCGACCACCTCGACTGGCACGGCTCCATGGCCGGTTACGCCGCCGACAAGGGCCGGATCTACGAGGGCAACCGCGTCGCCTGCGTCTACAACGCGCAGGACGCGGCGACGGAGGACCTCGTACGCGAGGCCGACGTCGAGGAGGGCTGCCGGGCCATCGGCTTCACCCTCGGCACCCCGGGCCCCTCGCAGCTCGGGGTGGTCGACGGCATCCTCGTCGACCGGGCGTTCGTCGCCGACCGGCAGAAGCAGGCCCAGGAGCTCGCCGAGACGAGCGACGTCAACCCGCCGGCCCCCCACAACATCGCCAACGCCCTGGCCGCGGCGGCGCTGGCCCGCGCCTTCGGCGTACCCCCGAAGGCCGTGCGCGACGGGCTGCGGGCCTTCCGCCCCGACGCCCACCGCATCGAACACGTCGCCGACGTCTCCGGCGTCACGTACATCGACGACTCCAAGGCCACCAACACCCACGCCGCCGAGGCCTCCCTCGCGTCCTACGACCCGATCGTCTGGATCGCCGGGGGCCTCGCCAAGGGCGCCACCTTCGACGAGCTGGTGACCGGGGCGGCGAAGCGGCTGAAGGGCGTCGTGCTGATGGGCGCCGACCGGGCCCTGATCCGCGAAGCCCTGGCGCGACACGCCCCCGAGGTACCGGTGGTCGACCTCGACCGGACCGACACTGGGGCGATGTCCGCAGCGGTCCGTGAAGCGGCACGGCTGGCGGGTCCGGGTGACACCGTCCTGCTGGCCCCGGCCTGTGCCTCGATGGACATGTTCGTCAACTACAACAAGCGGGGCGAGGCGTTCGCGGACGCGGTCCGCGAACTCGCCGACGAGAGCGCCTGACGGGCCCGGTCTCCGCGTCGTACCGTCCCTGAGGACCGGACGGCCCGGGAACCGGCCGTCAGCAGCACGGCCGGGGGCCCGGGCCCCCGGCGACAGCCCCGGGCACGAGCAGTGGAGGGGACAGCGACAATGCCGGCCGACGAGAGCTCAGCCGCCCGCGCGGCCGGCCGTTCACGGGCCACCGCCGCGATCCGCCGGGCGCTCACCCCGCCCCTGCCCGCAGGACCGCTGCCCGCGGGCCACGGGCCCCTCGCGGGGCCCGCCCTGCGCAGCAGGCCCGCCACCGGACCCCGACGGGCCCCCGCGCCACGCGGCAGGGGGCCGTCCGGAGCCGCCGGAGGCGTGCCGCCGGGGCCGCGCCGGGGCGCGGGGGTGCGCAGGAGCTACGAGCGGGTACGGCGGGCCTGGGACCGCCCTCTGACCGCGTACTACCTGATCCTGGGATCGAGCCTGCTCATCACGGTGCTCGGCCTCGTCATGGTCTACTCCGCCTCGATGATCAAGGCGCTGGAGCTGGCCCGGCCCGGCACGTACTTCTTCCGCAAGCAGTTCATCGCCGCCGTGATCGGCGCCGCACTGATGCTGCTGGCCTCCCGGATGCCCGTCAAACTCCACCGGGCGCTGGCCTACCCGCTGCTCATGGGCACGGTCTTCCTGATGATCCTGGTCCAGGTCCCGGGCATAGGGATGTCGGTCAACGGCAACCAGAACTGGATCTATCTGGGCGGCCCCTTCCAGCTCCAGCCCAGCGAGTTCGGCAAGCTCGCCCTCATCCTCTGGGGCGCCGACCTGCTCGCCCGCAAACAGGACAAGCGGCTGCTCGCGCAGTGGAAGCACATGCTCGTACCGCTCGTGCCGGTCGCCTTCATGCTGCTCGGACTGATCATGCTCGGCGGCGACATGGGCACCGCGATCATCCTCACCGCGATCCTCTTCGGCCTCCTCTGGCTGGCCGGCGCCCCCACCAGGCTCTTCGCCGGGGTGCTCGCCTTCGCCGGTCTCATCGGATTCCTGCTCATCAAGACCAGCCCCAACCGGATGTCCCGGCTCGGCTGCATCGGCGCCTCCGAACCGGGCCCCGGCGACTCGTGCTGGCAGGCGGTGCACGGAATCTACGCACTGGCCTCCGGCGGATGGTTCGGATCCGGGCTCGGCGCGAGTGTGGAAAAATGGGGTCAACTTCCGGAACCGCACACCGACTTCATCTTCGCCATCACCGGGGAGGAACTGGGCCTGGCGGGGACGCTGTCGGTACTGGCCCTCTTCGCGGCTCTAGGCTATGCGGGTATCCGCGTGGCCGGACGCACGGAGGACCCCTTCGTGAGGTACGCAGCGGGAGGCGTGACCACCTGGATCACGGCGCAGGCCGTGATCAACATCGGTGCGGTGCTCGGCCTGTTGCCGATCGCCGGTGTCCCGTTGCCGCTGTTCTCCTACGGGGGGTCGGCCCTGCTGCCGACCATGTTCGCTGTGGGACTCCTCATCGCCTTCGCGCGTGAGGACCCTGCGGCGAGAGCGGCCCTGGCCATGCGGACGCCCGGGGTCAGATGGAAGACGATGAGACGGCGCGTCATGAAGCGTCCGTCCGGAGAGCGGTGAATTTCGGTGCATGTCGTACTCGCCGGCGGGGGGACCGCCGGGCACATCGAGCCCGCGCTTGCCCTCGCAGACGCCCTGCGCAGGCAGGACCCGACCGTGGGAATCACTGCCCTCGGCACGGAGCGCGGACTCGAGACCAGGCTCGTACCCGAGCGGGGGTACGACCTGGCACTGATCCCTGCCGTACCGCTGCCGCGCAAGCCCACACCCGAGCTGATCACCGTCCCGGGGCGGCTGCGCGGCACCATCAAGGCCGCCGAGCAGATCCTGGAGCGCACCAAGGCGGACTGCGTGGTCGGCTTCGGCGGCTACGTCGCCCTGCCCGGCTATCTCGCGGCCAAGCGCGTCGGGGTCCCGATCGTCGTCCATGAGGCCAACGCCAGGCCCGGCCTGGCCAACAAGATCGGCTCCCGGTACGCCCACGGGGTCGCCGTCTCCACCCCGGACAGCAAGCTGCGCGGTGCCCGCTACATCGGCATCCCGCTGCGCCGGACCATCGCCACCCTCGACCGGGCCCGGGTCCGTCCGGAGGCGCGTGCCGCCTTCGGGCTCGACCCCAACCTGCCGACGCTGCTCGTCTCCGGCGGCTCGCAGGGCGCCCGCCACCTCAACGAGGTGGTCACACGGATCGCGCCGCTGCTCCAGCGGTCCGGGATCCAGATCCTCCATGTGGTCGGCCCGAAGAACGAATTGCCGCGCATCGACAACATGCCCGGGATGCCGCCCTACATCCCGGTACCGTACGTGGACCGGATGGACCTCGCGTACGCCGCGGCCGACATGATGCTCTGCCGCGCGGGCGCGATGACCGTCGCCGAACTCTCCGCCGTCGGGCTGCCCGCCGCCTACGTCCCGTTGCCCATCGGCAACGGCGAACAGCGGCTCAACGCCCAGCCGGTGGTGAACGCCGGCGGTGGCCTGCTGGTGGACGACGCGGCGCTCACCCCGGAATGGGTGCAGGGCAACGTCCTCCCGGTGCTCTCGGATCCGCACAGGCTGTACGAGATGTCCCGTGCCGCCGCGGAGTTCGGGCGAAGGGACGCCGACGACCTGCTCGTCGGCATGGTGTACGAGGCGATTGCCGCACGCCGCCAGGCGTGAGGCGGTGCGGACCCGGGGTGTGCGCCCCGGGTCCGGCGAAGGAGCGAGCGTGGCCGGACCGACGACCGCCCAGCGCGGCGAGGCCGAGCGGGCCGACACCCCGGCCCGCCCGCCCCACATCGGCCCCCAGGGGCCAGGACTGACGGGCCGTACGCGGCTGATCCTGGCCGCTCTCGGCCTCGTCATGATCTCGGCGGCCACGGTGTGGGTGCTCTACGGCTCGTCCTGGCTGAGGCTGGAGCGGGTGACGACCACCGGCACCGACGTCCTGACCCGGAGTGAGGTGGAGGCCGCCGCGGCGGCCCCGGTCGGGTCCCCCCTGATCTCCGTGGACACCGGTGCGATCGCTGACCGGTTGCGCCAGAAGTTGCCTCGTATCGACTCCGTGGATGTCGTACGGTCATGGCCGCACGGTGTCAGCCTTAAAGTGACCGAACGGAAACCGGTCCTGCTGGTTGAAAAGGGCGAAAAGTTCATCGAAGTGGACGCACAAGGTGTCCGCTTCGCAACCGTGGACAAGGCGCCGGCCCATGTCCCGCTCCTGGAGTTGAAGCCCGACCGGTCGGCGAGCCTTCGCCGCTTCGGCGGTGACCGTCTGCTGCGGGAAGCGGTCCGTGTCGCGGGAGATCTTCCGGGGAAGGTGGCGGGGGAGACCGAGGTCGTACGGGTCACCTCGTACGACTCCGCCGTACTGGAACTGACCGGGGGACGAACGGTGATGTGGGGCAGCAGTGAGCAGGGGCCCGTGAAGGCGCGGGTGCTCGCCGCTCTCATGAAAGCGTCTCCCAAAGCAGGACACTTCGACGTGAGCGCTCCCACCGCGCCTGCTGTGTCGAAGAGTTGACGCACGTTTCGCCTGGCCAACCCCCTGGTTGGTCAGCGCTACGGGTGATCACATAGGGTGAAAAGAAAAACGGGAGGTTCGGCGTGTTCGTTGAACGTGCGCCACTTGTCGACTTAGTGTCCTGTTCGGAAGAGTCCAAGAAGCAGACACACTGGTAACCCTAAACTTCAAGGTTAGGGTTTGGGTCGGCGTCCGGACCGACCCAATCGGCATCCGTCGTCGCGGCGGGACTACCGCGAAGCGACGACACGTAACTCGAGGCGAGAGGCCTTCGACGTGGCAGCACCGCAGAACTACCTCGCAGTCATCAAGGTCATCGGTGTCGGCGGCGGTGGTGTCAATGCCATCAACCGAATGATCGAGGTCGGTCTCAAGGGCGTCGAGTTCATCGCGATCAACACCGATGCGCAAGCACTGTTGATGAGCGACGCCGACGTCAAGCTCGACGTCGGCCGTGAACTCACCCGTGGCCTCGGCGCCGGGGCGAACCCGGCCGTCGGTCGTAAGGCGGCAGAGGACCACCGTGAGGAGATCGAGGAGGTCCTCAAGGGGGCCGACATGGTCTTCGTCACCGCCGGAGAAGGCGGCGGCACCGGCACCGGCGGCGCACCCGTCGTCGCCAACATCGCCCGTTCGCTGGGCGCCCTGACGATCGGTGTGGTCACCCGCCCGTTCACGTTCGAGGGCCGGCGACGCGCGAACCAGGCGGAGGACGGCATCGCCGAACTCCGCGAAGAGGTCGACACCCTCATCGTCATTCCCAACGACCGGCTGCTGTCCATCTCGGACCGCCAGGTCAGCGTGCTCGACGCGTTCAAGTCGGCCGACCAGGTGCTGCTCTCGGGTGTCCAGGGCATCACCGACCTCATCACGACCCCGGGTCTGATCAACCTCGACTTCGCCGACGTCAAGTCGGTCATGTCCGAGGCGGGATCGGCACTCATGGGCATCGGCTCGGCCCGCGGCGACGACCGTGCGGTGGCCGCGGCGGAGATGGCGATCTCCTCGCCGCTCCTGGAGGCGTCCATCGACGGCGCCCGCGGTGTCCTGCTCTCGATCTCCGGCGGCAGCGACCTCGGTCTCTTCGAGATCAACGAGGCCGCCCAGCTGGTGAGCGAGGCGGCCCACCCCGAGGCGAACATCATCTTCGGCGCGGTCATCGACGACGCGCTGGGCGACGAGGTGCGGGTCACCGTCATCGCCGCCGGATTCGACGGCGGCCAGCCGCCGGCCCGCCGGGAGAACGTCCTCGGATCGAGCGTCGGCAAGCGGGAGGAGTCGGCTCCGCCGGCCCGGACCGCCGAACCGGCCCGCCAGACCGGCGGACTGGGCTCCGTGCCCCCGCGCGAGGAGCCCCAGACGCCGGCCGAGCCGGCGCCGGTGGCGAACGAGACCTCGCTCCCGCCGGTCACCCCTCCGCACGTCCCGACGGCCCGTCCCTACCAGGACAACCAGGCCGAAGAGCTGGACGTACCGGATTTCTTGAAGTGATAGGTCCGCAGCACGCGGCGCGAGCCGCGGAGTCTTCGGCGGGCGGCGCCCATTTCGCCTTCACCGACAGGTGGGGCGGAGTGAGCGCCGTTCCGTACGAGGAGCTCAACCTCGGCGGCGCGGTCGGCGACGACCCCGCCGCCGTCGGCGCCAACCGGGCCCGTGCGGCCCGTGCGCTGGGTCTCGACCCGGCCCTGGTGGTCTGGATGAACCAGGTGCACGGGCGTGAGGTGGCCGTGGTCGAAGGCCCCTGGGGCGACACCCGGGACATCCCCGCGGTGGACGCGGTGGTGACGGCCCGGCGCGGACTGCCGCTCGCGGTGCTCACCGCCGACTGCACACCCGTCCTGCTCGCCGATCCGGCGGCCGGTGTCGTCGCGGCCGCCCACGCGGGACGGCCGGGTCTGGTCGCGGGGGTCGTACCGGCCGCCGTCGAGGCCATGATCGCGCTCGGCGCGGAACCGTCCCGGATCACCGCGCACACCGGACCGGCCGTCTGCGGACGGTGTTACGAGGTTCCGGAGCAGATGCGCGCCGAGGTCGCCGGGGTCGTCCCGGCATCGTGGTCGCAGACCTCCTGGGGAACCCCGGCGGTGGACGTCACGGCCGGGGTCCACGCCCAGCTCGCCGAGCTCGGTGTCACCGACCGGCACAGCTCGCCGTTCTGCACACTGGAATCCGGTGACCATTTCTCGTACCGCCGCGACCGCACCACAGGACGGCTCGCCGGATATGTCTGGTTGGACTGATAGGACATGACGGATCGCAGGGCTCAACTCGCGGCGAACCTGGCACAGGTGGAGGAACGCATTGCTTCCGCCTGCGCCTCGGCCGGCCGTAAGCGGGAGGAAGTGACCCTCATCGTGGTCACCAAGACCTACCCCGCGAGCGACGTGCGCATTCTGCACGAACTCGGTGTGCGTCAGGTCGCGGAGAACCGTGATCAGGACGCGGCGCCAAAAGCCGCGGCATGTGCGGATCTGTCGCTCACATGGCACTTTGTCGGACAGTTGCAGACCAACAAGGTTCGCTCCGTGGCCGGTTATGCCGATGTCGTGCAGTCCGTTGACCGGGTGAAGCTCGTCACCGCGCTCTCGGCGGCGGCGGTCCGGCGTGGGCGTGAGCTCGGCTGCCTCATCCAGGTCGCCCTCGACGCAGAGAGCGGTGAACGAGGGGACCGGGGCGGTGTCGCGCCCGACGCGATCGAGGAGTTGGCCGCGTCCGTCGAGGCGGCGGAAGGGCTCAGACTCGACGGTCTGATGACCGTCGCCCCGCTCGCCGGTCCCTACGCGGGCCGGCAGCGGGCCGCGTTCGACCGGCTGATGGAATTCTCATCACGCCTGCGCGGGAACCATCCGGCTGCGAACATGGTGTCTGCTGGGATGAGTGCGGATCTCGAGGACGCGATCGCGGCCGGAGCGACACATGTACGCGTCGGTACGGCGGTACTCGGAGTCCGACCCCGGCTCGGGTAACGTCGCGAAGCAAGTCGGACCACAGCAGAAAATATGGTCATTCCCGCTTCGAGCGGGCAGGCCGGAGTGGATCTCGGGCACTTGGTGACACGAATGCCGATCCACCACAGAGCGGAGGACTCGGAGCATGGCCGGCGCGATGCGCAAGATGGCGGTCTACCTCGGCCTCGTGGAGGACGATGGGTACGACGGTCCGGGGTTCGACCCCGACGACGAATTCGAACCCGAGCCGGAGCCCGAGCGGGACCGGCGGCGGCATCAGCCCGCGCACCCGGTGGAGCGGGAACGGGACGAACCGGTACGAGCGGTACAGCCACCCGCACCGCGGGAACCGGTTCAGCTCCCGGCGGAAAGCGGACGACCCGCCCGAATCGCCCCCGTGGCATCCATCACACCTGACCGCCCGAACATGGAGAAGAACGCACCGGTGATCATGCCCAAGGTCGTGTCCGAGCGGGAGCCCTACCGGATCACCACGCTGCACCCCAGGACCTACAACGAGGCCCGTACCATCGGGGAACACTTCCGCGAAGGCACTCCGGTGATCATGAATCTCACGGAGATGGACGACACCGATGCGAAGCGACTTGTCGACTTTGCCGCGGGACTCGTCTTCGGTCTCCATGGCAGCATTGAGCGTGTGACGCAGAAGGTGTTCCTGTTGTCGCCTGCTAACGTCGATGTCACGGCGGAGGACAAGGCCCGCATCGCAGAGGGCGGGTTCTTCAACCAGAGCTGAGAACACCGGGAACAACCCGGCCGGGAGGCCGGGGCTACGAGAGCCAGGGGAGAGGGAAGCGCGGGACATGGGCGTCGCACTGGATGTGGTCTATATCGCGCTGATGTGTTTCCTCATCGTGCTGATCTTCCGGCTGGTCATGGACTATGTCTTCCAGTTCGCACGTTCATGGCAGCCAGGCAAGGCGATGGTGGTCGTTCTCGAGGGCACTTACACTGTCACGGATCCACCGCTGAAGCTTCTGCGGCGGTTCATACCGCCGTTGCGTCTCGGGGGCGTGGCACTTGACCTGTCCTTCTTCGTTCTGATGATCATCGTCTACATTCTGCTCAATCTCGTGGGCAAGCTTGCGAGCAGCGTGTGAACGATACGGTCTTGCCGACTGCCGACGACTACGTAGAGGTGAAGAAGAGATGCCGCTGACCCCCGAGGACGTGCGGAACAAGCAGTTCACGACCGTCCGCCTCCGAGAAGGCTATGACGAGGACGAGGTCGATGCCTTCCTCGACGAGGTCGAGTCGGAACTGACCCGACTGCTCCGCGAGAACGAGGACCTGCGCGCCAAGCTGGCCGCCGCCACGCGTGCGGCCGCGCAGAACCAGCAGCAGCAACAGCAGCAGGGAATGCGTAAACCGCCGGAGCAGCAGGACCGGCCGGGGGCCCCGGTGCCCGCCGCCATATCTGGTCCGCCGGTACAGCAGCAGCAGCCCCCGCAGATGGGTCCCCCCCAGCTGCCCGGTGGCGCTCCGCAGCTGCCTGCCGGTCCCAGCGGCCATGGTCCTCAGGGCGGCCACGGTCCCGGTCCGCAGGGCCCGCACGGCCCCGGCCCGATGCAGGGCGGTCCCATGGGTGGCCCGATGGGCGGCCCCATGGGTGGTCACGCCCCGCAGCAGCAGCAGCAGCAGATGCAGCAGCAGCAGCAGATGCAGCAGCAGCAGATGCAGCAGCCCGGTCAGGGCCCCGGTGGCGACAGCGCCGCCCGTGTCCTCTCCCTTGCGCAGCAGACCGCCGACCAGGCGATCGCGGAGGCCCGTTCCGAGGCCAACAAGATCGTCGGCGAGGCGCGCAGCCGTGCCGAGGGCCTCGAGCGTGACGCCCGTGCCAAGGCGGACGCCCTGGAGCGGGACGCGCAGGAGAAGCACCGCGTGGCGATGGGTTCGCTGGAGTCGGCCCGCGCGACGCTGGAGCGCAAGGTCGAGGACCTGCGTGGCTTCGAGCGCGAGTACCGGACGCGTCTGAAGTCCTACCTGGAGAGCCAGCTGCGTCAGCTGGAGACCCAGGCCGACGACTCGCTGGCTCCGCCGCGGACGCCCGCCGCCGCCTCGCTGCCGCCGTCGCCTTCGCTGGCTCCGGCCGGTGCGGGTGCGATGGGGCACACCATGGGTGGCAACCACGGCGGTCACGGCAGCCAGCAGATGGGTGGCGGCAACCAGTCGATGGGCGGTGGCCCGTCGTACGGCGGCGGCCAGCAGCAGATGTCGCCCGCGATGACGCAGCCGATGGCACCGGTGCGGCCGCAGGCGCCGCAGCCGATGCAGCAGGCGCCGTCGCCGATGCGTGGGTTCCTGATCGACGAGGACGACAACTGAGCGGGACGCGCTCGCTGAGCGCGTAGCCGTCGGCAGGCAGAGGGCCGGGCCCCGGGGATTTCCCCGGGGCCCGGCCCTTTGTCGTGGCCGGCGCCGGTGGGGGCGGGAGCGGGGGCGTGGGTCGCTGCGCGGGGCTTGATCCCCTACCCGCCCCTTCCCGAACCGGGGCTCCGCCCCGGACCCCGCTCCTCAAACGCCGG
>NZ_JAERUC010000103.1 GCF_016745505.1 Streptomyces silvae | reverse complement strand
GACACCTCGTGGCTCGGCTGGCGCTGGTGCTTCTTCATCGCCGTACCGTTCACCCTCGTCGCCTTCGTGCTGCTGACCCGCACCCTGCACCTCACCGAGATCCGCCGCCCGGACGTCAAGGTCGACTACCTGGGGGCCACGCTCATCGCCGCCGGCGTCAGCCTGCTGCTGCTCTGGGTCACCTTCGTCGACAGCGACTTCGCCTGGATCTCCTGGCAGACCGGCGTCATGGTCGGCGCGAGCGTCGTGATCCTCGCCGTGGCCGTCCTCGTCGAGGCGCGGGTCAAGGAGCCGGTCGTCCCGCTCCACGTCGTTCGCCGACGGGACCCCGCCCTCGCCATCGTCGCGAGCCTCGCGGTGGGCATGGCGATGTTCGGCGGTGCGGTCTTCCTCGGCCAGTACTTCCAGATCGGCCGGGGCAACTCGCCGACCGAGGCGGGCCTGCTCACCATCCCGCTGATGTTCGGTGTGCTCGTCTCCTCCACCGTCGCGGGCCGGCTCGTCTCACGGACCGGCAAGGTGAAGCCGTACATCATCACCGGTGTCGTCGTGCTCGCCCTCGGTTTCCTGGGGCTGTCCACGATCGACCACGAGACGTCGCTGGTCATCGTGTCGCTGGGCATGCTGGCCGTCGGTATCGGCGTCGGCATGTCGATGCAGAACCTGGTGCTCGTGGTCCAGAACACCGTCCCGTTCAGCGAACTCGGCGCCGCCAGCGGTGCGATCACCTTCTTCCGCTCGCTCGGCGGCACCATCGGTGTCTCCGTGCTGGGCGCGGTGCTCGCCAACCAGGTCGCCACGAAGATCGCCGACGGCCTGACGAAGCTGGGCATCGACCCGGCCGCCTCCTCCTCGGGCGGCTCGACGCTGAACATCGCCGCCATGCCGCCGGAGATCCAGGAAGTGGTGCGGGCCGCCTACGGTGACGCCACCGGCCACATCTTCCTGATCTCGGCGGGTATCGCGGCGGTCGGAGTCGTCGCCACGCTCTTCCTGACGCCGACGAAGCTGCGCGACAGCGTGGACCTCTGAAACCGGGCGGGGGCCGGCCGGGGCCCCGTCCGTCCCCGTTCGCTCACGGCTGCCGCTCGGGCACCGGCTCCGGCGCCACGAGCCGGTGCACGGGCGGCTCCCGGAGCGTGCCCACCATCAGGCAGGCCAGGCCCGGCATGAGGATCAGCGGAAGCAGGGCCGTACGCAGGGATGTCGCGTCGGCCAGCGCCCCGATCAGCGGGCCGGCGACGCCGCCCACACTGACGGCCAGCCCGAGGGTGATCCCGCTCGCCGTGCCCATCCGCGACGGCAGATAGTCCTGGCCGAGCGTCACCTGGAGCGAGAACGGCACGTACAGGCTCGCGGAGGTCAGCGCCACGAAGAGGTACAGGGCGGGCCCCGGGACGAGGACCGTGCCGGCGACGGCGACGATGCCGGCCAGATACGCGCCGCGTACCACGGCGACCCGGTCGAACCGGGTGGCGAGCCGGCCGCCGAGCACGGTGCCCACCGCGCCGCCCAGGTAGAGCACGGACAGGGCCACCGTGCCGGACGTCGTACCGCCGCCCGTGCGCTGCCGGGCGTAGAGCGCGATGAACGTGCTCAGGCCCATGAACGCCACGGACCGGAAGGCCACCGCGCACGACAGCTTGACGAACGACCTGGTGTCGTCGTGCTCCCGCTTCGCCGGCGGCACCGGACTTCCCTTCCCCGCCGCCGTCCCCGCCCTCGCCAGGGCGCGCAGCACGGGCAGACACAGGACGCTGCCCACCAGGGCGGGCAGGATCAGCAGGGGTGTGAAGCGCAGGCCCCCCGTGGCCACGGCGGCCGTGACCATGAACGGGGCGGCGGCGAACCCGATGTTGCCGCCGAGCGAGAACCAGCCCATCGCGGTGTGGCTGCCCTGGGAGGCGATCCGCGCGACACGCGCCGACTCGGGGTGGTAGGCCGCGACCCCGACGCCGGACACCGCCACGAACACCAGGGTCAGACCGTACGAACCGCTGAGGCCGCTCAGCGCGACCCCCGCCCCGCCCAGCAGGGTGCTCACCGGCAGCAGCCACGGGAGCGCCCACCGGTCGGTGAGCACGCCGAAGAACGGCTGGGCGACCGAGGACAGCAGCGACGCGGCGAGCACGATGCCGGACGCCACCGCGTAGGTGTACGACCGCTCGGCGACGAAGAAGGGGATGAGCGCGGCCACGGAGCCCTGGTAGACGTCCACACAGCCGTGCCCGACCGACAGCATGAGGATCGTTCTGTTCGCTGGCACACCGTCATCGTCACGGCCCGCACCCCGTCGCGCTTCCGATAATCTGCCGACCGATGCCGAAATTCCGCCACCAGCCGACCGCCCCCACCCGCAGCCAGTGGGTCGCCCCCGGCGCCGCCATCGACGCCCACCGCCACGACGACCACCAGATCGTCTACGCGGCCCGTGGGGTGCTGGCCGTCACCACCGGCGCGGGCACCTGGGTCGCACCCGCCAACCGCGCGGTCTGGGTGCCCGCCGGGACCGTCCACGCCCATCACGCCCATGGCGGACTCGAACTCCACCTGGTCGGGCTGTCCCCGGCGGAGAACCCGCTCGGCCTGGACGAACCGGCCGTGCTGACGGTCGGCCCCCTGCTGCGCGAACTGATCCTCGTCTACACCCGCGCCCCCGGTGACGGGAGCCCGGCCCGCGCCCGGCTGCGCGCGGTCCTGCTCGACCAGTTGCGCGCCTCGCCCCAGACCCCCGTGCACCTGCCCGCCCCCACAGCCCCCGCGCTGCGGGCCCTCTGCGCGATCCTGCACGCCGACCCGGGCGACCCGCGCACCCTCGCCGCGCTGGGCAGGGAGATCGGCGCGAGCGACCGCACCCTGTCCCGGCTGTTCAGGAGCGACCTCGGCATGACGTTCCCCCAGTGGCGCACCCAGCTCCGTCTCTACCGCGCGCTGGTGCTGCTCGCCGACGGAACTCCCGTCACCACCGTGGCGCACGCCTGCGGCTGGTCGTCCGCCAGCGCCTTCATCGACGTGTTCCGCCGCGCCTACGGCCACACACCGGGCGCCCACCTGCCCCGGGGCGGGGCGGAAGAGCGATGAGGGGCGCGGCCCGGTTCGGGTAGTGTGACCCTCCCGATGACGGGACCGACCCAGGAGGTGAGACCCATTACCGCTTCAGCAGGCTGGGCGCTCACTCCTCGCCGTCGCACGGCCCACCGGGCCTGATCGATCGCGGAGCGCCCCTCGGTCATCCCGAAAGGCTCCGCCCATGCAGGAATTCGTCCCCCCGCTCACCTTCTCCACCCTCGTCGCCGAACTCCGCACCGCCGGCTGTGTCTTCGCCGAGGACGAGGCGGAGCTCCTCCTCTCCACCGCCGCCGACCCCGCCGGTCTCGCCGCCATGCTGGAACGCCGCGTCGGCGGCCTGCCGCTCGAACACGTCCTGGGCTGGGCCGAGTTCTGCGGGCTGCGGATCGAGGTGGACCCCGGGGTCTTCGTGCCCCGGCGGCGTACCGAATTCCTCGTACGGCAGGCGGAGGCGCTCGCACCCGACCGGGCGGTCGTCGTCGACCTCTGCTGCGGCACGGGGGCCCTCGGCACGGCGCTCGCCTCCTCGCTGCGCGAGGTCGAACTGCACGCCGCCGACGTCGAACCCGCCGCCGTGCGCTGCGCCCGGCGCAACGTGGGCGCACGCGGCACCGTCCACGAGGGCGACCTCTTCGCACCCCTGCCCCCGTCGCTGCGGGGCAGGGTCGACGTCCTGCTCGCCAACGTGCCGTACGTGCCCACCGAGGACGTCGGGCTGCTGCCCGCCGAGGCGCGGATCCACGAGCCGCTCGTCGCGCTGGACGGCGGTGGTGACGGGCTCGACGTGATGCGGCGCGTCGTCGCGGAGGCGACCGACTGGCTGGCGCCCGGCGGCAGTCTGCTGATGGAGACGAGCGAGCGGCAGGCGGCGCGCGCCGAGGAGACGGTGGGGAGCGGCGGACTGACCGCGCGCGTCGTCGTCTCCGAGGAGCTGTACGCCACCGTCGTCATCGGCACCCGGCCCCGGTAGCGGGGGAGGCAGTGCGGTGTGGCGGGGCGGCGCGGGCTCAGGCGAAGAGCCAGCGGGTCTGGCCGTACGGGTCGCCCTTGGCGAAGCCGAAGGCCGTGCGGGGGGTCACCGCGAAGACCTCCGCACGGCCGCCCGCACCGTTGGAGAACATGCCGTCGGTGACGCCGAAGTGCCAGTCGGCGCCGTACTTCGCCTCCCACGCCCCGGCCAGTGCGATCAGCCGCCGCTCGTCCGTCACCCGGGCGGCCCGGCCCTCGACCACCACGTCGAACCCCTCGGTCAGCGTGTTGGCGCCGGTCGTCAGGACGACCTCCGGGTTGGCCGCCAGGTTGCGCGCCTTGCGTTCCGACGGCCCCGTGCAGAAGTGCAGCGCGCCCTGCGACCAGACGCCGATCAGCGGGGTGACATGGGGGCGGCCGTCGGGGCGGACCGTGGAGAGCCAGTACAGCTCCGCGCTCTCCAGCAGCGCGACCGCCTCCGTCCAGGGCCGGGCGGTGGCGCCCTCGCCGCTGTAGTGCGGGTCCAGGCTGGTCTCGGCGGCGTCCGGGGTGTCGGCGGCGTCAGGGGTCTCGGGGGTGTCGGGGGTGTCCTTCTCCGGCATTTCGGGCCTCCAGAAGCGGTGTCGCGGCGTGCGGGGTCCTCTCCCCGATCGTCCCTGTGAAGTGCGGACTCCGCGCCCGCTCCGAATTCATCGGCGGGGGCTAGGCTCGAAGAGCGGACATGTGGGATCGGCGGGCAGGAGACACAGGATGACGACGGTGCCGGGGCGCAGAAGCAGTACGTTCACCCGACTGCTGCGGCACGGTTTCACCGACCCGTCCGCCGCCGAGAGTCTGCTGGACCTGCCCGAGCTCTCCTCCGTACGGGCGGACCCCGTCCTCTTCGAGGCGCTCGGGGCGACCGCCGACCCGGATCTGGCCCTCCACGGGCTCGTACGGCTCGTCGAGGCCGAGGAGGCCGACGAGCGGCAGATCCTGCTGGACACGCTCGTCACCGCGAAGCCGCTCCGGGACCGGCTCCTGGGCGCGCTCGGCGCCTCCGAGGCGCTCGGGGACCACCTGGCACGGCACCCCCGCGACTGGCAGGCGCTGGTCACCTACGAGGCCACCGACCTGCACCCCGGGGTCCCCGAGTTCGAGCACATGCTCAGCGACGCCGTCGACCCGGACTCGCTGCGGGTCGCCTACCGCAGGTCGCTGCTGTCGGTCGCAGCCCGTGACGTGTGCGGGACGACCGATGTCGCCGAGGTCGCCGCCGAGCTCGCCGACCTGGCGACGGCCACCCTGCGGGCGGCGCTCGCCATCGCCCGCGCCGACGCGCCCTCCGACGCCGCGCAGTGCCGGATCGCCGTCATCGCGATGGGCAAGTGCGGCGGGCACGAGCTGAACTACGTGTCCGACGTCGACGTGATCTTCGTGGGCGAGCCCATCGAAGGCGCGGAGGAGAGCGGCGCCATGCAGGCCGCCACCCGGCTCGTCGCCCATCTGATGCGGATCTGCTCCGACACCACCGTCGAGGGCACCATCTGGCCCGTCGACGCCAACCTCCGCCCCGAGGGCCGCAACGGACCCCTGGTGCGGACCCTGAGCTCGCACCTCGCGTACTACCAGCGCTGGGCCAAGACCTGGGAGTTCCAGGCGTTGCTCAAGGCCCGGCCGGTCGCCGGGGACCCCGAGCTGGGAGCGGCGTACGTCGAGGCGGTGTCCCCGCTGGTGTGGCAGGCCGCCGACCGGGAGAACTTCGTCGGCGACGTGCAGAAGATGCGCCGCCGCGTCGTCGACAACATCCCCGTCGACCGCGTCGACCGTGAGCTCAAGCTCGGGCCCGGAGGGCTCCGGGACGTCGAGTTCGCCGTCCAGCTCCTCCAGCTCGTCCACGGCCGCAGCGACAGCACCCTGCACGCGGGCTCCACCCTGGAGGCCCTGCGGGCCCTCGCCGACGGGGGTTACGTCGGGCGGGCGGACGCCGCGCAGCTGGACGAGGCCTACCGCTTCCTGCGCGCCATGGAGCACCGCATCCAGCTCTACCGGCTGCGCCGCACCCACCTCGTCCCCGAGGACGAGGCCGACCTGCGCAGGCTCGGCCGCTCCCTCGGCCTGCGTACGGACCCGGTCGCCGAGCTCAACCGGGCGTGGCGGCGGCACGCCTCCGTCGTGCGGCGGCTGCACGAGAAGCTCTTCTACCGGCCGCTGCTGGACGCCGTCGCCCAGCTCGCGCCCGGCGAGAGCCGGCTCAGTGCCAAGGCCGCGGTCGTCCGGCTGGAGGCCCTCGGTTACGCCGATCCCGCCGCCGCGCTGCGGCATCTGGAGGCGCTGTCCTCAGGGGTCTCGCGCAAGGCCGCGATCCAGCGCACGCTGCTGCCGGTGCTGCTCGGCTGGTTCGCGGACTCCGCCGACCCGGACGCCGGGCTCCTCGGCTTCCGCCAGGTGTCCGACGCCCTCGGCAAGACCCCGTGGTATCTGCGGCTGCTGCGCGACGAGGGCGCCGCCGCCGAGAACCTCGCCCGGGTCCTGTCCGCCGGCCGCCTCGCCCCCGACCTGCTGATGCGGGCCCCGGAGGCCGTCGCCATCCTCGGCGATCCGGAGGGGCTGAAGCCGCGCAGCCGGGCCCACCTGGAACAGGAGGTGCTGGCCGCGGTCGGCCGCGCCCCCGGGGCCGAAGCGGCCGTAGCGGTGGCACGCGGGGTGCGGCGGCGGGAGCTGTTCCGTACGACGGCGGCCGACATCATCGGCTCGTACGGCACCGAGGAGAACCCGGCCGAACCCGACCCCGGCGCCCTCGTCGACCGGGTCGGCTCCGCGGTCACCGACCTCAACGCCGCCACGCTGTCCGGTGCCCTGCGCGCCGCCGTCCGTGACAAGTGGGGCGACACCCTGCCGACCCGGTTCGCCGTCATCGGCATGGGCCGCTTCGGCGGGCACGAGCTGGGTTACGGCTCCGACGCGGACGTCCTGTTCGTGCACGAACCCCGCGAGGGCGTCAGCGACGAGGAGGCGGCCCGGGCGGCGAACGCCGTGGTCACCGAGATGCGCAGACTGCTGGAGCTGCCGACCGCCGACCCGCCGCTGCTCATCGACGTCGACCTGCGGCCGGAGGGCAAGACCGGGCCCCTGGCGCGCACCCTGAGGTCGTACGAGGCCTACTACCGGCGCTGGTCGCTGATCTGGGAGAGCCAGGCGCTGCTGCGCGCCGACCCGGTGGCCGGGGACGCGGAGCTGGGCCGTGCCTTCGTCGAGCTCATCGACCCGCTGCGCTACCCGGCGGAGGGGCTGGGCGACGACGCGGTCCGGGAGATCCGGCGGCTCAAGGCACGCATGGAGTCCGAGCGCATGCCGCGCGGCGCCGATCCGACGCTCCACACCAAGCTGGGCCGGGGCGGGCTCAGCGACGTCGAGTGGACGGTCCAGCTGATGCAGATGCAGCACGGCTGGGAGGAGCCGGGGCTCCGCACTCCGCGCACGCGTGAGGCCCTGGCGGCGGCGTGCGCGGCGGGGCTGATCCCGGCGGAGGAGGCGCAGACGCTGGACGAGGCGTGGGTCCTGGCCTCCCGCGTGCGCAACGCGGTGATGCTGGTGCGGGGACGGCCCGGCGACACGTTCCCCTCGAACCCGCGCGAGCTGACGGCGGTCGGCCGGTACCTGGGCTACGAGCCGGGGCACGTGGGGGACATGCTGGAGGACTACCGGCGGATCACCCGGCGGGCCAGGGCGGTCGTCGAGGAGCGGTTCTACGGCGCGGCGGGGTGAGCTGCGCCGCGGGGTGAGGTTCCGGGGGCCGCGGGCCCGGCCCCCTCAGCCCCGTCGCCGGGCTTTCGGCCGCCGCACGGCCGCCGGTCGTACTCTCAGTCGCCGGCCGGGTCCGAGCCCCGCGCGCCGGCCTGGGAGGGTTCCGCCCCGCGCCGCAGCTCGGGCGCCCGGGCGGGTGGTCTCCGCAGGGCGCGCAGACGGCCCGCGCCGGGGCGCTGCACCCGCTTCGGCAGACGGTGCGGCAGCGACCCGTACCAGGCGTAGGAGAGGGCGATACCGAAGGCCAGGCAGGCCATCCCGCCCACCGCGTCCAGCCAGAAGTGGTTCGCCGTCGCCACGATCACGATCAGCGTGGCCACCGGGTACAGCGCGCCCAGGATGCGCGCCCAGGGGGCGGTCGCCAGGACGCAGATGGTCAGACCGCACCACAGGGACCAGCCGATGTGCATCGACGGCATCGCCGCGTACTGGTTGGACATGTGCTTGAAGTTGCCCGACGCCATCGAGCCCCACGTCTGGTGCAGCATCACCGTGTCGACGAAGCCGCCGCCGCGCATCAGCCGGGGCGGTGCCAGCGGGAAGACGTAGTAGCCGAGGAGGGCCACCGCCGTGGTGGCGAAGAGGATCAGACGGGCGGCCGCGTAACGGCCCGGATGGCGGCGGAACAGCCAGATGAGCACACCGATGGTGACGATGAAGTGCAGCGTCGCGTAGTAGTAGTTCATCGACACGATGAGCCATGTCACCGAGTTGACGGCCCGGTTGACGGACTCCTCGAAGGCGAGGCCGAAGGTGTGCTCCAGGGACCAGATCCAGTCGGCGTTCCGCAGGGCCTCGGCCTTCTGCTCGGGAACGGCGTTGCGCACCAGCGAGTAGAGCCAGTAACTGACCGCGATCAGGAGGATTTCGAACCAGAGGCGCGGTCGGCGCGGGGAACGCAGTGAACGCAGGGTGGGCCGCGCGCGGCGCAGGCGTGACAAGGGCGTCGCTCGCGTGGATCCGGACACCGTCCTCCCGTCCGCGACGGGTGACGGGGTGGCCGCCGTGCGGTCTTCCTGTGTGGTCACAAGCGATTCACCCATAGGCGCAGAGTCTGCCAGATACGTCCCCCTCCGCCCGATGATCCTCCGGTCGGGTTCCGGTCGCACATTCAGTGCTTCACCGATCGGCGCCGGGCGCCGGGGAGGGGCCCGGACCCGAGGCGGTTGAACCGCGTACGACCAGTTCGGGCATGAACACGAACTCGCTGTGCGGAGCCGGCGTGCCGCCGATCTCCTCCAGCAGGGTGCGCACCGAGGCCTGGCCCATCGCCGTGACCGGCTGCCGGATCGTCGTCAGCGGGGGGTCGGTGAAGGCTATGAGGGGCGAGTCGTCGTACCCGACGACCGAGAGGTCGCTCGGCACCTCCTTCCCCAGCCGGCGGGCCGCCCGGATCGCGCCGAGCGCCATCATGTCGCTCGCGCACACCACGGCGGTGCAGCCGCGCTCCATCAGCGCCGAGGCGGCGGCCTGGCCGCCCTCCAGTGTGTACAGGGAGTGCTGGATCAGCTCCTCCACGGCGTCGGCGGTGAGATCCAGCTGCTCCCGCATCGTGGCGTGGAACCCCTCGATCTTGCGGAGCACCGGCACGAAACGCTTGGGCCCGACCGCGAGACCGATGCGCTGATGCCCCAGCGCCACCAGGTGCGTCACCGCGAGCCGCATCGCCGCCCGGTCGTCGGGCGAGATGAACGGGGCCTGCACCTTGGGGGAGAAGCCGTTGACCAGGACGAAGGGGACGCCCTGGGCACGCAGTTGCTCGTAGCGCTGCATGTCCGCGGAGGTGTCGGCGTGCAGTCCGGAGACGAAGATGATCCCGGACACACCGCGGTCGACGAGCATCTCGGTGAGCTCGTCCTCGGTGGAGCCGCCGGGCGTCTGCGTCGCCAGCACCGGCGTGTAGCCCTGCCTGGTGAGGGCCTGGCCGATGACCTGGGCCAGCGCGGGGAAGATCGGGTTCTCCAGCTCCGGCGTGATCAGGCCGACGAGACCGGCGCTGCGCCGGCGCAGCCGGACGGGCCGTTCGTACCCGAGGACGTCGAGCGCCGCGAGGACGGATTCACGGGTGGCCGCTGCAACACCGGGCTTGCCGTTCAGTACGCGGCTGACCGTCGCTTCGCTGACCCCCGCCTGAGTTGCGATATCGGCAAGCCGTGCGGTCATGGCAATGGACTGTACCGGGCGCGTGTCGGATTGCCCACCATGCGCGGGATCCGGGCAGTCCGTCCCGTGGATCACCGGTCGGCGGCCTCCGCGCAGCAACATCTTGCAAGGCCTTGCGGGCCCCGTCCGGCGGCTCCGGTCGGATCGTCGTACCGCCTTCATGGCGGGCCTGGCCTGGCGTGGGCAGGGGGAACGGGCTTCCGTCAAGAGGCTTGACGGCAACCTTGCGGACACGTCAATGTAACGATCAGCAGCGCTTGCAGAAATCTTCCGCAAGGTCTTTCGGTCGTCTTTCATCCTTGTTACGTTCACGTCGACCCGGCGCCGCGACGGAGCGGTACGGCAGTTGAAGGAGTTCAGATGCGACGTGGCATAACGGCCACCGCCCTGGTCGCGACCCTGGCGCTCGCGGCGACCGCGTGCGGAAGCGACGACGAGACCGGCGGGAGCAAGAGCTCGGGTGAGCTCTCCGGCACGGTGACGTGGTGGGACACCTCGAACGTCGGCAGCGAGGACAAGGTCTTCAAGAAGATCGCCGAGGGTTTCGAGAAGAAGCACCCGAAGGTCGACGTCAAGTACGTCAGCGTCCCCTTCGGTGAGGCGCAGAACAAGTTCAAGAACGCGGCCCAGGCCGGCTCCGGCGCCCCCGACGTCATCCGCTCCGAGGTCGCCTGGACCCCCGAGTTCGCGGACCTCGGCTACCTCGCCCCGCTGGACGGCACCGCGGCGCTGAAGGACCAGGACGACTTCCTCAAGCAGGCCGCCGCGTCGACGAAGTACAAGGGCAAGACGTACGCCGTCCCGCAGGTCATCGACTCCATGGGCATCTTCTACAACAAGAAGATGTTCGCGGACGCCGGCGTCGAGCCGCCCGCGAAGATCGCCGACCTGAAGACCGTCGCCAAGAAGATCAAGGACAAGACCGGCAAGACCGGCCTCTACCTGCGCGGCGACGACTCGTACTACTTCCTCTCCTTCCTCTACGGCGAGGGCGGCGACCTGGTCGACGCCGACTCGAAGACCGTCACCGTGGACAACGCCGAGGGCGTCAAGGCCTTCGGCGTCGTGAAGGACCTCGTCGACTCCGGGACGGCGAAGACCGACGCCACGGACGGCTGGGAGAACATGATGTCGGCGTTCAAGAACGGCGACGTCGCGATGATGATCAACGGCCCCTGGGCCGTGGCCGACACGCTGACCGGCAAGGAGTTCACCGACAAGGCGAACCTCGGCATCTCCACGGTGCCGGCCGGCTCCGCCGCGCAGGGCGCCCCGCAGGGCGGCCACAACCTCGCCGTCTACGCGGGCTCCAAGAACCTCGACGCCTCCTACGCCTTCGTCGACTACATGACCTCGGTCGAGTCGCAGGCGCAGACCGCCGGTGAGCTGAACCTGCTGCCGACCCGCACCTCCGCGTACTCCAAGAAGGAGGCCGTGGACAGCGAGATCGTCCAGTTCTTCAAGCCCGTCGTCGAGAGCTCGGTCGAGCGCCCCTGGATCCCGGAGACCGGCAGCCTCTTCGCCCCGCTGAACGTCGAGTACACCAAGGTCCTCACCGGCCAGACCACGCCGGAGAAGGCCGCCAAGGCGACCGGCGACTCCTACCGCAAGCTCCTCAAGGGCTGGAAGTAACTCAGGAAGGCAGGCCGGCTGATGGCTGTCCACACCAGCCAGTCGGTGGCGAAGGCCGCGGGCGACGACGTCGCCCGCGGCCGGAGCCGCGGTACTGGTAAATCCGCTCCACCGAGCAAGCTCCGGCGCGCCCTCTCGGTCCACTGGTACGCCTGGACCATGGTCGCCCCCGTCGTGCTCGTGATCGGCGTGATCATCGGTTATCCGCTGGTCCGCGGTATCTGGCTGTCCCTGACCGACGCCGACGAGCGCAACGTCGCCCGGTCCATCGGCGTCAACAAGATGCCCGCCACGTACGAGTTCGTGGGCCTGGACAACTACGCCGATGCCCTGACCGGGAACCAGTTCCTCGGCACGCTGGGCTGGACGCTGGTGTGGACGGTCTCCTGTGTGACCATCACCTTCTGCCTGGGCATGGCCCTCGCCAACATCCTCAACCGCAGGATCGCCGGCCGCTCCGCCTACCGCATGGCCCTGATCCTGCCCTGGGCGATCCCCGGCTTCGTCTCGGTCTTCGCCTGGCGCTTCCTCTACAACGAGAACAACGGCCTGCTGAACAAGATCCTCGGCGGTGCCGGGATCGACGGCATACCCTGGCTGAACGACCCCGCCTGGGCCAAGTTCTCCGTGATCGCCGTCAACGTCTGGCTCGGCGTGCCGTTCATGATGGTCGCCCTGCTCGGCGGACTGCAGTCGATCCCCTCCGAGCAGTACGAGGCCGCGGAGATGGACGGAGCCACCGCCTGGCAGCGCTTCCGCCACGTCACGCTCCCCGGACTGCGCCCGGTCTCCACCACGGTGGTCCTGCTCTCCACCATCTGGACCTTCAACATGTTCCCGGTGATCTTCCTGCTGACCCGCGGCGGACCCGGTGAGGCCACCCAGATCCTGGTGACCCAGGCCTACAAATTCTCCTTCGAGATCAGCCCGCGCGACTTCGCGCAGTCCTCCACCTGGGGCGTGCTGATCCTCGTACTCCTGATGCTCTTCGCCATGGTGTACCGGCGAGTGCTCCGCACGCAGGGAGACAACTGGTGACCACCGCTACGGCAACCCCCGCCCGGCACAGCGCCCGCAAGGTCCGCAAGCGCGGCGAGCGCTCGCCCGCCGCCTCCCTGGCCCTGCACCTCACCCTGATCGTCACCTCGGTGATCGCGGTCTTCCCGGTGCTGTGGGTCCTGCTGACCTCGCTGAAGCCCGCGAAGTACGCGTCGACCACGAGCTTCTTCAAAGAGACGACGTTCGAGAACTACACGAACCTGATCAAGGACACCGAGTTCCTGAGCTGGTTCGCGAACTCCGTGATCGTCGCGGGACTCTCCACCGTCATCGGCGTCTTCGTCTCCGCCACCACCGGCTACGCCGTCAGCCGCTTCCGGTTCCCCGGCAAGCGCGGCCTGATGTGGACCCTGCTCGTCACCCAGATGTTCCCGGTCGCCGTCCTCATCGTGCCGATCTACAACATCATGTCGACGATGGGCCTGCTCAACCAGCCGGCCGGTCTCGTCATCACCTACCTCACCATCTCGGTGCCCTTCTGCGCCTGGATGATGAAGGGCTTCTTCGACACGATCCCGCGCGAGATCGACGAGTCGGGCCAGGTCGACGGGCTCACCCCGTTCGGCACGTTCTGGCGGCTGATCCTGCCGCTCGCCAAGCCCGGCCTCGCCGTCACCGCCTTCTACTCCTTCATCACCGCCTGGGGCGAAGTGGCGTACGCCTCCGCCTTCATGGTCGGTGACGAGAACCTCACGCTCGCGGGCGGACTGCAGAAGTTCGTCAACCAGTACGGCGCCCAGTGGGGCCCGATGACCGCGGCGTCCGTGCTCATCGCGATCCCGGCAGCCCTGGTCTTCCTCTTCGCGCAGAAGCACCTGGTCACCGGCATGTCCGCCGGAGCCGTCAAGGGCTGAGCGTCATGAGCTGACGCGTCATGGGCTGACGCACAGACCCGCACGACCGTACGACCGCACCCGTCACGGCGGCGCCGGATCCCCGACCCGGTCCCGGCGCCGCTCCCCACCCAGACACCCCAGGGACGACATGACCCAGCACCTCGCTGCCCCCTCCACCGGCACGTCCGCCGAGGCCCCGGGCCACCCCACCGGCTGGTGGCAGGACGCGGTGATCTACCAGGTGTACCCGCGCAGCTTTGCCGACGGCAACGGCGACGGCATGGGAGACCTCGCGGGCGTCACCGCGCGGCTCCCGTACCTCCGGGACCTCGGTGTGGACGCCGTCTGGCTCAGCCCCTTCTACGCCTCGCCGCAGGCCGACGCCGGCTACGACGTCGCCGACTACCGGGCGATCGACCCGATGTTCGGCACGCTCCTCGACGCCGACGGGCTGATCCGTGAGGCCCACGACCTGGGCCTGCGCATCATCGTCGACCTGGTCCCCAACCACTCCTCCGACCAGCACGAGTGGTTCAAGCGCGCCCTCGCCGAAGGCCCCGGCTCCGCCCTGCGCGAGCGCTACCACTTCCGTCCCGGCAAGGGCACCGACGGCGAACTCCCGCCCAACGACTGGGAGTCCATCTTCGGCGGCCCCGCCTGGACCCGTACGACGGACCCGGACGGCACCCCCGGCGAGTGGTACCTGCACCTCTTCGCCCCGGAGCAGCCCGACTTCAACTGGGAGCACCCGGCCGTCGCCGACGAGTTCCGCTCCATCCTGCGCTTCTGGCTGGACATGGGCGTCGACGGCTTCCGCGTCGACGTCGCCCACGGCCTCGTCAAGGCGGAGGGCCTCCCGGACCTCGGATCGCACGACCAGCTGAAGCTGCTGGGCAACGATGTCATGCCGTTCTTCGACCAGGACGGTGTGCACGAGATCTACCGCAGCTGGCGCACCATCCTCGACGAGTACCCGGGCGACCGGATCCTGGTCGCCGAGGCGTGGACGCCCACCGTCGAGCGCACCGCCAACTACGTGCGCCCCGACGAGATGCACCAGGCGTTCAACTTCCAGTACCTGTCGACCGCCTGGGACGCCGCCGAGCTGCGCGCCGTCATCGACTCCTCGCTCGACGCGATGCGTCCGGTGGGCGCCCCCACCACCTGGGTGCTCTCCAACCACGACGTCACCCGGCACACCACCCGCTTCGCCAACCCGCCGGGCCTGGGCACCCAGATCCGCACCCCCGGCGACGGCGAACTCGGCCTGCGCCGGGCGCGCGCGGCGACCCTGCTGATGCTGGCCCTGCCCGGCTCCGCCTACGTCTACCAGGGCGAGGAGCTCGGCCTGCCCGACGTCACCGACCTGCCCGACGAGGCCCGCCAGGACCCGTCGTTCTTCCGCGCCGAGGGCCAGGACGGCTTCCGCGACGGGTGCAGGGTGCCGATCCCGTGGACCCGCGAGGGCAGCTCGTACGGCTTCGGCGCCGGCGGCAGCTGGCTTCCGCAGCCCGGCAGCTGGGGCGCGTACTCCGTCGAGGCGCAGAGCGGCACGGAGGGCTCCACGCTGGAGCTGTACCGCGCCGCCATCGCCACCCGGCGCGAGCACCCGGGCCTCGGCGCGGGCACGGACGTCCTGTGGCTGGACGCCCCCGAGGGCGTGCTCGCCCTCGGCCGCCCCGGCTTCGTCTGCACCGTCAACACGACGGGCGCGCCGGTACGGATCGACGCCCCCGGCCGCCTGCTGCTGTCCAGCGGCCCGGTGGCCGTCGACGGCGACACGGTCGAGCTGCCCGCCGACACCACGGTGTGGTGGACGGTGTGACCGTCCCCGCACCCAGGACCGGACCGGCGCTGCGGCTCTCCGACATCGCCGGTCAGGCCGCGGTCAGCGAGGCCACCGTCAGCCGGGTGCTGAACGGGAAGCCGGGCGTCGCGGACACCACGCGTCAGCGGGTGCTCGCGGCGCTCGACATCCTCGGTTACGAACGGCCCGTGCGGCTGCGGCAGCGCAGCGCCGGACTCATCGGACTGGTGACGCCCGAACTCACCAACCCGATCTTCCCGGCGTTCGCCCAGTCCGTGGAGCAGGTGCTCGCGGGGCACGGCTACACGCCCGTGCTCTGCACCCAGCTGCCCGGCGGCGCGACGGAGGACGAGCTCGTGGAACAGCTCGTCGAGCGGGGCGTCGGCGGCATCGTGTTCCTGTCCGGGCTGCACGCCGACACCTCGGCCGACCCGGCGCGGTACGCGGCGCTCACCGAACGCGGCGTGCCGTTCGTCCTGATCAACGGCTACAACGAACGCATCAGCGCCCCGTTCGTCTCGCCCGACGACCAGGCCGCCGTACGCATGGCCGTCAGCCACCTCGCCGAGCTCGGGCACCGGCGGATCGGCCTGGCGATCGGACCGCAGCGCTACGTGCCCTCCCGCCGCAAGGCCGACGGCTTCGTGGACGCGGCCGTCTCGGTCCTGGGCATGGACCGGGAGGAGGCCGAACTCCTGGTGTGTTCCACGCTGTTCAGCGTCGAGGGCGGCCAGGTCGCGGCGGGCGCCCTGCTCGACCGCGGCTGCACCGGCATCGTCTGCGGCAGCGACCTGATGGCGCTCGGCGTGGTCAGGGCGGCCCGGGGGAGGGGCCTGGACGTCCCGCGTGACGTCTCCGTCGTCGGCTTCGACGACTCCCAGCTGATCGCCTTCACCGACCCGCCCCTGACCACGGTCCGCCAGCCGGTGCAGGCGATGGCGGCAGCGGCGGTGGGAGCCCTGCTGGAGGAGATCGCCGGAAGCCCGGTGCAGCGTACGGAGTACGTGTTCCAGCCGGAGCTGGTGGTACGCGGCTCGACGGCGGCGGCACGGGCCGCCTGAGCCGGCGCGTCGGCGGGGAATCGCGGGGCCGGGTCCGGAGGGGGGACCCGGCCCCGCCGGTACCACCGCTGGATCTTCAGGGACTTCGGACACTCCGGGGCCTCAGGCCCCGGGGGCTTGAGCGCCGGTTGCGTCCGAACTCCCGACGGATTCGGATGAGGCGATCTCAGTGCCGGTGAGCGAAGGGGGCGGCGTGCGGTACGACCACGACCTGGACGTCGTCCTCGTAGACGACCCGCCCCGGATCCGCGGAGCGCAGCACCTGGCAGTCGACGTTGTGGGCGGCCAGGATCTCCAGGTAGCCGGGGACCCGTCCGAGGAGGTGGGCGGCGGTCGGCTTGAACCAGGCTGCGGCGCCAGGGTTGACGTCGTCGTCGTAGACGGTGGGGTCGACGGTCGAGGGGTCCGTGTACGCGGCGTCGTACCAGCGGTTGTTGCTGCGGCGGAAGGTCTCCTGTTCGTCGGAGAGCAGCCCTTCGCGCGCCAGGTTGTTGACGAGCCCGAAGACCCCGGTGAACTGGCCACGCCCGTTCGGATGCGGCGACTGGAACCGTACGTACGGGGCGGACTCGGTCTCGATGTCGGGTGACCCCATCGTCAGTTCTCGGCGGCGTACGCCAGGAAGGCGTCCCAGGTGGCGGGGGCGAAGCCGAGGAGCGGGCCGGGCGGGTTCTTGGAGTCGCGTACGTGCACGGTGGCGGGGGTGGTCGCCACCTCGACGCAGTCGTTGCCGTCACCACTGCTGCTGTAGCTGCTCCTGAGCCACTTCAGCTCCGCGGCTCCCTCGGCAGAGGGCTTGTGGATCATGTCTCTCCCAGCAGTTGCTCAATGAAGGCCAGCGATTCACGTGGCGTGAGAGCCTGCGCCCGGATCATGCCATAGCGCAGTCCGAGGATCCTGAGTTGCTTCGGGTCGGAGACCGGGCGGCCGCTGAACGCGCCCTCGGATCGCCCTACCGCACTGCCGTCGGCAAACCTCAGCACCTCGATCAGTCCGCCCGTTCCGGGATGCTCCTCGCGACATGTCGGCATCACCTGGATTGCCACGTTCGACAACCGCCCCACTTCCAAGAGATGTTCGAGTTGGCGGCGCAGAACCATTGTGCCTCCGACCGGACGGCGGAGTGTCACCTCTTCCTGGACAAAGCTCAGTGATGGCAGGGGAGTCCGGTCGAGGATGGACCGTCGGGCCAGGCGAGCGCCCACCACCCGGTCCGTCTCGTCCTGTGTATAGGCCGGCAGCCACGAGGCGAACAATGCCCTCATATGCTCCTCGGTCTGCAGCAGACCGTTGATGTTGTGGTGGTGGTACGCCTCCACCTCGACGGCTTTGGCCTCCAGCTTCGCCAGGTCCCGCACCTTTTTCGGGTACCGGACCTCCGCCATCTCCTTCTTGAACATGGCGAGCTTGCCTGCGGCGCCCAGGGCCTCGTCCGCCTTGTCCAGGAACTCCGGCCGGGGAATGCGCCGGCCGCTCTCCACTTTGAAGACCAGGTCCTCGCCGTACCCGATCGTGGCCCCGAACTCCCCGGCCCGCATGCCCGCCGACTCCCGCCATGCCTTGATCTGACGTCCCACGGAGGCGACCAGAGCCGTGCCGGGCTCGTCGTCGGGGTCGACCTCCCAGCCGGGGTCGTCCGCTCCGTCGGTGCCGCTTGTCGTGCCGACCTCATCCACGCTCATCCGTGCCCCACTTCCGACGTGCTGCCGTTCTTGCACCAACCTCTGTCGTCCCCGGCGAGTCACCCCGGACAGCCGGGACAGCGCTGGACAAGGCCTGGACAATCGCCGTACGCAACCGGCTTGTCGCTCTTCACGGTAGGCAGGTGGGGCCACGCTGAGTGACGTGACCCAAGAAATCACCCGAACCGAACATTCCGTTCCCACCCGGCAGTTCACCGTGCTGCTCTCTCCCACCCGCCGCGGTGCCAGGCTCGCGCGCCTGCTGACCGTGGCGCACCTGGGGGACTGGGGGCTGCCCACGGAGCCGGCGGCGAACATCGTGGCCGAACTGGCCGCCAACGCCGCCGTGCACGGCCGCGTATCCGGACGGGACTTCCGGCTGGGCCTCATGGTCCACCGGGACACGTTGCTCCGTATCGAGGTGACCGACACCCGGGGCGAACGACTGCCTCTCGCGCTCGGGGCCGCCGCCGCCGACGCGGAGTCGGGGCGTGGTCTGCTGATCGTCGGAGCACTCGCAGACCGCTGGGGCGTGGACGTCGGACCCGCCCCGCGCAAGACGGTCTGGGCCGAACTCGACCTCGGACGGTGACCGCCGCCCACCGAAACCGTCCGGCACGCACTCACGTCTCAGGTGAGGGACTTCTGCGTCGGGACCACGACCCCGTACAGGTCCGCGATCGTGGCGAGTGCGGCGGAGTGGACCTGTTCGGCGGGCAGTTCGGTGTCGAGGACCGGGAGGGCCCGGGTGGCGCAGGCGTCGGCGACGACCGTGGGGCGGTTGCCGCGCAGGAAGGCACCCTGGGCGGTGAAGGCCACGCACATGTGGGTCATGAACCCGGCGATGACCAGGTCGCAGTGGCCGGCCGCGTCGACGTGCCGGTCCAGGTCCGTACCGGCGAAGGCGTTCGGTGTCTGCTTGACGACGACCGGCTCACCGTCGGCCGGGGCCACGCGGGGGTGGATCCGGCCGATCTCCGCCCGGATGTCGTACGGGGTGCCCTCGCCGCCGTCGTTGATGACGTGGATGACCTTCGTGCCCTCCCGGCGGGCCCGGGCCAGCAGTTCGGCGGCGGCGTCGAGTGCGGGCTGCCAGCCGTCCAGCTCCATCACGCCGGTCGTGTAGGTGTTCTGGTAGTCGATGAGGACCAGCGTCGATCCGGCGAGCCTCGCGGGGTTGTCGTCGAGACCGTTGAGCCGGCGCAGTGTCGTTCTGGGCATGGGGGAACCACCTGGGGATCGGATGTCGGAGAGCAGGTCACCGGCGCGGTGAGCTGTGCCTACGACGCTATGGCCGCCACCGCGTGTCGGCAATGTCGTCTAACCTGCAGAAACCGACATCGACGTCACCGTCCCCGGGAGTCCCATGAGCACCGTCAGCCGGCTGATCGTCATCGTTCTCTTCGACGGCGTCGACCTGTTGGATGTCACCGGACCGCCCGAGGTGTTCTCCCTCGCGCGCCGCGAGTCGGAGGAGGCGGCGGGTTACGAGGTGGTCCTCGCCGCCGAGACCATGGATCCGGTCACCACCGGCGCGGGGGTGCGCGTCCTCCCCGACACCACCTTCGACGACCTGTCCACCAGGAGCATCGACACCCTGATCGTGCCCGGCGCGGTCGAGGTCGACCACCGTCGCCGTGTGCACCCGCTGACCGACCCCGGCGTGGTGGCGCGGGTGAAGCAGCTCGCCGGGCGGGCCCGGAGGGTCACCTCCGTCTGCGTCGGAGCGCACATCCTGGCGGCCGCCGGACTCCTCGACGGCAAGCGCGCCACCACCCACTGGTCGACCGCGCAGCAGCTCGCCGACGACTACCCGGCGGTCGAGGTGGACGCCGACCCGATCTTCATCCGGCAGGGCGACGTGTGGACCGGCGCGGGCATCAGCGCCTGCCTCGACCTGTCCCTCGCGCTCATCGCGGACGACCTCGGCGAGAGCGTCGCGCTGAACATCGCCCGGCAGCTCGTGATGTACCTGAAGCGGCCGAGCGGGCAGAGCCAGTTCAGCGTGCCCCTGGAGCGGGTGTCCATGACGCGGCGCATCGAGGACCTCCGGCACCACATCCTGCGCAATATCGGCGAACCGCTCACCCTCGCGGACCTCGCCGCCCACGCCCACATCGGTGACCGGCAGCTCACCCGGATCTTCAAGGCCGAACTCGGCACGACCCCGCACGCGTACGTCGAATCGGCCCGGGTCGAGGTGGCACGCGGCCGGCTGGAATCCACCGACGCCACCCTCGAACGCGTCGCGGCCTCCTGCGGATTCGGCACCGTCGACACCCTCGTCAGGGCGTTCCGCCGCAGGCTCGACACGACACCGACCGAGTACCGGCGCCGGTTCCGGGCCGGCGGGGCCTGAGCGGCGGACCTGCGGGGGAGGGGCGGGTGTGTCCGGGGGTCCATGACGGTCCTGCGCGGCAACGTGCGGGAGAGGTCCGGGAGTCGGCCCAGGGTGGGCCGGCGGGGAAGCGACTTCCGGACCTCTCCGCGTCATGACCGGACCGGTCGGCCGGGCGCGTGGGGCCCGGGGATCCGGACCCCCGGCCGACCGGGCCGGAGTCGGGATGAACTTAACAGGCTCGCAATATTTTGCGTAAGTCCTTGCAGGAAGAAATCTCCGGGATTTCGTGGATGTGAGCGGGACGTAATCGCGTCGTGTCCAGGGGGTTGACCGGGGCAGATCAGGCTCGTACGGTCTGCGGCACACAGGGAATTGCATCCTTGCTGCAAGAACCTTCATAAGCCTTGAGGGCACGGCGCGTTGCCATGTGAGGCTGCTCCGCCATCCCCGCTCTTCCCCCACCGCAGGAGGATCCTCATGGCACACAGACCCTTGTCCGCCGGTGCGCTCGCCCTCGCCCTGGGCGCCGCGGCCCTCGCCGTCCCCGCGGCCGCCGGTACCGCCCAGGCCGCGCCGGGCGGTGCGAAGGACGTCACCGCGGTGCTGTTCGAGTGGAAGTTCGACTCGGTGGCCAAGGCCTGCACCGACAGCCTCGGCCCGGCCGGCTACGGCTACGTCCAGGTCTCGCCGCCCCAGGAGCACATCCAGGGCGGCCAGTGGTGGACCTCGTACCAGCCCGTCAGCTACAGGATCGCCGGCCGCCTCGGCGACCGTACGGCCTTCGCGAACATGGTCAGCACCTGTCACGGCGCGGGCGTCAAGGTCATCGCCGACTCGGTCATCAACCACATGTCGTCCGGATCGGGTACCGGCACCGGCGGATCCTCGTACACCAAGTACGACTACCCCGGGCTCTACTCCGTCAACGACATGAACGACTGCCAGTCGCAGATCAACAACTACGGCGACCGGGCCAACGTCCAGAACTGCGAACTGGTGGGCCTCGCCGACCTGGACACCGGCGAGGACTACGTACGCGGCAAGATCGCCGGCTACCTCAACGACCTGCTCTCCCTCGGCGTCGACGGCTTCCGCATCGACGCCTCCAAGCACATGCCCGCCGGTGACCTCGCCAACATCAAGTCCCGGCTCAGCAACCCCGGCGTCCACTGGAAGCACGAGGCGATCTACGGGGCCGGCGAGGCGGTCTCGCCCACCGAGTACCTCGGCAGCGGTGACGTCCAGGAGTTCCGCTACGCCCGCAGCCTCAAGCAGACCTTCAACAACGAGAACCTCGCCAACCTGAAGAACTTCGGCGAGGGCTGGGGCTTCATGGAGTCGGGCAAGTCGGCGGTCTTCGTCGACAACCACGACACCGAGCGCAACGGCGAGACGCTGAACTACAAGGACGGCGCCAACTACACCCTGGCGAGCGTCTTCATGCTGGCCTACCCCTACGGTTCCCCGGACGTCCACTCCGGCTACGAGTGGTCCGACAAGGACGCCGGCCCGCCCAACGGCGGCCAGGTGAATGCTTGCTACAGCGACGGCTGGAAGTGCCAGCACGCCTGGCGCGAGATCTCCTCCATGGTCGGCTTCCGCAACACCGCCCGCGGTGAGTCCGTCTCCAACTGGTGGGACAACGGCGGCGACCAGATCGCCTTCGGCCGCGGCTCCAAGGCGTACGTCGCGATCAACCACGAGGGCTCCTCGCTGACCCGCACGTTCCAGACGTCGCTGCCCGCCGGTGACTACTGCGACGTCCAGTCCGGCAACGGCGTCACCGTCAACGGCTCCGGCCAGTTCACCGCCACCCTCGGCGCCAACACCGCCGTCGCCCTGCACATCGGCGCCCGCACCTGCACCGGCGGTGGCGGCACCACCCCGGACCCCGGGACCGGGCAGTCCGGCGCCTCGTTCGGCGTCAACGCCACCACCCAGCTCGGCCAGAACATCTACGTCACCGGCAACCAGGCCGCCCTCGGCAGCTGGGCCCCCGGCAGCGCGCTGAAGCTCGACCCGGCGACGTACCCCGTCTGGAAGCTCGACGTCGCCCTGCCCGCCGGGACGTCCTTCGAGTACAAGTACCTGCGCAAGGACGCGAGCGGCAACGTCACCTGGGAGAGCGGCGCCAACCGCACCGCCACCGTGCCCGCCTCCGGCAAGGTCGCCCTGACCGCCGACGTCTGGCGCAGCTGAACCACCACCTGCGGGCCGGGGGCGCGATCGACGGCGTCCCCGGCCCGCACCGCTCGATCCCACCCCCGAAAGCCGAGGAGTACCCGCCCGTGTCCCGAACCACCCTCCGGCGGGGAGCCGTCGCCGCACTGTGCGCGGCGCTGCTGCCCGTCGTACCGGCGGCCACCTCCGCGTCCGCCGCGCCCAGACCTCCGTCACCGCCCTCGGACGCGAAGCTCGCCCAGGAGCCGGCCCGGCACGACCTGACCCGCGAGCAGTTCTACTTCGTGCTGCCCGACCGGTTCGCCAACGGAGACACCTCCAACGACCGGGGCACGCTCACGGGTTCGCGGCTGGAGACCGGATTCGACCCCACCGACAAGGGGTTCTACCAGGGCGGCGATCTCAAGGGCCTCACCCAGCGGCTCGACTACATCAAGGGCCTCGGCACCACCGCCATCTGGCTCGCCCCGATCTTCAAGAACCGTCCCGTCCAGGGCACGGGGGACGACGCCTCGGCCGGCTACCACGGCTACTGGATCACCGACTTCACCCAGGTCGACCCGCACTTCGGGACCAACGCCGACCTCACGAAGCTGATCGACAAGGCCCACGGCAAGGGCATGAAGGTCTTCTTCGACGTCATCACCAACCACACCGCCGACACCGTCGACTACGCCGAGAAGGAGTACGGCTACCGGTCCAAGGGCGCCTACCCCTACCTCGACAAGGACGGCCGCCCCTTCGACGACACCCGGGGCGTCGGCAAGGTGGACGCCGACTCCTTCCCGTACACCCCGAAGAACACGGGCAAGAAGGTCCCCGCCTGGCTCAACGACACGACGATGTACCACAACAGGGGCGACTCGACCTATGCCGGCGAGTCCACCGAGTACGGCGACTTCTCCGGCCTCGACGACCTGTGGACCGAGCGCCCCGAGGTCGTCTCCGGCATGGAGAAGATCTACGAGAAGTGGGTCCGGGACTTCGACATCGACGGGTTCCGCATCGACACCGTCAAACACGTCGACCTCGACTTCTGGACCCAGTGGGCCACCGCGCTGGACGGCTACGCGGCCAAGCACGGGCGGGACGACTTCTTCATGTTCGGCGAGGTCTACTCCGCCGACACCGCGATCACCTCGCCCTATGTGACGCGGGGCCGCCTCGACGCCACGCTCGACTTCCCCTTCCAGGAAGCCGCCCGGCAGTACGCCTCCCAGGGCGCGCCCGCCTCGAAGCTCGCCGCGGTCTACGGTGACGACTACCGCTACACCACCGACAAGGCCAACGCCTACGAGCAGGTGACCTTCCTCGGCAACCACGACATGGGCCGCATCGGCACCTTCCTGAAGCAGGACAACCCGAAGGCCGGTGACGCCGAGCTCCTGGACCGGGCCCGCCTCGCGAACGAGCTGATGTTCCTCGGCCGCGGCAACCCGGTGATCTACTACGGCGACGAGCAGGGCTACACCGGGGCGGGCGGCGACAAGGACGCCCGCCAGCCGCTGTTCGCCTCGAAGACCGCCGACTACCTCGACGACGACCAGCTGGGCACCGACCGTACGCACGCCTCCGACGCGTACGACACGACCCATCCGCTCTACCGCTCCATAGCGGCCCTCTCGAAGCTCACGGCCGACCACCCCGCGCTGCGCGACGGCGTGCAGACCGAGCGCTACGCCAAGGACTCGGTCTACGCCTTCTCCCGTACTCACACCAAGCGCCCGTACGAGTACGTCGTCGCCACGAACAACTCCACCGAGGCGCGGAAGGTCCAGCTGACTACCGAGTCCGCCGGGATGAACTTCCGCACGCTGTACGGCGGTTCCGGCACCCTGCGCAGCGGCTCAGACAAGACCGTCAAGGTCACCGTGCCCGCGCTCTCCAGCATCGTGCTCCGCGCCGACAAGCCGCTCGGCACCCCCGCCGCCAAGCCGTCGGTCACCCTGAAGGCCCCGGCCGCCGGTGCCACCGGCACCGTCGAGCTCACCGCCGACGTCAAGGGCGGCGGGACCGACCGGGTCGTGTTCGCCGCGCAGACCGGCAACGGCAGGTGGGTCACCCTCGGCTCCGCCGACCACGCCCCGTACAAGGTCACCCAGCACCTGGACGGTTCCGTGAAGGCCGGGACGCCGCTGCGCTACAAGGCCGTCGTCGTCGACCGCGCCGGACGCACCGCGAGCGCCCTCGCCGCCGGCACCGCGGGCCAGGCCCCGCCCGACCCGAAGCCCGTCGCCGTCGAACGTGACCGGGCGATCGTCCACTACCAGCGGTCCGACGGCGACTACGAGGGCTGGCAGCTGAAGTCCGGCGGGAAGAGCGCCGACTTCATCGGCCGCGACGCCTACGGCGCGTTCGCCTGGGTCGACCTCGACGAGGGCACCTCCTCGGTCCCGTACACCATCGAGAAGAACGGCACGGCCGACGGCCCCGAGCGCACCGTCGACCTGGCGGCCACCGGCCAGGTCTGGGTCGAGCAGGGCAAGGACGAGCAGACCGCCGAGGCTCCGGAGGCCCCGCCGCAGGACACCTCCAAGGCCGTCCTGCACTACCACCGCGCCGACGGGAACTACGACGGCTGGGGCCTGCACACCTGGACCGGTGCCGCCGCCCCCACGGACTGGGCCAAGCCGCTGGAGCCCGTGCGGACCGACGCCTACGGCGTGACCTTCGAGGTCCCGCTCACCGACGGCGCGACCTCGCTCAGCTACATCCTCCACAAGGGCGACGAGAAGGACCTCCCCAGCGACCAGTCCCTGGACATCGCCTCCTACGGGCACGAGGTCTGGATGCTCGGCGGGAAGCCCGGCTACCTGCTGCCGCAGGCCGGCGGGGTGCCCACACCCGACCTGACCAAGGCCGAGGCCCAGTGGATCGACGCGGACACCGTCGTCTGGAAGGTGAAGGCCACCGCCGCCACCAGCCAGCAGCTCGTGTACGCGAAGAACGGCGGCATCTCCGTCGTCGACGGCGCACTCTCCGACGAGGGCCGGTGGCTCCGGCTCGGCGCCACCGAACTCACCGACGCGCTGAAGGCGAAGTACCCGCACCTCAAGGACTACCCGGCGTTCACCGTCGACCCCCGCGACCGGGACCGCGTCCGTGAATCCCTGCGCGGTCAGCTGATCGCCACCCAGCGCGCCGCCAACGGCGCCCTGCTCGCCGCGACCGGCGTACAGACCGCGGGCGTCCTGGACACGCTGTACGGGAAGGCCGCGAGCGGCGCCGCCCTCGGGCCGGTCTTCCGGAAGAACACCCCGACGCTCTCCGTCTGGGCCCCCACCGCCCGCACCGTCTCCCTCGAACTCGACGGGAAGAGCGTCCCGATGCGGCGCGACGACCGCACCGGCGTCTGGTCGGTCACCGGGAAGAAGTCCTGGACCGGCAAGCCCTACCGGTACGCCGTCCAGGTCTGGGCACCCACCGTCCAGAAGACGGTCACCAACAAGGTCACCGACCCCTACTCCACCGCCCTCACCACCGACTCCGCCCGCAGCCTCGTCGTCGACCTCGACGCCCCGGAGCTCGCCCCGCGCGGCTGGTCCGGGCTGAAGAAGCCCGCCGCCGTGCCGCTGCGGGACGCCCAGATCCAGGAGCTGCACATCCGTGACTTCTCCGTCACGGACACCACGTCGAAGCACCCCGGCGAGTACCTCGCCTTCACCGACACCCGCTCCGACGGCATGAAGCACCTCAAGGAGCTCGCCGGCTCCGGCACCAGCTATGTGCACCTGCTGCCCGCCTTCGACATCGGGACGATCCCCGAGAAGAAGTCCGGCCAGCAGAAGCCGGCCTGCGACCTGTCCGTCTACGCACCCGACTCCGAGGAGCAGCAGGCCTGCGTCACGAAGGCCGCCGCGAAGGACGCCTTCAACTGGGGCTACGACCCGCTGCACTACACGGTTCCGGAGGGCAGTTACGCCTCCGACCCGAACGGCACGAAGCGCACCGTCGAGTTCCGGCAGATGGTCCAGGGCCTCAACGGCGCAGGGCTGCGCACCGTCATGGACGTCGTCTACAACCACACCGTCGCCTCCGGCCAGGACGACAAGTCCGTCCTCGACAGGATCGTGCCCGGCTACTACCAGCGGCTCCTGGAGGACGGCACCGTCGCCACCTCCACCTGCTGCGCCAACACCGCGCCCGAGAACACCATGATGGGCAAGCTCGTCGTGGACTCGGTCGTCACCTGGGCCAAGGAGTACAAGGTCGACGGCTTCCGCTTCGACCTGATGGGACACCACCCCAAGGCCAACATCCTCGCGGTCCGCAAGGCCCTCGACGAGCTGACGGTCGCCAAGGACGGCGTCGACGGGAAGAAGATCATCCTGTACGGCGAGGGCTGGAACTTCGGCGAGATCGCCGACGACGCCCGCTTCGTCCAGGCCACCCAGAAGAACATGGCCGGCACCGGCATCGCGACCTTCTCCGACCGGGCCCGCGACGCCGTGCGCGGCGGCGGCCCCTTCGACGAGGACCCGGGCGTCCAGGGCTTCGCCACCGGCCTCTACACCGACCCCAACGCCTCGGCGGCCAACGGCACCGAGGCCGAACAGAAGGCCCGGCTGCTCCACTACCAGGACCTGATCAAGGTCGGCCTCACCGGCAGCCTCGCCGACTACACCTTCACCGACACCCAGGGCCGTACGGTCAAGGGCTCGGCCGTCGACTACAACGGGGCCCCCGCCGGATACGCGGCGGCACCCGGAGACGCGCTCGCCTACGCCGACGCCCACGACAACGAGACCCTCTACGACGCCCTCGCCTTCAAGCTCCCCGCGGACACCACGGCCGCCGACCGGGCCCGTATGCAGGTCCTGGCGATGGCGACCGCCGTGCTCTCGCAGGGGCCCGCGCTCTCCCAGGCCGGCACCGACCTGCTCCGCTCCAAGTCGCTGGACCGCAACTCCTTCGACAGCGGCGACTGGTTCAACGCGCTGCACTGGGACTGCCGCAAGGGCAACGGCTTCGGGCGGGGTTTGCCGCCCGCCGCCGACAACAAGGACAAGTGGTCCTACGGCAAGCCGCTGCTGACCAACGCCGCGCTCAGCCCCGGGTGCGCGCAGATCACGGGCGCGTCCGCCGCGTACCAGGACCTGCTCACGATCCGCACCACCGAGAAGGACTTCGGCCTCGCCACGGCCGGGCAGGTGCAGGACACCCTGTCCTTCCCGCTCTCCGGCACGGAGGAGACCCCCGGGGTGATCACGATGCGGCTCGGCAAGCTGGTCGTCGTCCTGAACGCCACCCCCGGCACCCAGCTCCAGGCCGTCCCGGAGCTCGCCGGCAAGGCGTACGCGCTCCACCCCGTCCAGGCGGCGGGCGCGGACGCCACGGTCAAGAAGGCCTCGTACGAGAAGAAGTCGGGAGGCTTCACCGTCCCGGGACGCACGGTCGCCGTGTTCTCCCAGCGCTGAGGCGCCCGCTCCCACGGGCCGGTCCCGGCTCCCGCCCCTCGTGGCGGGAGCCGGGGCCGGCCCTTTTCGCGCTCCCTTGTGCGGGCGGCACGATCAGGCGAAGCTGAAGCCGTACAGTCGTACACGTCCATACACGCCGTACACGTACATGGACCCGTAACACCCCCGCGACCAGGAGCGCTTGATGCCGCAGATCACCGTCGACTACTCCGCCGAACTCGACGACGCCTTCGACCGGCGCGGCTTCGCGCTGGCCCTGCACCCGCTGGTCGCCGAGACCGTGTCCACCAAGGTCCCGGCCTGCAAGACCCGGTTCCGCAGGGCCGAGGACTCGGTCGTCGGGGATGCCGCCACAGGGGACTCCCTCGTGAACGTCTCCATCGCGATGCTGCCGGGCCGCACCCCCGAGACCAAGGCGCGGCTGACGGAGGCCGTCCTGGAGCTGCTGGCCGGGCACCTGAAGCCCGTCGACGGCGTCACTGTCCACACCTCGGCCGAGGTCCGCGACCTGGACGCCTCCTACCGCAAGGGCTGAGAGGACGCCGGCAGCCGCTGCGCCGGGACGGCCGGTGCGGCGGGCGCCAGGACCGAGAGCCTGGACAGCAGTTCACCGAACGGGCCGTCGGCCGGCTCCTGCGCGAAGACCCGCAGCATGATGCCGGCCATCTCCTGGTCGTACGCGGCGCTCACCGCCGCCAGCGCCGCGAAGTCGTGCACCAGCTGCAACTCCAGCTCGCCGCGCGGGATGCGCTTCCCGTCGAGCCAGAGCAGCGCCGTCGACTCGGCCAGCGACACCCAGGACCGCACCACGAGCTCCAGCCGCGCGGGCGGCTGCGGGACGCCGAGGTGGGCGACGATCTGCTCGTACGCCGCCTGCCGCACCCCGTCCACCAGGGCGTTGGCCGTGGACGAACCACCGGCCGGGCCGCCCCGGATCAAGGCCGCGAAACCCGGGCCGTGCTCCTCGACGAAGTCGAAGAACCGGCGCATCACCCGGATCAGGCGCGCCCCCAGGGGCCCTTCGTGCGCCTCCAGGAAGCGGCCGGCCAGCTCGTCGGCGGCCCGCTTCAGCGCCGCCTCGTACAGACTGCGCTTCCCCGGGAAGTAGTGGTAGACGAGCGGGCGGGAGATGCCGGCCGCCGCCGCGATCTCGTCGATCGACACCTCGTCCGGGGAGCGCTGACTGAACAACTCCAGGGCGACACGGATCAACTGGGCCCTGCGCTCGTCGACGCCCATCCTGCGTCGCACCCCGGTCGTCATGCCGAACAGCCTAACGGGGGAGGGCGGGCGGACTTCCGCCGCCCGCCGCCCCCGCCCTCAGCGCAGCGAGCCCACCCGGCTGCCGTCCGCCAGCAGCCCCGCCAGCCGGGGCCGGTCGCCCTCGCCGGCCGGCAGCGCCAGCAGCCGCCCGGACGCCCGGCCGCTCACCCCTCCGGACGCCGACAGGGCCGCGAACTGCCGTGAACCCGCCGCCAGTACGTACCACCGCCCGGCGTCCGACTTCCACAGCACGCCCGCCAGCACCCGCGGTCTGCGTATCCCGCAGTCCGGCGAGTCCTCGGCACGGGCCGCGACCGCCGCCGGTGCCCCCGTGCCGCCGGACAGCTCGGGCGGCGCCTGGAACTGCGCCAGCACCCTGCTGCCCGTACCCCGCCAGGTGTCCGCCCTGGTGCAGAACCACAGGGCGTCCCCCGCGCCCTCCGGCAGCCGCTGCCGCGCGAACGGCCAGGAGTTCACCGACCGGACGCCGTTGGACCGCACCGCCGGAAGGAGACAGGCCGTGCGCGCCCAGCTCTCCCGCTCGGCCCGGCCCGACACATCGTGCGGCGCCGACGGCGAGCCCGACGTGAGGCGTACGGGGGTGAGCTCGCCCAGATCCGTCATCAGCCGCGCCGCGGTGCCGTCCCGCAGCTCCAGGGCCTGCCAGGAACGGCAGTCGGCCCGGCCGCCCTCCTTCGTCTCCGGTTCGGTCACCGGGTCCGTCACCCCGTGCCGGTCACGGGGCAGCGGCCGGGCCGCCCCGTGCGGCGCGAGCAGGTCGCGTACGGCGGCCTCCCGGACCCAGGGCGCCGTCAGATAGCGGATCCGGCCGGTGCGGCGGCGCTGCACCACCAGCGCACTCGCGGCCACCGCGTCCGCGCCGTCCACCCGGGCGAAGTCCAGCGCCGCGCCGCCCGACGGATCGGCGTTGCGCGGCTCGGCGTAGCGCACGACCCGCAGACCGTCGTGGAACAGCACCACGGCGGCCCCGCCGACCTCGCCCGCGTACAGCAGCTGCGGCGGTCCCATCGGCGGCCCGTCGGGCGTCCCGGGCGTCGCCGTCGGGACCACCGCCGGGCCGGGCCGCGCCCACGCGGCGAGGGCGCGGCCCAGCAGCCCGGTGTCCCCGGTCCGGTCGCCACGGGTCGGCCAGACGGTGAAGTCCCGGCGGGTGGAGCCCCGCCAGAGCCCCTCCGGCACCCGGCGCAGCGCGGCGGGATCCAGCGCCCGCTGGGCGGCCGGGTTGCGCGAGTAGAGCGGCGCCGAGGTGGCGCGCGGCCCGCCCAGCCCGTCGCCCGGCATCAGCAGCAGCGTCCCGCAGACCAGCAGGGCGCCGGCCCCGGCCAGCAGGGTGCGCCCGCGCCGCAGCCGGCGGACCGGGTCGGTCGGCCGCACCTGGAGCGAGCACGGGTCGAACTCCGGTGAGGACAGCAGCGCGTGGGGTGCCGTGAGCGCGTCCGCCTCCAACAGCGCCGCCCGCGGATCGGCGACGCCCGCCGCGTCGAGGACCCGGCACACCTCGGCGTCGTCCAGCCCTTCGAGGCCCCGCAGCACGTGCGCGGCCCGGCAGGGCGCCGACGTCTCGGCCAGGGCCTGCTCCAGGGCCAGCTCGTCCGCGCCGCAGGAGTGCGGGAACAGCCGCAGCCCCCACACCTGCGGCACCAGCGGCGGGAACTGCGCCCGCCGGGGCCGCCCGAACCGGAGCAGCGGCAGCCCCGCCTCCAGCGCGGACCGCAGCACCCGGAGCCGTACGTACGCGTACGCACCCCCCGGGTCCGCGGCCGGCCCGCAGGCCAGGGCCCGCTGGGCCATCCAATGAGCCGACAGCACCCGGCGGTTACGGCCGAGCGAGGGCGCCAGCACGAGATACGCGAGCCGCACCAGCCGGGCGTAGTGCTCGGCGGGCGCGGCCTCCGCACGCTCCCCGGCGGCCTGCTCCGCGTACGGGCGGCCGGCGGACGGCGGTACTGCTCGCAGAGGGGGCATATTCAGCTGAACGAGCGAATGGTGCGATGGTCACTCCGGCGTGCGCGCTCCGGAGCGGGTTGTGCGGTTTCCGCGCGAAAGCCGGGAGCACCGGGGCACGATGGCCGCATGGCGGGACAGCTGGAGTGGCGAAGAGGACGGACCGGCCGGATACCCGGGGCCGTGGCTGCGGGGTTCGCCCTGCTCACGGCCGCCGGAGCGCTCACCGCGTGCGGCGGGGGAGCGGACGGCGACGACAGGCCCGCCGTGCCGCCCACCGCGAGCGGGACCCTGGAGCAGATCGCGTCGAAGGCGCGCTGCGAGCCGGACCTCCAGACCGACGCCGAGGAGATCCGGCAGGCCAACTGCACGACCGACGACGGACGTTACGTCCTGGCGACCTTCGCCACCGACCGCGGCCAGCGCGAGTGGATCAACGAGGCCAACGACTACGGCGGCTCGTACCTGGTCGGCCGGAAGTGGGTCGCGGTCGGTGACGCGGAGGTGGTCGCGGCGCTGCGCGGCCGGCTCGGAGGGACGGTGGAGACCGCCTCGCCGCACCACTCGGGGAACAGTGGCAGTGGGGGGAGCGAGGAAGGGCACTCCGGTCACCGGACGAGCTGACCGCGCAGGTATGAGGGGTACGGCGAGGCCGCCTCAGCGGCACTTGCGCCCGCCGTTGACGCAGCTCACCACCTTCTTCATCAGCTTCTCGTCGAAGACGTTGATGAAGTCGCCGTGATCGGTGACGGGCTTGTGCAGCTGCTCCGGGAAGGAGTCCACGGCGAAGCCGGGGCCCGGCGGGACGTCGTACACGATGCGCTGGACCAACTGCGGGATGGCCCTGAAGCCGTCCGGGCACCGCCCGTCTTCCTGGGCGAACGCCACATGGGTGCGGTGGTTGGCGCTGTCGGTGTTCTGCCCGTCCCAGCAGCTCTGGAAGGCGAAGGACCGCACGACCTGGCTGCCCTCGGGGCAGATCGGGTACTTGTCCTTGAGCTGCCTGTCCTCGAAGCCGGTGCAGCTCCAGGAGGCGTTGGCATTGGCGTCGCCGTTGGTGAAGGCCTTGGCGTCCCCGGTGATGATCCGCAGGAAGCGCGGCATGGCCGTGACCTTCCCGGCGGGGGAGCCGGTGAACGTCAGCGTGACCTGGGACGGGGTCTGGATCTCCCCGGTGTTCTGGTCCCTGCCGCCGCCGTCCGCGTCCACGTCGTTCTCGTCCTGGCCGTTCTGGAGGCGGAGCACGGGCCAGTAGTACGTGGACCGGTCGCCCTGGTTGCGGCAGGTCGTCTCCCCGGCGGCGAGCTGGTCGTCGCCGGCGAAGGCGTCGGTGGCCTGGTTGCCCACGTAGTCGTGCATGTGGTGGGCGCCGTTGCTCACACCGGGGGCGGCGATGACGTTGTCCGGGTTGAACTTGCCGTTCTCGTTGCGCCCGCAGTCGGTGGTGAAGGTGCCCCGGGAGGCGCCGCGGCGGTTGCGCGGGCGGTCGGCGGCGGGCTCCACGGACTGGATGTCGACGAAGTCGGACGCCTCGGGGCCGTTGCCCTGCCGGCCCTGGTCACCGCCCTGGCCGCCGTCCTGGCCGTCCCCCTGGCCCTGTCCTTCGCCCTGGTCCTGGCCGTCTCCCTGGCCGTCGCCGCCGCCGTCCTGGCCGTTGCCGCCGCCCTGACCGCCGTCCTGGCCGTTGCCGTTGCCGCCATCTCCGCCGTTGTCGTCGTCGGCGCGCAGGCTGCATCCGGCGAGCCCCTCAAGGCCCTGCGGCCGCCGGCCCTCGACCCGCTCGACGGCGGTTCCGATCCGGTCGAGGCTGGCCGCCCGTCTGCTCCTCAGCGGACCGAGCACCGCGTTCCCGGCGAGCTCGGGGTCCCGGGCGATCCGCTCCTTGCGGTCCGCGAACTCCCGGTACGCGTCGGTGATCTGCGTGTCCATCGCGGCCAGTTCGCGGTCGACCTCGGGCCGGGCCCCGTCCGGTACGTCGGGAAGGGCGATCCCCGCGTCGGGACAGTCGATGGTGGACATCTGACTGGCCGCGTTCCGGAACTGCCCCGGAGGTGCGCCGGACCCGCCTTCCCCCGCGCTCGCGTAGACATTGACGGCGATCAGCCCGCCTCCCCCCAGGAACAGTGCTGCCGCGGCGACGACGGCCCGGTTGGTGAGCGTCGAGCGTTTCTTGCGCGATGTGCGTGCCATGGAACTCCTCCGCTTCGAGTCCGCCTCGAGTGCTTCGCGTCGGAAGCGTGACGTCCCATACGGACCGGGAGCCCCATCCGTTCAGCACCCCGCGGAATCCGCGCGGCCGGCTACACCGGCACGGCGTCCACGGGTGCCCCCGTCATCCGGTTGGCCAGCGTCGACATCGTGTAGGCGCCGATGCCGAGCACCACCTCCAGGGCGTTGCGCGCGGTGTACCCCAGCGACAGGAAGTCCTGGAGGGCCTTGTCCCCGACCGCCCCGGCGGTCTCCAGGGCGGTGAGCGTGAACCGGCGTACGCCCTCCAGCCGTTCGTCCGCCAGGGGCTGCTCCCCGGGCGTCCGCAGAGCGGTGACGAGCTCCGGTGCCGCGTCGAGCGCGACCAGTCTCGCCGTGTGCATCTCCACGCAGATGTGGCACGCGTTACGGGTGGCCATCGTCATGACGACGACCTCGCGGGACAGCGGGTCCAGGGTGCTGGACTCGAAGGCCGCGCTCGCCTGGAGGAAGCCGCCCAGTGTCTCCGGTGACGTGGCGAGCCGGGCCACCGCGGACGGGACGCGGCCGCCCTGCTTCCTGGCCATCGCCTCCATGGTGCGGCGGGCGGCGGGCGGTGCGGAGTCGATGGTGTGATCGGGGAAGTGCGGGTCATGGGTTCCGGACATGGTGGTCCCCTCGCGGGTAAACTCGACAACGTGATTGTCGAAAAGGTAAACCAGGTTGTCGAGGTGCGCAATGGCTGAGGAGAGGGGCGGGAGCGGTGAGGCGGGGTTCGAACTGCCGCTCCTGCTGTTCGCGGGCTTCCGGTCGATCATCGACACGCTCCACCGCGACCTGGCCGCACATGGCCACCCGGACGTGCGCCCGGCCTACGGCTTCGCGCTCCAGGCCGTCGGGCCGGACGGGGCGAGCGCCAGCGAGATCGGCCGGCGGCTGGGCGTCTCCAAGCAGGCGGCCGGGAAGACGGTCGACAAGCTGGAGGGCCTCGGATACGTCGTCCGGGTCGACGACCCGGACGACGGCCGGCGCAAGCGGGTCAGGGTCACCGCACGCGGCGCCGACATGCTGGTCAGATCCGCCGAGGGCTTCGACCGGATCCGCGCCGAGTGGACCGGAGCCCTCGGCGCGGAGCGGGTCGCGGCCCTGGAGGCGGACCTGCGGAGGATGGCGCCCGCCGGGGCGTTCCGGCTGGACGCGGAGAGGTGGTTCGCGGGCTGAGGGCCGCAGGCGGTCAGCCCCGGTCGAGGTAGGCGAGGACCGCGAGCACGCGGCGGTTGTCGTCGTCCGACACGGGCAGGCCGAGCTTGCCGAAGATGTTCGAGGTGTGCTTGGCCACCGCCCGCTCCGTGACCACCAGCTGCGCGGCGATCGCCACGTTCGAACGGCCCTGCGCCATCAGCTCCATGACCTCGCGCTCCCGGGGCGTCAGGCCCCCCATCGGCGCGTCCGCCGAACGCCGGGACAGCAGCTGGGAGATGACCTGCGGATCCATCGCCGTACCGCCGGCGGCGACCCGGCGCACCGCGTCGATGAACTGGTCGGCGTCGAACACCCGGTCCTTCAGCAGATAGCCGATGCCGCCGTTGCCGTCGGCCAGCAGCTCACGGGCGTACAGCTGCTCCACGTGCTGCGACAGGACGAGCACCGGAAGCCCCGGCCTCGCGCGGCGGGCGGCCAGCGCGCACTGCAGGCCCTCGTCGGTGTGGGACGGCGGGAGCCGGACGTCGACGACGGCGACGTCCGGCTCCAGCTCCGCCAGCGCCTTGGTCAGTTCGGGCCCGCTCTCGACGGCCGCCGCGATCTCGAAGTCGTAGGCCTCCAGCATCCGTACGAGGCCGTCGCGGAGCAGGAAGAGATCTTCGGCTAGGACAACGCGCAAGGGATCTCCATGGTCACCATGGTGGGACCGCCCGCGGGGCTGCTGACGGCCAGTACGCCGTCGAATGTACCCAGTCGGCGTTCGATCCCGCTCAGTCCCGAACCCCCTCCGACGGACGCTCCGCCCCTGCCGTTGTCCGTGACGGATATCCGCAGCATGCCGTCGGCGTGGTGCACGTCCACCCACAGCCGGTCGGCCTCCGCGTGCTTCACCACGTTCGTCAGGGTCTCGCTGACCGCGAAGTACGCCGCCGACTCGACCGGGGCGTCCGCCCGGCCGGGCAGCTCCACGGTCACCTCCGAGGACACCGGCAGCCGCAGGGCCAGCGCCTTCACCGCGTCCCCCAGCCCGCGCTCGGCGAGCACCGGCGGGTGGATGCCCCGTACGAGGTCACGCAGTTCGGTCAGCGCCTCCGCGGAGGACGTACGCGCCATCGCCAGCAGCTTCTTCGCCTCCGCCGGGTCCTTCTCGACGAGCGCCTCGATCGTGCCGAGGTTCATGCCCATGGCGACGAGCCGGGCCTGCGCCCCGTCGTGCAGGTCCCGCTCGATGCGCCGCAGTTCGGACGCCGCCGTGTCCACGGCCTCGTGCCGGGTCTCGGTGAGCCGGTCGATGCGCTCGGAGAGTTCCCCCGGGGCGGGTGACAGCGCCGAGCGGGCGAGCACGAAGTGCAGCCGCAGCAGCGGCCCGCTCGCCCACATGCCGACGAGGAAGAGGGCGACGCCGAGCGCCGCGGCGGCCAGCCCCGTCCCCTGGCCGCTGACCGGCACGAAGCCGTACCAGTAGGTGCTGTCCTCGAACACCCGCCACAGTCCGGCCGCCAGGACGAGCCCCTCCAGCGGGTAGACCAGCAGCGCGAAGGTGAGGACCAGCAGCACGTAGCCCGCCGTCATGTCGAGCAGCAGCCACCGCAGGTCCCGCCAGGTCGCCGGGTCCTTCAGCAGCAGCGTGGTGCGCTCGACCTGCCCGGTGAAGCCGGCGCGGACGTCCTTCGGGAACGGGCGGTAGGGGACCGGGATGCGGATGCCCGACCACTCCGCCGCCAGCAGCCGGCGCCGGTTGGCGTGCCTGCGCACCGCCTCCGTCACCCAGGGGGTGGTGACCAGCCCGAGACCCAGCACCACGAAGACGACGGAGAGGACCGACAGGACGAAGAGGACGGTCGAGCCCACGATGCTCGCGAAGGACAGGACGAACGCCCGTCCGCCGGTGAGCAGCGCCGTCCGTACCCTGCCCTGTGCCGATTTCATGATGGTGGTCTCCCCTCACCGGGCCCCCGTCGGACCCCGTCCGGCACCCAGTCTCGCCTGCGGGAGGGGGCCGCCGTCAGCCGTTCCGCCACCCGGCCGGGGGTGTACCTGGCACCACCATCGGGACGCGGGAAGGCCCCGGGCGGTGAAACCCGGGGCCTCCCTCACGAGCACGGTGTGATCAGGGCGCGTACTTGTAGCCCACGCGCCGCACGGTCTGGATCGACCGGCGGTGCTCGGCACCCAGCTTGCGGCGCAGCCGGGCCACATGGACGTCGACGGTGCGGCCGTCGCCCACATGTCCGTATCCCCAGACCGTCGTCACCAGCTGGTCGCGGGTGTGCACCCGGTGCGGGTGCGCCACCAGGTGGGCCAGCAGCTCGAATTCGAGGTACGTGAGGTCGAGGGTGACGCCGTCCACGGCGGCGGTGCGCCGGGTGGAGTCGATCCGCACGGGACCGCCTGCCGGGGCGGTGCCGGGCGGCGCCTGTTCCGGCACGAGCTCCCGGTGCTGGGCGGAGGCCACGGCCCCGGCCAGGGCGGGCTGCTGGTCGGCGGGCACGAGCACCAGGTAGCCGACCATCGGAGGCCGGCCCGGCAGGGCCGGCAGCGTGTGCTGGGGTGCGGGCAGCCAGGTGGCGCCCGGCGGCAGGAAGCCGGCGACGTCCGGGAACTCGACGACCTCGTCACGGTCGACGGCTCGCAGCCGGCGGTTGGGGGACAGCGGGGTGCGGGCGGTGGTGGTGGCCGCAGCGGGCACCGCGGACGCCGCGGTGGCGGCGGACGCGGTGGAGAAGGTACGGGTGTTCGCCATGAGGGTCAGCTCTTTCGCGCGAGGAGTCGTCGAGGACGTACGTCGTGCGCGCGGGCCGAAGGCCGGGGTGATGCGGCTTTAGAGGGCCTGCGCGTTCCACGCGCGGCAACACACCCGGTCGAAGTCATGGTGCTGACGGGAGGGCCAGAACGGCTCGAGGTCGCTGCGACCCGACGCGATGTACTGGAAGCTGGCCATGCCCCCATTGAAGCAGACATCGGCGTCGCGCAGCAGTGTTCTCTCACCCGTCGATACGGACCCCTGTGTCAGGTTCCTCACGCTCCCCTTCCGTACCGGCCGGACAGGCCGGAGGGGCGCCCGCGAGCGGACGCCCCTCCGTGCCGGGCCGGTGAGGGATCAGACCTGGCCGGCCTTCTCCAGAGCGGTGCAGCAGGTGTCGACGATCAGCCGCGTGACCACGTACGGGTCGACGTTGGCGTTCGGGCGGCGGTCCTCGATGTAGCCCTTGCGGTCCTGCTCGACCTGCCACGGGATACGGACCGAGGCGCCGCGGTCGGAGACGCCGTAGCTGTACTCGTTCCACGGGGCGGTCTCGTGCAGACCGGTCAGACGGTCGTCGATGCCCGCGCCGTAGTTCTTGACGTGGTCCATCGGCTTGGAGCCCTCGCCGAGCGACTCGCACGCGGTGATGATCGCGTCGTAGCCCTCGCGCATCGCCTTCGTGGAGAAGTTGGTGTGCGCGCCCGCGCCGTTCCAGTCGCCCTTGACCGGCTTCGGGTCCAGGGTCGCGGACACGTCGAAGTCCTCGGCGGTGCGGTAGAGCAGCCAGCGGGCGATCCACAGGTGGTCGGAGACCTCCAGCGGCGAGACCGGGCCGACCTGGAACTCCCACTGGCCGGGCATGACCTCGGCGTTGATGCCGGAGATGGCGAGGCCCGCCTTCAGGCAGTTGTCGAGGTGCTTCTCGACGATCTCGCGGCCGAAGATCTCGTCGGAGCCCACACCGCAGTAGTAGCCGCCCTGCGCGGCCGGGAAGCCGCCCTCGGGGAAGCCGAGCGGACGGTGTCCGGCGAAGAAGGTGTACTCCTGCTCGATGCCGAAGATCGGCTCCTGGCCCGCGAACTGCTCGGCGAGCGGGCGCAGCGAGGCACGGGTGTTGGACTCGTGCGGAGTCATGTCGATGTTGAAGACCTCGCACAGGACGAGGATGTCGTCGCCGCCGCGGATCGGGTCCGGACAGGCGAAGACCGGCTTCAGGACCCGGTCGGAGGAGTGGCCCTCGGCCTGGTTGGTGCTCGAACCGTCGAAGCCCCAGATGGGCAGATCCGCCACACCCTGCGCGGGGCTGCCGGCCATGATCTTCGTCTTGGAGCGAAGCTTGGCGGTCGGCTCGGTGCCGTCGATCCAGATGTACTCAGCCTTGAACGTCACGGACGCCATCCTTTGCGGGTGCTGCGGTCTATGTGCGCAGCTTGGCAAGGCGCGATTTCCCGTCCGTTGCCCGAATGTGAACCCGGTGTTACCGACGTTTCGCGGGCGTACCGGGCAGCAGGTCCCCGCCGCCGGGGGGCGTCTCACCCTGCGTCGTACTGGATACGTTCCGCACCGTCGCACCGTCGCACCGGGCCGGGCAGACTGGCGCCATGACCACACCTCCAGTTTCCGCCGCGCCGCTGCGGGTCGGCCTCGTCGGGGCGGGCCCGTGGGCGCGCCTGACCCATGCCCCCGCCCTCGCCGCCCACCCCGGTGCCGTACTGAGCGGTGTCTGGGGCCGCCGCCCCGAAGCGGCCGAGGCGCTGGCCGCCGCCCACGGCACCGACGCGTACACCGGCGAGGCGGGCTTCGACGCGCTCGTGGCCGCGAGCGACGCGGTGGCGTTCGCCGTGCCGCCGGACGTCCAGGCGCCGCTGGCCGTGCGTGCCGCCGAGGCCGGACGCCACCTCCTGCTCGACAAACCGGTCGCCACCACCGTGGCCGGCGCGCGTGAGGTCGCCGACGCCGCCGGGCGGGCCCAGGTCGCCTCCGTGGTCTTCTGCACGCTGCGGTTCGCCGAGGGCACGGCCGGCTGGATCGCCGAGCAGGCCGAGGCGGGCGGCTGGTTCACGGCCCGCGCCCAGTGGCTCGCCGCCCTCTGGGCCCCGGGCACCGGCAACGAGTTCGCCGCCTCGCCCTGGCGCCGCGAGAAGGGCGGCCTCTGGGACTGCGGCCCGCACGCGCTGTCGGTCCTGATCCCGGTCCTGGGCGACGTGACCGAGGTGGTCGCGGCCCGGGGCCCGTCCGACGCCGCGCATCTGCTGCTGCGCCACACCTCGGGGGCGTCCAGCACGGTGACACTCGCCCTGGACGCGCCGGAGGCCGCGACCGGCACCGAGGTCGAATTCCGGGGTGAGCGGGGGGTGTCGGCCCTGCCCCCGGGCGGCGGCGACGCGCTCGGCGCGTTCGCGGCGGCCGTGGACGCGCTGGCCGACGCGGCGCGTACGGGGGTGGCGCACCCCTGCGACGCACGGTTCGGGCTGCAGCTCACCGAGGTGCTCGCCCGGGCGGAGGCCGCGCTCGGCCCGGCGTGAAGGGAGGGCGCGAGGGGCGGGGCCGCTACTTCTCGGTGAGCGCCGTGTGGGCCTCCAGGAGGAAGCGCCGGACGGCAGCGGCCTCCCGCCGGTCGAACGTCCCCAGCAGCTCGGTCATCCGGGCCAGGGGACGACCGAAGAACTCCTGCCCCCGCTCCACCGCCGACGCGGTGACCGCGAGCAGCACCCGGCGGCGGTCCATGGGGCCCAGGGTACGCGAGTGACCCCTCAAAAGGCCTCTGGCCAGGGGCGATTGTCAGTGCGGGGCAGTAGAATGGAGGGAGTTCGTGAGGGTTCCACCACCGTGCCAGGAGGTTGCCGATGGCCGTCGCCACAGTCACGACCCAGCCGCTCCACAAGCCCCTGCGGAAGAAGCCGCTCCCCGCGGGCCGGCCCCGCGAGTGGTACGTCTCGCACAACCGCCGGCTCAAGGCCATGCGCCTGGCGATAGCCCTGCTCGACACCGGGGTGTACCAGCCGTCGAGCGCCGACAACGCCCGTATCCGCGCGGCGGCCGACCGCCTCGCCATCCACCCGCCGTCCGACACCACCTGCCGCATGGTCCGCGCCCTGATCCGCTACGGCCGCTGACCCGGCCGGCCCGCGTCCCCGGAGCAGCCGGGGGCGCGGGCCCCGCCGCGCGGGACGGGTGCGAGACTGCGCGCCATGTCTCTCGCCGACCTGACCTTCGCCCGCTGGTCCGCCCTGGACGCGGCCACCGCCACGCGTCACGCGGATGAGGCCGCCCGCCGGGCCGGCGGGCGGCTCCTCGGGCTGGACACCCGCCCGCACCCCGGCGGCGACCGGCACCGCGCCGTGATCGAGCGGGCCGGCGAGCGGTATGCCCTGGTCCCCGGGGGAGAGGTGACCGTCGGCTTCGACGTGGACGCCTGGCAGCCGCTTCCCGAACAGCTCGCCTCCTACCGCGAGGAGAGCCTCGCGGGCGGCTTCGGCTTCGACGCCGACCTCCGCGCCCATCTCGCACAGGTCATGACCCCGCCGCGCACGGTGACCCTGCCCACCGTGCTGATGGCGGTGGAGCCCAGGAAGCTCCCCGAAGTCCCCGCCCTCATACCCGCGTTGCTCGCGGCGCAGGGCCTGCGGATGCCCCACCCCGACGAATGGGAGCACGCCTGCGGAGCCGGCGCCCGCACCCTGTTCCGCTGGGGCGACGGCTACCCGGCGGGCACGCCTCCCTACGGCCCGGGCGCGGGCCCGCACCAGCTGCCGAACGCCTTCGGGCTGCACCTCGCGTACGACGTCTACGACAGCGCCGAGATGACCTCGGACCCGGGATCCGTCTACGGCGGCGACGGGGGAGAGGCGGTCTGCGGGGGCTACGGCTCGCTGCTCGAATGGCTGCCGCTGGCCACCGCCAACCACAATCCGGCCACGGCGGAATTCCTCGGCGGGCCCGAAGGGGAGGACATGTTCGAGGACTTCCTCGTGCGCCCGGTGATCGAGCTCGGCTGACGCGGCGGCCCGCGGGAGCCGGGGCGCGGCCGGAAAGGTCCTCTGGCCACCGTGCGCGTGCTCGGGAAGTGTGACGTGTCACAGACAACGCAGCGGGCCTGTGGGAACTTCAACTCTGTTACTCGCCAGTTGAGTTACCGACATGTGCGCGGAGAGGGTCAGATGAGCACTCTGCAAGCCATCACGCTCGACCAGGTGGTCGACACGGACAACTACCCCCTGTCGGACCCCGGGCACACCGAAACCCGCGCCGTCGTCGCGCGGGCCAGACGCGAACTGGCCGAGGTCGGGTGCACCGTACTGCCGGACTTCATCCGGCCCTCGCTCCAGGAGGTCCTGCGACAGGAGTGCGCCGCCCTCGCCCCGGACGCGTACTTCGACGTCGAGACGGTCAACGTCTACAACATCGACGTGGACGCGGACCTGCCCGATGACCACCCCGGCCGGCGCACCTTCGAGCGCGGCAACGCCTTCGTCGCCCGCGACCGCATCCCCTCCGACACCCTCATCGGCAGGCTCTACGCCCACGAGTCCTTCCAGCGCTTCGTCGCCGACTGCTTCGGGCTGCCCCGCCTGTACGAGCTCGCCGACCCGCTCTCCGGGCTCGTGCTCAACGTCGTACGGCCGGGTATGGAGCACCCCTGGCACTTCGACACCAACGAGTACACGGTCAGCATGCTGACCCAGGAGGCGCGCGAGGGCGGCTCCTTCGAGTACTGCCCGAACATCAGGTCCGCCGAGGACGAGCGCTTCGACGACGTCCGCGGTGTCCTGGACGGTACCGGCGCACGGCAGCCCGAGCGCCTGCCGCTGCGCCCGGGCGACCTCCAGCTGTTCAAGGGCCGCTACTCGCTGCACCGGGTCAGCCCCGTCCGCGGCGACCGGGCCCGCCACAGCGCGATCTTCGCCTACAGCGAGCGCCCCGGCGTCATCGGGAGCGTGTCCCGCACCCGGCAGCTCTTCGGCCGCGTCCTGCCCGAACACCTGGCCGCGGAGGGCCGCGCCGTACGGGGCGACCAGCTGCTGGACTAGAGCACCGGCGAACGGTTCCCGGCCCTGCTACGCGCCCCACCGAGGAGAAGCCCCTTGCGTCTCGACGCGTCCGGAAAAGTCTCGCTGGACCACATCTACACCGCGCCCGACCCCCGTACGTACTTCCAGGTGCTCCGCCCGCTCGGCTACCGCGTCCCGCAGCTGGCCAAGCCCTGGTTCGACAAGCTCATCAAGGAGTACCGGGAGACCGAACGGGTCGCCGTCCCCCGCGTCCTGGACATCGGCTGCTCGTACGGGATCAACGCCGCCCTGCTCAAGTACGACGCCACGATGGACGAGCTGTACGCACGCTACGACGGCAGCGCCCCGGCCTCCCGCGCCGCACTCCTGGAGCGCGACCGCGACCTCTCCCGCTCCCGCAGCCCCGCGCACCCCCTGCGCTTCACCGGCCTGGACGCCTCCACCAGTGCGCTGGCCTACGCGCGCGAGGCCGGGTTCCTCGACGACACCGTCAACGCCGACCTGGAGGCGTACGACCCCACCCCCGAGCAGCGCGACCGGCTCGCCGGGACCGACCTGGTGATCTCGACCGGCTGCATCGGCTACGTCACCGAGCGCACCCTGACCCGGGTGGTGCGCGCGCAGGACGGCCGCCTCCCCTGGATGGCGCACTTCGTGCTGCGGATGTTCCCCTTCGACCCCGTCGAGGCCGCCCTCGACGAGCTGGGCTACCGGACGGTCCGGGTCGACGAGGTCTTCAAGCAGCGCCGGTTCGCGGGCCCGGAGGAACAACGGGGTGTCCTGGACAGCCTGGCCGCGGCCGGTGTCGACGCGCGCGGGCTGGAGGAGGACGGCTGGCTCTACGCTCAGCTCCATCTCTCCAGGCCGCACCGACGGTAGACGACCCACCATCCCCACTCACCGAGAAGAGAGCCGCATTGAACGTCAGTCAGGAAGCAGCAGCCGGCGCGACCTTCGCCCGTGAAGGCAGCCTCCCGCGCGTGCCGCTGCCCACGCCGGAGGCGAGCTGCGAGAGGTTCCTCGCCTGGTGCGCCCCGCTGCTGACCGCCGAGGAGCGGGCGGCGACGGAGGCCGAGGTCGCCGCGTTCCTGCGGCCCGGCGGCCCCGGCCGCACGCTGCACGCGGCGCTGGAGGAGTACGACGCGACCGAGGGCGTGCACAGCTGGCTCGACACCTTCTGGCCCTACCGCTACCTCGGCCGCCGCGACCGGATCGCGCTCAACGCCAACTTCTTCTTCCTGTTCGAGGACACCGGCCAGGGGCAGCTCGACCGCGCGGCCGGGCTCGTCGCGGGGGCGCTGCACTACAAGCGCCGGCTCGACGAGGGGCTGATCGCGCCGGTGGAGCAGCGCGGGGTGCCCCAGTCGATGGTGCAGAACGCGTACCTCTTCTCCACGACCCGCATCCCCGGGGTGCCGCTGGACAGCGTGCGCGCCCCGTACAGCGATCAGGAACCCGGGCCGTCCACGGCCCGGCACATCGTGGTGTTCTTCCGGGGCACCATGTTCCGGCTGGACGTGCTCGGCCCCGACGGCGTCCCGCACAGCCTCGACGAGATCGAGGCCGGGCTGCGCGCCGTCACCAAGGCCGACGTCCACACGGCCGAGGAGGACCGGGCGGGCCACCTCACCACCATGGCCCGCGCGGAGTGGGCGGCCGCCCGGGCGTCCCTCGTCGACGGCCACCCCGGCAACGCCCGGACGCTGGACGACATCGAGACCGCGCTCTTCTGCGTCTGCCTGGAGGACTTCGCGCCCCGGGACACCCAGAACGCCTGCGACGAACTGCTGTACGGGGACCGGGGCAACCGCTGGTTCGACAAGGCCGTCTCCTTCGTCGTCTTCGCGGACGGCCGGGCCGGCATCAACGTCGAGCACTGCGAGCTGGACGGGACGACGATCCTCAGCTTCACCGACGCCCTGCTCGGCACCACGCCGGACGAACACTCCCGCGGCTCCGGCGCCCGCCCCCAGGGCGAGCCGGTCCCGCACCCCCTGTCCTTCGAACTGGACGCGCCCCTGCGGGCCCAGGTGCGCACCGCGGCCGAGGCGTTCGCCGCGTACGGCCATGACACCGCCACCCGCACCGTGTCCTTCGACGACTTCGGCAGCACGGCCGCCAAGGGGCTCGGGGTGTCCCCGGACGCCTTCGTCCAGGCCGCGTACCAACTGGCCCACCAGCGCGCCAAGGGCCACCTGGGAGCCACGTACGAGTCGATCGCCACCCGGCAGTACCGCCACGGGCGCACCGAGGCGATGCGCGTCGTCACCCCCGAGATGCCGCTCTTCGTCGCGGCGATGGACGACCCGGAGGCGGACCGCGACACCCGCCGCGCGGCGTTCCGGGCCGCCGCCGGGGCCCATGTGGCGCGGGCGAAGGAGTGCCAGGCGGGCGAGGCCCCCGAACAGCACCTCTGGGAACTGGAGCTGATCCAGCGCCGCCGCGGCGACGAACTCGGCGTCACCGAACAGCCCGCCCTGTACCGCTCCCCGGGCTGGCTCACGATGCGGGACGACTACCTGAGCACCAGCTCGGCACCGTCGGAGAACATCCAGTACTTCGGCTTCGGCTCCACGAGCAGCCGCTGCATCGGCGTCGCCTACGTCCTGCTGCCGGACCGCTTCAACCTCTACCTGAGCACACCCCTGGCGGTGGCGGACCAGATGCACGCCTTCGCCACCCACCTCCGCGAGGCGGTCACCGAACTCCGCGCACTGCTGACGGACTGACCCGAGAGGGACACCGGGGGAGGGACCCGTCCTGCGGGCCCCTCCCCTCGTCGCCCAAGGGCCGTCGCCCAAGGGCCGTCGCCCGGTCCTACGGCACGCGGCTCAGATGTTGACGCCGAAGTCGGCGGCGATGCCCGCCAGGCCGGAGGCGTAGCCCTGGCCCACCGCGCGGAACTTCCACTCGCCGCCGTGACGGTAGAGCTCGCCGAAGACCATGGCGGTCTCCGTCGAGGCGTCCTCGCTCAGGTCGTAGCGGGCCAGCTCGGCGTTGTCCGACCGGTTGACCACCCGGATGAACGCGTTGCGGACCTGGCCGAAGCTCTGTCCGCGCGCGGTGGCGTCATGGATGGAGACCGGGAAGACGATCTTCGCGACCCCGGCCGGCACGGTCGCCAGGTCCACGTTGATGGACTCGTCGTCGCCCTCGCCCTCACCGGTGAGGTTGTCGCCGGTGTGCTGGACCGAACCGTCCGGGCTGGTGAGGTTGTTGTAGAAGACGAAGTGGCCGTCGGAGACGACCTTGCCGGCCTCCGTGCACATCAGGGCGCTGGCGTCGAGGTCGTGATCGGCGCCGGTGGTGGTCCGCACGTCCCAGCCGAGTCCGACCGTCACGGCGGTGAGGCCGGGGGCCTCCTTGCTGAGCGAGACGTTGCCGCCCTTGGCCAGGCTGACTCCCACGGGTGATCCTCCATTGCTTCCGGCACTGCTTCTGGTCTGCGTCGTCACCCCGTCCAACGCGGGGGCGGCCGCCATGGTTCCATCGATTGCGCAACCCGGAAAGTGTCGGGCCCGCGGCGGTCAGCCGACGTTCACCCCGTAGTCCCCGGCGATACCGCTCAGGCCCGACGCGTACCCCTGGCCGATGGCGCGGAACTTCCACTCGCCGCCCCGGCGGTACAGGGCGCCGAAGACCATCGCGGTCTCGTCGGCGGCGTCGTAGGACAGCTCGTACCGGCACATCTCCCGGCCCGTGAGGTTGTCCACCACCCGGATGAAGGCGTCGTCGACCTGGCCGAAGCTCTGGCCGCGCTCCTCGGCCGCGTGGATGGAGACGGTGAACACGATCTGGCCGGTCCCCTCCCCGAGGCGGTCCAGGTCGACGAGGATCTGCTCGTCGTCGCCGTCGCCCTCGCCGGTCAGGTTGTCGCCGGTGTGCCGGACCGCGCCGTCGGGGCTGGTGAGGTTGTTGTAGAAGACGAAGTGCTCGTCGGAGACGGCCTTCAGGTCCGCGCCACAGACGATCGCGGACGCGTCCAGGTCGAAGTCCGCCCCGTCGGCCGGCCGGGCGTCCCAGCCGAGTCCGACGGTGACGTCGGCGAGTGGAGTGCCGTCCTGGTTGAGGACGACGTTCTGGCCCTTGGTGAGGCTGACGCCCATGTGCGCTGCTTCTCCCGAGTCGAGACGGTGGCCGGACGACCTCGTGCGGGCCGTTCCGGGGGTGATGGAGAGGGTACGGTGCGCCCTCAGGCGCCGGTGCCACCCTCCGGGGCGGACGGCTGGGCCGGGGCGGACGGCTGGGCCGGTGCCGTGCGGCCGGGAGCGGTGCCCGGTGCCGCGTCCTCGTCCCTCATGGCCTTCGTCTCGCTCTTGAGGATCCGCAGGGACTGCCCCAGTGCCCGAGCGGATTCCGGCAGCTTCTTCGACCCGAACAGCATGATGACCACGATCCCCAGGATCAGCAGGTGCCAGGGTTCCAGTCCGTTGCGGAGCATCGCCACCCCGTCCTCTCTCGTCGCGCGTAAAAAAAGATTGCTGGATTGCGCAACTGTACAAGCCTGGCCGGCGGAGTCACCGCCCGGTGCCCGCCTTCTCGTAACGGGACCGGTTGATCCTCAGCGCCACCGTGTACAGCGCGAGGACCGCGCCGAGCAGCGGGTAGTACATGGGCGGCAGCGCGGTCATCCCCAGCAGCGGACCCAGCGGGGAGAGCGGCAGCAGGATGCCGATGACGGCCAGGCCTGCGGCGGCCCGCCGTACGGGGCTGACGGGGGCGCCGGGGGCGGGTCGGCGGCCCGTACGCAGCAGCAGCATCACCAGTGCCTGCGTGAGCAGGTTCTCGGTGAACCAGCCCGCGTGGAAGGCGGCCTCACCGGCCTCACCGGTCCCGCCGGCCCCGACCGGACCGCCGGCATCGTGCAGGGCGAATGCCAGCACGCCGAAGGTGGCCAGGTCGGCGGCGGCCCCCAGCAGCCCGAAGCCGGTGATGAACCGCAGGATGCGACGGGGTTGCAGCACCGTCGGCCTGCGCAGGGCGGAGGGGTGGAGCCGGTCGAAGGCGAACGCGAGCTGGGCCGCGTCGAAGCACAGGTTCTGGACGAGTATCTGCGACGGCAGCATCGGCAGGAACGGCAGCATCAGGCCCGTGGCGAGCATCGCGATCACGTTGCCGAGGTTGGAGGAGAGCGTGATCCGCAGATACGTGGCGATGTTCACGCTGCTGTGCCGGCCGGAGGTGATCGCGTGCGCGATGGCCGTGAGGTCCTTCTCGGCCAGCACCACGTCGGCGCTCTCCCGGGCGACGTCCACCGCGTCACGCGGACAGATGCCGACGTCGGCCGCCCGGAGCGCGGGCAGGTCGTTGACGCCGTCGCCGAGGAAGCCGGTGGTGTGACCGCCGGCGCGCAGCGCCGAGATGATCCGAGCCTTGTGCTCCGGAGCGCACCGCGCGAACACGGTGGTGCGGCGGGCGAGGTCCGCGAGCTCGTCGTCCGTGACGCCCTCGATGGTGTCGGCGCAGAGGACGGCACCGGGGTCGAGCCCGAGGTCCCGGCAGGCGCGGGCCGCCGTGCCCGGGTGGTCACCCGTGAGGATCTTGACGGCGACGCCCCGGTCCGCGAAGACCTCCAGGGCGTCCGCGGCGGTCGGCGCGAGGGCGTCGCGCAGGGCGACGAAGCCGAGGAGGGTGAGGCCGCGCTCGTCGGCCGTGGTGAAGGCGCGGCTCCGGGCGGGCCGTTCGGCGGTGGCGACCGCCAGGAGCCGCAGCCCGCCGTGCGCCTCCCGCGCGGCGAGAGCCAGCAGCCGGGCCCGCTCGTCCTCGGCGAGCGCACAGCGTTCGATCACGGCCTCCACGGCGCCCTTGACCACCGTCGTGTGGAGCCCGAGGCGGCCGGGGCGGCGTACGACCGCGGTGGACAGGCGCCGCACCGGATCGAAGGGCAGCGCCGCCACACCTTCGTACGCCGAGGGCGCGTCCTCCCCGACGGCGTCCAGGATCGCCTCGTCCAGGGCGTCGGGGGCCGGCAGATCGGCGAGCTGGAGCGTCCACCAGGCGTTGACGCCGGCCCAGCGCAGCACCTCGGTATCCGGCCGTCCCCACGCGTCCAGCGCACGGTGCAGGACCGGCCGGTCCTGGGTGAGGGTGCCCGTCTTGTCCAGGCACAGCACATCGACCGCGCCGAGATCGTGCAGCGCGGGGAGCCGCTTGACGATCACCCTGTGGTCCCGGGCGAGCAGCGACGCCCCGCGGGCCAGGGTGGTCGTGACGATGACCGGCAGCATCTCCGGGGTGAGCCCGACGGCGACCGCCACCGCGAACGGCAGCGTCTCGAAGCCCCGGCCGCGCAGCGCCGCGTTGGCCATGAGCACCAGCGGCGGCGTCAGCAGCATGAAGCGGATGAGGACCCAGGAGATCCCGTGCACCGACTGGTCGAACGCGCTGGCCGCACGCCGCCCCGGGCCGGTCCGGGTGGCGGCGAAACGGGTGTGCGCCCCGGTCCGTACGACGACCGCGGTACCGCTGCCCGACGCCACGCTGCTGCCCTGGAAACACAGCTGCGGCTGGTCGAACGGACCACCCTCGGGCTCCGGTACGTCGACGGGGTGCTTGGCCACCGGCGCCGACTCGCCCGTCAGCGGCGCCTGATGCACCGTGAGGCCGCTCGCGCGCAGGAGCCGTACGTCGGCCGGGACCAGATCACCGGGCGCGAGACGGATCACGTCGCCGGGCACCAGCTCGGTGACCGGAAGCTCCCGTGACCGGGGCGCCCCGTCCTCCGCCGTGCGCCGCAGCACGGTCGCCGTGGTCGCCACCAGCTTCCGCAGCTCGGCCACGGACCGGTCGGCCCGGCGCTCCCCGCCCGCCCGCAGCACGCAGCTGACCACCACCAGCGAAAGGATGACCCCGGCGGTGCCCCAGGCCGACACGGCGGCCGACACCAGCCCCAGGCACAGCAGCACCGCGGTGAACGGGTCCCGCAGGCTTCCGCCGAGGCGGCGGGGCCAGGAGACCGTGCGCCACGGCGGAACCGTGTTCTCACCGAACCGGGCGAGCCGCTCCCCGGCCTCCGCCTCGACGAGCCCCCGCGGCCCGCTGTCCAGCTGCCGCAGCACCTGGAGGGAGGTGAGCCCGGACCAGGACGGCGGTCCGCCCGGCGCCTGCCGCGCCTGCCGCGCCTCCTGCTCCCCGGGCCCCGCAGGATCGGTACTTCCTGCCGTTACGGCCTCAGGCACCGAGGTCACGGAGACGGGGGCGGGAAGCCCCCTCGGCACGGGTGGTCAGCTGGCCGATCATCAGCCGTACCACCGTCACCACATCGGCGTCGTCGACGAAATAGACCTGCCGCCGCCCCTCCCGACGGGAGCGTACGAGACCGGCGAGCTTCAGCTTCGTCAGATGCTGGCTCACCGCGGGCAGGGCGCCGCCCACACGCTGGGCCAGCCCGCTCACATCGCTCTCGCCCTCGGCCAGGGCCCACACGATGTGCAGACGCGGCGGCGACGCCAGCAGCCCGAACGCCGCAGCCGCGTCCGCCAGCACCTCGGCGGGCGGATCGTCGGAGTTCCCTGCTGTCACCTTCGCGCTCCTGTCCGGCCTGGGCCGCGCTGCCGGGCCCGAAGAGGCTTCAGTCTAGGTGCCGTGCCCCGACCGGATCCCCGCGCTCCGGACAGCGGAACGGCCCCGCACCCCCAGGGGGAGGCGGAGCCGGACGGCAGGACTGCGGGGCGGATCAGCGGTGGGAGCGCCGGTTGCCCGTGATCACGCGGTACAGGGCGAGGAGGATGAGCGAGCCGACGATGGCGGCGATCCAGGTGGAGAGGTCGAAGAATCCGTCGATGGAGTCGACCCCGAAGATGACCTTGCCGAGCCAGCCGCCGAGGAGGCCACCCGCGATACCGATGAGCATCGTGATGATGATGCCGCCGGGGTCCTTGCCCGGCATCAGTGCCTTGGCGATGAGGCCGGCGAGCAGACCGATGATGATCCAGGCGATGATGCCCATGGTGCGTCTCCTACCTCGTACGTTGTATGAAGCTGCTGTCAAGGAACCGTGTTTACCGTCCCGGCGTTTCCAAACGCGTGTTCTCACGGATCTTTAATCACACCTTCCGTCGTACGCGAACGCGCACACCGGCCCGCTCGGACACGGGTGAGGGCCGCCACCCCGACCTGGGGGTGGCGGCCCTCACCCGTGTTCCTGAGCTCAACGCGGTGGACCGGCCGTGCGGCCCACCCCGCTCCTAGAGGTCGAAGTACATGCCGGCATTGCCTCTGACCTGTACCAACGCCCCTCCCTAAGTCGTTCGGTGCACAACCGGTGCACCGGCGACATGCAGCGAACATTATTAGCCGGACGCTCCACACTGGACATACGACTTGAGGGGTGTCGGGCATTCACTCATCGGTACTCAGTGCTGACGGCTCTCCGCGGGTTTCACACCGGCAGGGGGTACCAACGGAACGCGCTGCCGCGGGCCCGGATCCGACACCTCGATCGTGCTCCTGCGAGGTCTCCCGGCAATCATGACCCGTCGGATTGTGCAGCTCGTTGCGGACTTGCCGCCAGGCGCGGATGATCTGCGGAAGCTTCGACAGCACCTCGCCTACCTGTGTCAGTACGAGTGTGAGGCAGCCGAAGGCGGCAAGGATGACAAGACTGAGGTTGTCCCAGCTCATGGGGCGCGCTAGCCGAGCAGAGCCTGGTACGAGATCCAGTCGAGGGCGTCCGCCCCGAGCCGGTCGGGCGCCTCGAGCAAAGCGGCCTCCACCGCCTCGAGGTCCGTGAGCGACTCAGGTGCCCCCGAGCGGTCCCGCACGGCGATTCGCTCCATCGCCGTGGCGACGGCACCGGTCCAGCCCGGCATACCGAAGTGATGGAGCGCCTTGAACGTGGCCGAAGCCGCTCTGTGCAGCAGCGCGGCGCGCCAGCCTTGTTCGCGCATCACCTCCCCGGTGAACCAGGTCCGGTCGTCAACCTGTTGGACCAACTCCGCCACGAACCCCGACGGCGCCATCCGCAGTGTGAAGCGCGAACCTCCGGCCCAGGGAAGGTCCACGTCCGAGGCGACCGCCACGAATGCGAGCAGCGACTCGGGCCCGTCGTCGCGCGCGGCCGTCAGAGCGGCATGGGCCCTGCGATACAGATCGACGCTCTGCGCGAAAATCTCCCCGTCGCTCGGCCCGTCGGTTGCCGCGCGGATCTCATCCAGCGGCCCCTCACGCCAGGCGTCGGCGACCAGGCCGACAGCTGCCGCGCTCACCAGGGCTTCCGTGTCGTCCGCGGTGATACCGAAGTGTGCAAGGACTGCTGGCGCGTGCTCCTCGATGTCCGGAAGCGGTCGGGTCTTCTCCTCGGCCGTGTCCTTCCCCACGAGGGCGGCAAGGCGGGGTGACAGGGGTTCGGGCTCCGGTTGCTCCACGGTGAATCCGTGCTCCGCCAGATCGTCGAAGACAGCGTCAGGGCCGCAGTCGATGTGCGAGGAGTCATGGCGCCCTGAACAGTCGTCGGCACATTCCAACTCCCCGCACATCTCGGGGTCCTCGGGCTGCGCCTCATTGATCAGGTGGTACACGAGCCGTTCCGCCACTGTCTCCCGCGCGGTGATCATGGCCAGGTCGAGCCGGAAGGCCTGGTCCTTCAGCTCCGTATCCGCACGGTCCGCGGAAGCGGGTGGCTCAGGTGCTTCCGGGACCCAGGCATACGCCGACTCCAGCGAGATGAGCAGCCAGGCGATGCGGAGAGCCTCGGTGTCCTCGTCTCCGGCCACCTTAGCCACTGCCTCAGCGGCTTCCCGTACGCGGTCGAGCCGGGCGAGGTGGCGCTCGCGCACCGGCAGCCAGGCCGTGGACTCCGCGTGGACCCGCTCGGCGTCCTGCGCCAGCGAGGCGTCCCGGTTCCGTCGTGCCCGGGTGACCAACCGGGTCAGACAGGGGCGGCATCCGAACAGGCCGGATGTCGGCGTCGGCCCGAGGGGGATGGCGGTGAGGTCCTCCCCGAAGGACTTCCCGCACAGGCGGCACTCCAGGCCGCCCGCCTGCCGGGACGTCGGCACGCCGGGTAGCACGGCGGCACGGATCGTGTGATGAGCGTAGGAAGGGATGTGCATGTTCGGCGACTCCTTGGGCGAAGGCGCTCTGTCGGCGCCGTCTCCATGCTCACTTCGCCGGACGGCCGCGAGTCACGGTTTGGCGGGTGGCCGGTCAACTTGACGAATCCTGTCTCAGCCCTGGCCTGCGACTTCTACCGTATGGACGGAACTTGACACTCGAGCAGGAGGAATCCCGTTGTCCGCTTCCGCCGCCGCTCCTCAACCTTCCGGCCCTCACAAGGAACTGACCGAAGCCCTGAAAGAACTGCACCGGGCCGCAGGCCGGTTGAGCTTCCGGAAGATGAGCGAACTCATCGGCCGCCGGGAGGACGACCGGCTGTCGGCCGCGAGTCACGAGACCGTTCGCTCCGCGGTCAACGGGATACGCGTGCCGCGCTGGGAGACCGTTCACGACATTGTCCTGGTGCTGGCGGGCCAGTGCAGTCCGCCCCGCGACGAGAAGTCGGAGACGGCCAGGTTCCTGCCGCTGTGGCGGGCGATCGGCGAAGGGGAGTCCGGAGCCCTGAAGTCGTTCCAGGAGCTGCTCAATGGCGGCTGGGGAGGCGAGGACGGCCGGTGGACCCCGGAACTGGTCATGGGAATGCTGATCAACCCCTTCATAGCCATCGAGATCCACCCCTCGCTGGCCGTACCGCACGAGCCGCAGATGACGGAGGACCAATGGGTCCAAGCGATGCTGCGGTTCATCGAGGAGCAGGGGGCAGAACACGCACTACGGGTTCTGCTGCACCTGCTGAAGGGCGACTACGTCGGGGCAGACGAAGGCGCACCGTACGGCTACCGCAACCCCGACCGGGAGGCCTTGGAGGCGCAGGCGGCCTTCCAGTACGGCTGCCAGAAGATCCTCGGGCGCCTGCGCCGCGAGCCGAACCTCCTCGCGGAGTCGATCCGCGCGATGCGCGCCGACGAGACGATGGACCGGGACGACAGGACCCAAATGCTGGAGAACGAGTCGGATCCGAGCCTGATGCGCGAGGTGATGATCGTGACGCCCGACACCTGGGACGAGGTCTCGGAAGAGGCCCACCACATGGTCTTCGGCTACCTGATCCAGCAGATCAGCCCTGTACGCCCACTCAGTCTCTCGGGCTCGGACCGGTTCACGATCGTCTGGCGGATCCCCGAACCACCCGAGTAGTAGCCTGCTTCCGCACGAAGGCCGCCACCCCGGAGCGGGGTGGCGGCCTTCGTGCGGAATTCACAGCCTAGAGGTCGAAGTACAGCTCGAACTCGTGCGGGTGCGGGCGCAGCTGGATCGGGGCGATCTCGTTGGTGCGCTTGTAGTCGATCCACGTCTCGATCAGGTCGGGCGTGAAGACGCCGCCGGCCTGGAGGTACTCGTGGTCGGCCTCGAGCGCGTCGAGGACCGCCGGGAGCGAGGTCGGGACCTGCTGGACGCTCGCGTGCTCCTCGGGAGCCAGCTCGTAGAGGTCCTTGTCGATCGGCTCCGGCGGCTCGATCTTGTTCTTGACGCCGTCCAGGCCGGCCATCAGCAGGGCCGAGAACGCCAGGTACGGGTTGGACGACGGGTCCGGGGCGCGGAACTCGACGCGCTTCGCCTTCGGGTTGGAGCCCGTGATCGGGATACGCATCGCGGCGGAGCGGTTGCGCTGCGAGTACACCATGTTGACCGGCGCCTCGAAGCCCGGGACCAGGCGGTGGTAGGAGTTCACCGTCGGGTTGGTGAAGGCCAGCAGCGACGGGGCGTGCTTCAGGATGCCGCCGATGTAGTAGCGCGCCATGTCCGAGAGGCCCGCGTAGCCCTGCTCGTCGTAGAACAGCGGCGAGCCGCCGGACCACAGGGACTGGTGGACGTGCATGCCCGAGCCGTTGTCACCGAAGATCGGCTTCGGCATGAACGTCGCGGTCTTGCCGTTGCGCCAGGCGACGTTCTTCACGATGTACTTGAAGAGCATCAGGTCGTCGGCCGCGGCGAGCAGCGTGTTGAACTTGTAGTTGATCTCGGCCTGGCCGGCGGTGCCGACCTCGTGGTGCTGGCGCTCGACCTGGAGGCCGTTCTTGTCCAGCTCCATGGAGATCTCGGCGCGCAGGTCGGCGAAGTGGTCGACCGGGGGCGTCGGGAAGTAGCCGCCCTTGTAGCGGACCTTGTAACCGCGGTTGTTCTCGACCGCACCGGTGTTCCAGGCGCCGGCCTCGGAGTCGATGTGGTAGAAGCTCTCGTTCGCCGACGTCTGGAAGCGGACGTTGTCGAAGACGTAGAACTCCGCCTCGGGGCCGAAGTACGCGGTGTCGGCGATCCCGGTCGAGGCGAGGTACGCCTCGGCCTTCTTGGCCACGTTCCGCGGGTCACGGCTGTACTGCTCGCCCGTGATCGGGTCGTGGATGAAGAAGTTGACGTTCACCGTCTTGTCGCGGCGGAACGGGTCGACACGGGCCGTGGACAGGTCCGCACGGAGCGCCATGTCCGACTCGTGAATGGCCTGGAAGCCGCGGATCGACGAGCCGTCGAAAGCCAGTTCATCGGCCGGGTCGAAGGTCGCCGCAGGGATCGTGAAGTGCTGCATCACACCCGGCAGGTCGCAGAACCGGACGTCGATGAACTTGACGTCGTTGTCGGCGATGTACTTCTGGACTTCGTCGGCGTTCTGGAACATCCAACTCCTCCTACTCCCGACCCGGGAAAGGGCGGGGTTGCAGCTCGTCTGTGTGGCCAGTGCGGTGGCACACGCTGGACCCGACCATAGGCAGACAGGATTTCTCCAGCATGACCCATTTGTTTCGCACAAGTTAACCAGGGCGCCGGTGGTCAGCACCTCAGCGACGTGTTCGGTGCCCCGCCCGGCGGGGTGCAAACCTGGGCGCAGTACCGTGGTCGGGTGGACAACAGGCAAGCAATCGGATCGTGGCTCTCGGGGCCCCGCGCGGCGGCCGAGGAGATGGGCGCCGACTTCGGTTACCGGGGCGAGCGCCTCGGTCTGCCCCAGGAAGGCCCGGGGTCCGTGGCCCCGCTCGGCCGGCGTTTCGGGGCTCTTTTCATCGACTGGGCCGCCTGCATGCTGATCGCATACGGGCTGATCGCTCGCGGTGACCAGCAGGCCGCGGGGAACTGGGCGCTCGGCGTCTTCCTCGTCCTGAGCCTGCTCACCGTCGGGACCGTCGGCTCCACCCCCGGCAAGCGGATCATGGGCCTGCGGGTCGTCGCCGAGGACGGCGGACGGCTCGGCACCGTGCGGGTCGTCCTGCGGACGGTGCTGCTGCTCCTGGTGATCCCGGCCATCGTCTGGGACCGCGACAGCCGCGGCCTCCACGACCGGCTGGCCCGCGCCGTCCAGGTCCGCATCTGAGACGTACGGGCAACCGAGGACGACAGAGAGCAGAGGAGCGGCCCCGGACGTGTACGTCGTCCGGGGCCGCTCCTCCGCGTACGTGCTCGGTCAGCGCATCTTTCCGCCGCGCGGCATCCGCATGCCCTTCGGCATCGGGCCCTTCGGCAGCGGCATGTTGCTCATCAGGTCGCCCATCGCCCGGAGCCGGTCGTTGGCCGCGGTCACCTGCGGGCCGGTCAGGACCCGCGGAAGCTTCAGCATCGTGGTGCGCACCTTCTTCAGCGGCACCTGGCCCTCGCCGTCACCGACGATGATGTCGTGCACCGGTACGTCGACGACGATGCGGGCCATCCGCTTCTTCTCGGCCGCCAGCAGGCTCTTCACCCGGTTCGGGTTGCCCTCGGCCACCAGGACGATGCCGGCCTTGCCGACCGCCCGGTGGACGACGTCCTGGCTGCGGTTCATCGCGACGGCCGGAGTCGTGGTCCAGCCACGGCCCACCCGGTCCAGCACCGCCGCTGCCGCGCCCGGCTGGCCCTCCATCTGTCCGAAGGCCGCACGCTCGGCACGCCGTCCGAAGATGATCGCCATCGCGAGGAAGGCCAGGACGAAGCCCAGGATGCCCGCGTAGACGGGGTGACCGATCAGGAAACCGATCGCGAGGAGGACACCGAAGGTGACGATTCCCACACCCGCGACGACGAGACCCACCTTGGGGTCCGACCGCCTGGTCATCTTGTAGGTCAGGGCGATCTGCTTGAGCCGCCCCGCGTTCTCGGCGCTGTCCGCGCCTTCAGTGTTTGCCTTCCTCGCCATGCAACGAAGTTTACGTGGCGCAGGAGCGACCTAGGAACGGTGGTCGGCCACAGCCTTCAGCACATGCTCCGCCTCGACCCGGTCCTGTGCCCTGCGGCGGTCCTCCAGGACGGCCGTCCAGGCGTTGCGGCGGGCGGTGCGCTGGCCGCTGCTCATGAGCAGCGACTCGACCGCGCGGAGCGCGGTGGTCACGGTCGGGATGGCGTTGGCTCGTACCGGTGCGGCGTGCATCGTGGGTGTTCCCCCTCGGAGCGGATGCGCGCGCCCGGCGCGCACTGAGTAGCGGGAAGCAATGACGACGGCGGCTGCGGAGCCACCGCGTATGTACCTAGGGTCACTGCTCGGTGTTACCAGTGCATGACCGGTCGGTCAAACACCAATGAAACTCTGATTTCGGCGGCGCGCACGCCGACGCGGCCCATACGGGCCCCCTGCCTGCGGGGGACGTACGGGCCGCGTCGTTGCGGGCGTTGACGCTCAGTAGCTGTCTGTGCGCCGATTCACACGGCGGAGGCGGTCGCGGCGGTCGCACCGCGCCGCTCCATCGCCTGCTGGAAGAGACGTCCCGCGCGGTACGAGGAACGCACCAGCGGGCCGGACATGACGCCCGAGTAACCGATCGCGTCGGCCTCGTCCTTCAGCTCGACGAACTCCTGCGGCTTCACCCAGCGCTCGACGGGGTGGTGCCGCGCGGAGGGCCGCAGGTACTGCGTAATCGTGATCAGCTCGCAACCCGCGTCGTACAGGTCCTGGAGCGCCTCGCTGACCTCCTCGCGGGTCTCGCCCATGCCGAGGATCAGGTTGGACTTCGTCACCAGGCCGGCCTCGCGGGCCCGCGTGATGACCTCCAGGGAGCGCTCGTAACGGAAGCCGGGGCGGATCCGCTTGAAGATCCGCGGCACCGTCTCGACGTTGTGCGCGAGCACCTGCGGGCGCGAGGAGAAGACCTCGGCGAGCTGCGCGGGCTCCGCGTTGAAGTCGGGGATCAGCAGCTCCACCTTGGTGGCGCCGCCCTCCCGCTCCGCGGTCTGGGCGTGGATCTGGCGCACGGTCTCCGCGTACAGCCACGCGCCGCCGTCGTCCAGGTCGTCGCGGGCGACGCCGGTGATCGTGGCGTAGTTCAGGTCCATCGTCACGACGGACTCGCCCACGCGGCGCGGCTCGTCACGGTCCAGCGCCTGCGGCTTCCCCGTGTCGATCTGGCAGAAGTCACAGCGCCGGGTGCACTGGTCGCCGCCGATGAGGAACGTCGCCTCGCGGTCCTCCCAGCACTCGTAGATGTTCGGACAGCCGGCCTCCTGGCACACGGTGTGCAGTCCCTCGCTCTTCACGAGCGCCTGCATCTTCGTGTACTCGGGGCCCATCTTCGCCCGGGTTTTGATCCACTCGGGCTTGCGCTCGATGGGGGTCTGGCTGTTTCGGACCTCCAGGCGCAGCATCTTGCGCCCGTCGGGTGCGACACCGGACACTCCGGCACCCCTTTGCTTTCGCTGCATTGGATTCTTCGGCGAACACCAGGGTACGCCCGTGGTTAGAACGGCCTTGCGTCTGGCCAACCTGTGGCCGACAGGGCCTATTCCCTACGCCGACGCGACCGGCTCCTTCGGCGCGACGACGCGGGGCGCGAGATCCGCGTTCTCCAGGACGTCCCGCAGGTGCCTCTCGGCGACCGGGAGCACGTCGTCGATCGTGACCTCGCGGCCCAGCTCGTACGAGAGCGAGGTGACGCCCGCGTCCCGGATGCCGCACGGCACGATCCGGTCGAACGAGGTGTTGTCCGGGTTCACGTTCAGGGAGAAGCCGTGCATGGTCACTCCCTTGGCGACCCGGATGCCGATCGCGGCCAGCTTGCGGTCCTCGCGGCGCTGCCCGGCGTTGGACGGCGCGTACTCGGGGCCGTTCAGCCGGGGGTCGAACTCCTCGTCGTGGAGCCGGGGGTCGAAGTCGAGCGAGAGCCCGCCGAGCGCGGGACGGTCCTCGACCGGGTCGCCCAGGACCCAGACGCCGCTGCGGCCCTCGACCCGGCTGGTCTCCACGCCGAACTCCGCAGCCGTGCGGATCAGGGCGTCCTCCAGGCGGCGGACGTGGGCGACCACGTCCACCGGGCGGGGCAGCTTGAGGATCGGATAGCCGATGAGCTGTCCCGGACCGTGCCAGGTGATCTTCCCGCCGCGGTCGACGTCGATGACGGGGGTGCCGTCCAGCGGGCGCTCGCTCTCCGTCGTGCGCCTCCCCGCCGTGTAGACGGACGGGTGCTCGAGGAGCAGGCAGGTGTCGGGGACGGTGTCCTCGAACCGGGCGGCATGAACCTCGCGCTGCTTCTGCCAGGCCTCCTGGTAGTCGACGCGTTCCTCACCGAATCCCAGACGGACGAACCGCAGCTCACTCACTCGGGTGCCTCCCTACTCGCGGTGCCGGAGGGCCGGGGGGAGTCCCCGGAGCCACGTCACCATGCACTGATGTGCGCCCTGAGCCACTGTACGACCGCTCCGGAGGACGGCGTCCGGCAGGTTACGGACAGGGCGCCTTCCGTCAGCGATCCGACAATCCTCACACGATCGGATGAACGTGGAGCGAAGGCCGTCGCCGCCACCGCCGGGGCGGTTAAGTTCGCGCCGTTCCATAACGGGCTCGCCCGCTCCCAAACGTGGGGGAGCCCGTAAGGGCTGCCCGCCCGGCGCCGAAGGCAGGAGACCTTACAGCTGATGTCGGAACGACCTCCGCAGCGCACCCCGAACCGGCGGCTCGCTGCCCTCATCGCGGAGGCCGGGTTCTCCCATGCGGGCCTGGCCCGCCGGGTGGACCAGCTCGGCCTCGAACACGGGCTCGACCTGCGATACGACAAGACCTCGGTGACCCGCTGGCTGCGCGGCCAGCAGCCCCGGGGCACCACCCCCGCGCTGATCGCCGAGGTCTTCACCCGACGGCTGGGACGCCGGCTCTCCGCACAGGACCTGGGCCTGGACGCGTGCGCGCCCGTCTACGCCGGCCTGGAGTTCGCGGCCACGCCCGCCGAGGCCGTCGACATCGTCAGCGGGCTCTGGCGCAAGGACTCCGGCAGCCACGCGGAGCTGCGCAAGATCGCGTTCACGCCCGCCGGACTGGTCGTCCCCAGCAGGGACTGGCTGATCGGCCGGGCCGACGAATGGGTCGGCCGCGGCGAGCCGCAGGACCGTGCGAACGGCTCCGCCGGCCTGCCCGGTCCCCGTACGCCCGCCGAGGGGCACGGGAACCGGCCCCCGCACGGGCCCGCCGCCCCCGGCACGGCGTACGGGGCGGGGGCCAACGGCGCACGGCCCGGCGCCACCCGGGGCCCCGCGCCCTCCCGTCCGCCCGCGCCCGCCCCGCCGCTCCTCGGCGTCCCGCGCCAGCGGCAGACCGACCGCGGCGCGGGCCAGCGGGTCGGCAGCGGTGACGTCGCCGCCCTGCGCTCGGTGGGCGAGCTCTTCCGCACCCTGGACAACGCCTACGGCGGCGGTCACGCCAGGCAGGCCCTCGTCCGGTACCTGGAGCACGAGGCCGAGCCCATGCTCCGCGGGAGCTACGGCGAGGCGCTGGGCCGGCGGCTGTTCGCGGCCGCCGCCGATCTGACCCGGCTCGCCGGATGGACCTCGTACGACATCGCGGCGCACGGCCTCGCCCAGCGCTACTTCGTCCAGGCCCTCCGGCTCGCCCAGGCCGCCGGGGACCGGGCGTACGGCGCCTTCGTCCTGATCACGATGAGCCGGCAGGCGGTCTACCTCGGGCACGGCAGGGAGGCCGTCCAGCTCGCCCGCGTCGCCCAGCAGGGCATCGGCTCGTCGGCGCCGCCCGTCGTGCTGGCCCTGCTGCACTCGGTCGAGGCCCGGGGGCACGGCGTCCTCGGGGAGACCAGGCAGTGCGTCGCCGCCCTGGCGCGGGCGGAACGCGCGCTGGGGATCTCCCGGCCCGGGGACGACGTGCCGTACTGGGCCCGGTACTTCGACGAGGCCCAGCTCGCCGACGAGTTCGGCCACTGCCACCGCGACCTCCAGCAGTACCGCGTCGCCGCGCAGCACGCCGAGCGGTCGCTCCAGCTGCGCGCGCCGGCGTACGCCCGGAGCAGGCTGTTCTGCCGGGTGGTGCTCGCCTCCGCGCGGCTCGGCCTCGGCGAGCTGGACCAGGCCTGCCTGCTGGGCGCCGAGGCGGCCCAGCAGGCGGCGGAGATGCGGTCGGTGCGCGCCACGGAGTACGTACGCGACTTCGAGCGCCGCCTGGAGCCGTACCGCGACGCCGTCGCCGTGCGCGGCTACCGCGACCGGGTCGCCGCGCTCGGCTGACCGGCCTCAGGCGGCGGCCGGCAGCTCCGTCCCGTCGCCCTGCCGCAGGCGCACCCCCAGGTCCGTGAGGATCGCCGAGGCGGCGCGCCTGCCGGAGCGCAGCGCGCCCTGGACGGTGCTGGTGTCGCGGTGGTCGCCGCACACGTACAGCCCGGCGAGCAGCCGGACCGGCCGGTGCGGATCGTGCGGCGGCGGCATGGCCGGGACCGCCTCCGGGTCGTGACGGGCGGCCAGCAGCTCCCAGTCGCCGGTGGGGGTGCCGTAGAGCCTGGCCAGATGGGCGCGTACCTCGCCGTCGAGGTCCCCGGGCGGGGTGCCGAGCACCGTGGAGGTGATGAGCGCCCGGCCGCGCGGGGCGCGCGAGGGGTCGACCTCGCTCATCACGACGGTGTGCGCGACCGGACCCGAGCGGTCCGCGTCCAGCAGCAGACGGCCACCGGTCGGCGGTGCCTCCCGGGCGGTGTGGTGCAGCACGGTCACCGGGTGGAAGGCGGGCGTCCGCAGCCCGGGCAGCAGTTCGGCGGCGGCCCCCGCGCCGGTGGCCAGCAGGAGCGACCGGCAGCTCAGCTCACCGTGTTCCTTGGTGCGTACGGAGGTGATGTCGGCCCCCGTGACATGCACCCCGGTGCGCACGGTCCCCGGCGGCAGGGAGGCCGCCAGCAGCTCGGGCAGCGTCGCCGAGCCGCCCGAGGGCACGCAGAGCCCGCCGCGCGCGTAGTCCCGGAGCGCGAGGTCGGCCATACGGCTGGACGTGGTCAGCCCGGGGTCGGCGAGCAGCGCCGAGAGCAGCGGGCGCAGGAAGCCGCCGACCGTACGGGGCGGCAGGCCCCGCGCCGACAGGGCGTCGAGTGCCGTCCTGTCGGGCCGGGCCAGGATCCGGGAGTCCCCGGTGGTGGCGAGACGGGCCAGCCAGGCGCCGAGCCTGGCCTGTTCGATGGCCCCGCCCAGGGGGGCGTGAGGGGCGCTCGGCCGGGAGCGTACGGCGCGGAGTGCGCCCCTCGCGCTCCGCACGTCCCCGGCGCTGTACCGCCGCCCCCCGCTGTGGACGAGCACCCCGGGGGCGAAGTCCCGCAGCACCAGCCCTTCGAGCCCCGGTGTGCCGCTCAGCTCCGGATACGCGGAGCTGAGCAGCGGACCCAGATGGTCGAGCCGGAACCCGTCCAGGTCCTGGGTGGCCATCCGGCCGCCCACGTGCGGGGCGGCCTCCAGGACGCTGACGCCCACCCCTGCGCCGATCAGCCGGTGGGCCGCCGACAGGCCGGCGATCCCGGCCCCGATGATGACCACATCCGCGTGGTCCGCTGTGTGTGCCCCGATCACGTGCCCCTCCCCGAGTCGGTGCGACTGCTGGGGGGCTATTGCCCCCAACAGGCCCCCGGAATGCCCGAGTTCGGGATGAGGCTAGGCGTATGGCCGAGAGAGGCGCAGTCGCGCGCACCCCGGGCACCGGAGCACGGGGTCGCACGGCGGCCCGGTGCGGGGCCCGGACGGCGCCGGGCCGTGGTCAGCGCAGTGCGGCGCGGATGGCGTCGTCGATGCCGGGGAAGGCGAACGCGAAGCCCGAGTCGAGAAGTTGGCCGGGCAGCACCCGCTGGCTGGCCAGGACGTCCCCGGCGAACTCGCCCAGCGCCGCCTTCAGCGCGGGCGCCGGGGCGGTGAACAGGGTCGGACGCCGCAGCACCCGTCCCATGGCGGCCGTCACCTCGCCGTTGGTGACGGGGGAGGGGCCCGTCAGATTCACCGGCCCGGACAGCGTCTCCGTGTCCAGGATGTGCCGCAGGGCCGCGATGTGGTCGTGCAGCGCGATGAAGCTCCAGTACTGCCGGCCGTCCCCCATCCGGCCGCCGAGCCCCGCCTTGAACAGCGGGAAGAGCCGGCCCCAGGCGCCGCCCCGCCGGGAGACGACCAGACCGGTCCGTGCGTGGACCGTGCGGACGCCCGCCTCCTCGGCGGGAGCCGTGGCCTCCTCCCACTCCACACAGACCGACGGCAGGAAGCCCTCACCGGGCGGCGCGCCCTCGTCGACGGCACGGTCACCGGTGTCGCCGTAGAAGCCGATGGCCGACCCGGACAGCAGCACCTTCGGCGGGGTGTCCAGGGACGCCACGGCCTCGGCGACGGCCGCCGTGCCCAGCACCCGGCTGTCACGGATCTCCTGCTTGTACGCCTCGGTCCACCGGTGGTCCCCGACCCCGGCCCCGGCGAGGTGGACGACGGCGTCGCAGCCGACCAGGCCCGCCACATCGACGTACTGGCGTTTCGGGTCCCACTCCACCTCGTCACCGGTGGCGGCCGGGCGGCGCACCAGGCGCACCACCTCGTGCCCGTCGGCGCGGAGCGAGCGCACGAGCGCCGCCCCGATGAGTCCGGTCGATCCGGTGACGGCGATGCGTGAGCGCGGCATGACGACCATCCTGCCCCATGGGCCTCCGGTGACACGGAACCCGCATGGCACAGTGGCGCGCATGTCCGCGCCGCGCTTCAGCTCCCTCCGCCCCGTCCGCCCCGCCGTGCCCGGGGACGGGCCCGCGCTCGGCGAGCTCGACCGGGCCACCTGGTCGACCCTCCACGCCGTACAGCCGAGGCCGCAGCCGCCGTACGAGCCGTTCTTCGACGACCGGCACCGGCCGGAGGACATCCTGGTGGCCGAGGCCGCCGCAGGCGGGGTCGAGGTGCGCATCGCCGGATATCTGCGGCTCGCCCGCCCGACGCCTCTCGCCTGCAACGCGCACGTACGCCAGATACAGGGGCTCGCGGTCGCCGGCTGGGCGCGGCGCCACGGCGTCGCGCGGGCGCTCCTGCGCGCCGCGTACGCCGAGGCGCGGCGGCAGGGCGCCGGGCGGCTCACCCTGCGGGTGCTCGGCCACAACAGCGCCGCGCGGGCGCTCTACGAGGCCGAGGGCTTCGCCGTCGAGGGCGTCCTGCCGGGTGAGTTCTTCCTGGGCGGGCGGTACGTCGACGACGTCCTGATGGGCCGTTCGCTGACGGCCTGAACCGGGCGGACGGCAGCCGGGCGCGGATCAGACCGGACCGAAGCGTTCCCAGAGCGCGGGGTAGCGCTCCGCCAGCGCCGCGTCGTCGTCGAAGCCGAAGGGCGTACCCGCCGGCTCCGCGGCCTGCGGCGGCAGCCCCAGGTCGGGGGCGACGGCCCCGGTGAGCTGCTCGTAGGCCTCGTCGGCGGCGTAGCCGATGTCCTCGCCGTCCCCGTCGAGCTCGTCGTCGAAGTCGTCCAGCAGCTCGGCCAGGCTGTCCGGGTCGTGCATCGCGCCCTCGAAGACCTCCCGGCCCTGGCCGATCAGCCAGCAGCGGAAGTAGTCGAAGGCGTCGTCGCTGGCCCCGCCGAGCAGCACGGCCGCCGCGCCCCACAGGTCCCAGCGGTAGGCGCGGTTGTAGCGGGCCTCGAAGTGCCTGGCGAAGTCCAGCACGGAGTCGGGATCGAGCCGCACCAGCCGTTCGACGAGCAGGTCGGCGTGGTCCTCGGGGTCGCCCTCGGCGGCCTCGCGGGTGCTGTCGATGATCTCCCAGAACTCCGTCTCGTCCATCACGGGTCCAGCATCTGCCCCGGCGGCGGGCGACGCACGCCCAGACACCGAATTGAAGCCTTCGGCCTCACTTCCGGGTCCCTTCAGCGGTAGAGGTCGCGCAGTCGTTCGGCCGTACCGGCAAAGCGTTCGCGCAGGGCGGCGGGGGCCAGGACCTCCACCTCGGGCCCGAGGGCCAGCAGCTGTTCGTACGCCACCTCGGCGGACTCGACCGGCAGGACGACCGTGCGCCGGCCCTCCGCGTCCGGCGCCCCGGCCCCCGCCAGCGCCTCGTCGGCCGCGGCCCGGTCCACGGCGTGGGGGAGCCGCCGTACGCCGTCCTCCGACAGCCGTACGGTCACCTCGGTGCGCAGGATCGACCGGGCGAACTGCGCGGCCCGATCCGCCCAGAAGCGCGGCAGGTCGAAGCCCTCGTCCCGGACGAACCGGGTCTCCGACACGTCGACGGAGGCGAACCGGTCGATCCGGTACACCCGGTAGTCGTCCCCGGCCCGGGCACAGACGTACCAGACCCCGGCCTTCAGGACGAGACCGTACGGAGCGAGCTCCCGCTCCACCTCGTCCGAGGCCCGGCGGCGGTAGCGCGCCAGGACGAGCCGGTCGTCCCAGACGGCCTCCGCGACGGCGGGCAGCAGCTCGGGAGTGGCCGGATCCTGGTACCAGCCCGGGGCGTCCAGGTGGAAGCGCTGGGCGGCGGTCCGCGAGGCGTCCCGGAGCGAGGGGAGCAGGGCCGCCGTCACCTTCAGCCGGGCCGCCGACGCCGCGTCGTCGAGCCCCATCTCGCGCAGGGCGGAGGGCAGCCCGGACAGGAAGAGCGCCTCGGCCTCGTGGCGGGCGAGCCCGGTGAGCCGCGTCCGGTAGCCACCGACGAGCCGGTAGCCGCCGGCCCGGCCCCGGTCGGCGTACACGGGCACACCAGCCTCGGAGAGCGCCTGGGCGTCCCGGGTCACGGTGCGCTCCGAGACCTCCAGCTCCCGGGCCAGCTGTGAGGCGGTCATGGAGGGCCGGGACTGCAGGAGCAGCACCATCTTGATCAGCCGGGCAGCACGCATGAACCCATTGTGGGGCGCCCGGAGCACGCGGCTGAGGACGCGGCGGAGAACGCGGCGGGGGCGGGTACCGGGCGACCCGGTACCCGCCCCCGCGCGGACTCACATGCCGTACTTCTCCCGGGCCTCCTTGACCTTGGAGGCCGAGATCTCGCCACGGCGGGCCAGCTGGGCCAGCGCGGCGACCGCGACGGACTCGGCGTCGACACCGAAGTGGCGACGGGCGCCCTGGCGGGTGTCGGAGAGGCCGAAGCCGTCCGTGCCGAGCGAGGACCAGTCCTGCTCCACCCACTGGCTGATGGAGTCCGGGACCGCGCGCATCCAGTCGCTGACCGCGAGGACCGGGCCCGGCGCACCGGAGAGCGCCTGGGTCACGTAGGGCACGCGCTCCTCGCCGCGGAGCAGTGCCTCGTCGGACTCCAGCGCGTCGCGGCGCAGCTCGCCCCACGAGGTGGCGGACCAGACGTCGGCCGTGACACCCCAGTCGGCGGCCAGCAGCTCCTGGGCCTCCAGGGCCCAGTGGATCGCCGTACCGGAGGCGAGCAGCTGGAGGCGCGGGGCGTCCGCCTCGGCGGGCACGCCCTCCTTGAAGCGGTACAGGCCCTTGACGATGCCGTCCTCGACGCCTTCCGGCATCGCGGGCTGCTGCTTCGGCTCGTTGTAGACCGTCAGGTAGTAGAAGACGTTCTCGGCCTCGGGGCCGTACATCCGGCGCAGACCGTCCTTGACGATCACCGCGATCTCGTACGCGAACGCCGGGTCGTAGTTGAGCGACGCCGGGTTCGTGGACGCGATCAGGTGCGAGTGGCCGTCCGCGTGCTGGAGACCCTCACCCGTCAGCGTCGTACGGCCCGCCGTGGCGCCCACGATGAAGCCCTTGCCGAGCTGGTCGGCGAGCTGCCACATCTGGTCGCCGGTCCGCTGCCAGCCGAACATCGAGTAGAAGATGTAGAACGGGATCATCGTCTCGCCGTGCGTCGCGTACGACGAGGCGGCGGCGATGAAGTCGGCCATGGCCCCGGCCTCGGTGATCCCCTCGTTGAGGATCTGGCCGTCCTTGGCCTCCTTGTAGTACATCAGCTGGTCGCGGTCGACCGGCTCGTACGTCTGGCCGAGCGGCGAGTAGATGCCGGCCGAGGGGAACAGCGACTCCATACCGAAGGTACGGGCCTCGTCCGGGACGATCGGAACCCAGCGCCTGCCGGTCTCCTTGTCCCGCATCAGGTCCTTCACCAGGCGGACGAACGCCATGGTGGTGGCCATCTCCTGCTTGCCGGACCCCTTGTACAGGGCCTTGAACGCGCGCTCCTCCGGCTGGGGCAGCGCCACGGCGTGCACCCGGCGGGCGGGGGCAGGACCGCCGAGGGCGGCACGGCGCTCCTGGAGGTAGCGGACCTCGGGGGAGTCGGCGCCCGGGTGGCCGTAGGGGACGAGACCGTCCTCGAAGGCGCTGTCCGGGATCGGGAGGCCGAGCAGCTCGCGCATGCCCTTGAACTCGTCGACCGACAGCTTCTTCATCTGGTGGTTGGCGTTCTTGGACTCGAAGCCCTTGCCGAGCGTGTAGCCCTTGACCGTCTGGGCCAGGATCACGGTCGGCGCGCCCTTGTGCTCCAGGGCCGCGCGGTAGGCCGCGTAGACCTTGCGGGCCTCGTGGCCGCCGCGGGAGCTGTAGAAACACTCGGCGATCTTCGCGTCGCTCAGGAGTTTCGCCAGCTCGGCGAGGGCGGGCTCGGCGCCGAAGAAGTGCTCGCGGATGTAGGCCACGTCGCGCGTCGCGTACGTCTGGAACTGCGCGTCCGGGACCTCGCGGAGGCGGCGGATCAGCGCGCCCGTGGTGTCCAGCTGGAACAGCTCGTCCCAGGCGTTGCCCCAGAGCGTCTTGATGACGTTCCAGCCGGCGCCGCGGAACGCGCCCTCCAGCTCCTGGACCACGCGGAAGTTGGCGCGGACCGGGCCGTCGAGGCGCTGCAGGTTGCAGTTGATGACGAAGGTCAGGTTGTCGAGCTGCTCACGCGCCGCGAGGGCGAGGGCGGCGGTCGACTCGGGCTCGTCCATCTCGCCGTCGCCCAGGAAGGCCCAGACGTGCGAGTTCGACGTGTCCTTGATGCTGCGGTTGGTCAGATAGCGGTTGAAGCGCGCCTGGTAGATCGCCGAGAGCGGGCCGAGGCCCATCGAGACGGTGGGGAACTCCCACAGCCAGGGCAGCCGCCGCGGGTGCGGGTAGGACGGCAGGCCGTCGCCCCCGGACTCCTGGCGGAAGTTGTCGAGCTGCTGCTCGGAGAGGCGGCCGTCGAGGAAGGCGCGGGCGTAGATGCCGGGCGAGGCGTGGCCCTGGATGTAGAGCTGGTCGCCGGAGCCGTCACCTTCCTTGCCGCGGAAGAAGTGGTTGAAGCCGGTCTCGTACAGCCAGGCCGCCGAGGCGAACGTGGCGATGTGGCCTCCGACGCCGTACCGGGCGCCACGGGTGACCATCGCGGCCGCGTTCCAGCGGTTCCACGCGGTGATCTTCGATTCCATCTCCAGGTCGCCGTCGAACTCGGGCTCGGCGGAGGTGGGGATGGTGTTGACGTAATCGCTCTCCAGCAGCTTGGGCAGCGCGATGCCGGCGCCCTCAGCGTGCTGGAGCGAACGCCGCATCAGGTACGCGGCGCGGTGCGGGCCCGCGGCCTTGGTGACGGCGTCCAGGGAGGCCGCCCACTCGGCGGTCTCCTCGGGGTCGCGGTCCGGGAGCTGGTCGAGCTCGCTCGGAAGCTGTGCTACGGGGTCGGTCATGATCGCCGCCTTCCGGAGTGGAGGGGGGTGGAGAAGGCCCTGACTGGCAGGACAGGGCGATCGGGCCGGTGGGCCCGCGACTGAACTGTAAGTCGCCGATCGATGATCGATCAAAGGGTGAAGGGCAAAACTTCTCGATATGAAGAAAAGTGGCATGCGGTGCCGCGAAACGGGGCACGGAGTGACGGGATCAAGGGGGTGAAACGGGCACCGGCCCGCACGGCCGAGCGCCTGTCCCCACAGATGGGCGACAGGCCGTACCGCTCAGGCGCGCGGCGCGCACCCGAGGACGTGCTCCTTCACCAGCACGGCGATCGCCGGGTCGCGCCGCAGGAACGCCTCGATGAGGGCCTCGTGCTCCTCCGCGTACGACTTCTGCACCGTGCCCAGCCAGCGGATCGACAGGGCCGTGAACACCTCGATGCCCAGCCCCTCCCAGGTGTGCAGCAGCACCGCGTTGCCCGCGGCGCGCACCATCTCCCGGTGGAAGGCCACCGTGTGCCGCACCTGCGCCTCGCCGTCCGCCAGCCGGTCCGCCTCGTACAGCGCCGTCACGTGCGGGGTGAGCGCCGAGCAGTCCTCGCCGAGCGCGGGGGCGGCCAGCTCCGCCGCGATCTGCTCCAGCCCGGCCCGTACGGGATAGCTCTCCTCCAGATCGGCCGCGGTCAGATTGCGCACCCGGACGCCCTTGTTGGGCGCCGACTCGATCAGCCGCAGCGTCTCCAGCTCCCGCAGCGCCTCGCGCACGGGCGTCTGGCTGACCTCCAGCTCGGTGGCGATGCGGCGCTCCACGATGCGCTCACCCGGCTTCCAGCGCCCGCTGACTATCCCTTCCACGATGTGCTCGCGGATCTGTTCGCGCAGCGAGTGGACGACGGGCGGGGTCATGGGGGGCTCCTTCGGGGGCGAACCGGTGCTGCCTGCGCCGACACGGCGGCCGGGGGTGACCGGCTGGTGTCTAGACAATACGGCGGCGCCCCCGCCCGGAAGGGTTCCGGACGGGGGCGCCGCTGGTGAGGCTGGTTACAGCCGGCCGGTTCAGAGGCCGAGCTCGACCTCGAACTCGCCCGCCTCCAGGATCGCCTTGACCGTGGTCAGGTAACGGGCGGCGTCCGCGCCGTCCACCAGACGGTGGTCGTAGGAGAGCGAGAGGTACGTCATGTCGCGGACGCCGATGACGGTGCCCTCGGCGGTCTCGATGACCGCCGGACGCTTGACGGTGGCGCCGATGCCCAGGATGGCCGCCTGGTTCGGCGGGACGATGACCGTGTCGAACAGCGCACCGCGCGAACCGGTGTTGCTGACGGTGAAGGTCGCGCCGGACATGTCGTCCGGGGTGAGGCCGCCACCGCGGGCCTTGCCGGCCAGCTCGGCGGTCTTCTTCGCGATACCGGCGATGTTCAGGTCGCCCGCACCCTTGATGACCGGGGTCATCAGACCCTTCTCGGCGTCCACGGCGATGCCGATGTTCTCCGAGTCGAAGTACGTGATGGTGCCCTCGTCCTCGTTGATCCGGGCGTTGACGACCGGGTGGGCCTTCAGCGCCTGGGCCGCCGCCTTCACGAAGAACGGCATCGGGGACAGCTTGACGCCCTCACGGGCGGCGAAGGACTCCTTCGCCTGGTTGCGCAGCTTCATCAGCTTCGTGATGTCGACCTCGAGGACCGAGGTCAGCTGCGCCTGCGAGTGCAGGGCCTTCATCATGTTGTCGCCGATGACCTTGCGCATGCGGGTCATCTTGACCGTCTGACCGCGCAGCGGCGACGCCTCGAGCTTCGGCGCGGCCTTGGCCGCGGGAGCGGCGGCGGCGGCCGGAGCCGGAGCAGCGGCGGCCTTGGCGGCCTCCGCGGCGGCGACGACGTCCTGCTTGCGGATGCGGCCACCGACACCGGTGCCCTTGACCGCGCCCAGGTCGACGCCGTTCTCGGCGGCGAGCTTGCGGACCAGCGGCGTGACGTACGCGCCGTCGTCACCGGAAGGCGCGGCCGGTGCGGCCGGAGCCGGGGCGGCGGCGGCCGGAGCCGGAGCAGCCGGGGCGGGTGCGGCAGGTGCCGGGGCGGCCTGGGCCGGAGCGGCGGGCGCGGCCGG
>NZ_JAERUC010000102.1 GCF_016745505.1 Streptomyces silvae | reverse complement strand
CCCGCGGGGAGGGCACGCCCGCACCACAGGAGGTGGCGATGAGACGGGTGTCCCGTCGTGGCGACATCGGAGCGGCCCTGCTGCTGCTCCTTCTGGACGCGGTCCTGCTGGCGTTCCTGCTCTTCGGGGTGGTCGTCTCGGGCGGCCTGACGGGCAGTCCGGACCGTACGGCGATCGGCCGCGAGGCCTCCGTCGCGGCGCAGGTGTGCCTGGTCTGCCTGCTGGTCTCGGCCGGCGTCGCGACCGCCGTGCGGGCCTGGACCACGCTGGCCGTGCAGGTCGTCGTCCTGGGCGGCGCCATGGTCGTCGCGTGGACGGGCTTCGGGCCGTGACGCGCGAGGGCGCCTCCCGCTCCTTCCCGTGACACACCACCGCGCTCCCCGGCACAGAGGCCGGGGAGCGCGGTCATGGACGGGCCTTCTCAGCGCACGGCCATACCCGGCACGGCGGAGAGCATGTCGGCGTCCTGGCACAGGATCGCGCGCTCCAGTGTGGTCAGCCTGGGGCCGGGGTAGATGCCCAGTTCGTCGGTGAGCGTGGTGCGGGCTCTTCGGAATACCGCGAGGGCGTCGGCCTGTCTCCCGGAGAGATAGAGCGCCCGCATCAAATGCGCGTACAGCTCTTCCCTGAGGGGATGCAGCACAATGAGGTCGGTGAGCTCGACGATGGCCTCTTCGTATTGACCCAGACCGATTTCCAGGCAAATACGCTGCTGCAGTGCGGCGATACGCTCCTCTTCCAGCCGGGCGGCGCGGGTCTGCAGCGCACTGCTCGATATCGTGGCCAGGGCGGGGCCCCGCCAGAGGGCGAGTGCTTCCTTGAGGAGGTCCAGCGCCTGCTCCTCGAGCTTCGCACGCACCAGCCCCTTCGCCGTGGCGACATTGCGCCGGAAGATATCGCTGTCGATTTCGCACAGGTCGGGGTCCAGCTGGTAACCGGAATCCGTCGACCGGACGGTTTCCTGCGGTGCGCCGATCGAGGCGAGCGAGCGGCGGATCATCCACACACTCGTCTGCAGCTGTCCAGAGGCGGTCCGGGGCGGGTTCTCGCCCCAGAGTTGGGTGATGAGTTCGGGAGTGTTGACGGTCCTGCCCGACGCAAGTGCGAGGGCGGTGAGAACCCGGAGCTGCCGCTGCCCGGCGAGGGGGACCGGGACCTTCCGGGACATCATGGAGATCGGACCCAATATACGAATCTGCACGCCGACCACTGGGGGGTCTCCCGTTCTGCCTGTCCATGGCCCTCTGCGCGCCATGAACTGCTGGATTTATGCAACGCCAGGACACGTGATGCGCCGGCCGATGGAGCGAAAGCAGTGATTACGACTGCGGTCGCTACGCGCGTAGTGAGCTCCCGTCCCGTCAATTCGGGACAGTAATAAGCCAACCTCGTGGCGTCAACGAGGCCCTGGGGGGTGGGGCTGAAAACCATCGCATCGAGGAGCCCCCAAGCGAACGTAAAGAGAATTCCAGGATTACGCCCATGGGGGCCAGCGGCCAGGAATACATGATCACGGATCGCGCGGAGTAATCACGGCGCCCCCCGGCGTCCCGCGCACGGTCGGGCACGACCCCCCGGAACGCAGCGCCCTTGCGGAATATGTGCGTCCACTGTGAAGAGAATGGGGAACACGTGTGGAGAGTGTGATTACCCAGCGCATCGATCCCGCCTCCCGCACATCACCTCAGTGGACTAGACCAGTGATGGCGGAAACCCGCGCACAGGCAGGCCGGAGCGGGACGCCGGAGGCACCGAAACGCGACGCCCGGCCTCATAGCGCTGGCGCGGACGCCTCCCGGGGCCACACCCCCACCGCCGGAGGATTCGAGGTCCGGGCGCGCACCGCCCGAGGTGTGGGAGACCGGTCAGGTGGACGCCGGTGCGGTGACGTCGAGCAGCTCCAGATGGCGGGGGGCCAGCACGCGCGTTCCGCCACCCCGCGCCTGCCGTTCGGCGGCCTGCTTGAGCGCGGTCACCGCCCCGGAGGACACCGTGCCGGAGATCCCGGAGGCGCCGAGGGGGGTCACCATGTCGTCGTGGTGACACGGCAGGAGCAGGGAGGGTGACCCCAGAGCGGCCAGCAGCCGGTCCGGATAGCCGTGAACGGCCTCGTGCCCGCTCATGCCGACCACCGCCACATCGGGCCGGGCGCCCGCGAGTTCACGCTCGGCGACGTTGCTGGTGCCGGTCAGCAGCACCGAAGGGCCCCCCTCCACGGACAGCTGGAACGCCAGCGTCCGCCCCTCGACCAGGTCACCGAGGGTCCGCGGCCGCTCCGGGACGGCGTCCCGGGTGCCGGGGGCGAACGAGGTGTAGTCCTGCTGCCGGCTGTGCAGGCTGCGAAACACCTCGACGCTGTACCCGTCGAACTGGAGATGGTCACCCCCGGTCACCGCCACCACGTCCGCCATGCGGGACGCGGGCACCCCCATCGCTCCGAGCAGATGGCGTGACGTGCCGTCACAGAGGGTCCGCACACGCCGGCCGCTCCATCCCGGCCGCGACAACAGGTGCGGCACGTCGGCGAGATGGTCGAAGTGCCCGTGACTGACCAGAATCAGCTCCGGTACGCCCGTGAGCACCTTCTCCGCCACGTGCTCCACCGCCTCCGGGTCCGGGCGCAGGGGCAGCGCCGGATCGAGCGCGCCGTCCGCGCCTGCGTACGGCATGCGGCTCAGGTACGGGTCGAAGAGCACGCTGCGGCCGGCGAAGGTCAGCTCCCAGCCCGCGACGCCCAGCCAGCGCATCCCGAGCTCGACCCCCTTCGCCGCACGGGGACGGGCGGCCGGCAGCGGGGCGGCGCCACCGACGAGCAGCCCCGCCGCCCCCGCTCCCAGCGCACCCTGGAGAACCGACCTTCGCGACTGACTCATGCGCCACCTCGTTCACGTTGTGCTGATCATCTGTCACCCTACGGAGCAGATGTGAGGTGGCGGCGCATTTGAGTCAGCGGGCCGGGGCGCGTCAGGTGGTGTACTCGGAGTTCAGCCGTACGTACCCCTCCGTCAGGTCACAGCCGTAGACGGTGAACTCCCCTTCCCCGATGCCCAGTCCGATGCCGATGAGGACCTCGCCGCCACTCATGTGCCCGGCAACGGCCTTGCGCAGCTCGGCGTCCCCGGGACCGTCCGAGCGCTGCGGGTAGACCGAGATCCCGCCGAAGTCGACGGTGACGTTCTCCTGGAGGATGTCGGTGTCGTCGGTGCACTTGCCGATCGCCATCGTCACCCGCCCCCAGTTGGGGTCGCTGCCGTGCACCGCGGTCTTGACCAGCGGCGAGTTGACCACGGTCTTGCCGACACGCTTGGCCTGGGCCGCGTCCCGGGCCCCCGTGACCCGCACCTCGATCAGCTTGCTGGCCCCCTCACCGTCGGACGCGATGTTCTTCACCAGGGCGAGGGCCACTTCGTGCAGCGCCTCCTCGAACTCCGCCGGATCCACCTCGCCGGCCAGCCCGTTGGCGAAGAGCACTGCCGTGTCGCTGGTCGACGTGTCGGTGTCGATGGACACCGCGTTGAAGGTCCGGTCCATGACGCTGCGGAAGATGCGGTCCTGCTCGTCCCCGGGCAGCCGTGCGTCGGTGGCGAAGAAGGTCAGCAGTGTCGCCATGTCGGGTTCGAGCATGCCGACGCCCTTGGCGATGCCGACGAGCGTCGCCGCGCCACAGCGCACCCTGACCTCCTTCGGCCGGGTGTCGGTCGTCATGATGGCCCGCGCCGCGCGGTCGAACCCGCCGTCCGGAAAGGGCCACGCGAGCGTCTTGATGTGGGCGCGGATCTGCTCCATGGGGTATTGCAGGCCGATCACCCCGGTGGAGGCGATCAGCAGGTCGTCCTCCGGGATCCCGGTGGCCGCGGCCACGCTGTCCCGTACCTCCCGGGCGTTGCTCTCGCCCTCCGCGCCGGTGGCGACATTCGCGTTGCGGGCGAGGACCACGACCCCGCGCGCCTGCCCGCCGGCCGCCGACGCCCGGCTGAGCACCACGCTCGGCCCGGCAAAGCGGGACTTGGTGAACACCGCGCTGACCTGGGCGGGAACGGTCGATGCCAGCACCGTGAAGTCGTCCCGCCCGTCGTCCGAGAGACCTGCGGGAGCGGTGTGCACCACGAACCCCTCGGGGTCCCGGTCCGTCGTACCGGTCATGATCGCCTTCTTCCCTCTGTACTTCTTTATGCACCGGACTGTATGTCTATTCATCTATCACAGAAGGTGCGCGCGCAGGACCGGAACCGGAAGCCCGCCGCCTCGAAGTGCACTACAGCGCGGTCGGATAGGCGCTGGAGAGGCGGTGGAGAGATCCCACCGGCACGGTGACGGCATTCCGCTTCCCGTCGACATCCTGGAGACGACGCCGTATGTCCCGTGTATCGACCAAGCCCAGTGGCAACCCCACGGCCGCACACGCACTGCTCAAGCGTCTCCACGAGCACGGAGTGGAGACGGTGTTCGGCGTCGTGGGCCGCGAAGCCGCCTCCATCCTCTTCGACGAGGCGCCGGGGATCGACTTCGTGCTCACCCGGCACGAGTTCACGGCCGGTGTCGCGGCCGACGTCCTGGCCCGCATCACCGGCCGGCCGCAGGCCTGCTGGGCCACGCTCGGTCCCGGCATGACGAACCTCGCCACCGGCGTGGCGACCTCGATCCTGGACCGCTCGCCCGTCATCGCGCTGGCCGCGCAGTCCGAGTCGCACGACATCTTCCCCAACGACACGCACCAGTGCCTGGACTCCGTCTCCGTCATGCGCCCCATGACGAAGTACGCGGTCGAGCTCCAGCGCCCCGACGAGATCACCGACCTGGTGGACTCCGCCGTCGCCGCGGCGATGACCGAGCCCGTGGGCCCCAGCTTCATCTCCATCCCGGTCGACCTGCTCGGCGCCGACATCGACGCCTCGGTCACGCACCCGGCCGCGCACACCCCGGCCAAGCCGGTCGGGGCCGTCCACGCCGACTGGCAGGCCGCCGCCGACAAGGCCGCCGCCCTGGTCGCCGGTGCCGAGCACCCGGTGTTCGTCGTCGGCGCGGCGGCCATCCGCTCCGGCGCCGTCCCCGCGATCCGGGCCCTGGCCGAGCGCCTGGACGTCCCCGTCATCACCACGTACATCGCCAAGGGCGTCCTGCCGCACGGCCACCACCTCAACTACGGTGCGGTCACCGGTTACATGGACGGCATCCTGTCCTTCCCCGCCCTCGAGACCCTCTTCGGTCCCGCCGACGTGATCGTGACGCTCGGGTACGACTACGCCGAGGACCTGCGTCCGTCGATGTGGGACCGCGGCGGCGAGAAGCAGACCGTTCGCATCTCCCCGACGGTGAACCCGATCCCCCGGGTCTACCGCCCGGACGTCGACGTCGTCACCGACGTGCTGGCCTTCGTCGAGCACCTGGACTCCGCCACCGCCGAGGTCGCGAAGAAGACGCCCCACGACATCGCCCCGCTCCGCGAGCGGGTCGCGGAGTTCCTGGCCGACCCCACCGAGTACGACGACGGCATGCGGGTGCACCAGGTGATGGACTCCATGAACACGGTCATGGCGGAGATGGCCGCCCCCGGTGAGGGCACGATCGTCTCGGACATCGGGTTCTTCCGGCACTACGGGGTGCTCTTCGCCCGCGCCGACCAGCCCTTCGGCTTCCTGACCTCCGCCGGCTGCTCCAGCTTCGGCTACGGCATCCCCGCTGCCATCGGCGCGCAGATGGCCCGCCCCGGTCAGCCCACCTTCCTCATCGCGGGCGACGGCGGCTTCCACTCCAACAGCGCCGACCTGGAGACGATCGCGCGGCTCAACCTGCCCATCGTGACGGTCGTCGTCAACAACGACACCAACGGGCTGATCGAGCTCTACCAGAACCTGGGCCACCAGCGCTCCCACGACCCGGCCGTCAAGTTCACCGGGGTGGACTTCACCGAACTCGCCCGCGCCAACGGCGTCGAGGCCGTCAAGGCCGGTACGCGTGAGGACCTGCTCGCCGCCCTGCGCAAGGGAGCGGGGCTCGGCCGGCCGTTCCTGATCGAGGTCCCGGTGAACTACGACTTCACGTCCGGCGGCTTCGGTGCCCTGAGCATCTGATCATGACACCCACACTCCCCGCGGCCACGGGGTTCCTGGTCTCCGCCCGACAGGGCGTGGGCCGGGCCCCGGGGCCCGTCTTCGCCACCCTGGGCGCCCATGAGTCCACGGCCGAAGCCCTCCGCACCCAGACCCTCGACGCCGTGCTCGTCCACTCGGGTTCCGCCGAGGACGCCGTGGCCCGCTTCGGCGACACGGCGCTCGTCCTGGCGGGCGAGCTGTACAACAGGGAGGAGCTGCTCACCCTCCTCCCGTCCGGCAGCGACGTCCGCACGGACGCGCAGCTCGTGCGCGCTCTCCTGGGCGTGTACGACCTGCACGCGTTCCGGCTGCTCAACGGCCGGTTCGCGGCGGCCGCCGCGCTCGGGAACCGGGTGCTGCTGGCCACCGACCACGCGGGTTCCGTACCGCTCTACACCCTCCCGGCGCCGGGGCGCGTCCTCGCCGCCACGGAGATCAAGGCCCTCGTCCCGTCGACGGCCGACACCCCGCCGGCCGGGCGGCCCGTCGCCGACGCGCCCAGGGTCCGACGGGTGCCGGGTGTCCACCAGGTGCCCGCCGGAACGGTCCTGGACCTCGACGTACGGACCGGAACCGCCGTCACCTCGCGGACCTGGGCACCTCCGCTGTCACGGCGGGTCATGTCGGAGGCGGAGGCGACCGCCGCCGTGCGCACGACGCTGGAACGGGCCGTCAGGGCACGTACGGCCGGCGGCACGACGCCGCTGGTCGTACTCTCCGGAGGTATCGATTCCTCCGGGGTCGCCGCGCTCGCCGCCGCACACACACGCGGCCCCCTGGACACCCTGTCCATGGGGACGGACACCGCGGACGAGTTCGCCGAGGCCCGCGTGGTCGCCGGCCATCTCGGCTCCGCCCACCGGGAGATCACCGTCCCGACCGCGGACCTCCTCGGCCAGCTCCCCTACGCGGTCTGGGCGTCCGAGTCCGTCGACCCGGACATCATCGAGTACCTGCTCCCGCTCACCGCCCTGTACCGGGCGCTCGACGGGCCGCCCCGCCGGATACTCACCGGTTACGGGGCCGACATCCCGCTCGCCGGCATGCACCGGGAGGACCGGCTGCCCCAGCTGGACACGGCGGTGGCGTACGACATGGCCACCTTCGACGGCCTCAACGAGATGACTCCGGTGCTCTCCGGCATCCAGGGCCACTGGTCGACGCACCCGTACTGGGACCGCGACGTCCTGGACCTGCTGGTGTCGCTGGAGGCCGGACTCAAACGCCGTTACGGCCGCGACAAATGGGTCCTGCGCGAGGCGATGAGCGCTCTGCTCCCCCAGGAGACGGTCAACCGGCCGAAGCTCGGGGTGCACGAGGGGTCGGGGACGACGTCCTCCTTCAGCCTTCTGCTGATGGACGCCGGAGTGCCGGACGCCGATGTGCACCGGGCCAAGTCCCTGGTGGTGCGGGAGATCTTCGACCGGGTGGTCGTCGAAGGCCTCGATCCCGCCGTCGTCAGCACCACCGACGCGGTGGACCAGGTGGCCGCACGGCTGAAGGAGACCGAGTGAACCGCCCCGGATCCCGGACCGGCCGGCGGCCGGTCCGACAGGAGGGATGACGCGTGGAACGTGTCGACACCGCGATCTCGCCCCGCTACGCGCAGATCCCCACCTTCATGCGCCTGCCGCACGACCCGCACCCCAGTGGGCGTGACGTCGTCGTCATCGGCGCCCCTTACGACGGAGGTACCAGCTACCGGCCGGGGGCCCGCTTCGGCCCGCGGGCCATCCGCAACGAGTCCGGCCTGATCCACGGGGTCGGGATCGACCGGGGGCCCGGCACCTTCGACCTCATCAGCTGTGTGGACGGCGGGGACATCGACCTCACCCCGTTCAACATGCACATCGCCATGGAGACCGCCCACCGCCATCTGCGTGACCTCCTCCAGGACAACGCGGCCTTCCTGATGCTCGGCGGCGACCACTCGCTCACCCTGGCCGCCCTGCGTGCCGTGGCCGAGCAGCACGGGCCCGTCGCGGTGGTCCATCTGGACGCACACTCCGACACCAACCCCGCCTTCTACGGAGGGGAGTTCCACCACGGCACCCCCTTCCGCCACGGCATCGACGAAGGGCTCATCGACCCTGCCCGCACGGTGCAGATCGGCATCAGGGGCCACAACCCACAGCCCGACTCGCTGGACTACGCACGGGGCAAGGGGGTGCGAATCGTCACGACGGACGAGTTCGTGGAGACCGGTGTCGCCGGGACCCGTGCGCTCGTCCAGGAGCTCATCGGTGACCGTCCGGTCTACGTGTCGGTCGACGTCGACGTCGCCGACCCGGCCTTCGCCCCGGGCACCGGCACCCCCGCTCCCGGCGGGCTCTCCTCCCGCGAGGTGCTGGGCCTGCTGCGCTGCGTGGGCGAGCTGCGGCCGGTCGGTTTCGACGTCATGGAAGTCTCGCCCCTCTACGACCACGCCGGGATCACCTCCGTCCTGGCGACCGAGATAGGCGCGGAACTGCTCTACCAGTACGCCCGCGCTCACATCAAAGGAAGGAACGACGCGTGACCGTCATCGACTGCTCCTCTCTCCGCGACGAACTCCTGGAACTCGCCTCGCGCCTGCCGGCGGTGCCACGTGCGGACCTTCCGGCCTTCCTGGCTGCCGCGAAGGAGGCGTCCGGAGAACTCCCCGCCCCGGTGGCCGAGGCGCTCGACGCCTTCAACGCCTCCGGCAACGAGGACGGCTACCTCCTGCTGCGCGGACTGCCGGTGGAGCCGGAGGACCGGCTCCCGCGCACCCCCGAGTCCACGCCCGCGCCGGTGGAGCGCCCTCTGCTGACCATGGAGGCGATGCTCGGCGTCGTGGGCCGCCGGCTGGGCCTGCACACCGGTTACCAGGAGCTGCGCAGCGGCACCGTCTACCACGACGTGTACCCCTCGCCCGGTGCGCACCACCTGTCCTCGGAGACCTCCGAGACCCTGCTGGAGTTCCACACGGAGATGGCGTACCACCAGCTCCAGCCCAACTACGTGATGCTGGCCTGCTCCCGTGCCGACCACGAGCGCAGGGCGGCGACCCTGGTCGGCTCGATCCGCAAGGCGCTGCCGCTGGTCCCGGAGGGCTTCCGGGCCCACCTGTTCGACCGCAAGGTGCCCTGCTGTGTCGACGTGGCCTTCAGGGGCGGTGTCGAGGACCCGGGCGCGATAGCCGAGGTGAAGCCGTTGTACGGCGATCCTGCCGACCCGCTGCTGGGGTACGACCGGGAGCTGCTGGCCCCCGAGGACCCCCGGGACGTCGAGGCCGTGGAGTCGCTGTCCAAGGCGCTGGACGAGGTCACCGAGGCCGTGCACCTCGTGCCCGGTGACGTACTGATCATCGACAACTTCCGTACGACGCACGCCCGTACGCCGTTCACGCCGCGTTGGGACGGGGCGGACCGGTGGCTGCACCGGGTCTACATCCGCACCGACCGCTTCGGTCAGCTCTCCGGCGGGGAGCAGGCCGGCGACGTGGTCGCTTTCACTCCGCGCAACTGACCTCGCCCCCTCGACCGCCCGGTGGGCCGGTGGTGCTCCGCGACGGTGCGGGGCACCACCGGCCCACTCGTCGTGCTGCCCGCTCTCGGCTCACTCTTCCACCACTCTTCATGGGGGCCCGGCGCCCGCGGACAGCGGTTAGCGTGTCGGGCAGGTGGCCGGAGGCGGTCCGGCCGCGCCAGGAACCCGCAGTCGACAAGGAGACCACGCCAAGTGTCGGACCCCACCTTGCAGCAGATGGCACGTCATGACCGCGTACGCCGGGGCGGTGCACGCAGAGGGCCGTTACTGGGCGTGGCGATGGCCGTCGTCCTCGCGTCCGGCGCGGGGTGGTGGGGGTACAACGCGTGGTCCGGGGACGGGCCCGAGCGGGACCCCGACGTGGTCGCGGCGACGGAACAGCTCCAGTCGTTCCTCGACGCCTGGGCGGCGGGCGAGGCCGCGAAGGCCGGGGCGCTGTCCGACTCACCCCGGACCGCGGAGTCACTGCTGACCTCCGTGATGACCAATCTGAAACCCACCGGGGCGAAGCTGACGGCGGGCGACGGGAAGAAGGACGACCAGGGCAAGGTGGTCGTCCCGTACACCGCGCGGTTCGCCGTCCCCGCCGTGGGCGAATTCCGCTACGAGTCGGAAGCGGCCCTGACCGGGAAGGCGGGGAAGTGGGTCGTGGAGTTCGGCTCCCCGATGGTCCATCCACGGCTGGTGCCCGGCAAGACGCTCGCGCTCAAGGCGGTCGCGAAGCGTGCCGCCGTGCTCGACGCCAACGGTGACGACCTGCAGGCCGCCTCGCTGCGCGGCTCGGTCGACGAGCAGGGCAAGGGCACGTTCGGGCTGGAAGCACGGTACGACAAGCAGTTGCGGGGCGGCGGGGGTGCGGCCACCAGTGAGGTGGTGATCGCCGACCGGCAGTCCGGTGAGGCGGAGGCGTCCCTCACCAAGAGCTCCGCGAAGCCCGGCACACCCGTGAGGACCACGATCGACCCGAAGGTCCAGGGTGCGGCGGCGGCGGCGATGGAGGGCCTGGAGGTGAACGCGGCCCTGATCGCCCTGGAGCCGTCGACGGGCAACGTCCTGGCGGTCTCCAGCCGTCCGGCCGGGGGGATCAACCGGGCGCTGGCCGGGCGCTATCCGCCCGGGTCGACGTTCAAGGTGGTCACGGCGGCGGCCATGCTGAAGGCGGGCATGAAGCCGTCGGACGTCGTGGCGTGTCCGAAGTTCACCCGTGTCGACGGGCAGCGGTTCGAGAACCAGAACCAGTTCACGCTGCCGGCGGGGTCGACGTTCAAGGACTCCTTCGCGAAGTCCTGCAACACCATGTTCGTGGAGAACCGCGCCAAGGCGGGCGGCTCCGCCCTGCACGACACGGCGGAGGCCTTCGGGATCGGTGGCGAGTGGGACGTCGGGGACGTCACGTACGACGGGTCGGTCCCGGTGACGACGTCGGACAACGACCTCGCGGCGTCCACCATCGGCCAGGCCCGGGTGCAGGCATCGCCCCTGGTGATGGCTTCCATCGCGGCGACGGTGAAGGAGGGCACCTTCAAACAGCCGGTGCTGGTGCCCGGAGCGGTCAAGAAGAAGCACGAGGCGACGGCGCGGCTCGACCCGTCCGTGACCGGAGCCCTGCGCGAGATGATGCGGGCGACCGTGACCTACGGCGCGGGAAGCGCCCTGACCGGCATTCCCGGGGAACCGCACGCCAAGACCGGGACGGCCGAGTTCGGCGAGGAGAAGCCCCCGCGCACCCATGCCTGGATGATCGGCTACCAGGGCGACAGCGATCTGGCCTGGTGCGTGATGCTGGAGGACGGCGGTTCCGGCGGAGCCGACGCGGGGCCGGTGGCGGCGAGGTTCCTGAAGAACCTCACCTGACCGGCACCGGCGGAGCGCCGAGAAGAGCGGGCACCGGATCTGGCAGAGTGCCGCCCATGTTGCAGGTGTGTGTGAACGGTGCCCGTGACCGTGCCGAGTTCGGCGCTCTCCCGGTGACGCCCGAGGAACTGGCCGCTGCGGCGGAGCGGGCTGTCGCCGCCGGGGCCGAGGACGTGCATCTGCACCCCAAGGACGCCGACGGCCGGGACTCCTTGGCGCCCGAGCTGGTGGGTGCGGCGGTCACGGCGGTGCGTGCCGCCGTACCGGGGCATGTGCGGGTGGGAGTGACGACGGGGGCGTGGGCGGTTCCCGATCCCCGGCGTCGCGCCGATCTCATCCGCGCCTGGACGGTGCTGCCCGACCATGCCTCGGTGAACTGGCACGAGCCCGGTGCCGAGGCGGTGGCCCATGTGCTGCGGGGCCTCGGTATCGGTGTCGAGGCCGGCATCTACTCCGGTACCGACGCGGCCCGCGGATTCCTGGCGTCACCGCTGTCGTCCCATGTGCTGCGCGTGCTCGCCGAGGTCACCGACACCGATCCCCGGACGGCGGCGGGTACCGCGGAGAGCCTGGTGCGGGAGCTGGGCCGGGGACTCGCGGCGCCCGTGCTCCTGCACGGGGAGGACGGCGGAGCGTGGCCGGTCCTGCGGGCTGCGGCACGGCTCGGCCTGGACACCAGGGTCGGCCTCGAAGACGTCCTGGTGCTGCCTGACGGTTCGGCAGCCGGGGACAACGCCGCTTTGGTCCGCGCCGCGCGGAGGGTCCTGGACGGCCGGTGAAGCCGGAGCCCCCGAACCGCCGGGTTCACCGGAGAAGGTCAGGTGCCCTGGCCGCGCGCCCGGGTCAGCTGCTTCAGTTCGATGATGGTCGCGACGGCGCGCAGCCAGGTCGCCGCGGTGTCGTCGGCGGCGATGCCGCCCACGAGTTCGGCGCCGGCCCGCAGCCACTCCCTGACGAGGTCGGCCGCCTCCCGGCGGGGCAGCGGCTCGGGCAGCTCCATGGCGCGGGCCAGCCCGCCGGCGCGCACGGTGTCGGCGAGGAAGGCGACCGAGCGGGGCTCGGTGCCGAGCCGGTCGAGGATGACGGCGGCGGCCGCCGCACCGTCGCCCATCAGGGCGGTGCGCCGGGGGCCGGGTTCGGCGGTGAGGCCGTAACGCAGCAGGACGGTGATGTCGAGCGTGGCCAGCTCGTCGTCCGTACGGTCGGGCGGGGGCGGGGCGTCGTTCATGGCGGGACCTCGGATATCTCGTCTGCGCTGACCGGCCGCTGCGGTTCAGTCGACGGTGACGGTGTAGGTGATGCGTTCGGGAGCCTGGGAGGGGGTCGCCTCCGTGGCCGGGGTGTCGGAGGGCGCGGTGGTCTCGGGGGGCAGCTCGGAGGTGTTGCCCTGGCACGTGGTGAACGTGCAGTGCAGCAGCGTGAACCGGGTGACGCCCTTGCCCTTGGCCTCGAAGGTGAAGGCGAGCCGTCCGCCGGCCCCCGCCCCGTCGCCGGAGTCCGAGGCGTGGTCCCGGCCGCGGCTGACCAGCACCGAGCTGTCGGGCTCGGGGTCGACCAGATACCAGTACTCGCGGGTGGAGGCGTTCTGGTCGACGGTGACCGCGAAGCGCTCGCCCGGCTCGGCGGTGATGTCGGTGTCCTTCGCCGTGTAGCTCGTGGGGCCGTCCGCGGTGCCCGGGGAGCCGCCGGCCGGTCCGTCGGTGCCCGGGCCGCAGCCCGTGGCGAGAGCGAGGAGCGCGGCCGCCGCGATCGCGGCACCGCTCCTGCTACCGGGGAAGATAGACACTGTACGCATTGGGGAGATCACTGCTGGAAGCCTTGCCCATGTGGCCGTTGATGAAGTCGTCCTCGCTGACCCAGGTGGTCGAGCCCCAGGGGTTGTACACCTGAAGCATGTCACCTTCCTGGGCGATGATGGTCATCGCGTGGGCGCCCTCCTCACCTGAGACGTCGACCGGCACCGGCCGCCCCTGCGCCACCGACCTCTCGACTTCGGTGAGGACCGCCCTGCGGTCGGCGGCGCTGTCCAGGTCCTGGCGCTCGTAGTCGTTGCCGGTGGCACTGCCGACAGTGGAGTCGTTGATCCGCTCCTGCCCCTCGGGGCCCATGCCGCCCCAGTTCTCACCGCCGTCGCCTTCGGTGTGCAGCCGGTGCTGTTCGGCCACCAGCCGCTGCTTGAAGGCCTCGGGGTCGTCCTGCTGCCCGTCGGGACCACCGGTGAGGTCGAGCGCGTACAAGGGGTCGACCATGGCGCGGGAGGTGACGGTGGACGAGGCCACGCAGGTGCCCTCGGAGCCGTCGCCGCCCTGGACCCACCGCTGGCCGTCGAACGTGGCGTAGTCCTTGTTGTTGTTCGAGCCGTCCGGCGCCAGGCCCTCGTCGTCCATGCTGTCCGCCTCGGTGACCACCGGAGTGAGGTGGCGGCGCATCCAGTCGGGGTCCTTGCCGTGGATCTTGCCCTGGAACTCCTCGATCTCGGCAACGCTGTGACCGGCGGCGAGGGCCTTCATCAGATAGGCCCGCTCCTGCGGCGTCTCCGACTTCGCCAGCATCCGCTCCATGGCCATCTCGTCGTCGAGGCTCAGCAGGTCCATGCGCGCCGACGCGCGCTCCAGCTCGGCGGCCTTGAGGATCTCGTTCAGCTCGGCGTCGGCGCCGGCGACACCGGTGTCGGCGAGCATCAGCTTGTCGACGGAGGTGAGTTCGCTGGTCTCCATCTTCCCGGCCCGAGCCTCGGCGGCCCACTTGTTCAGGTCCCGGGCCGCGATGCGGGCGGCCTCCTGCGCGTCGGACACGGCCTCGTGCATCAGGTCGACCGCGTACGAGCTGAAGTGGGCGGCGTTCTTACGGTCCCACTCCTCCTCGTCGTTCTCGTGGAGGTCGTCGAAGAACCCGTCCTTGCCGCCGAGCAGCTTCCGCTGTTCCAGCAGCTGGCCGCGCCCCCGTGCGTCCTTGCGCTGCGCGGCGCCGACCGCGTCGGCCAGCGTCAGCAGCACCGTCGCGCCGCCGTGGAACGCCTCGGTCATCTGGGTCGCGGCCCGCCCGGCGGCGTTCACGGCGGCGGAGGCCAGGACGCTCGTGTCGCCGACCCATACCTCCGGAAGGCCTTTACGGCCCACCCGGTCGACCTGGTCGAAGACGTCGCCGACGGGGCCGACCTGACCGCGGTAGAGATCGGCCAGGCGCTCCAGCGTCCCCTGGTCGCCGCCCGGTTCGGGCACCGACAGCGCGTCGCCGATCAGGTCGAGGACCTCGTTCTTGCTCCCGGCACCGAGCATCTTCTTGGACAGGCCGGCGAGCCACGCGAGGCGGAGTTCAGGGGATTCGAAAGGAGAGGGGAAGAAGGACATCGGCCCGGCCTCAGTAGCTCGACAGGGCCGAGGCGGTGCGCCGGCCCTGCGTCGATGTGTCGGGGACGGAGACGCTGTCCGTCTCCCTCTTCACCAGGCCGTCGCTGCCGTGGTAGGTGTTCTTGGCCAACTGCACCTTGCTGCCGAGCTCGTGGAGCGCGGAGGCCAGTGTCTTGGCCTCGGCCTCCCACGCCTTGACGAACGCGTTGATCGCCGACGCGGCGTCGGCGCCGCCGGCCTCGTCGTACGAGTAGGTCGTGCGGGACTTCACGGCCGAGCGGACGCCGTCCATGTCCGTACCGGCGTCGTCGAGTTGCTGGGCCTGACCGGTCATACCCGCCTTGGCCTGGTAGCCGTCGAAGCCCACCGCTCTCCCCCGTACATGTTCGATTACGACCGCAGGCAGGCTAACACCCACCGCATATACGAAGATCACACCTCACATGTCGCACACACCTCCTCGACATCATCCACCCCACAGCCGACGACGGGGCAGGGGCACGGACCCCCGCCCCGCTCGCGTCACGGCTCTGCGATGTCGACGGTGACCCCGGACAGCGGGCAGCCCACGCAGGTCAGCACATAGCCTTCGGACCTCTGTTGCGGTGTCAGGCAGTTCGGCTCGTTCTGTGCGACTTCCCCGCTGCGCAGCCGCACCATGCAGTCCCCGCAGTTCCCGACCGTGCAGGAGTGCGGCATCGCCAGTCCCGCGGCGAGTCCCGCGTCGAGCAGCGTCTGGCCGGGCTCGACCATCACCGTGCCGAGGGTGCGGCCGTCCTCCTCGACGATCATCTCCTGTGGCACGGTCATCGCGCTTCCGGTGTCGGCGACGCTGGTGTAGCGCTCGCGGTGCACCTGCTCGTCCGGTACCCCGCGGCCGGCCAGGACGCTCCGGACGACGTCCATCAGCGGTTCGGGGCCGCAGACGTAGTAGTGCGCGTCCGCTGCCGGGGACCGGCGGGCGAGCCAACGCTCCACTCCGGCGGCGTCGAGCCGCCCGTCCCGGCGGGTCAGGACATGGGTGACCGAGAGCCGGTCGGGGAAGTCCTGTGCCAGCCGCGCGAGTTCAACGGCGAAGATGATCTCCTCGGCATCCCGGCTGCTGCACAGCAGTGCGATCCGGTCCCTCCCCGTCCGGTCGGCGATCCGTGCGCGGATCATGCTCATCATGGGGGTCACCCCGCTGCCGGCCGCGATGAGCACGGTGTCGCTCGGGGGCCGTGGCCCGGCGTGGAAGGAGCCCGACGGACCGCGCACCGCGAGGCGGTCGTCCACGCGGAGGCCTCGGTGCACATGGGTGGAGAACCGGCCGCTCCCGACGTGCTTGACGGTGACCTCGAGCCGGGACGAACCCGGCGCGGACGAGGCCGAGTAGGCCCGGCGGACCGGGCGGCCGTCGATGTCGGCGACGAGGGTGAAGTACTGGCCGGGCCGGAAGTCGAACGGTCGCGGGTCCCCGCCGACGTCTTCGAGTGCGAGGGTGATCGTGCTCGGGGTCTCCCTGCGGATCTCGGCGACGCGTACCTCCCGCAGGGGATGCCCGCTTCCGCCTTCACCTGTGTCAGCGCCCGCCGGGCGGGAGAACCCCTGGGGCCGGATGTCCTCGTACCCCTCCTTCCGCAGCCCGGAACGGTAGGCGCGGTCCATCACCCGCCGCAGCAGGCGGCTCACCCCGGGAATCGCTCCGACGGCCCTGAGCAGGAACGCGGGCGGACCGCCCGGGGAGGCGGAGGCGTTGGAGGCGAGGTGTTCCGCTCCCAGCGCCATCAGGTCCGGCATGGTGGCGGGATCCGGGTGCGCGCCGGGGCTCCACAGCCGTGAGCGCACCAGTGCGTCGTTGCCGGTCACCTCCGCGTGCTCGACGTCGATGAGCAGCGCCAGATGCGGAGGCATCCCGCGCAGTGCCATCGTCTCCAGCAGCGCGGGATCGTCGGTGATCGCGCCGCGGCCGTGGACGTGCAGCACACCGCTGCGCCCCGGCACGAGCGCCGCGAAGGAGAGACGGTCGTCCTGCAGCAGGTTGTGCAGGGTGTCAGCACGCTTGTTGCCCTTGCGGTCCGGGATGACGAGGGTGCGGCCGTCCAGGATCCGCGCCACCGCCTGCCGGTCCCCGCGCGGACTGGTGTCGCTGCCGCCGGAGGCGTCCCAGGTGGACAGGGCCAGGAACGGTGCCGCGGCCAGGAAGTCGGCGACGCCCGGCCCGGACAGGGGTCCGTCGTCCGCGAGAGGGGGCGCGGGGGCGGACGCACCCTGCGGGGACTGCCACAGTCCGGAGCGCAGGACGGCCTGCGCGCAGTGGACGTACGCCTCCGTGACGTCGACGAGAACCTGCCCGTCCTTACGGCCGGCCGCCGTGCCGTTGACGCGCAGGATCTCGCCGACGCCCGGCAGCAGGAAGAAGAGCGAGACCGGACCGTGCGGATCGCCCGTACCGGCGCGGGGGCCCCGACCGCGCGGATCGCCCGCACCGGCCAGGGGGAACGAGATCCGGGTGGGCGAGAGCGCTCGTGCGAACCCCGGCGTGCCGCCGACGAACGTCGTCCTGCTGGTCCCGTCGCTGTCCCGGTAGCCGAAGGCCGCGACCGGGCAGAGGGCCAGGACGGTCCGGCAGCCCTCGTCGAGCGCGCTGATCTGCTTGATCATGATCATCGGCGCCGGGCGGCCGATGACCGCATCCAGGTCGGCCACCGCTTCCAGCCGGTGCGGGGCGGAAGGGCGTACGTGCTTCACAGGAATTCCTCTCGTTCCCGGGCCGATCGGCCGGACGCCGGCAGCCGGAGCTGCGCCGGCTCGCCCCAACGGGAGCCATGCCGGATCCACGGCGCGCCTCTCCCAACGACAGAGGCGGCGTTTCCGCAGTTCATGGCACTATTGTGAGCAATAGTTCAGCTCTTTGACTACTCGCATTCCGAGCACTGAGGAGTCCTGCCGATGCCGTCGGCCGACCGCCGTCTCCAGCCACGTCGCAAGCCCCGTCAGGTCCGCGCCGAGCTCACCCGCGAGCGCATCCTCGCCTCCGCTGCTCACGTTTTCGCCGAGTACGGATACGCCGCCGGCACCACCAACCGCATCGCCGAGCACGCGCGGATCTCCATCGGGTCGCTGTACCAGTACTTCCCGAACAAGGACGCCGTCCTGGCCGAGCTGGTGGTGCGCCACATCGACCGTGGCACCTGGACGCAGGCCGACCGGCTCGATCTGTCCGAGGGAACCCTGGAGACGATGGTGCGCGCCCTGGTCCGCGACGCGATCGACAACCACCGCGACGACCCGCAGCTGTTGCGCATCATGATCGAAGAGGCGTCGTTCTCGCAGGAGTTGCTCGACACGATCGACCGGCACGGGCGTGACCGCGTGGAGCAGGTCCGCGACCTCCTCGCCCGGCACGCGGATGTCCGCGTACGTGACCTCCCGACGGCGGCCGAGCTCATCGTGTTCACCGTGGAGGCGAACACGCACAAGCTCATGGCCGCGCCGCAGACGGTCCCGGTCGAGTCGTTCGAGAACGAACTGGTGGACATGCTCACCCGCTATCTGCGGGGCAGCGGGTAGCGCCCGGGGTCGGTCGTGGTGGACCGGTCACGGCGCCGCCCCACGCGAAAACCCGTTGGCCGGACCACGGTGGCCGCTGCTATCTTTCCGGAGGCCGTGCGAGAGAACGAGGAGGTGGTACCCGTGAACGCAGTTTCGACATGGGTGCTCCTCTCCGGGGTCACGGTCGGGCGATAGGTCGTCCGGGAGCGCCGTTACAGAGCGCTCCGAAAGGTACGACCATGCACTTCATCTCCGAGCAACGCCTCGACGACGGCGTTCTCGCACGCGAATTCACCCTCGGCGAGATCCCCGGCACCCTGTGGACGCCCGAATCCGACGTACCGGTCCCGCTGATCCTGATGGCTCACAACAACGGCCTGCCCAAGCGGGAACCCAGGCTGGTGGCCCGCGCCCGGCACTCCGCGGCGCACGGCTACGCGGTGGCCACCATCGACGCCGCCGGGTGCGGTGACCGGCCCCGTTCCGCCGCCGACGAGCAGGCCCGCGCGGACATCCGCCGGGCGATGCAGGCCGGGGAACCGGTCGACGAGATCTTCGAGTCCTTCATCGGGCCGCTGGTCGAGAAGGCGGCCCCGGAATGGCGGACCACCCTGGACGCCCTGCTCTCCCTGCCCGGGATCGGCGGCCCCGTCGGGTACTCGGGGTGGATGGCCCTCGGCATCCGGCTCGCGGTGGCCGATCCGCGCATCGCGGCCGCCGGCTTCTTCGCCGGGGGCTACGTTCCGCGCGCCCAGCGCGAGGAGGCCCGGCAGGTCAGCGTTCCCCTGCTGCTCCTGCTGCAGTGGGACGACGAAGGGAACCCCAGGCAGCGGGCCCTGGACCTGTTCGACGCCTTCGGCACCGAGGAGAAGACACTGCACGCCAACACGGGCGGGCACACCGGCACCCCGTGGTTCGAGGTGGAGGACGGGGACCGGTTCTTCGGCCGGCACCTGAAGTGAGGCCGGGCCGTCGGACGCGGTGGGTGGGGTCGCGGGACGGCCCCGCCCACCGGCCGTCCGCCTCGAAGTGTCATGGCACATGCGCGGAAAGGGCTTTGCCTCGGACGGCCTGTCCGGGCACGATCACACCGTGCATGAGGACAAGGGCCATGGCGGGCGGAGTCGCTACGCGCTGACGGACACGGAGCAAGGCCGGGTCTGGGGGGTCTGCACCGAGGTGGACGGACTCTTCGGCGAGGCCCGGCGCGCGACGTACGAACTGCACGCGTGGCTTCCGGAAGGAGCCGAGGTGCGCGGCTGGGCCGGCAGCCGGGTGTGGCTGGTGCCGGAGGACCGGATGCTCGGTCCCTGGCTCCTGGAGGACGCGGAGAGCCTCGGGCCGCACCCCGGCACGGACGGCCTCGTGCTCACCGGCCTGGACGACTACGAGGGTCCGCCCGAGGGCCACCGGGGCCCCGTCCGGCTGCATGACGGGCTCCGGTGGCTCGGCTCCTGCAGGGAGTTCGGCCGCGTCCTGCCGCCCGAGCGGGCGGACCCCCCTCTCGTACTGCGGGGGTTCGCCCAGGGCGACGAGCTGCGGACACGTCTGGCGGCCGGGACCCGGCGGTCGCTGGAACTGGAGCAGACCGCCCTGGAGATACGGGACGATTGGGGCGACCCACTCGCCGAGCTGCTGCTGTGGGGCGCCGTCAGCGGCTGGTCCCCGGCGGCGCATGGCGTGGATCTGATCGATCTGGAGCTGTCCGGCACGTTCGTCACGCCGCTTCCGGAGCATGCCCGGCCGGTGTGGGAGCGATGGCTCGCCGGGCCGCCGAGGAGGACCGGCGCCTGGGCCGGCCTCGACACCCGGCAGCGTGGGGCATGGCTGGACCTCGTCCGGGAGGGGGCCTGCCGACGTATCTCGCACGACCGGTCGGCCGGTCATGCGTACGAGCTCGACGGCCGGCGGATCACCGATGTCCCGGGCCTCTACCTGGCGCTCGGCGAGGCGGTGAACGGACCCGGCGGCTATTTCGGCGGATGCCTGGACGCCCTCGCCGACTGCCTGCGCGGCACCTTCGGCTACACCTCGCCCGCCACCCTGCTCTGGCGGGACGCCGAGGTCGCGCGCACCCACCTGTCCCGCGCCCTGACGCCGGACGGTGAGCCGTACGACCTGTTCGGCGTCCTGCTCGATGTGCTGGCCGAGGGCGGGATGCGAGTCACCCTGGCGTGACGGAGCGCCCCTCCCCCTCCCCCGTGTCTCCGGGGCCGAGCGCTCGGTCACTCACAGGGGGCATCGCCACCCGTCTTCCGCCCCGTCAGGCGGCGAGGAGCTGGAGCGTGTCGATCACACGGTTCGAGAAGCCCCACTCGTTGTCGTACCAGGCGACCACCTTGACGTGGCGGCCGTCGACGCGGGTCAGGGCCGAGTCGAAGATCGAGGAGGCGGGGTTGCCCGTGATGTCGGACGACACGAGCGGGTCCTCCGAGTACTCCAGGACGCCTGCGAGCGGCCCTTCGGCCGCCGCCCTGTACGCGGCCAGCACGTCCTCGCGCGTCACCTCGCGGGCGACGGTCGTGTTGAGCTCCACGATCGAGCCCACCGGTACCGGTACGCGGATCGAGTCGCCCGACAGCTTGCCGTCGAGGTTCGGCAGCACGAGACCGATCGCCTTGGCCGCGCCCGTCGTGGTCGGCACGATGTTGACACCAGCGGCGCGGGCGCGGCGGGCGTCACGGTGCGGGCCGTCCTGGAGGTTCTGCTCCTGCGTGTAGGCGTGCACCGTCGTCATGAAGCCGTGCTCGATGCCGGCGAGATCGTCGAGCACCTTGGCCAGCGGGGCGAGCGCGTTGGTGGTGCACGAGGCGTTCGAGACGATCGTGTGCGCGGCCGGGTCGTACGCGTCGGTGTTGACGCCGTACGCGAGCGTGACGTCGGCGCCGGTCGCCGGTGCGCTGATCAGCACCTTCTTCGCGCCCGCGTCGATGTGGGCGCGGGCGGCCGTGGCGGAGGTGAAGCGGCCGGTCGCCTCGAGCACGATGTCGACGTCCAGCTCGGCCCACGGCAGCCGTGCCGGCTCACGCTCGGCGAGCACGGCGATGCGACGGCCGTCGACGACGAGGGTGTCCCCCTCGGCCTTCACCGGGCGGCCGAGGCGGCCCGCCGTCGAGTCGAAGGCGAGCAGCCGCGCGAGGGCGGTGGGCTCGGTGAGGTCGTTGACGGCGACGACTTCCAGGGCGCTGTCGCGTTCGAGCAGCGCGCGCAGCACATTGCGTCCGATGCGGCCGAATCCGTTGATGGCGATGCGAGTCATGAGTGGTGTCCCTTCGGGTTCGCCATCCAGGTTCGCGCGGGGCGTCCGCCGGTGACAGCGGCGTGATCGCCACGGTCCGAAAGGATCGCGCCACCGCCTGCGCGACGGGTCACTCCCCCTGGGCGAAGGTGCGCCGGTACTCGCTCGGCGTGGTGCCGAGGATGCGGTGGAAGTGCAGCCGGAGATTGGTGCCGGTGCCGAGTCCGACGTCGGCGGCGATCTGCTCGACGCTCCGCTGGGACAGTTCGAGCAGTTCGCGGGCCATGTCGATGCGGGCGCGCATGACCCACTGCATCGGCGTGTACCCCGTGTCCTCGGCGAAGCGTCGCGAGAACGTGCGCGGTGACACCGCCGCGTGCCGGGCGAGTGTGTCGAGGGTGAGGGCCTCGCCGAGCCGGTGCAGGGCCCACTCCCGGGTCGCGGCGAACCGCTCGCCGAGCGGCTCGGGCACGCTCCGCGGCACGTACTGCGCCTGTCCGCCGCTGCGGTAGGGGGCTGCCACCAGGCGCCTGGCCGCGTGGTTCGACGCGGCCACCCCGAGATCGCCACGCAGGATGTGCAGGCACAGGTCGATGCCCGAGGCGGCACCGGCCGACGTCAGCACGCTGCCCTCGTCGACGAACAGCACGTTCTCGTCGACCCGGACCAGCGGATACCTCGCCGCCAGGGCCCGCGTGTAATGCCAGTGCGTGGTGGCGCGCTTGCCGTCGAGCAGACCCGTGGCGGCCAGCGCGAAGGCGCCCGTCGAGATGGCGGCGAGCCGGGCGCCCCGGTCGTGGGCACCGGTCAGCGCGTCGACGACGGCCTGGGGCGGGTCGTCGCGGTCAGGAAACCGGTAGCCGGGGACGAAGACGATGTCGGCCCATTCAAGGGCGTCCAGGCCGTGGGCGACGGAGTACGAGAGGCCGTCTCCGCCGGTCACGAGACCGGATTCCGCGCCGCACACCCGGACTTCGTACGGCATGCTCGCGCGGGTCGTGAACACCTGCGCGGGAATGCCGACGTCGAGGGGCTTCGCGCCTTCGAGCACGAGGACGGCGACGTGATGCGGGGACGGTGCGGGCACGGGGACGAGGGTACGCGGACGAGGGGGCCTGGCCTGATACCGGGACGAAGCAGTCGCCTCGGCCCTCGATGACGGACCCCCGCGCGGAGCGAGGTCTGCCGGGGCGCTTCGCCGCGCCCCGGCAGCTCCTTGGCGGATCAGGTCGCCGACGGCTTCCCGGCCGACGGCCTCTCGCGGAGGGCGTCCACGACCCCGCGCTCCAGCACCGCCGACTTACTGATCGGGGTGCCCTTCTTACCCATCTCGGTGTCCCTGATGAGGTAGCTCCGCTCGCCCAGGTATTCCAGGGTGGTCGAGTCGAAGATCCAGGCGGTGCGCCAGCCGGCCCGGGTGTCGTCGCGGGCCACGCCGATGCCGTGCCGGCCGGCCGCGTCCACCGCGTCGGGGTCCTCGGACACGCCGGGGATCTTCGCCGCGGCCTTGTAGAGGGCGGCCGCGGTCTTCGGCGGCATCACCGTCTCCCGCAGCAGCTCACCGATGGCGTCGAAGGCGTCCTGGTCCGGGTCCCGGTCCTCTGCCGGGGTGTCGCGCGCGTCCTGGTCCCGGGTGATCTCGGTGGTGAGCCGCCGGAGCAGGGTGTCGGGGTCGGTGGGCAAGGAGGCCAGCCAGGCGTACGTCGGCCGGTTGAGGCCCGCCGGGTAGCCGACGGGGGTCTCGCCGTCCGGAACCCCGACGGTGATCGGGTAGTACCTGCCGTCCTCGTGGATCAGGCCCTCGTCGACCACCGGCCCCGGCTTCTGCGCCATCCAGACCTCACGCTCCCCGGGCTCGCTCATCCTCACCGGGCCGCCGTATTCGCCCTCGTTCCCCGACTGAAGTGTCCTGACGTACACGAACTGGTCGCCGGTGACCGTCTGTTCGTCGCTCTTCTCGGCGACCGACGCGATCCGGTCGAGCAGTACGGCCGCGCCGCGCGGGGCGGCGGCCTGGGATCCGGTGCCCGCGGCGGCCGGTGCCGGGGTGCTGTCCTGGCCGGTCAGGGCGAGCGTGGTGAGCAGCACCCCGCCCAGGGCCAGTCCGGCGGCGGGCAGCAGGACGGCAGGGCGCAGGAGGCGAGGGCGGGGGCGTGCGGTGGTGCGGTCGCCGTCCTGGTCGATCAGACGCATCAGGTTGTCCTTGTGGTGGAGATGACGGCCCGGAGGCAGGTCCCGTTCGGCCGGGACCGGCAACAGCCGGGCCAGTTCCTCGCGTTCGGCCCGCTCGGGGCCGGAGGTACGGTCGTTCATCGGGCTTCCTCCTGGATGGGCAGGGCCACGAACGCGGCCCTGCTCTCTACCTCTCCACGGCCGGGGCGTGGTTCCCGGCCGAACCGGACCGCGTCCCCGGCGACCGCTCCCCGTTCCCCGGCACGCGCTCCCCGTTCCCCGGCGGGCGCTTCCCGCTCCCCGCCCCGCGTTCCCCGCTCCCCGGAGCGCGCCCCCCGCTCTCCGGGGAGCGCCTCCCGCGCGGGTCCGTCGGGCGCCCTGCCGAGCTCATCGTCGGTGAGCCGGCGCAGCCGGGTGCGAGCCCGGGACAGCCGTGACCGTACGGTGCCGACCGGGACACCCAGGGCCTCGGCGGCCTCGGCGTAGTCCAGCCCGGACCAGACGCAGAGGACGAGCACCTCACGCTCCTGGCGTCGGAGCCCGCCCAGTGCCCGCTGGACCGCGGCCAGCCGTCGTGCGTCATCGACGCGTCCGGCCGTGGCGTCCGCGATGTCCGCCACCGGTTCCGGCGCGGGGCGACGGGCCAGGAACGCCAGGCGCCGCCCTCTGCCTCGGTTCGCGTTGCGCGCCTTGTTCGTGGCGATCCCGAGCAGCCACGGCCGGAGCGAGTCGCCCTCCGGCTCGATGGCCTGCCGGGTGCGCCAGGCGGCCAGGAAGGTCTCGGACAGCACCTCCTCGGCCGTCCACCAGTCGCCCGTCAGCCGGTAGGCGTGGTTGTAGACCGCCCGCGCGTACTCCTCGTAGAGCGCGGCGAACGCTTCGCGGTCACCCGCCCTGATTCGTGCACGCATGCGCTCCCGATCTCCGTGTTCATCACAGCTCACACCACCTGTCTCTCCGGCCGGGCGGAGGGGTTCCGGTGACCCGCGCCACACCGCGGGCCGCGCGGAACGGGAGGTCGGGGTTCCCCCCTGGCGATGCCAGGGGGGCCTGGCGCGGGGCTCAGGGATTGATCACCGGCGCCTGGAGTTCGGTCACCCAGTCGTCCTGGTCGTCCGGGCATTCGAGGCTGACCTCGCGGGGGTGGCCGGCCGACCGGTACCCGTTCTCGTCGATCCAGACGGCCAGCGCCTGGGCCGTGGGCAGCACGGTGTCCATCGAACCGCGGTGCACGATGGTCGCCGCACGTTCCGCGGGCGGCAGGTCGAGCACCCGGAAGGCACCGTCCTGGAGCGGCGCCGCGACCTGGACGGCAGCGTGGACGGTGATCCTTCCACCGCCCTCCGGGGCGTCCTCGTAGGAGGCGACACCGGGCCCCGTCGGCTTGATCCCGGCCGCGTCCAGGCGCCGGAACAGCTCGTCGTACAGCGGCCCGATGACCGGGCTGATCGCCTCGGGCTCGAAGCCGGCGGCGGTCGCGGTCAGCTCCGCCACCCGGACCGCGGGGATGCTCCTGATGACGACGTCGTTGGTGGGCATGCGCCCCTCGCTCTCGATCGACCGGAGCCTCGCCTCGACCTGGACGAGCCGCGCCGCCGCGGCGGTCATCGCGCCCTCCAACTCGGCCCGACGCAGCCGCAGCATGGCGCGCAGTTCCTCGGTGGTGACCTTCTCGTCCAGGATCTGCTGGACCTGCTGAAGGGTCAGACCGAGCTCTTTCAGCGCGATGACACGGTTGAGGCGGGCGAGCTGGGCAGCCGCGTAGTACCGGTAGCCGGTGGCGGGGTCGACATGGGCCGGGCGCAGCAGTCCGGTGGCGTCGTAGTGACGCAGCATGCGGACCGATACGCGGCCGTGCCGGGCGAAGTCTCCGATGGTGAACATGATGTCTCCGACCTCAGCGCCTGACACGGTGTGAGGGTCAAGCCCTCCCGACCCGGTCATGTGCCGCCCTCAGCGGACCGTTGCTCCCAGGTAGTCGAGGGCCGCACGGGCGAATCCCGGTACGGCACACGGGCACTGCCAGCGGGCGAGGATCTCGGGCCCGGAGAGGTTCGCCGGTTCGGCCTCCTCGTCCTCCAGGCCGTCCAGGTGGTCCGCCGGAAGCAGATCCTCGGGAAGCAGGTCGTCGAGGGCCTGCTCCATCGGGGCGCTCAACCGGTCCAGGAAGGCGGGAAGGCGCTCCAGCACCTCGTCCACGTCGGCCTCGTACGGATGCCAGCCGTGCGCGCACACCCGGCCGTCGCCGCCGCGCGCGACCCGGCGCAGTACGGCGACGGCCCTGTCCTCGACTCCCGTACCGGGGCTGCCGAAGGCGACGTAGGGGGCGAGCAGCAGCATGCCCAGCGTCCAGAACAGCACGGGATCGCTCCCGGACCCCGGCCACGTCGCGTCGAGCCGGTCGGCGCAGTCCCGCACCGCCTCGTCCTTGTCGCCCGCGTGGTAGCCGTGCCGGATCTCGTCCCAACTGCTGAAGAAAGGCCTCCAGCCGTCGGGTACGGGTATGGCCGTCGACATGCTCCGTGCTCCCTCCGCAGCGTCCAGGCGCCGCGGACATTGGATCACACGGTCCCGCGCCGCCGGCCGCCTGTCGGTCACGGGCGTACGGTGCGCCCCTGCGCGGTGCCCTCGGCAGCTGTCACGTACGCCTGGGCCATCTGATGACGCGAGGCTCCCACGCAGAGGCGACAGCACTGCCGACCGTTTTTCGCTCCGATCACCGAGGTGGTCGGACCCCTCGACACCGGCCGCGGACGCATATCGCGGTCGACGGCGTTTCGGCCAACACCCACTCGTGGCTCGCCTCTTGCGGCGCAAGGGCCCATGCACCCCGCACCTTTCGGCAGCCGCGCGGGGCCGGGATCCGGGACTCGGCCGAAAGACATGTGTTCGAAAAAGGGGCGGGCTCGTTGAACCTGACGATCCCACCCACCGACCGCCAGGAAGGAGCGACGTTGACACGCACCGGCACACGCCGCGACCGCCAGGACACCCCCGACGCGAAGAGCAAGCAGGCCGAGGACACGGTCTCGGACGCGGAGCACGAGCTGTACGGAGGACGTCTGCGCTACGACCAGTCCTTCGTACGTCATGTGGGCCCGCTGACCAGGCTCTCGTTCCGGCACATGGCGGCCGCGCTGCCGCGCATGGTCACCCTGGTCCTCCGTACCGGCTGGCGGACGGACCGGCGGGCGATGGCCGGCGTGGTGGCCGCGCAGCTCGGGCAGGGGGTGGCCGCGGCGTGGGGACTGGTCGCGGTCAACAGCGTGCTCACGAATCTGTTCGCGGAGGGGCCGACGGCCGACAAGCTGCGCGATGCCCTGCCGGCCCTGGCCGCCCTGGCGGCGACCGCGGTGGCCGCGGCCCTGCTGACGGCGTGGTCGACGGCGATGTCCGGCCGGCTGGAGCCACAGGTGGAGCGGGCCGTCTCCGCGCGCTACTACACGGCCGTCACCCGCGTCGAGCTGGAGGCGACGGAGCGTCCCGAGGTCCAACGGGTGCTGGAGGCAGGCCGGTTCGGCACGGACTCGGCCCGCAGCATGCTGATGCTGTCGGTGGGCGTCGGCAACGTCCTCATCTCGATGGTGGCGGCCGCCGTCGTCCTGGCCTCGCTGCACTGGCTGCTGCTGCCCATGCTGCTGGTGATCGCCCTGCCCAAGGGGTGGGGCGCGGTCAGTTCCGCACGCCGTGAGTACGTCTCGAAGCTGCACTGGATCGACCACCGCCGGGCCATCGCCTCGCTCCTGGGCTTCCTGACCCGCCCGCACGCGCAGGGCGAGATCCGTGTGCACGCCGCCGGGACGAAGCTGCTGAGCAGCTACGAGGAGATGTCCCACCAGACCGAGGCGGAGCAGCGGCGCCTCGCCCGTGCGCAGGCCTCGACGGACCTGGTGGCCGGCGGGTTCGCGGGGGTCGCGTCCCTCGCCTGCTACGGGGTGCTGTGGTGGCTGCTCGCCGACGGTTCCCTGCCCCTCGCCGTCGGCGGCACCGCGGTCCTCGCGATCCGCGCGTCGACCGCCCGGCTGACCTCGCTCGTCCAGCAGGTCAACCGGCTCTACGAGGAGTTGCTCTTCCTCACGGACACCGAGGACGCCATCGCCCTGGCCACGGAGAACGCCATCCCCACGACCGGTGCCGCCCTGCCTGCCCGTGTCCGTCAGATCCGCCTGGAGCACGTGTCGTACACCTATCCCGGGGCCGACTCCCCCGCCGTGCGGGACGTCAGCCTGCACGTCCGCCGCGGTGAGGTGACGGCCCTGGTCGGGGCGAACGGTTCCGGGAAGACCACGCTGACGAAGATGCTGTCCGGGCTGCTGCTGCCCTCCGACGGCCAGGTGTGGTGGCAGGACGGCGACGGCTCCGACCGGGTCGACCTCCGGGACGCCGACCGAGCGGAGGTCTTCGCCCTCGTGGGGCTGCTCGCGCAGGACTTCCCCCGCTGGGAGATGACGGCCGCCGCGAATGTGGCGATCGGCGCAGGCGACCGCGTCCGCAACATGTCCCGGGTGAAGTCCGCCGCGCGGTCCGCCGGTGTCCTCGAGCTGATCGAGAGCCTGCGCCACGGCTGGGATTCCATCGTCCACAAGGGTTACGAGCGCGGGGTCCAGCTCTCGGGCGGGCAGTGGCAGAAGCTCGGCACGGCGCGGAGCCTGTACCGGGAGGCCCCCTTCCTTCTGGTGGACGAACCCACCTCGGCGCTCGACCCGCATGCGGAGATCGCCGCGTTCGAGGGTCTGTGGTCTCTCGCGGAGGAGGGTCACGCGGTCGTTCTGGTGACCCACCGGCTCGCGGCCACGGCCAACGCCGACCGTATCTATGTGCTCGACCAGGGCCGAGTGGCCGAGGAAGGAACGCATGAGCAGCTGATGACCCGGCCCGACGGCATCTACCGGGGGATGTTCACCGCCCAGGCCGCCCAGTACGGGGCCGTCGCCCCGCCGATCCCCTCGCAGCAGACCGGTCACGCCCCGGCACCCCACCCGGCGGAGGGCGTCGGCCCGCAGTGAGGATCCCCGCGGTGGCCGGCGGCCGTCAGGTCCAGGGGGCGAACGGCGGCCGGGCGGGGGCGGGGCCGAGCGTGGTGGTGCCCGGTCCGGCGCGGTGGCCGAGCCCGGTCCGGTAGGCGTTCAGCGCTTCCTCGGTCCGGCCCTCGCTGCGCATCAGGTCGCCGAACAGCCGGCAGATGTCGGCGATGTCCCCGGCGGCGCCCGTCTGTTCGAGCAGGGAGAGGGCGGTGGCGTAGTGCTGCTCGGCGGCTTCGACGTCCCCGGCCTCTTCCGCGATCATCCCGAGCAGCCGGTGGGCGCCCCCGGCGTGCAGGGCGCCACGGCCGTGCTGGAGGCCCACCAGCAGGCTCTCCAGGAGCTCGGCGGCCTCCGCGGGCTTCCCCCTCCTGCGCAGCACGTCGGCGAGCTCGACCTCCACCTGGGAGACGTACAGGGCGGCCCGCTTGGACACCAGCATCGAGTGCGCGGTGCGCAGCTCCTTCTCCGCCTGTGCGAGGTCGCCGTGCTGTGCGCAGACGTACCCCCTCATCCAGTGGCAATGGGCCAGTTCGGTACGGATCTGCAGCTGCTGGTAGAGCTCGGTGGCCCGCGCCAACGACATCTGGGCCGCGTCGACCCTGCCCTCGGCGATCAGGGTGCGGGCCACGGTCCGGTGCATGGTGGCGACCAGGGCGGGGTCGGTCACCTGGGGCACCAGGGCGAGGGCGAGTTCGGCGGCCTGCGCGGCGCGGGCGTGGGCCCCCATGTCCATGTACGGGGCGATCGAAGCCGTGTAGAGCTGGAGCAGTGCGACGGGGTCGTGCAGCCCGGACGTGTTCAGCGCGTCGATGGCGCTTTCCAGCAGGTAGCAGGCGTACCGCAGTTCACCTGCGAGGTAGTGGGCGACCGAGCGTCCTCGGACCGCTCGCGCGCGGGCGGGGAGCGGTTCGCCGGCCAGGGCGTGTTCGGCGGCTTCGAACCGGGCCAGGGCATCGGTCAGTTCACCCGTCTCCAGGGCGCATTCCCCCAGGCCCACGAGTGCGGCCGCCCGTTCCTGCGGGAGCCCGTACTCGTCAGCCTGCCCGAGGATCTGCTCGTACGCCGCGTGCGCGTCGGCGGCGTCCTCCATGGCCAGGACCCGCTGAGCCTCGGCCAGCCGTAGCCGCAGGGCTGTGGCGATATGGGTCGGCCTGCCGGTGGCGAGCTCCTCGTAGTCGACGCCGAGCCGTTCGGCGATGTGCCGGAGGGCGGCTTCGGAGGGCCGCACCTTGCCGGCTTCCAGGGTCGAGACATAGGCGGAGGTGTAGACGGGCTCGGCGAGCTGTCGCTGGGTCAGCGCGCGGTCCCTGCGGAGCTGCTTCAGCCTGCGGCCGATCGCGGCGGGCGAGTCCGGCGCGTCCCCGTGGTCCACGCCCGGACGGCCCGGGGCGTCATCCCCGGTGATCGTCACCCTGCTGGTTCCCGTCATGGCGGCCCCTCGTCCTGTGTCCGCCGGTGAGCACCGGCCGCTTCGTACCTCTGTGACTGCCGAGCGGTGGAGCTGCCGGCCGCGATGCCAACTATGTCCGTCGACGTCCGTTCACGGGTGACCCGGTTACTCAAAAGCAACACCTCACGCCCCCAAGGCCGTTGTGCGCTCCCGCGAGGCAGCCTAAGTTAAACGCCAACTCAAACGCATTCAACCGAGGACTTAATGCGGCGGCCACCCGCGTACGCATCTCCCGGCCGCACTCCCCCGCTCTTCGGCAGAACACCCCGCCCCAGCGCTCCACTTCACCTCCGAGCTGGAATCCAGAGTGAGGATTGACATGCACAAGAGCAAAGTTGCCGCCATATCCGTGAGCGTCGCGCTCGCGGCGATGCTCGGGACCGCCCTCGCCGCTCCGGCAGCCGCCGTGGGCCCGGAGGCCGTCGACGAGCCGCACGTCACCGTCGAATACTTCCCCGAGCCCGGCGGCGAGGGACGGCGGACCGAGGTCCCGGCCAGCACGGAGGCGGCGACCGGCGGTGCCGCGCACCGGAGCGCGGCACCCACCGCGGGCACGACGGACGGGGAGGTCGGAGAGCTGGCCGTCACCGGTCCGTCGGCCGACCGGCTCGACGTGGTGATCATCGGTGACGGCTACACGGCGGACCAGCAGGACGCCTTCCACGCGGCGGCGGCGGCGAAGTGGGGGGACATCACCGGCATCGAGCCCTACTCCAGCTATCAGGGTCTGATGAACGTGTGGACCGTCGACGCCGTGTCCGCCGAGTCCGGGATCACCGGTGACCCCACCGCCGACGTCACCAGGAACACCGCGCTCGGCAGCTACTTCTGGTGCTCGGACACCGAGCGGCTGATCTGCGCCGACATCGACAAGGTCGCGTCCTACGCCGCCAAGGCCCCCGAGGCCGACCTGGTCGTGGTCGTGTCCAACTCCACGAAGTACGGCGGCGCGGGCTACTCGGGTCTGGAGGCGGAGGGCTATCCGTTCGACGGCGTCTCGACCCTCTCCTCGGACAACGCGCAGTCGAGCATGATCGCCGCCCATGAGATCGGCCACTCGGTGGGCCTCCTGGCGGACGAGTACACGTACGACAGTTACGGCACCTGGTCGGGCGGCGAACTCCCCGACATCAACTCCAGCATCCTCACCACGGATCGGATGGCCGCCGACCGGACCAAGTGGTACCGGTGGCTCGGCGAGACCGACCCCACCGGCGGCACCGTCGGCACGTACGAGGGCAGCAGCTACTACCCGTACGGGATCTACCGCCCGACCTCCAACTCGCTGATGCGGGCCCTGGACGCCAGGGACTTCAACCTCCCCGGGCGCGAGGCCATGATCGCCGGCTTCTACCGCGAGGCCAACGCCCTGAGCAGCGGTACGAGCAGGAGCAGCGCGGTCCTCAGGACCGCTGCCATCAAGGTCTCCCGGGCCGAGCTCACCGGCCTGGCGGCACCGGAGCTCCGCTGGTACGTCGACGGCGTACAGGTGAGGCGGGCGCAGGGCCTCACCGCTGTGACACCCGCCGGGCTGGGCGTCGCGGCGGACGGCAGGGCGCACACCGTGACGGTCAGGTCCGCAGACCGGACCACCTCGATCCGTGACCCCCGGGTGCTCGCGGAGACCGCCGAGAGCCTGACCTGGACGGTGAAGCCGTCCGGGCACAAGGCGCCCAGCAAGCACTGACGCCCGGTGGTACGACCGGCGGTACGACCGTCCGTGCGACCGGCGGTACGGCCGGCGGGTGGGCCCCGGCACCGGCCCGGGCTACCCGGGGACGGTGCCGGGGTCCGCTCCGGTCAGATCGCGGCTCGCGTCCCACAACCGTGCCGCGACGACGGGGTCGGCGAGGTGGTCCCACAGGGGTTCACGCCGGGGCTCGCCCCGCAGACCGAAGACGCGCGGCCCCCACAACTGGCCGCCGGCCACCGCCGGATCGAGTACCGCCCGGACCGCGGGCCACGCGCCGGCGTCCTTGCCCTGGAGGACGAGGGCCGCGGGCGACGCGGCCAGCCGGGCGCCGGCCGTTCGCACGTGGACCGGTGACCGTGACGGGGTGAGGGAGTCCAGCGCACCGCCTGGATGAGCCACCACACTCGCGACCGTGCTGCCTGCGGCGCGCAGCCGGCGGTCGAGTTCGACGCCGAAGTACATCTGTGCCAACTTGGAGCGCCCGTAGGTGCGTTTGGGCCGGTAGTCCTTCCGGGACTGCAGATCGTCGATGTCGATCCGCTCGGACTTCGCGGCGAAGCTGCCCATGGTCACGACGCGGGCCGCGGGCGCGGCCGACAGCAGCGGCATCAACCGGTGGGTCAGGACGAAGTGCCCGAGGTGGTTCGTGCCGAACATGAGCTCGTGACCCTCCCCGGTCTCCTCGCGCGGCGGGTCGTCGAGTGCGACGCCCGCGTTGTGGACCACCGCGTCGAGGCGGTCCTCCTCCAGCGAGTCCGCCACCGTGTCGAGCGACGAGAGGTCGGCGAGGTCCAGCCGTACGGCCCGTACGCGCGCACCGGGGACATGCGCACGGATCGAGGCCATGGCGGCCTCGGCCTTGGCGGGGTCACGGCTGCCGAGGACGACGGTGGCGCCGGTCGCCGACAGCTGTTCCGCGACGAAGTACCCGATGCCGGCGTTGCCGCCGGTGACCAGGAAGACACGGCCGTCGGCACCGGGCGGTCGCCGGACGTCCCAGGGCGGGGCGGAGGATGGGGTCGGCATGGTGGCGGGGTCCCTTGCTGTCGGAGCCTGTGGCGTCGGAGGAGCCGTTGAAGGCGGCGGTGGCCGCTCCTCGGGCAACTCGCCGGTCACGTTTCCACCGGCCACCGACGTATCACCTACGGCCCCCGCCGGGCCGCCGACATCCCACCGACGCGGAAGGGCGGAGCCCGGTCGCCGAGCGCTCGCCCTCTGCCCCGGAACGACTGCCCGGACAGCGGCCCCGCCGGTACGGGCCGGTGTCCGGCCGGGGCTCATCCCCGGCCGTCGACCAGGCCGGACTCCCAGGCCCAGGCCGCGATCTCCACCCGGTTACGGGCGGTGAGTTTCGTCTGCACATTGCCGAGGTGGGTCTTCACCGTGCCCACGGAGATGGACAGTTCGGCGGCGATCTCGGCGTTGGTCAGTCCTCTGGCCACCAGGCGCACCAGGTCCTTCTCCCGTGCGGAGAGCGCGGTGTGGGGTTCCTTGGGCGCGGGCACCGTGCTGGTGAGCCGGCGCAGCAGCCGGACGGTGATGGCCGGGCTCACCAGTGCCTCGCCGGAGGCGGCCGCCCTGATGGCCTCGACCAGCAGGGCGGGTCCGGAGTCCTTGATCAGGAAGCCGGAGGCGCCCTCGCCCAGGGCGCGCTGGACGTACTCGTCGTCGTCGAACGTCGTGACCACGACGACCTTCGGCGGGTTCACGGTGCCGGGGCGGGTCAGCCTGCGCAGGGCCTCCAGCCCGTCCATGCGGGGCATGCGGATGTCCATGAGCACCACGTCGGGCCGGTGGCGCTCGGAGAGCTCCACGGCGAGCACCCCGTCCGCCGCCTCCCCCACGACCTCGATGTCGTCCTCGGCGGAGAGGATCATCGCGAACCCGGCCCGGACCATGGCCTGGTCGTCGGCGATCAGTACGCGGATCGTCATGACGCCGCCGCCCGGTCCGGCACGACGAGGCCGGCCGGGCCCCCGGACAGCAGCAGCGCCACCGTCACCAGCAGTGGCCGCGGACGTCTGCTCCTCGTCCTCGCCGCCCTGGGTGTGACCGCCATGTCCGCCGCCTCCGCCATCTCTCCCACCGTCCGTCCCGCCGGCCTGCCGGAGGGACCGGCCGGGCCGTTCATGTTCTGTCCTGTCGCCCGATCCGCCGCGGAACGATGCGGGGAGGAGCGGTGCTCACCGGGTTCGGCGTTCGCCTTTCCTCCCGCGAGGAGCATGTCATGATCACCGCCGAGCTCACCTAGGTGGGCACCCCGCGGCCGGCAGCGCGGCTGGCATCGGGCCGTCCGCGCGTGGTGGACTGCGGGTCCGGCGGGCGGCGAGGAACGGCAGGGCAGGGCATGGCGGAGCACGGCACCGAGCACGGGTATCTGCTGGACAACCAGCAGTCGGAGGCGGGCATCCGGTTCGGTGCGCTGGCCGAGCTGTTCGACCCGGTGACGTTCCGGCACGTCGACCGGATCGGCATCACCGAGGGCATGCGGTGCTGGGAGGTCGGAGCCGGCGGTCCCTCCGTGCCCGCGGGCCTCGCCGAGCGCGTGGGAGCGGCGGGGCACGTGGTCTGTACGGACATCGACGTGTCCTGGGCCGAGGAGGCGGCCTCCGACGTCGTCGAGGTCCTGCGCCACGACGTCGCCGCCGATCCTCCGCCGCCGGGCGGTTTCGACCTGGTGCACGCCCGGCTGGTCCTGGTGCACGTCGTCGACCGCGCCGAGGCGCTGCGCCGCATGGTCCAGGCGCTGCGCCCCGGTGGTGTGCTGCTTCTGGAGGACGCCGATCCTGGGTTGCAGCCTCTGCTGTGCCCCGACGAGTCGGGACCGGAGCAGCGGCTGGCCAACCGGCTGCGGTCCGGGTTCCGTGAACTCATGGCGGCGCGCGGCGCCGATCTCTCGTACGGCCGGACACTGCCGCGGCTCCTGCGTGAGGCCGGCCTGCTCGACGTACAGGCGGATGCCTACTTCCCGATCACCTCGCCGGCCTGCACCGTGCTTGAGGCGGCGACCGTACGGCAGATCCGGGGCCGGCTCGTGGCGGCGGGCATCGCGACCGACGAGGACATCGACCGCCATCTGGCCCACGTCGCCACCGGACAGCTGGACCTCGCCACGGCCCCGATGGTCTCCGCCTGGGGACGCCGCCGGTAGATGCCGTGACGTTGCTCACCGGCGAAGTGGTCCGGTCGCCGCAGTCGGGGCAGGAGAACGCCGGCCATGTGCTCCAGGGCGAGCGGCCGTCCACGGCCTTCGGCGACCGGCTGCGGAGGACGGCCGTAGCTCCCGCTCTCCCGTGGCGCCCGCACCGCTGTCACCAGCGCACTCGGCCTCTCCCCGGGGTGTCAGGCGCGCTTGTCAACGTCCCCCACCTGGCACTACTGTCACCACGCCTTGGTGATCGGGAAATCGGTGTGATGCCGGTGCGGCCCTCGCCACTGTGATCGGGAAGTCCGGCTCCGGCCCTCGCGGGCAGCCACTGGGTCCTTGTGACCCGGGAAGGCGGAGTTCGGGCGGTGGTACCCGTAAGCCAGGAGACCGGCCAAGGCACTTCAACCATCCACGAGGTGCTGGAGAGGGTCTGCTGAGCCATGCACATAGCCGAGGGTTTTCTGCCTCCGGCGCACGCGATCGCCTGGGGTGTCGCGTCCGCGCCGTTCGTCGTCCACGGAGTCCGGTCACTCACGCGTGAGGTCAGGGAGAACCCTGAGAGCACGCTGCTCCTGGGGGCTTCCGGGGCCTTCACGTTCGTCCTGTCCGCACTCAAGATCCCGTCCGTGACCGGGAGTTGCTCGCATCCCACGGGCACCGGGCTGGGGGCCATCCTGTTCCGTCCGCCGATCATGGCGGTGCTGGGCACCATCACCCTGCTGTTCCAGGCGCTCCTGCTCGCCCACGGCGGTCTGACCACGCTGGGCGCCAACGTCTTCTCGATGGCGATCGTCGGGCCCTGGGCGGGGTACGCGGTCTACAAGGTGCTGCGGCGGTACGACGTACCGCTGATGGTGGCGGTGTTCTTCGGCGCGTTCGTCGCCGACCTGTCGACCTACTGCGTCACCAGCGTGCAGCTGGCGCTCGCCTTCCCGGACCCGGGCAGCGGGTTCCTGGGCGCGCTCGGCAAGTTCGGCTCCATCTTCGCGGTCACGCAGATCCCGCTCGCGGTGAGCGAGGGTCTCCTGACGGTGCTGGTCATGCGCCTCCTCGTGCAGTCCAGCAAGGGGGACCTGACCCGGCTGGGCGTGTTCCTCTCAGGCAGGCAGAACCGGACCAGGACGGCCGAGACCGAGGCGGTGGCCCGATGAACAGGAACACGAAGATCAACGCCCTCCTGCTGGTCGTGGTGGCGGCACTGGCCGTCCTGCCGCTGGCCCTCGGCCTCGGCGACGGCGAGAAGGAGCCGTTCACGGGGGCCGACGCCCAGGCCGAGACGGCGATCACCGAGATCGACCCCGACTACGAGCCCTGGTTCTCCCCGCTGTACGAACCGCCGTCCGGCGAGATCGAGTCGGCGCTGTTCGCCCTTCAGGCCGCGCTCGGCGCGGGCGTCCTCGCCTACTACTTCGGCCTCCGGCGCGGGCGCCGTCAGGGCGAGCTGCGGGCGGTCGCGCAGCAGGACGGCGACGTCGCCGGGGAGTCCGCGGCCCGGGGGAACTGAGCGCGTGCTGCCGATCGACGCGGCGGCGCACAGCTCTCGCTGGCGCCGCCGCCATCCCGTGGACAAGGCCGTGCTCGGTCTCGGTCTGACCGTTCTGGCGATCTCCCTGCCGCCCTGGCCGGGCGCCGCCCTGATCCTCCTCACCGCCGTCGCCGTGCTGCTGGGGCCGGCCGGTGTGCCCGCCCGTCAGTTGTGGCGCGCGTACCGGGTTCCCCTGGGTTTCTGCATCACCGGGGCGGTCACGCTCCTCGTGCAGGTGGGCGGCCCCGACGGGTTCGTGGCCCTGGCGGACGGAGGGCCGGTACGTGCCGGGGAGCTGCTGCTGCGCACCTCGGCGGCGTCCCTCGGGGTCCTGCTGTTCGCCTTCACCACCCCGATGTCCGATCTGCTGCCCCGCCTGGTCAAGGCGGGGGTGCCGGCGCCGGTGGTGGACGTCGCGCTGGTGACGTACCGGATGAGCTTCCTGCTCCTGGACTCGGTACGCCGGATCCGGGAGGCCCAGGCGGCCCGGCTCGGGCACACCACCCGGGCCGCCGCCTGGCGCTCGCTGGCGGGGCTCGGCGCCACCGCCTTCGTCAGGGCCTTCGACCGTGCGGCCCGGCTCCAGGCGGGGCTCGCCGGGCGCGGCTACGACGGAACCCTGCGCGTGCTGGTGCCCGATGCCCGTGTCTCCGTCCGGTTCGTGTCCGTGAGCGTCACCCTGCTCGCGGTCCTGACCGTCCTGACCTTCGCCCTGGAAAGGCCCTTGTCATGAGTGACCCCGTGCTGCTGGCCCTGCGGGGCGTGTCCTTCGCGTACGAGGACGGCCCCACCGTGCTCAGCGGCCTCGACTTCGAGGCATACGCCGGGCGCGCGCTCGCCCTGCTCGGCCGGAACGGCAGTGGGAAGACCACGCTGATGCGGCTGCTCAGCGGCGGGCTGCGGCCGCGCGAGGGGCAGTTGACGGTCGAGGGGCAGCCGGTGACGTACGACCGCAAGGGGCTGACGCGGCTGCGCACCACGGTCCAGCTGGTGGTGCAGGACCCGGACGACCAGCTGTTCGCCGCGTCCGTGTCCCAGGACGTGTCGTTCGGGCCGTTGAACCTCGGCCTGCCGGACGCCGAGGTCCGGGTCCGGGTGGAGGAGGCGCTCACCGCGCTCGACATCACCGCCCTGGCGGACCGGCCGACCCATCTGCTCTCGTACGGGCAGCGCAAACGGGCCGCCATCGCGGGGGCGGTCGCGATGAGGCCCCGTGTGCTGATCCTCGACGAGCCGACGGCCGGGCTCGATCCGGACGGCCAGGAGCGGCTGCTGGCCACGCTCGGCACGCTCCGGGAGAGCGGCACCACGGTCATGATGGCCACCCACGACGTCGATCTCGCCCTGCGGTGGGCGGACGACGCCGCGCTGCTCACGCCCTCGGGTGTCCGCGCCGGGCCCGCGCCCGCGATGCTGGCCCGTACGGATCTGCTGCGGGAGGCGGGGCTGCGGCTGCCGTGGGGCGTCGCGAGCGCCCGGCTGCTGCGCGCGCAGGGTCTGCTGGGCTCCACGGCGCCCGGGCCCCGCACCGCCGAGCAGCTCGCGGACTTCGTCCCGGGCACGGTCGGCTGACCGGAAGACGCCCGGTGGTCCGCCGGCCCGGAAGAGATCCGTCGGCCGGCCCCCCGTCCGTCGGCCGGACCACCAGGATGGGGCCCGGCAGTCGGACGGCCCGGAAGGGGCCCGGCGGTCAGATGATCCGGAAGAGGTCCCCGGCGGCGTGGACGTCGGTGAGGTCCTCGATGCCGCGGAGGTTGTCGCAGAGGGCGTCCAGGACCGTGCCGGGCCCGGTGGCCCGTGGGACGCCGACGGCCAGTCCGAAGGAGCGGAAGCCGAGCGTGTGCTTGGCCTCGTTCCAGCCGCGCATCCACCCCTCGGTGACCTCGCACTCCCCGTCGGTGATCATCACGATGTCTCCGCGCCTGCGGCCGTCGGCGTTGTACTCCTTCTCCAGCAGCCCGACGGCCGCCGACAGGGGCGCCCGGTAGTCGGTGCCGCCCCCGAAGAAGTGCTCGGCGAAGTCGATCACGTCCTCGATGCCGGCGGGCTCGGAGGCCGGGAAGCGGCACACCTTCAGCGACTCGGCGGAGGAGAACAGGATGCCGACGAAGTCGCGCTTCTCCCTGCGGGCCTGGTCCAGCAGGGCCAGGGCGCACGCCTTGGACCATGCCTCGCCGGTGATCCCGCCGGGGCCGGGGCGGCTCATGGAGTTGGAGCAGTCGACGCAGGCGATGACGGCGCCCTTCCCCGTGCTCTGCTCCCCCCGGCTGTCGTACAGCATCAGCCGTGCCTCGGCGTACCTCGCGGCGAACACGCTCCGCATGGCGGGGACGCCGAGGTTGGCCAGCTCGGAGGGGATGACCCGGGAGAGGTCGTCGCCCAGGGTGATCCCGACCAGTTCGCCGCGGGCGTGCTCGATCCTGCGGGCGCTCTCGCCGGCGGCCATCTGCCGGAACCGGCCGATGAGGTCCGCGAACCGCCCCAGCCGGCCCGAGCGCAGCCGCTCGGCGAGCTGGGCCCGCCGGCCGAACGGCATCCGCTCAAGCTCGCCCGGTCCGAGCCCCCACGCGCGCATCAGCTCGGCCTCCTCACGGGACTGTTCGGCCGCCCTGGCGCTGCCGCTCCGGGCGGCGGCACGGATGCCGGGGGCCGCCGCGGCGAGTGCCTGCCCCGCTTCCCTGGCGGCCTGCCGGGCGGCGGCGTCGGCGGCCTCGGCCCGCTCGATGGCCTGTGCCAGGGCGTCGGCGGGTCCTTCCGGCACCGTGCCGTCCTCGTCAGCCTCTCCGGCGGCCTGCTGGAGCGCGCCCCCGACATCGGCGGCCGTCCGCTCCGCCTCCTCCCGGGCGGCCTCCGCCTGCCGGATCCGCTCGGCGGCGTCCTCGGCCCGCTCCAGCATGGCGCGCAGGGCGTCGGCCTGGGCGAGTACGGCCATGGCGGCGGCGTAGGGGTCGCCGGACGTCTCGCGGTGCAGCCCGGTGAATTCGGGACTGTCCGTCAGGGCCGTGACGACCTGGTGGTTGACGAGACGGGAGGGGTCCATGCCGGCCCGGTCCCGTACGTGCGGGCCGACCTTGTAAGCGGCCAGGAACACGTCGGTGAGCAGGTCCTCGGTGTGGTCGTGGCGCTGGTTCAGGTCGTACGCGAGCTGCCGGAGCCCGGCGGTCGCGGCGTAGGCGTCGCGCCAGGCCATCGTGTCGAACCGGTCGGCGGCCACCGCGGTCATCGCCCCGCTCCCCCCGGTGCCCGAGGCCGTGCCCAGCCACTTCCCGGCCCGGTCCGTCAGCTCCGCCATGCCTCTCAGGGGCTCGCCCATGGCCGTGTCCCCGCCGCTCAGAGCTGGGCCTGCACGAGGCTCGCGTCCACGCCGAGGGCCTCGGTCAGGACACGGGCGTGGACGGCGCGCTGGAGGATGATCACGCGTTCGACGGCGGTGGTGGAGCGGTCGGCGGTCTCGGCCTCCCCGCGGAGTCGCTCCAGCTTCTTGCCGGCCATGTTGAGCTTGGTCATCGCTTCCCGTATCGCCCAGTCGGCCAGGGCCTCGCGGGACTGGCCGGCCTTCGCGTCGAGTTCGGCCTCCAGCTCCTCGATGGCGTCGGCGAGGTCGAGGGCCTCCTTGGCATCGGGGTTGACCAGGTGCAGGACCTCGCGCTCCACGGTGGGACGCTCGGCGGGCGAGTCCCACAGCACATGGGTGAGCACCGACAGGTCGTTCCGGTCCACAGCGTCGCGGCCGTCCAGGAAGGCGCTGGCCTGGAGCAGCCGGACCGACTGGCGCCAGCGCCGGTCGGAGGCGATCAGTTCCTTGCGGCGCAGGGCGGCCCGCAGGGTGCAGACGGCGTCGACGATCGCGTCCGGGACCCCCACGGCCGGCACGGCGTCGGTCACGGCCTGCTGGAGCTCGGACAGTTGCACCGTGGTCCGGGCGGTGACGGCGGGGGCGGCGACGGCGGAGCGCACCAGGCCGGCGAAGTGGGAGGGGTCGGCGAGGTATCCCACCTCGAGCCGCACCAGCAGCCGGTCGTAGATCGCGGCGCTGTCGTCGCCGGTGGGCAGCTCGTTGGACGCGGTGATCGCGCTGATCAGGGGGCAGTGGATGGGCTCACCGCCGTTCTCCGGGTGGTAGATGCGCTCGTTGAGCAGCCCGAGGGTCTCGTTCAGGGCCGCGGTCGAGCACTTGAAGATCTCGTCGATGAACGCGATGTGCGCGGTCGTCGCCCGGCCGTCGAATATCTGCCGGTACTCGCCGCGGCTCAGCGCCCCCACGTCGATGGGGCCGAACATCCTGGTGGGCGCGGTGAACTTGCTGAGCAGGATCTCCCAGTAGTTCGCGCTCTCGATCCGGCCCGTCAGCTCGCGCGCCAGCTCCGACTTGGCGGTGCCGGGAGGCCCCAGCAGGAGCGCGTGCTGACCGGCCAGCATCGCCACCGTCAGCGTCCGTATGACGTCGTCCCGCTCGTAGAACAGCCCGGACAGTTCGGCGTTGATCGCCCGCAGCCGCTCCGCCGTGTCCTGTGCGCCCATCGCCATCTCCCTGCTCGTGCAACCTGATCGGGGCCGAAGGTTACGGGCCGCCCGGCTCGCCGCCCTCATTATGCCGACCCGGCGCGGGCCCGATTCCGAATGGGCCGGGAGGCCCGGGCCAGGTTCAGCTCGGCATTCGCGAGGGGATCGCAAGCGCCGAAATCAGCCTGGCGAAAACATGGCAATGAGCCACAGGAATGGGGAGGGTGCGCCCGGGCGAGCGAATTCGCCGCAGGGTCACCCGGAACCCCGCAAGCCGAACCGCTGTACGAATATGCCACGTAACACTCCACCGGCATGCGCACCGCCCCACCAGCACCGATGGTCTCGAATGCTGAGAAGCATCCCTGCCGCGTCAGACAATTCGGCTCGATGGGCATCGACTTTCGGACTCTTCGCAAAGGGTTAACTTCATAAGCCCTCCGGACTGTTAGCGTCCCCGAGGAAGGATGAAGGCCATGAGGAGGTGAAGGGTGCGCGTAACGGCGGTCCGGTTCGTACTCGCGTTCCTGATGGGCTTCCTCCTGGCTCCGTCCCCCGGCACCCACTCGGCGGACGCTCACGCCTCCGCCCCGGGCATTCGGGCGGCGGGCGCGCTCCCGGATGCCACCGCGGGAGAGTCGCACGGGGAGTACGGCACGTGCGGCACACCCGATCGCGGGGGCGAGTCGAACGGCCTTCTGCGCCAGCGTGACCGGCATCGCTCGGCGACCGTTCCCGGCCCTGACGCACCGTCGCGTTCCATGGTCGCCGGGGACGCCGACGGAATGCTCGCACCGGCCGCTGTCGCCGCGATGGGCAACGCCCACCACTCCTCCAGATCGACCACGGCGCACTCCTCCCCCGCTCTCCAGGTGTTCCGCTGCTGAGCTGCCCTGCGGCGCTCGACCTTCTGATCCCCCTGCCTCCGTCCCGGCTTCCGTCCTGAGGGACCGGACCCACCGGCACGGGGCCATGTCGCGCTGCCCTCACAGGCCCTCAGTTCTCATACGTATGCCGACGCGCCGTCCCCCGGCGCGCCAGGAGGAACCACTGGTATGCATTCTCTCGTCGATCACTCCCCGGCCGAAGTCCCGGGCGGCAGCGACAGCAGCGGCTGGGCACCCCCGCCCGGCGACGTGCGCTCGGCCCCCTTCCGCACGGGATGAGGGCCGCCATGGACCGGGTCACCTCGTTTCCCCACCTGCGGCAGGATTTCGCCGCGTCACTCGTCGTCTTCCTCGTCGCCCTTCCGCTGTGCGTGGGCGTAGCCGTCGCCTCGGGCGTCCCGGCCGAACTGGGGCTGATCACCGGCATCGTGGGCGGTCTCGTCACCGGAGTCATGCGCGGCAGCAGTCTCCAGGTGTCGGGCCCCGCCGCCGGTCTCACCGTGCTCGTCTTCGAGGCCGTCCAGTCCTTCGGGCTGCCGGCGCTCGGGGTGATCGTGCTGACGGCGGGGCTCCTCCAACTGGCCATGGGCGCCCTGCGGCTCGGCCGCTGGTTCCGCGCCATCTCCGTCTCGGTCGTCGAAGGGATGCTCGCGGGCATCGGGCTCGTCCTGATCGCGGGTCAGCTCTACGCGGCCGCAGGCGTCGAAGCGCCGCTCTCCGGTACGGGCAAGATGGCCGGCATTCCGGGGCTGCTGGCCGACACCGTGTCCAGCCCCACGGCTCTGGCCTCGCTCGCGCTCGGCGCCGCGACCATCGCCCTGATGGTGGGATGGACCAGGATGCCGAAGCGGGTGAGGGCCGTTCCCGGCGCACTCGCCGCGGTGGTCCTGGCCACCCTCGTGACGTGGGCGTTCGGCCTCCCGGTCAGGACGGTTCAGGTCCAGGGCCTGCTCGACGCCGTGCAGGCCCCCGCGCTCTCCGAGTTCGGCGGGCTCGCGAGCCTGAGCCTGCTCGGCACGGTGGCCGCCTTCACCCTGATCGCCTCCGCGGAGAGCCTGTTCAGCGCGGCAGCGGTGGACCGGCTGCACGACGGTCCGCGTACCGAGTACGACAAGGAGCTGATGGCCCAGGGCACGGGGAACACCGTGTGCGGGATCCTCGGGGCGCTGCCGATGACCGCGGTCATCGTGCGCAGTTCGGCCAATGTGCAGGCGGGTGCGCGGACCCGGGCCTCCCGGGTGCTGCACGGCCTGTGGCTGCTGCTGTTCGCGGCGCTCCTGCCGTCCGCACTGGAGCTGATCCCGCTGCCCGCCCTGGCCGGCATCCTGATCCACGCCGGATGGAAGCTGATCCCGTTGCGCTCGCTGGTGGTGCTGTGGCGCGAACACCGCGGCGAGGCGCTGATCCTGGTGGTCACGGCGGTGGCGATCGTCACGGTGAACATGTTCGAGGGTGTGCTGACCGGTCTCGCCCTGTCGGTGGCCAAGGCGGCGTGGGATGCCTCGCACATCCGGCTGGAGGTCGTCGACAGCAGTGACGACCTCGTGCGGGCGCGTCTGTCGGGCAACGCGACCTTCCTGCGGCTGCCGAAGATACTCGACAGCCTGGAGTCCCTGCCCACGGACCGGCCCATCGCGCTGGACCTGTCCGGGCTGCACCATCTGGACCACGCCTGCCGTACGGCTCTGGAGAACTGGGCGGAGCGGCACAGCGCGTCGGGGACCGAGCCTGTGCGGCTGACCCGGTCGGACGTGGTGGAGGCCGCTCCGAGCGGCTCCTGAGCGCACGGGCCGGGACGCGGGCCGATCACGCGGACCGGCCACGGTCCGGACGCGCGAACGGCTCGCCGGGTGCCCTTCCGAGGGCGTCCCGGCGAGCCGTTCCTCGCGGTGTCAGCCGTTCGGCAGGATGACCGCGCGGCCGTTGATCTTGCCCGCGTGCAGCCGCTCGTAGGCGAGCGGTGCCTCGTCGATGGAGTACGTCTCGACGTGGACGTCCACGGCTCCGGCGTGGGCGAGCTCGATGACCTCGGCAAGCTCCCTGCGCGAACCCCAGTACGGCGCGGAGACCGACGTGGCGAAGGGCAGGACGCCGAATCCGACGGGCAGCAGGCCGCCGCCGATCCCGACGATGGTGACGTCGCTGTCGACGGAGGCGACCGCTCCGCCCGTCTTCACGGTCGGCTCGGCGCCGACGAAGTCGAGGACGACCTCGGCCCCGATGCCGCCGGTGAGTTCGCGGACCTTCGCGGCGGCGTTCTCGTCGGACAGCACCGCCTCGTGCGCGCCCACGGTCCGGGCGAGTGCCAGCTTCTCCTCGGTGACGTCCAGCGCGATGACCCGTACGGCGGTCATGGCGCGCAGGAGCTGGATGGCGACGTGGCCGAGTCCGCCGGTGCCGATGACCACGGCGGTGGCTCCGGGGGTGAGCTTCGGCAGCGAGCGCTTGATCGCGTGGTACGGCGTGAGGCCAGCGTCGGTGAGCGAGACGGTCTTGACCGGGTCCAGGTCGCCGATGGGCGTCAGATGACGGGCGTCGTCGACGATCATGTACTCGGCCATGGCGCCCGGGTTGCCGAGCCCGGGCGGGTGGATGCCGAGGTCCGCCGCGCGGAGGCAGTAGTTCTCCCGGCCTTCCGCGCAGTTCACGCAGGTGCCGCAGCCCCATGGGCCGTAGACGGCGACCGCGTCCCCCACCGAGACGCCCTCGGCGCCCTCGCCGAGGGCGGCGACCGTGCCGACGCCCTCGTGACCGAGCGTGAGCGGCAGCTCGTAGGGGAAGCCCTCGGCGGGCCAGCTCATCACGGCGATGTCCGAGTGGCAGACACCCGCGGCACTGACCTTCAGCAGGATCTGGCCGGGCCCCGCGACGGGCTCGGGTATCTCGACGACCTCGGGGGCGGCGCCGACGGTGCGGTACTGGACGGCTTTCATGGCTCTCCTTCGTTCTCCGTACTTCCTTTGTGACGCTCCGGGTGGCGGTCCGCCACCGGGGGGATCAGGAGGCGGAGTAGCCGCCGTCCACCAGGTGGTAGCTGCCGTGGATGAAGGAGGCACGGTCGGAGAGCAGGAAGGCGACCAGTTCGGCGACCTCCTCGGACGTGCCGAGGCGGCCCGCCGGGTGCAGGGAGATGAGGTGGTCGCGGGCGGGCCCGTCGGTGTCGCGGAGCAGCGGGGTGTCGATGAAGCCCGGGCCGACCGCGTTGATACGGATGTTCTGTGCCGCGTACTCCAGGGCGGCGGTCTTGGTGAGGCCGACGACTCCGTGCTTGGCGGCGACGTAGGCCGGGGAGTTCGCGAAGCCGTTGGTGCCGAGGATCGACGAGACGTTGACGACGGCGCCGCCGCCCGCCGCCAGGAGGGCCGGGAGTTCGTAGCGCATCGAGTAGAAGACGCCGCTGAGGTTGGTGGCGACGACCCGGTTCCAGTCGTCGATCCCGTAGGCGCCGGTCGGCAGCGCGGGGCCGCCGATGCCGGCGTTGTTCACGGCGAGGTGCAGGGCGCCGAAGGTGTCGACGGCGAACCGTACGCCGGCCTCGACGGAGGCGGGGTCGGTGACGTCGAGGGCGACCGCGGCGGCGCGGGCGCCGGTGGCCTCCAGCTCTGCGGCGGCCTTGCGGGCGTTCTCCTCGTCGTGGTCGGCGACGACGACGGTCGCGCCGCTCGCGGCGAGCCGCCGGGAGAGGGCGAGGCCGATGCCGGACGCGCCTCCGGTGACGAGGGCGACCTTGCCGGCGAACTCCGCCTCGGGGGCGGTGGGGAGGGTGGTGCTCATGAGGTACTTCCTTGGGTGGTGCTGTGGGGCGCCGGCCCGTCCTGCCGGGATTCCAGCAGGTCCGCGGAGAGGGCGTCGAATGCGTGTACGACGAACTCGGGCAGGGCGGCCGGCCGGCCGCCCCTCACCCATGCCGCCTGGGCCGCGAGGAGCGCTCCGGCTCCCGCGGCGACGGCCACGGCGGGCCGGAGGTCCCGTCGTGGGTCGACACCGAGCCGTTCCGCGAGAATCGCCACCGACTCCTCCTGGGCGTCCACCCGGATGTGGTGGAACGCCGCGTACAGAGTGGGTTCCTCCTCGGCCATGACCAGCAGGTCGAAGATGCGTGGCCGCAGGTGCCAGGGCCGCGCCTCCGTGTCGTCGAGCCAGTCGAGGACGGCACGGCGGTAGGCGGTGAGCGGCGGCTCGGCCGGAGGGCGCTCGCGGAGCGCTCGGTTGATCCTGTCACCGTCGCCCCGCATTGCGTCGAGGACGGCGGCCTCCTTGTTCGGGAAGTACCGGCTGAAGGTGCGCCGGTCGACGTCGGCCGCCTGCGCGATCTCCTCGACGGTCACATTCCGCAGGCCGCGTTCGAGCACGAGGTCGAACGCGCACTGCGCCAGCGTGTCCCGGGTCCTGCGCGCCTTGCGGCCGCGCCGGTCCGGTTCACTTCCTGTCCCGTTCATAGATGCAGCGTACACCTTTAAATGTCCCGGCGGGACAACTGTCCCACCGGGACACACCCGCCGCCCTACGGCTGGGACTCCCGGCGGCCCGCCGGCTCCTCCTGCGGTGCCCGGCTCAGCACCCCCGGCCACCAGGCGGTACGCCCGATGTCCATGACCAGGGCGGGCACCAGGAGCGAGCGCACGACGAGGGTGTCCAGCAGGACGCCGAACGCGACGATGAAGGCGACCTGGACCAGGAAGGCCAGGGGGATCACGCCCAGGGCGGCGAAGGTGGCCGCCAGGACGACGCCCGCCGAGGTGATGACCCCGCCCGTGGTGGTCAGTCCGCGCAGCACGCCCTGCCGGGTGCCGTGGATCAGGGACTCCTCGCGGACCCGGGACATCAGGAAGATGTTGTAGTCCACACCGAGGGCGACCAGGAAGACGAATCCGTACAGCGGTACGGAGGAGTCGGTCCCGCTGAAGCCGAAGACGTGCTCGAAGACCAGCGACGCGACGCCGAGCGTGGCCAGGAAGTTGAGCGCGACCGTGGCCACCAGGATCAGCGGCATCAGCAGGGAGCGGAGCAGGCCGATCAGGATGACGAGGATGATGACCAGCACCACCGGCACGATGATGTTGCGGTCGTGTTCGGCGGTCCGCTGGGTGTCGTACTGCTGGGCGGTGTAGCCGCCGACGAGCGCCTGTGCGCCGGGAACGGCGTGGACCGCCTCGCGCAGCCGGGTCACCGTCCTCTTGGCCGCGTCGCTGTCCGCGGCGTCGGTCAGGGTGGCGTCGACCCGGACCCGGCCGTCGACCACGAGCGGCTCCCCGCCGCCCGGGCGCCCGGAGGCCGTCATGAGCGAGACGTTCGCGACCCCGGGCACCTTCTCGGCGGCGGCGACCACCTGCCGCGAGCGGTCCGCGTCCGCGATCACGACGGCGGGGTTCCCGGATCCGCCGGGGAAGTGACGGCCCAGGGTCTCCTGCGCGGAGACGGACGGCGCGTCGTTGACGAAGATCTCCTTCAGGGGTACGCCCTTGGAGTTCAGCGTGGGCATGAAGGCGGCGCAGGCCAGGAGACCGATCAGCGTGACGGCCCACACCTTGCGCGGGGAGCGGTCGACCAGCCCCGCGATCCTCGACCAGATCCCCTTCGAGCCCGAATCGGGCTCCGCCTGCCCCTTCTTGGGGCCCGACGGCCAGTACGCGGCCCTGCCGAGCAGCACCAGGACGGCGGGCAGGAAGGTGAGGGCGCTCAGCACGGAGCAGACGATGCCGATGGCACCCACGGGTCCGAGCGCGCGGTTGTTGGTGAGGTCGCTGAGCAGGAGGGCGAGCAGCCCCAGGGCCACGGTCGCGGCGCTGGCCGTGATCGGCCCGGCGGACTCACGGAGTGCCGCACGCATCGCGGTCCACCGGTCGGGCCGGCGGCCGAGTTCCTCGCGGAACCGCGCGGTGAGCAGCAGCGCGTAGTCGGTGGCGGCTCCGATGACCAGGATCGACAGGATGCCCTGGACCTGTCCGTCGACCCGGACCATGTCGTGGTCGGCCAGGACGTAGACGATCGCGCAGGCCACGGCGAGCGCGAAGACCGCGCCGATGATGATGATCAGCGGGAGCAGGACGCTGCGGTAGACCAGGAGCAGGATGACGAGCACGGTCACCAGGGCGACGCCCAGCAGGAGTCCGTCGATCCCGGCGAAGGCGTCGGAGAGGTCCGCCTGGGAGGCCGCGGGGCCCGCGATCCCGACCACCGTCCCCGGGACGCCTTCCGCGGCGCTCCGGATGTGCGCGAGGGCGTCGGGGAGTTCGTCACCCAGGTCCGGCCTGAGCTGGACGACGCCTTCCAGTGCCTTGCGGTCCTCGGACAGCAGCGCGGGGCTCACCCCGCCGGCCACTCCGGGCCCGTCCTCGGCCGAGGCGAGGGCGGCCGTCGCCGCCTTCTGCTGTTCGGGGCCGAGCTTCTCACCGCCGTCCGACGACCAGACGACGATGGCGGGCACCGTCTCCTGCTTGCTGAAGGCCTTCTGGGCGTCGATGACCCGCGTGGACTCGGCGCTCTGCGGCAGGAACGCGGCCTGGTCGTTGGTGGCCACCTCCCCGAGCTTCCCGGCGTACGGGCCGAACGCGCCCCCGACGACGAGCCAGGCGAGGACGAGGAACACAGGGACTAGGACCAGCCGGCGGACCGGCCTCGATGCGGTGGACATGGCACTCCTGGGTCGGCCGCGATCTCTCAATCATGATGTATCTCAACGATTGAGATTACATGGGGGCACGATCCACCCTCCCACCGGCGGGGCGGTTCAGCGGCGAGGGACCTGCATGCGGACGAGTTCGCCGTTCATCCGGCCGAGGAAGCGGAGCGCGGCCTCCAGCTCCTGGGGCTCGGAGGCGGAACAGGCACCGGCCGCGGCCTGCGCGAGGGGCATGAAGAACGAACGCGCGACCGCCTTGGCCGCCGGCTCGTAGTACAGATGGACGACACGGCGGTCCGCGCTCTCCCGCGCGCGCCTGATGTGCCCCGAACGCTCCAGCCGGTCGAGGCACGCGGTGACCGCGCCGGACGTCAGCCCGAGGTGTTCCCGCAGCCGGCCCGGCGTCAGAGGTGTCTCGGCGTCGAGGATCGCGCCGAGCGCGTGCACATCCGTCGCGTGCAGTCCCTGTGCGTGCGCGAAGGCGTGGATCAGCCGGTTGACCTCACTGTTCATCCGGCGCAGCTCCACGGCGACGGCCTGGAGCTCCGACACCCCGGCCGCCGCATCCGCGTTCGGTCCGTCGCGAGGGTCGTCTGCACTGTCCACCGCCCCATCCTAGGGCGCGCGCGACTGCGCGTGGCGGGCGCATGCCGGCCACGGGCGACGCGGGGGAAGGGGGGGCGGCGAGCGCCCGGACCTGGCCGGAGAAGCCCTGCCGCCGGCTTCTACAGTGCTGTAGATTTGGCGCGCCGCCGAGGTCCCGCGATGCCCGGGGCCACCGGGAGAGCGCCTCACACCCATTCAGGGAGAAGACAGCCGTCATGTTCGGAATCAGCGAGATCGCGATCTTCCTCATCATCGTCGTCCTGATCTTCGGTGCCAGGAAGCTCCCCGAACTCGCCCGCTCCCTGGGCAAGTCGGCCCGGATCCTGAAGAGCGAGGCGCGGGCCCTGAAGTCCGACGGCGTCTCCCCCACCGTCCCGGCGGACCCGCCGGCCGGCGGAGCGCACGACCCGCGCGTCATCCGCGGTACGGCCACGGAGAAGCCCGGACCTCGCTGAACCCCGCCCGCTCCGCCACCCGGTGGGGTGGGCTTCGGCGTGTCCGCATCCTCGCGACCGGTGGATCTCCCCGCAGGGGGCACCGTGGAGAGAAGGAGACACGAGCCGGAGCGAGGGGTCATGGAGAGCAAGGACGACAGCGGCGGACTGCGGTGTCTGGTGACGGGCGCGACGGGATACATCGGGGGCCGCCTCGTCCCCGAACTCCTGGAGGCCGGCCACCGGGTGCGCTGTCTGGCGCGGACCCCGGAGAAGCTGCGGGACCTCCCGTGGGCGGGCCAGGTCGAGGTGGCCAAGGGGGATGTGACCGACGCGGAGTCCCTGGGCGCGGCGATGCGCGACATCGACGTCGCCTACTACCTGGTCCACGCGCTCACTTCGGGGGCGGGCTTCGAGCGGACGGACCGCGAGGCGGCACGCGTCTTCGGTGAGCAGGCCGAGGCCGCCGGCGTCCGGCGCATCGTCTATCTGGGCGGGCTGACCCCGGCCGGTGTCCCCGAGCGGGAGCTCTCCGCCCATCTGCGGTCGCGCGCCGAGGTCGGGCGCATCCTGCTCGACTCGGCCGTGCCGACGACCGCGCTGCGCGCCGCGGTCATCATCGGTTCGGGTTCGGCCTCCTTCGAGATGCTGCGCTACCTCACCGAGCGGCTCCCGGTCATGGTCACCCCGAGCTGGGTGTCGACCCGGATCCAGCCCATCGCCGTACGGGACGTCCTGCGTTACCTCGTGGGCAGCGCGCGCATGCCCGCCGAGGTGAACCGCACCTTCGACATCGGCGGGCCCGACGTCATGACGTACCGCGCCATGATGCAGAAGTACGCGGAGGTGGCCGGGCTCCCGCACCGGGTCATCCTGCCGGTGCCGATGCTGTCACCGGGCCTGTCCAGCCACTGGGTCGGGCTGGTCACCCCCGTGCCCGCCTCGATCGCCCGCCCGCTGGCCGAGTCCCTGCGCTACGAGGTCGTCTGCCACGAACACGACATCGCCGACCATGTCCCCGACGGCCCCGGACAGCCGTTCTCCTTCGCCACGGCGCTCTCGCTCGCGTTGCAGCGGGTGCGGGAGGCGAGGGTGACCACCCGGTGGTCCTCCGCCTCCACCCCGGGCATTCCCAGCGATCCGCTCCCCACCGACCCGGACTGGGCGGGCGGGAGCCTCTACACCGATGTGCGCGAGCGCGACGTGGACGCCTCACCCGAGGCCCTGTGGCGGGTCGTCGAGGGGATCGGCGGTGAGAACGGCTGGTACTCCCTCCCGCTCGCCTGGGCCGTCAGGGGCTGGCTGGACCGGCTGGTCGGCGGGGTCGGGCTGCGCCGGGGCAGGCGGGACGCCCAGCGGCTGCGGGTCGGGGACTCGCTGGACTTCTGGCGGGTCGAGGAGATCGAGCCCGGCCGGCTGCTCCGGCTGCGCGCGGAGATGCGGCTGCCGGGCCTGGCCTGGCTGGAGATGTACGTCGAGGAGCGCGAGGGCGGCGGTTCGCGGTACCGGCAGCGTGCCGTCTTCCATCCGTCGGGGCTGCTGGGTCACGCGTACTGGTGGAGCGTGTCGCCGTTCCACGCGGTCGTCTTCGGCGGGATGGCGCGCAACATCGCGCTGGCCGCCGGCCGGGGACCCACGGGTGGTGCGGCATGACGGTGGCGATCGTCCTGTTCACCTCGGACCTGCGGCTGCACGACCATCCGCCGCTGCACTCGGCGCTCGCCTCGGCCGACGAGGTGGTGCCCCTGTTCGTGCTGGACGACGGGGTGGAGGCGGCCGGGTTCGCCGCTCCGAACCGGCGCGCGTTCCTGGCCGACTGCCTCCGGGACCTGGACACGGGACTCCGGGAGCGCGGCGGGCGCCTGATCCTCCGTGAGGGAGAGGTGGCCGAGGAGGCCGCCCGGATCGCCTCCGAGGCGGGGGCGGACTCGCTCCATGTGGCGGCGGGCGTCAGCGCGTACGCACAGCGCCGGGAGGAGCGGCTGCGCGAGGCCCTCGCGTCCGTGGGCTGCCGGCTGAGCGTGCACGACGCGGTGGGCACGGTGGTCGCACCGGGCGGAGTGGTCCCGTCGGGGGCGGGCAGGGACCACTTCGCCGTCTTCACCCCGTACTTCCGCCGGTGGTCCGGGGAAGGGCTCCGCTCCCCGTTCCGGGCCCCCCGCGCCGTGCGTGTCCCGCAGGGGCTCGGGTCCGCCGCCCTGCCGTCGCGGGCCGGTGTACGAGGGCTGTCGCCGGAGCTCGCCGAGGGCGGGGAGACCGAGGGGCGCAGGCTGTTCGCGGCGTGGCGACGTCAGGGGCTCGCGGCGTACGAGGACCGCCACGACGACCTCGCGGGCGACGCCACCTCACGGCTCTCGCCGCACCTCCACTTCGGCACGCTCTCCCCCACCGAGCTGGTCCACCGCGCCCGCGCCGCCGGCGGTCCGGGCGCGGAGGCCTTCGTACGGCAGGTGTGCTGGCGGGACTTCCACCACCAGGTCCTGGCCGCCCGCCCGGCGGCCTCCCGCTCGGACTACCGTCCGCGGCAGGACCGTTGGCGGACCGGGCGGTCGGCGGAGGAGGACACGGCCGCCTGGAAGGAGGGCCGCACCGGCTATCCCGTGGTCGACGCCGCCATGCGCCAGCTGCTCCACGAGGGCTGGATGCACAACCGGGGGCGGCTGCTGACCGCGAGCTTCCTCGCCAAGACGCTGTACGTGGACTGGCGCACCGGGGCGCGTCACTTCCTGGAGCTGCTCGTCGACGGGGACATCGCGAACAACCAGCTGAACTGGCAGTGGGTGGCGGGGACGGGCACGGACAGCCGGCCCAACCGGGTGCTCAACCCGGTGACGCAGGCCAGGCGGTACGACCCGGAGGGTGCGTACGTACGCCGTTGGGTGCCCGAGCTCGCGGGGATCTCGGGGCCGGCCGTGCACGAGCCGTGGAAACTGCCGGAGCGGGAGCGCGCCCGCCACGACTACCCGGAGCCCGTCGTCGCGCTCCCGGAGGGGCTGGCCAGGTTCAAGGAGGCCCGGGGGCTGGACTGACCCCGGACGGGCCGGGGTCGCGTCCGGGTCAGATCTTGCGCCAGCGGGCGTTGGCCCACGAGAAGAGGCCGAAGGCGGCCAGGCCGATGGCGATGAGGACGAGGAGCCAGGGCCCGGCGGGGGTCTCGGTGAAGGAGCGCAGGGTGTCGTCCATGCCCTTGGCGCGGCCCGGTTCGTGCCGGACCGCGGCCGCGACGGCGAATCCGCCCGCCGTCGCGAAGACCGCGCCCCGGACGGTGCCGCCGAAGACGCCGACGACGTCGACGGCCTGACGGCTCCTCCGCGTCATCTCCCCCGTCTTCAGATGCTTGTGGTACTTGCGGGTGAGGGCGCGGTAGGCCATCCAGAGTCCCGCGCCGATCACACCGACGCCCGCGATCCCCACGATCCACTGGCCGCCGGTCCATTCGAGGGCCCGCGCCGTGACGTCGTCGGTCTGCCGGTCGCTCGATCCGCTGCCGCTGCCCTTGTCGCCCGCCGCGTAGGAGAGGACGGAGTACGACACGAAGGCGTAGAACACGAAGCGCGCCGCGGCCACGGCGCGCTTGCCGGCCTTGTGGCCGTCGGGGCCGGCCTGGCCGAAGAACGCCTCGGACAGCCGCCACAGCGCCATCCCCGCCAGGGCCACCCCGAGAACCCACAGCAGGATGCTCCCGAAGGGCTTCCCCGCTATCTCGGCGATGGCACCGCCGCGGTCGGCCTGCTGTCCGCCTCCGTCGGAGAAGGCGATGCGCAGGGCCAGGGTCCCCACCAGGACGTAGATCACCCCGCGCGCCACGAAGCCCGCGCGGGCACCCACGTCCACGGCTCGGCTGCGGGAGGCTCGTCTCGCCCGGCCGCGTGCATTCATCGACAGTGCGTTCGCATTCATGCACTGCCGGATGCCCCTGAAACGACGATCAATGCGGGAAAGTCACGCGCCCTCGTCCGGCTGATCGCCCTGCGCCGCCTGCCCCTTGGCGCGGCGGCCGACCACGGCGGCCGCGCCGAGGGCGCTACCCGCGAAGGCGAGGGCCATGACCCACGGGCGGTCGAGGACGTGCCCGGTGGCGTGGTCCAGGGAGTAGCGGCCGGCTCCTGTCACCCCGATCGCTGCGGCGACGAAGCCGAGGAACGCCGGGTACTCGTAGCCGCCACCCATGGCGAAGAAGCCCGCGGGCGCGTGCACGGCGACGGCGCCCGCCATCGTGCCGGCCGCGGCGGCGCCCGCCGCGGGGGTGGCGAGGCCCAGCGCCAGCAGGACCCCGCTGCCGGCCTCACCGAGTCCGGCCGCCAGGGCGCTGTGCTTGGGCGGGTGGAAGCCCATGGCCTCCATCGCTGCGGTGGTGCCCTCGATGCCTCCGCCGCCGAACCACCCGCCCAGCTTCTGGCTCCCGTGGGCGGCCAGGACGGCGCCCGTGCCGACCCTGAGTGCGAGGAGTCCGAGGTCACGCCGGTTGATGCAGGCCATGGGGTGTCTCCTGACGACAGGGAGGAGCAGTGGCGGTGAGCCGTACGGATCCACTCTCGTCCGGACCGGGCGGCCGGGCCGGGTGCTGTTACGCCATCCGTGCGCCGGGCCTTGCGGCGACTGCGACGTACGCCATTGTGCAACTAGTTGCACAACGGTGGACGGGTGGTCTACAACTGGCTCGACGACACCTGCGAGGAGACCCGGATGAGCCCGTACCCCACCCTGCTGAGCCCCCTCGACCTCGGATTCACCACGCTCCCGAACCGGGTGCTGATGGGGTCTATGCACATCGGTCTGGAGGAGGTCGAACGCGGCTTCGAGCGGATGGCCGCGTTCTACGCGGCCCGCGCACGCGGCGGGGTGGGCCTCATGGTCACCGGAGGGATCGCGCCCGGCGAGCGCGCGTGCTCCTTCCCCGGCGGCGCGAAGATGACGACCGAGGCCGAGGCTGAGCAGCACCGCGAGGTCACGGCGGCGGTGCACGCGGCGGGCGGGCGGATCGCGATGCAGATCCTGCACTTCGGGCGCTACGCCCATCACCCCGATCTGGTGGCGCCGAGCGCGCTCAAGGCCCCGATCAGCGGTTTCACCCCGCACGCCCTCACCGACGACGAGGTCGAGGAGACCGTCGAGGACTTCGTCCGGGCCGCGGAGCTGGCGCGTCGCGCGGGCTACGACGGCGTCGAGATCATGGGCTCCGAGGGCTATCTGATCAACGAGTTCATCGTCGCGGCGACGAACCACCGCGAGGACCGCTGGGGCGGCTCGTACGAGAACCGCATCCGCTTCCCCGTCGAGATCGTGCGCCGCGTCCGGGAGCGGGTCGGCCCCGACTTCATCCTGATCTACCGGCTGTCCATGCTGGACCTGGTGCCCGGCGGCTCCACGCTGGAGGAGGTCGTCCACCTCGCCCGTGAGATCGAGGCGGCCGGGGCGACCATCATCAACACCGGGATCGGCTGGCACGAAGCCCGCATCCCGACCATCGCCACCTCGGTGCCGCGCGGCGCCTTCACCTGGGTGACGGAGAAGGTGCGGGGCGCGGTCTCCGTGCCGCTGGTGACCAGCAACCGCATCAACACCCCGGAGCTGGCCGAGGAGGTCCTCGCCTCGGGGCGGGCGGACATGGTGTCGATGGCCAGGCCCTTCCTCGCCGACCCCGACTTCGTCGCCAAGGCCGCCGAGGGCCGCGCCGACGCCATCAACACGTGCATCGGCTGCAACCAGGCCTGCCTGGACCACATCTTCAGCCTGCAGATCACCTCGTGCCTGGTGAATCCGCGCGCCTGCCACGAGACCGAGCTGGTGCTCTCGCCGACCCGCACCCGTAAGCGCGTCGCGGTGGTCGGCGCCGGTCCCGCCGGGCTGGCCTGCGCGGTCACGGCCTCCGAGCGGGGGCACGCGGTGACCCTGTTCGACGCGGCCGACGAGATCGGCGGCCAGCTGAACGTTGCCCGCCGGGTCCCCGGCAAGGAGGAGTTCGCGGAGACGCTGCGGTACTTCCGCACCAGGCTCACCGAGGAGGGGGTGGAGCTCCGGCTCGGCACCCGGGCCACGCCCGAGGCGCTCGACGGCTTCGACGAGGTCGTCCTGGCCACCGGTGTCGAGCCCCGCTCCCCCGCGATCCCCGGCGTCGGGCACCCCAGCGTGGTCAGCTATCTGGACGTCCTGCGGGACGGCGCCGAGGTCGGCGACCGGGTGGCGGTCGTCGGGGCGGGCGGCATCGGCTTCGACGTCGCCGAGTTCCTGACCGACGGGGGCGACGCGGCGAGCCTGGACCCGGAGGTCTTCTTCCGGCAGTGGGGTGTGGACACGGACTACGCGGACCGGGGCGGGCTGCGGGCCCCGGAGCGCCCGAAGTCCCCGCGTACGGTCCATCTCATCCAGCGCAAGGCGAGCAAGGTCGGGGCCGGGCTCGGCAAGACGACCGGCTGGATCCACCGCACCGAGCTGCGCCACCGCGGGGTGACGATGATCGCGGGCGCCTCGTACGACCTGATCGACGACGAGGGCCTGCACCTGACCGTGGACGGCGAGCAGCACCTGCTGCCGGTCGACACCGTGGTGCTGTGCGCGGGTCAGGAGCCTCGGCGCGAGCTGTACGAGGAGCTGCGTGCCGCGGGCCGCGCGGTGCATCTGATCGGCGGCGCCGACGTGGCCGCCGAGCTGGACGCCAAGCGGGCGATCCGCCAGGGCACGGAGCTCGCCGCCGGGCTGTGAGCCGCCGCCTGCGCCGTCCCTAGGATGCTGACCATGTCACTCCCGCACGCGATCCTCACCGCCCTGCTCGAGAAGCCGTCGTCGGGTCTGGAGCTGACGCGCAGGTTCGACCGGTCGATCGGCTACTTCTGGCCGTCCACGCACCAGCAGATCTACCGCGAGCTGGGAAAGCTGGAGCAGGCCGGCCACATCCGGGTGCTGCCGGCGGCGCGGCCCGCCCGCGGGCAGAAGAAGGAGTACGAGGTGCTGCCCGCCGGACGCGAGGCGCTGAGGGAGTGGGTGGCGCTCGCCGAGGATCCGCGGCCGGTGCGCGATCCGCTGCTGCTGAGGATGCGGGCGGCCGCCGTGGTGGGCGCCCCGGGGCTGGCCGGGGAGCTGCGCAGGCACCTGGCGCTGCACCGGGAACAGCTGGCGGAGTACCTGGAGATCGAGCGGCGGGACTTCCCGCCGGAGCGGACCGCGGACGAGGACCGGCTGCGCCGTCTGGTGCTGCGCGGGGGCATCGACCTGGAGACGTTCTGGACGGGCTGGCTGACCAGGGCGATCGACGAGCTGGACGGCCCGGGACCGGAGGGCGGCTCCCCGGACGCTCCCACGCCCTAGCCGGGGCCGCCCGCGGTGCCGACGGGCTCCGGGCGCAGCGTCAGGGGCTCGGCGGGCCGTGGAGCGCTGACCGACGGGGCGGTGATGACGACCCTCGACGGCGACGGCGGCCTGGTGACGGCCGCCGTGGGGGCGGGCCCGGCGGGGTCCGGTGGCGCCCCGTCGGCGGTGCGCGCCTGCGCCCGGCTGAGCAGGACCACGCCCTGGACGGCGGCCGCGGCACCGATGAGCGCCGGGATCAGGCCGAGGACCCCGCCCTGGACGCGTTCGCCGAGGAGGATCAGGCCGATCGCGGCGGCGGCGACCGGGTTGGCGAGGGTGACGACGGCGAGCGGGGCTCCGAGGCCGCCCCGGTAGGCGGTCTGGGACAGCATCAGGCCGCCCAGCGCGAAGAAGGAGACCAGCACCGCCACCGTCACCAGGCGCCAGCTCAGCAGCGGGCCCGCATGGTCGGTCGCGGCGACCGTCAGGGTCTGGGTGAGCGCGGAGGCGACCCCGGACGTGATACCCGAGGCGGCGGCGTGCCGCAGGCCGGGCCGGGCGCCGGGGCGGCCGAGCGTGGCGACCAGGGCCATGGTGACGGCCCCGACGCCCAGGGCCTCGGGGAGGCTCAGGGTGTCGTGGGGCGCGGCGCCGCCCGCGGCCAGGAGCAGCGCGGCGAGGCCGACGAGGGTGAGGAGCGTGCCGCGCCACTCCGTACGGCTGACCCGGCGGCCGGCGGAGCGGGCCCCGAGCGGTACGGCGGCGACGAGCGTGAGCGCGCCGAGCGGCTGGACGAGGGTGAGCGGTCCGTACTTCAGCGCGGCGACGTGCAGCAGCGCACCGCCCGCGTTGAGGCCGACCGCCGACCACCAGGCGCCGCGGCCCATCATGCTCAGCGCTCCGGCGGCGGGGTCGGTCCGGCCGGCGAGCCGGGCCTGTGCCACGGCGGCGGCCGCGTAGGCGCCGGCGGAGACGAGGGAGAGCGCGACGGCTATGAGCGTGGCGTTCATCGGCGCGCTCCCGACGGTGCGTAGGCGGACTCCGACGGCACGTAGGCCGGCTCCGTGGAGCCGCGCTGGACCGGGAAGGACGCCGGCCACGGCAGGTGCGTGAGGACCGGTTCACGCGGCAGCCTCAGCGCGGCGTAGGCGACGGAGAGCAGGGCGGAGACCGCGATCGCGTCGAGCCAGTAGTGGTTGGCGGTGCCCACCACGACGACCAGGGTGAGCAGCGGGTGCAGCAGCCACAGCAGGCGCCACCGCGAGCGGGTGGCGACGATCAGCCCGACGGCGACCGCCAGGGCCCAGCCGAAGTGCAGCGAGGGCATGGCCGCGAACTGGTTGGCCATCGAGTCGGTCGCCGGGGTGTCCCCGTACACCGTGGGGCCGTAGACCTGTCCGGTGTCGACGAGGCCGGCGGCGTGCAGCATGCGCGGCGGGGCCAGCGGGAAGAGCAGGTGCAGGACGAGCGCGGCGCCGGTGAGCGCGGCGAGGACGCGGCGTGACCAGACGTAGTGGCGCGGGCGGCGCCAGTACAGCCACACCAGGAACGCCACCGTGGCCGGGAAGTGCACGGTCGCGTAGTAGGTGTTCGCCGCCTGGACGAGCGTGTGGCTGTGCAGCAGGAGGCCTTGTACCGCTCCTTCGCCGGGAAGGCCGAGGGCTCGTTCGAAGCCCCAGACGTCCCCTGCGTTGTGGAAGGCCTCATCGACATGGCCGTTCGCGGCCTGCCGGCCGAGTTTGTAGACGAGGAAGAGTCCGGCTGTCAGAAGCAGTTCCCGGACGAGGGGCGGTCGGGCCGATGCGTCCGGCTCCCGCTCCGCAGGCTCCCTGCGGGTGTACATCACCCCGTGCCCCTTTGCTGACGATGCGCTGTGACGACGTCGGCATGGCGACTCCATGCCGTATCGATACGCCAGTGTACCGATACGGCGGCGTATCGGTACACTGGCGTATCGGTACACTGTCGTATCGAGGATCCCCAGCCACAGGGCCGCAGAGAGGGAAGCAGATGCCGTCGCCCGGTTCAGCGCAGGAGTCAGCAGCCACGTCACGCCGGTCGAAGATCACACCGGAGCGGGCACAGGAGCTCTACACCGCCGTGCTGGACCTCCTGCGTGAGAGTGGTTACGAGTCCCTGACCATGGAGGGCGTCGCCTCGCGGACGCGGTGCGGGAAGTCCACCCTCTACCGCCAGTGGGGCTCCAAGCCCGAGCTGGTCGTGGCGGCGCTGCACGGCACACGGAGAACGCTGTTCTCGGACATCGACACCGGGACCCTGAGCGGCGACCTGCACGAGGCGGCGCGGGTGGTGGACGCCACGTCCGGCAAGGACACCGCGCTGATGCACGCGCTCAGCCACGCCGCCCTCCAGAACCCCGACCTGCTGTGCGCCCTGCACTCGACGCTGATCACCCCGGCCATCGCCTCGATCGACGAGATGGTCGAACGCGCCGTGCGGCGCGGCGAGATCGCGGCCGACAACCCCGCGGCCGAGTACGTGGCGGCCCAGGTGCTCGGCATCATGCGCGCCCGGTCGCTCCTGGAGGGGCGCTACCCGGAGGACACCTTCCTCGCCCGCTTCATCGAGTGCGCCGTGCTTCCGGCACTCGGAATCCCCGCGTCCCCGCCCGCTCCCGAAGGAAACGGGACCTGATGAACGTGGACCGTCGCCCGAGCGGATGACGGCGGTCCACCCGCGCGCCGCACCGTGGGGACGGGGTCGGCGCACACCCGGCCGGCCGGT